>NZ_LDJK01000023.1 GCF_001431535.1 Stenotrophomonas chelatiphaga
GGGTCTCACCCGTTCGCCCACCCGGCCCAGCAGGAAAAGTCGAACAGGGCTTGCGCAGCGCAGCAGAATGCTGCATAATTCCGCTTCTGGTGCGGGGTGGAGCAGTCTGGCAGCTCGTCGGGCTCATAACCCGAAGGTCGCAGGTTCAAATCCTGCCCCCGCTACCAACTAGGCATCAGACGAGAGCGATTCCGGAAACGGAGTCGCTTTTCTCGTTTCAGGGCGCGCAACGCCGCGTGCAGCTTGCACCAACCCGGTGCAAGGTCTATCATCAGCGGGCTGGCGGTATATCTGATGGTTGGCTCTGCATGGAGCGCACCCATCCCGCCACCGGCTTCGACCAGAAGCTGGGCTTCGCAGGGGATCGCGTCAGCGCGCCCTGCGGCCGGAATCCAATGACCGGATTTCACCGGACAAAGGGCCCAGCGGGCCCTTTTGCATTTCCGGAACGGGCCCACTGCGGTCCGGATCTCTTCCACATTCAACAACAAGGCAGGCTGTGAGCGACAAGGCAACCGAAATCGCGAATCTGCTCGGCCCCACCGTCGATGCGCTGGGCCTGGAGCTGCTGGGCGTCGAATATCTGCCCGCACCCGGCGGTGCCACGCTGCGTCTGTACATCGACGTGCTGATCGCCGAGCAGGACGAGCGCACCATCAACGTCGAGGACTGCGAGCGCGTCAGTCGCGAAGTGTCCGCACAGATGGACGTCGAAGACCCGATCAGCGGCAATTACACGCTGGAAGTGTCTTCGCCGGGCGTTGATCGCCCGCTGTTCAACCTGGCCCAGTTCGGCCAGCACCTGGGGCAGAACGCCAAGGTGCAGTTGAAGCTGCCGCAGGACAATCGTCGCCGCCTGCAGGGCCGGATCGATTCGGTCGATGCGGAGCAGGGCACGATCAGCTTCACCGTCGACAAGACCACCCTGGTGGTGTCGGCTGACAACATCGACAAGGCACGCATCATGCCCGACTGGGTGGCGCTGGGGCTGGCCCCGAGCAAGCCGACCGGTCCGGCCAAGCGTCCGAAGCCGACCAAAAATCCATCCAACGAGCCTGCGGCCAA
The DNA here is from genome assembly GCF_001431535.1 of Stenotrophomonas chelatiphaga. GTDB lineage: Bacteria > Pseudomonadota > Gammaproteobacteria > Xanthomonadales > Xanthomonadaceae > Stenotrophomonas > Stenotrophomonas chelatiphaga. Next base: position 1,066 of record NZ_LDJK01000023.1, read on the forward strand.
GAAGCCGCGCGCGGAGTGAGCCAATGAGCAAGGAACTTCTGCTGGTAGTCGACGCGGTCGCCAATGAAAAAGGCGTGCCGCGTGAAGTGATCTTCGACGCGATCGAGGCCGCCCTGGCTTCGGCGGCGAAGAAGCGCTACCCCGACGAGGAAGTGCTGGCGCGCGTGGTCATCGACCACAAGGACGGCACCTACCAGACCTTCCGCCGCTGGGAAGTGGTGGCCGACGACGTGGTCATGGAGTCCCCGGACCGCCAGATCCGCCTGATGGACGCCATCGACGAAGCCGAAGGCGTCGACGTGGGTGACTACGTCGAAGAACAGATCGAAAACCCGGACTTCGGCCGTATCGCCGCCCAGGCCGCCAAGCAGGTCATCGTGCAGCGTGTGCGCGAAGCCGAGCGCCAGCAGGTCGTCGATGCCTGGAAGGATCGCGTGGGCGAACTGATCACCGGTGTGGTCAAGCGCGCCGAGCGCGGCAACATCTTCGTCGACCTGGGCGGCAACGCCGAGGGCTTCATCCCGAAGGACAAGGGCATTCCGCGCGACGTGCTGCGTGCCGGTGACCGCGTGCGCGGCTACCTGGCCGAAGTGCGCTCCGAACCGCGTGGCCCGCAGCTGTTCATCAGCCGCGCCGCGCCGGAGTTCATGATCGAACTGTTCAAGCTGGAAGTGCCGGAAGTCGGCCAAGGCCTGGTGGAAATCATGGCCTGCGCACGTGATCCGGGCGACCGCGCCAAGATCGCCGTGCTGGCCCACGACACCCGTACCGATCCGATCGGCGCGTGCATCGGCATGCGCGGTTCGCGCGTGCAGGCCGTGTCCAACGAGCTCAATGGCGAGCGCGTGGACATCGTGCTGTGGAACGAGAACCCGGCCAACTTCGTCATCAACGCGATGGCGCCGGCCGAAGTGCAGTCGATCATCGTCGATGAAGACAAGCACTCGATGGACCTGGCGGTCGCCGAAGACCGCCTGGCCCAGGCGATCGGCAAGGGCGGCCAGAACGTGCGCCTGGCCAGCCGACTGACCGGTTGGCAGCTGAACGTGATGACCCAGGACCAGGTCACTGCCAAGTCCGAAGCCGAGCAGACCTCGGCCCGCCAGCTGTTCATGGACAAGCTGGAAGTGGACGAGGAAATCGCCGGCATCCTGGTCAGCGAAGGCTTCGGTACCGTCGAAGAAATCGCTTATGTACCCGTCGGCGAACTGCTGGCGGTGGAAGGCTTCGACGAAGACATCGTCGAAGAACTGCGCGCACGTGCCCGTGACGCGCTGCTCAACGAGGCGCTGGCCGTTGAAGAAGGCCTGGAAGACGGCGTTCCTGCCGACGACCTGCTGGCCCTGGAAGGCATGGACGAGGTTACCGCCTACGCCCTGGCCAGCCATGGCGTGCGCACCGGTGAGGACCTGTCGGACCTGGCTGCCGACGAGGTGGTTGAATTCGGCATCGAGGGGTTGGACCAGGAGCGCGCCGCGGCGCTGATCCTGTCTGCCCGCGCCGAGGAGATCGCCCGATTGGAACGCGGCGAATGAGCCGGCAATGAACAGGGCCCTGAGCCGATCAGGGCGTAGAATCCGCGCTACCTCCACAAACGGGGGGGCGCCCTCAAGATCATAGGATCCGAATGTCGCAGCAAACCACCATCCGCAAGCTTGCCGAACTGGTCAATACACCGGTTGAAAAACTGCTGGAACAGCTGGCGGGTGCCGGCATGAAGTTCAGCGGTCCCGAACAGGTCGTGACCAGCACCGAGAAGGTGAAGCTCCTGGGCTTCCTTCGCCGTGCCCACGGCAAGCCCGAGCAGGCCGTCGAAGAAGCCACCGAGGCTTCCAAGAAGATCACCCTGAACCGCCGCAAGCACCAGGAAGTGACGGTGAACGCGGGTCGCAGCAAGACCACCGTGAACGTGGAAGTGCGCCAGAAGCGCACCTACGACAAGGCGGCCGCGCGCATGACCCCGGATGAGGAGCGCGCCGACATCCTGCGCAAGCTGGAGGAATCCCGCCAGCGCAATCTTGATGAACAGGCAGCGTTGGCGGAGAAGGACCGCCTGCGCGATGAAGCCATCGTGCGCAAGCGCGAGGAAGAAGTTGCCGCCAAGGAACGCGCCGAGGCCGAGAAGAAGGCCGCTGAAGAAGCCGCCATCGCCGCCAAGGCCGCCGAAGCCGCTGCTGCCAGCCGTCCGGCTGCCGCGCGTCCGGCTGCCGATGCCGCGCCGGCCGCAGCGCGTGCCGCGCGTCCGCCGGCCGGGGGCCCGTCCGCGCCGCCGCGTGGCGCCGCACCGCCGCGTTCGGATGACCGCAACAACCGCAGTCCGGCCCGTACCGACCGTCCGGGTGGCGATCGTTTCGCCGGCCAGATGCACCTGTCCGCCGCCGACCGTGCGCGCCGTGGCAACAGCAACAACAACAACAACCGTGGCCGTCCGGGCAGCCGTCCGCAGCCGGGTCGTCGCGACAGCCGCGGCAGCCAGAACAGTGGTCCGCACGCCTTCGAGCGGCCGACGGCGCCGGTCGTGCGTGAAGTGGCGATCGGCGACAGCATCACCGTCGCCGACCTGGCCGCCAAGCTGGCCCTGAAGGGCGGCGAAGTGGTCAAGGCGCTGTTCAAGATGGGCGTCATGGCGACCATCACCATGAGCATCGACCACGACACCGCGGCACTGGTGACCGAAGAGCTCGGCCACGTCGTGGTCCGCGCTGGCAATGACGACGTCGAAGAGGCGCTGCTGGCCGCTACCGGTGAAGAGCGCGGCGAAGCCGTCTCGCGTCCGCCGGTGGTCACCATCATGGGCCACGTCGACCACGGCAAGACCTCGCTGCTGGATTACATCCGCCGCACCAAGGTCGCCACCGGCGAAGCGGGTGGCATCACCCAGCACATCGGTGCCTACCACGTGGAAACGCCGAAGGGCGTGATCAGCTTCCTGGATACCCCGGGCCATGCTGCCTTCACCTCGATGCGTGCCCGCGGCGCCAAGCTGACCGACATCGTGGTGCTGGTGGTGGCTGCCGATGACGGCGTCATGCCGCAGACCAAGGAAGCGATCCAGCACGCGCGTTCGGCGAACGTGCCGCTGATCGTGGCGATCAACAAGATCGACAAGTCCGGTGCCGACCCGATGCGCGTGAAGAACGAACTGCTCACCGAGCAGGTCGTCTCCGAAGACTTCGGTGGTGACATCCAGATGGTGGAAATCTCGGCCAAGGCCGGTCTCGGCATCGACGACCTGCTGGAAGCCATTTCCGTGCAGGCCGAACTGCTGGAACTGAAAGCCGTGGCCGACGGCCGCGCCAGCGGCGTGGTCATCGAATCCTCGCTGGACAAGGGCCGTGGCCCGGTCGCGACGGTGCTGGTGCAGCAGGGCTCGCTGAAGAAGGGCGACTACCTGGTGTGCGGCATCCAGTACGGCCGCGTGCGTGCGCTGTTCGACGAAACCGGCAAGCAGCCGGACCAGGCCGGTCCGTCGATTCCGGTGCAGGTGCTGGGTCTGTCCGGCGTGCCGGAAGCAGGCGATGATTTCGTGGTGGTCGAAGACGAGCGCCTGGCCAAGGATGTGGCGCAGCAGCGCGAAACCAAGCGCCGTGAATCGCGCCTGGTGCAGTCTGCCGGCAGCCGCATGGAAGACATCATGGCCACGCTCGGCAAGGGCGAGGGCCAGCAGGTGCTCAACCTGGTCATCAAGGCCGACGTGCAGGGTTCGGTGCAGGCGCTCAGCCAGGCGCTGGTCGGTCTGTCCAACGACGACATCCGCATCAACGTGATCCACTCCGGCGTGGGCGGCATCACCGAATCGGACGCCAACTCGGCGGTCGCTTCGAAGGCCACCGTGATCGGCTTCAACGTGCGTGCGGATGCTTCGGCCCGTCGCATCATTGAATCCAACGGCGTGGACCTGCGTTACTTCTCGATCATCTATGACGTGATCGACCAGGTAAAGCAGGTGGCTTCCGGTCTGCTGGGCGTGGAGATCCGCGAAGAGATCATCGGTATCGCCGATGTCCGCGACGTCTTCCGCAGCTCGAAGTTCGGCGCTGTCGCCGGCTGCATGATCGTGGAAGGCATCGTCAAGCGGAACAAGCCGATCCGCGTGCTCCGCGACAGCGTCGTGGTGTTCGAGGGCGAGCTGGAATCGCTGCGTCGCTTCAAGGAAAACGTCGACGAAGTCCGCAATGGTACCGAGTGCGGTATCGGCGTGAAGGCGTACAACGACGTCAAGCCGGGTGACCAGATCGAGTGCTTCGAGCGTATCGAAGTGCCGCGCACCCTGTAAGGCTGCAAGGGACCGGGCCGAAAGGCCCGGTCCTGCTTCAAGGCATCACCGTGTACCGTGTCACCCCCCAAATAAAAGAGCCCTGCCGCGTGCCCAAGACTTTCCATCGAACCGACCGTGTTTCCGCCCAGATCCGCCGCGAACTTGGCACCCTGGTGCACAACGCCGTGCGCGAACACGGGCTGCCCTCGGTCAGCGTGTCCGATGTGGAAATCACCCGCGACATGTCCCATGCCAAGATCTTCGTGACCGCGCTGATGGCCGAGCGCTCCGAAGAAGCGATGAAGGGCCTGAAGGAACTGGCCTGGCACCTGCGCATGGAGCTGGCGCGTGCGATGAAGCTGCGCCATGTGCCTGAGCTGCATTTCCATTACGACGATTCGGTCGATCGCGGTGAGCGCATCGACAACCTGCTGCGTGATTTGCCCGACACCGTCGCGGCGGAAAAGAAGCGCGAAAGCAACGAAGAATGATCCCCGCGCGGCGCTGAGCCTTGCTCGGTGACTGCGCAGCCGTTCCCGGATCATGACCGCCGAGCGTGGCTTGGCGCTACCGAAGTTGGCGTTCCCCGATGAAACCCCGCATTCAATTCCGTCGCCTGGACGGCATCCTGCTGCTCGACAAGCCCAGCGGCATGAGCTCCAACGCGGCCCTGCAGGTCGCCCGTCGCCTGTTCCGTGCTGAAAAGGGCGGCCACACCGGCAGCCTGGATCCGCTGGCCACCGGCCTGCTGCCGCTGTGTTTCGGCGAGGCCACCAAGATCGCCGGGCTGCTGCTCGGCTCGGCCAAGGCCTACGACGCGGACATCGTGCTTGGCCAGACCACTGACACCGATGACGCCGAAGGCCAGGTGCTGCTGCAGCGCCCGGTACCGCAGATCAGTGCCGACACGCTGCAGGCCGCGCTTGCCGCGCTGACAGGCCATATCCGCCAGCGTGCCCCGATCTATTCCGCGCTCAAGCAGGGCGGTGAACCGCTGTATGTGAAGGCGCGTCGCGGCGATGCCATCGAAGCACCCGAGCGCGAGGTGGAAGTGCGCTCCATCGAGGTACTGGAGCAGCAGCCGGATCGCCTGCGGCTGCGCGTGACCTGTGGGTCCGGCACGTACATCCGCAGCATCGCCCGCGACCTCGGCGAGGCGCTGGGCTGTGGTGCGCACATCAGTGCACTGCGTCGCCTGTGGGTGGAGCCGTTCGCTGAACCGGCGATGGTCACCCTCGACCAGCTGCGCAGCCTGGCCGATTCCGGTGATGAAACCGGCATGGATGCCCTGTTGCTGCCGCTTTCGGCCGGTCTGGTGGACTATCCCCGGGTCGACCTGGATGAACAGCAGGCGGCCCGCTTCTGCCTCGGCCAGCGCCAGCGCGATACCCGCTGGCCGCAAGGCCTGGTGGTGGTGCATGGCGCCGACGGCGCGGCCTGCGGGCTGGGTCAGGTCGATGAAAGCGGCCTGCTGGCGTCCCAGCGACGCTTCAATCTGTGACATTCCCCGGGGCCATTCAGTCCCGGACCTTGTTCCGGGAGGGCGCTCCCGTTACAATTTTGCGGCCCTTTCACGGGCAACCTGCGTCGTGCAGGATCATCATCAGCCTACGGCGAGCCAAGCGGTGCGTGAACACGTTCCTGCTGGCCCCGCATCAGAAGAGAAAAGAAAATGTCGATCGACACCCAGAAGGTTATTGAAGACAACAAGCGCAGCGCCGCCGACACCGGTTCCCCGGAAGTCCAGGTCGCCCTGCTGACCGCCCGCATCGAACTGCTGACCGGCCACTTCAAGACCCACAAGAAGGATCACCACAGCCGTCGTGGCCTGCTGCAGATGGTCAACCGTCGCCGCAGCCTGCTTGACTACCTGAAGAAGAAAGACGTGACCCGCTACAAGGGTCTGATCGAAAAGCTTGGCCTGCGTCGCTAAGCAACGAATCCTCCGCGGCGCAGCGATGCGCCGCGGTTTTGTTTTGTAGCACCGTAATCCCCATCGCATTCAGACCGGAACGACCGGTCACCCGCAGGCGGCACGGGTCGCCGACGGTCCATTCGCAGACAGCATCCCAAGGACACCCTCCGTGGCAAAAATCACCAAAACCTTCCAGTACGGCAAACACACCGTCACGCTTGAGACCGGCGAAATCGCCCGCCAGGCCGGCGGTGCCGTCATCGTCAAGTTCGACGATACCGTGCTGCTGGTCTCCGCCGTTGCCGCAAAGAGCGCGCGTGAGGGCCAGGACTTCTTCCCCCTGACCTGTGACTACCAGGAGAAGTTCTACGCCGGTGGCCGTATCCCGGGTGGCTTCTTCAAGCGTGAAGGCCGTGCGACCGAGAAAGAGACGCTGATTTCGCGCCTGATCGATCGCCCGATCCGTCCGCTGTTCCCGGAAGACTACAAGAACGAAGTGCAGATCATCGCCACGGTGATGTCGCTGAACCCGGACATCGACGGCGACATCGCCGCGCTGATCGGTGCCTCGGCCGCGCTGTCGCTGGCCGGTACCCCGTTCAAGGGCCCGATCGCCGCTGCCAAGGTCGGTTACAAGAACGGTGAGTACATCCTCAACCCGACCGTGACCGAACTGAAGGATTCGGAGCTGGAACTGGTTGTCGCCGGTACCGCCAACGCCGTGCTGATGGTGGAATCCGAAGCCGCGCTGCTGTCCGAAGAAGTGATGCTGGGCGCCGTGACCTTCGGTCACCGCGAAATGCAGAAGGTCATCAACGCGATCAACGAGCTGACCGTGGAAGCCGGCACCAAGCCGTCGACCTGGGTCGCCCCGGCCAAGAACGACGTGCTGATCAGCGCCCTGCAGGAAGCCATCGGCCCGCGCCTGGGTGAAGCCTTCCAGGTGCGCGACAAGCTGCAGCGCCGTGACGCCATCTCGGCGATCAAGAAGGACGTGGTCGAGTCGCTGGCTGGCCGCGTGGCCGCTGAAGGCTGGAACCCGGCCGAGCTGTCGAAGGAATTCGGCGAGCTGGAATACAGCACCATGCGCAACTCGGTGCTGGACACCAAGGTCCGCATCGACGGCCGTGCGCTGGACACCGTCCGCCCGATCGCCGTGAAGACCGGCATCCTGCCGCGCGTGCACGGTTCCTCGCTGTTCACCCGCGGTGAAACGCAGGCCATCGTGACCATCACGCTGGGCACCGCCCGCGACGGTCAGGTGATCGACGCCGTTTCCGGTGAGTACAAGGACAACTTCCTGTTCCATTACAACTTCCCCCCCTATTCGGTGGGTGAGACCGGCCGCATGATGGGCCCGAAGCGTCGCGAAATCGGCCACGGCCGTCTCGCCAAGCGCGGCGTGCTCGCCGTGATGCCGTCGCTGGAATCCTTCCCGTACACCATCCGCGTGGTGTCGGAAATCACCGAATCCAACGGCTCCTCGTCGATGGCCTCGGTCTGCGGTTCCTCGCTGGCCCTGATGGACGCCGGCGTGCCGGTGAAGTCCCCGGTTGCCGGTATCGCCATGGGCCTGGTCAAGGAAGGCGAGCGCTTCGTCGTGCTGTCCGACATCCTGGGTGACGAAGATCACCTGGGCGACATGGACTTCAAGGTGGCCGGTACCGCTGAGGGCATCTCCGCCCTGCAGATGGACATCAAGATCGAAGGCATCACCGAAGAGATCATGAAGCAGGCACTGCAGCAGGCCAAGGCCGGCCGTCTGCACATCCTGGGCGAGATGGCCCACGGCCTGACCGCACCGCGCCAGGAGCTGTCGGACTACGCGCCGCGCCTGCTGACCATCAAGATCCACCCGGACAAGATCCGCGAAGTGATCGGCAAGGGTGGTTCCACCATCCAGGCCATCACCAAGGAAACCGGCACCCAGATCGACATCCAGGATGACGGCACCATCGTCATCGCTTCGGTCAACGCCATCGCTGCGCAGGCTGCCAAGGCCCGCATCGAGCAGATCACCTCGGACGTCGAGCCGGGCCGCATCTACGAAGGCAAGGTCGCCAAGATCATGGACTTCGGCGCCTTCGTCACCATCCTGCCGGGCAAGGATGGCCTGGTGCACGTGTCGCAGATCTCCAGCGACCGCGTCGAGAAGGTCGGCGACGTGCTGAAGGAAGGCGATGTGGTCAAGGTCAAGGTGCTGGAAGTCGACAAGCAGGGCCGTATCCGCCTGTCGATGAAGGCCGTCGAAGAAGGCGAGGGCGTGTCTGCCGAGTAATCGGTCGCCACGCTTCTGCTGGAATGAAAAAGCGGGCTTCGGCCCGCTTTTTCTTTGCCTGTCGTCTGGCGTGGAACGCGGCGCCTGCCCGGATCGCGTATCTGGCAATGCAGGAAGTGCGCAGCGGCCTGGCGGGTGATTCATCTGCGACGGATGGAATCGCAGCAGCCAGCAGATAGCTTGATTGTGTCCGTAGAGGGCCAGCAAAGCCGATGCTGGTCAGCGCGCGGTCCGGGGGCGATCCCCCTGACTCGCGTCATGAACCAACGTGCTTCACGGCTCACTACCTACCTCTCCGGACCGGAGCATCTCCATGACTCGACTTCCTGTTTCCAGGCTTCCCCTTCCCCATCCGGTGGGGCTGCAGGACCCTTCCCGACGCATGTGGCTGCAGTGCGCGGGCGCCGCCTCGGCGGGTCTGCTGGTTCCCGCGACATGGGCCCAGTCTGAGCTGCTCGGCGTGCCTGCGGCGGGTCACCGGCAGGCATCAGGCCTTGCCGACGACGCCGAGCCGTGGGGCCCCATCCGTGAAGCGCTTCTGGCCGGGCTGAACCTGTTGCCCGTGGTTGGCGGATTCCTGTCCTATCTTGGTGCCCTGTTCATTCCAGGCGCAGGCCAGAGCGCGGAAGAGTGCTGGCGCGCCTATACGGATCGCAGCATCTCCGAAGCGCTGTTCGCGCTGGTCCGGGCCGATCTGATTGGGCTGAGCAACGTGGCCGAGCTCTACGGCAATGCTGTCAAATCGGGTGACCTGAACGCGATCCGGGCACAAAGCATCGCGGCCAATTCCCTTTTTGTCGCCACGTTGCCGCGCTTCACGCTCGACCGCGAGCGCGAGGCATTGCTGCCCCTCTACGCGACAGGCGCAAGCCTTCATCTCGCACTGCTGCGCGACATGGTGCTGAAAGCCGATGCGCTGGGTTTCAACGCTGCCTTCCGCGAGCAGCTGCTGAGCCAGCAGAAGAAAGCAATCGCGCAGTACACCGAGTACGTGGATCGTGAGGCAGAGGCAGCCTATGCGAGAGTGCGCAGCGCAAATCCAAAAACGGGCAGTGCGCCGCTTTCCCAATTGCTGGAGCGTCGCACCAGGCTGCAGCTCTGTGCGCTGGACCAACGCGACACCTGGCACGCCTTCGATGCGGAAAAATATCCCGAGCGCAGCCCGGTCATCCTTGATCGCGAACTCTACAGCCGCGTCATCGGGGTATGGGATGGTAGTGAGCTCGACCGCAACGCCATTCCCGGCTGGAAAGCCCCGACGTCGCCGCTGCGTTCGGTGGAGATCACGCTGCGGCGCGTGCAGAACATAGAGGTTGGTTTTCTCGATGGCGTCCGGATGGAGTACGCCGACGGCGAGGAACTGGTGGCAGGCCAGCTCGCCGAGCGGTCCAGTCCGTATCGCCTCGCCGAGGGCGAGGCCGTGGTGCAGGTGTCCACGCACTGGCGGTCCATACAGGGGCTTGTTTCCATGCAGTTGCGGACATCCCGGAACAGGCAGTACAAGGTGCTGGGACGGGAGAACAACTTCGATGTCATCGACACCTGCAGTCAGGCATCTCACCAGCTGTCGTCCATACGGCCGATCGGACGGGGCCGGGCAAGTGCGAAGTGGTCGGCCGGAGCGTGCATTCTGGGCTTCCAGCTCGTCAATCGCACCTTCCGGCCCATCAGCCCCTCACTGCGTGCGCGGGTGGCACCGGTGATCGCGCCGCATCTTCTGGACTGGATCGACGAGCGTACTTGAGCACGGCGTGGTCATGAACCAGATGGGTTGCGTGCCAGGCAGCGGTGCGGGTCAGGGCGAGGCGTCGTCTTCGTCCATGCCGCGCCACCATGCGCGGCCCGGGGCCGGTAGCGGCAGCTCGCTATCGCATGCGCTGACCGAATCCACGTGGCGGCCGACTCCCGCCGCCGCCCAGTCACCCAGCAGGCGCATCACCGCGGTGCGTCCCTGTGCGCCGATGCCGAGACTGCGCTCGGGGTGCCAGTCATCGTTGCCGGCCTCCTCCAGGTCGGCATCGTCGCGTTCGTGGGTGTGCGGCGCGCCGTAGCTGCAGCGCAGGCACAGGTGGCGGATCGACAGGGTCCAGTCTTCCACGTAGCCGATACCGGGCAGGGTGGCCTGCTGCAGCTGCTCCAGTGCATCGGCGTCCGGGCACTGGATGAACACCGCGAAGGTGCGATGGTCGGAGCGTTCCAGAACCTGCAGCGCATTGAACACCGGTACGTCGGCCTCGCCCGACCAGCGCGTGCCGGTGGACGCGCCATCGTGCAGCACGATGTCGGCGAAGCGATGGCCGGATTCCGGCAGCGGGACATTCAACAAGCGGGCACGAACCGGATCGATGCGCTGGACGAAGACCGTTTCTCCATCGGCCCACGGGTTGAGGCGCACGCAGGCAATGCCGAAATCCGCATTGATCGGACCGTCGCCGGCGGGAATATCGATGCCACAGCGGGCCCACTGACGCCGCGCCTGTTCCCAATCGCCGCACCCGGTCGCGGCGATGGCGGCATTCCATGCACTGGCAGGGTCGAAGTCGGACTCCAGGGCCTGCGCACGCAGGTTGTGCTGCAGCGATGCACTCCAGTCGCGCAAATATTTGTTGGCCAGCCCGCGCATGTAGTGCAGGGCGCCGTCATCGGGATGCTGCGCGGCCAGGCGGGCGAACGCAGCGTCGGCAGCGTGCAGTTCGCCTGCGTCGAACAGCGCATGGGCGTGTTCGCGCAACGTGCTGGCGGTACCGTCGCCCGGATCCGCTGAGGAACTCACCGCGGATCGGCCCAGACGCTGTTCGGTTCGCCATCGCGGGCGCGGCGCGCGGTGGCCCGCGCCACGACGGCCAGACCGACCGCCATCGCCAATGCCACCGCATCCACCCAGAACAGCGCCCAGTGACCGTGCCCGGCGCTGGTCCACCACCACCAGCCGCTCAGCGCGCCATGCGCCAGTGGCACCAGCGCAGTGACCACGGCGGCCGCCCAGAGCAGCTCGCGCGCGGCCTGCGCCGGGCGACGCAGCGCGGCCCATGCGGCGCACGCGCCCCAGGTCAGGAAGCACACCCAGCGGATGCCGGCATCCACCGCTTGCGGTGCCACGCGTTCCAGCACCTGTGCGGCCACGAACGCGGCCGAGATCGCCACCACCAGGCCGATGCAGACCCCGACCGTGGCACGTGCCATGTTGACCTGCGCGCGGCCCTGTTCGAGCTGCCGGCGCCTGCGCCGCGATTCAATCCACAACAGGTTGCCGGAGTAGAACAGGAAGGCGCCGCCGAGGCCCAGCAGGAAGTACAGCCAGGCCACCACGCCGTTGCCGAACTCACCGAAGTGCAGCGCATAGGCCGCGCTCAGGGTGGCGTGGTTGGCATCGCGGCGGCCCGGCAACTGGCTGGCCAGCAGGCGGCCGCTGGCGACATCGAAGGCGACTGCGCCGGCCGGCCCCAGCGTGCCTTCGGATTCGCCGGTGATCTCGATCGTGGCGTTGGCGTCGCCGGCATTGGCCAGTTTCAGGTAGGCCGGCTCGAAGCCCTGCACGCCCTGGTCGCGGGCCACCTGCAGCGAACGTGCATGCAGGTCGGCCAGCTTCACCGCGGTGCCCGGCGCGCCGCTGGCGGGGCGTACCGGCGCGGTGTCCATCGCCGACGGCACTGCCTGCAGCAGCTTGCCGTCGTAGATCAGCGGGTTGAGCAGGGCCATCTGCAGGAACACCAGGCACAGCAGCGCGCCGGTGACCGCGAACATCAGGTGGAAGGGCAGGCTGAGCACGCCGATGACGTTGTGCGCGTCCTGCCAGAACTGTTTCAGGTTGCGGCCCGGGCGCAGCGCGAACAGGTCGCCGGCCAGCTTCGGCAGGTGGATCACCAGCCCGCTGAGCAGCGCCACGCCGTACAGCAGGCTGACGATGCCCATCAGGTAGATGCCGGCCACCGGCAGGCCCAGCGTGTAATGCAGTTCATTGATCAGTTCGGCCAGGCCGGTCTGCGGCGGGGTGACGCTGCCGTCGTAGTGGTCCAGCCAGGCGTATTGCCAGATCCCCTTGGCGTCCTGCCAGTAGGCGATCGGCTGCGGATGGTCACCGCCGGGGAAGGTCATGCCCATGTGCGCGCGCGCGGCGGGATGCCGCTCCAGCACGCCGTCCAGCAGGCGCTGCGCGTCGGCCAGGGTCGCCGCGGGCTGGTCCACCGATGCCGGCGTCTGCCACAGCGGGATGTCGTGGTGGAACACCGTCAGCGCGCCGGCGTAGAAGGCCACGAACAGCGCGAAGCCGGCCACCAGGCCGACCCAGGTATGCAGCGTGGTGAAGGTGCGCAGGGTCTGCGAGCTGAACTTCATGCGGTGATTCTCATTGCACCGCGCCGGTCAGGCGCAGCAGCCATAACAGGAGGAAGCCGCCGGCGGCACAGGCGCTCATCACGATCCAGGCGCGCGTCCCGCTGCGGAAGCTGAAGGCCCATACCGCCGCCAGCATCCACAGCGGGATGAAGGCGATCAGGCTCGGCACCAGCGCGGTGGCCCACGGGCCGGGCGGCAACCACGCCGCCAGCCCGGTGACTGCCGCGGCCACGAACAGGCCGGCGATGAGTCCGGCAAACGCGCGCGGCCACATCAGCGCGGCTTCCTGGCAGGCAACGCGGCCGGACGGTGCCAGGCGGCCAGGCTGGGCAGCAGCATGGCGGTGGCCATCCACACGCACAGGGCGACCACCAGCCCGGCGCCGACGCCCAGGTTGGCCATCCACAGCCACAGCCCGGCCACGGCGGCCACGGTGCCGATCTCGCGGCCCAGGCGGCCGGCGCGGTGCAGGCGCGGCCAGCGGCAGTGCGGGGAGGCTGCATAGAACGCCAGCGAAGACAGCGCGGTGGCCAGCAGCGCCAGCGAGCAGAAGCCCAGCGAGGACAGTCCGATGGTGGGTACCTGCATCAGCGTGCAGCTCCGGCCGGGCATGACGTGGAACGACGAACGGAAAGCGGGGTCATCGGGGATCCGGAGGGCAGGGAGGCAACACAACGCACGCGTATGGTAATCATTGACTTTTACGCGATCCAGTATCCGCTATTCAGGCGGCTGCCTGCGCTGCGCTTGGGCTTTGTGCCGCGCTGGTTTAAGATCGACCACAGCCAACCCACTGGATCCAGGTGGCCCGCGCCAAGCGCCGGCCGAGCGTGTGACATGAGCACTACCATCGCCCCCTGCTGACCTGCACCCGAAGGCCCCCTCCAGGCGCCGTCGTGGCGCTTTTTTATTGCCCGGGCCAAGCCCGGATCCGCATTCCAGCCCGCTGCGCGGGCACAGCATGAAGCCATCCTGATGATCACGATCACCCTTCCCGACGGCAGCCGCCGCGAATTCGAACATCCCGTCAGCGTCATGGAGGTGGCCCAGTCGATCGGCGCCGGCCTGGCCAAGGCCACCATCGCCGGTTCGGTCGATGGCGTGCTGGTCGATGCCAGTGACGTGATCGCCAAGGACGCCACCCTGCGCATCATCACCGCCAAGGACGAGGAGGGCGTGGAGATCATCCGTCACTCCAGCGCGCACCTGGTCGGTCATGCCGTGAAGCAGCTGTACCCGGACGCCAAGATGGTGATCGGGCCGGTCATCGCCGAAGGCTTCTATTACGACATCCAGTCCGAGCGTCCGTTCACCCCGGATGACCTGGCGGCGATCGAAAAGCGCATGGGCGAGCTGATCGCGCAGGACTACGACGTGGTCAAGAAGGTCACCCCGCGCGCCGAAGTCGTGGAGATCTTCAAGGCCCGTGGCGAGGACTACAAGCTGCGCCTGATCGAGGACATGTCCGATGACATCCAGGCGATGGGCATGTACTACCACCAGGAATACGTGGACATGTGCCGTGGCCCGCACGTGCCGAACACGCGTTTCCTGAAGGCCTTCAAGCTGACCCGCATTTCCGGTGCGTACTGGCGTGGTGACGCGCAGAACGAGCAGCTGCAGCGCATCTACGGCACCGCCTGGGCCGACAAGAAGCAGCTCGACGCCTACATCAAGCGCATCGAAGAAGCGGAGATGCGCGACCACCGCCGCATCGGCAAGCAGCAGGACCTGTTCCACCTGCAGGAAGAGGCGCCGGGGCTGGTGTTCTGGCACCCGAAGGGCTGGGCGCTGTGGCAGGTGGTCGAGCAGTACATGCGCAAGGTGTACCGCAGCACCGGCTACGGCGAAGTGCGCTGCCCGCAGATCCTGGACGTGTCGCTGTGGCAGAAATCGGGCCACTGGGACAACTACCAGGACGCGATGTTCTTCACCGAGTCGGAGAAGCGTACCTACGCGCTCAAGCCGATGAATTGCCCGGGTCACGTGCAGGTGTTCAACCAGGGGCTGCACAGCTACCGCGACCTGCCGATCCGCTACGGTGAGTTCGGCGCCTGCCACCGCAACGAGCCCTCCGGCGCGCTGCACGGCATCCTCCGCGTGCGTGGCTTCACCCAGGACGACGGTCACGTGTTCTGTACCGAAGACCAGGTCGAGGCGGAAGTGACCGCCTTCCACCAGCAGGCGCTGGCGGTGTACCAGCACTTCGGCTTCGAAGAGATCCAGATCAAGATCGCGCTGCGCCCGGAATCGCGCCTGGGCGATGACGCGACCTGGGACAAGGCCGAAGGCGCGCTGCGCTCGGCGCTGTCCAGCTGCGGCGTGGAATGGCAGGAACTGCCGGGCGAGGGCGCCTTCTACGGCCCGAAGATCGAGTACCACCTGAAGGATGCCATCGGCCGTACCTGGCAGCTGGGCACCATGCAGGTCGATTTCATGATGCCCGGCCGCCTTGGCGCCGAGTACGTGGATGAAAACAGCCAGAAGAAGCACCCGGTGATGCTGCACCGGGCGATCGTCGGTTCGATGGAGCGATTCATCGGCATCCTGATCGAACACCACGCCGGCCAGTTCCCGGCCTGGCTGGCGCCGACCCAGGTGGTGGTGGCCAACATCACCGATGCGCAGGCTGAATACGTCTCTGCGGTGACCAAAAGCCTTGCGGATCAAGGCTTCCGCGTCAGCGCCGATTTGCGTAATGAGAAGATCGGTTATAAGATTCGCGAGCACACGCTTCAGCGCGTGCCGTACCTGCTGGTCATTGGTGACCGCGAAAAGGAAAACGGCGCCGTGGCGGTGCGTACGCGTTCCGGCGAGGACCTGGGCAGCATGAGTCTCCAGGCCTTCATTGAACGGCTGCAGGCCGAGGGCGCGTAATCAAAGGTCCGGTCCGTGCGCAATGGCGCGCGGGCCGGTTCGATACCCTTGGGAGATTGCAATATCAGTACCCCTGACAATAAACAGAATCGCAAGAATCAGGAAATCCGTGTGCCGCGCGTACGCGTGATCGGCAGCGACGGCGAAATGATCGGCGTGCTGACGCGCGACGAAGCCTTGGCGATGGCCGAGGAAGAAGGCCTGGACCTGGTTGAAATCCAGCCGCAGGCGGATCCGCCGGTGTGCAAGGTGATGGACTTCGGCAAGTTCAAGTTCGAAGCCCAGAAGAAAGCCAGCGAAGCCAAGAAGAAGAGCAAGCAGGTCGAGATCAAGGAAGTGAAGTTCCGTCCGGTCACGGACGAGGGCGACTACCAGATCAAGCTGCGCAAGATGCGCGGTTTCCTCGAAGAGGGCGACAAGATCAAGGTCAACATCCGCTTCCGTGGCCGTGAAATGAGCCACCAGGAACTGGGTCGCGAGATGGCCAACCGGATCGAGACCGATCTGGGCGAGGACATCGTGATCGAATCCCGTCCGCGCCTGGAAGGCCGCCAGATGGTGATGATGATTGCTCCGAAGAAGAAGACATAAGGCCGCACGGGCTGCCCTTCGCGGGCGCCTGGCAGCTGAATGCAACGGGAGGAGGGCGCCGATGGCGCCTTTCTGCTTTTCCGGCCACCGGCCAGCGTCATGGCGTGCCGGGGCGTTGCCCAAGCCCCATTTCCCCTGTATGATTGCCGGCTCGACCCATCAGGAGGGGTCGTACGCGGATCATGGCAGGACGGAAAGAGTGGCCCAGGCCACCGCCAGATCAGTCAGAAACCAGGGTCAAATCCCATCAAGGACATAGCAATGCCCAAGATCAAGACCAACCGGGCGGCGGCCAAGCGTTTCCGCAAGACCGCCTCGGGCAAGTACAAGTGCGGCCACGCCAACCGTAGCCACATCCTCACGAAGAAAGCGACCAAGCGTAAGCGTAACCTGCGTCAGACGAATCACGTCCGCGCAGAAGACGCCGGCCGTCTGGACCGCATGCTCCCTTACCTCTGAGGAATTAACACATGGCACGAGTAAAGCGTGGCGTACAGGCGCGTCGCCGCCACAAGAAAATCCTGACTCTGGCGAAGGGCTACTACAATGCCCGTCGCAAGGTCTTCCGCGTTGCCAAGCAGGCCGTCATCAAGGCCCAGCAGTACGCGTACATCGGTCGTAAGCAGAAGAAGCGTAATTTCCGCTCGCTGTGGATCACCCGTATCAATGCCGCGGCCCGCATCAATGGCCTGAGCTACAGCCGTTTCATGAACGGCCTGCTGAAGGCTGGCATCACCCTGGACCGCAAGGTGCTGGCAGACATCGCCGTGCACGACGCGGCCGGTTTTGCCGCGCTGGCTGAAAAGGCCAAGGGCGCTCTGGCGGCATAAGTCCTCCTCGGTCGTTGCCGTTGACGCAACGCCCGCAGGTAAGGCAATGCATGGGGAAGGGCGCAAGTCCTTCCCCATTCTTTTTTGTGCGGTGGCCAGCGCAGCGCGCGGCGGCCGGACAGCGGTGGCGACGGGGGTCGGCCCTTCGCGCATCGCGAGGGCATATCCGACCCGAGGTTCCGGCACCCCATGAGTGACATCCAATCCCTGACCGCCCAGGCACTGGCCGATGTGGCTGCCGCCCAGAGCCCCGATGCGCTGGAACAGCTGCGCGTGGCCCTGCTGGGCAAGAGTGGCAGCATCACCTCGCAGCTGAAGCAGCTTGGCGCCTTGCCGGCCGACGAGCGCAAGGCCGCCGGCGAAGCCATCAACCGCGCGCGCGACACGCTGACCACTGCGCTGGCCGAGCGCAAGGCCGTGCTCGAAGACGCCGCCCTGGATGCGCGCCTGTCCGCTGAAGCCATCGACATCACCCTGCCGGGTCGTCGTGGGGGCCGCGGTGGACTGCACCCGGTGACCCGCACGCTGGAGCGCATCACCGAAATCTTCGGTCGCCTGGGCTATGAGTTGTCCGAAGGCCCGGAAATCGAAGACGACTGGCACAACTTCGAAGCGCTGAACTTCCCGCCGCACCATCCGGCGCGCGCGATGCACGACACCTTCTACTTCGGCGATGGCCGCCTGCTGCGCACGCATACCTCCGGGGTGCAGGTGCGCTACATGGGCGAGCACGCACCGCCGCTGCGCATGATCGCCGCCGGCAAGGTCTACCGCAGCGACAGCGACCAGACCCATTCGCCGATGTTCCACCAGGTCGAAGGCCTGCTGGTGGACGAGCACTCCACCTTCGCCGATCTCAAGGGCACCCTGTCCGAGTTCGTGCGCGCGTTCTTCGAGCGCGATTTCGAGATGCGTTTCCGTCCCAGCTACTTCCCCTTCGTTGAACCCGGCGCGGAAGTGGACATTGCCTGGCAGCAGCCCGATGGCAGCACCCGCTGGCTGGAAGTGCTGGGCTGCGGCATGGTGCATCCGAACGTGCTGCGCAGCGTCGGCATCGATCCGGAGCGCTACACCGGCTTCGCCTTCGGCCTGGGCGTGGAGCGGTTCGCGATGCTGCGCTATGGCGTCAACGACCTGCGCGCGTTCTTCGAGAACGACGTGCGCTTCCTGCGCCAGTTCGCGTAAACACTATCGGTAGTGACGACCGCTGGTCGTCAACGAGGACGGAACAACATGAAATTCTCCGAAAACTGGCTGCGCAGCCACGTCCCCACCACCGCCTCGCGCGATGAGCTCAGCGCCGTGCTGACCGCCATCGGCCTGGAAGTGGAAGAGGTCGACGCACTCGGCGGTGGCCTGGACCACGTGGTGGTCGCGCGCATCGTCGACGCCGTGCGCCACCCCGAAGCCGACCGCCTGCAGATCTGCCAGGTCGATGCCGGCCGCGGCGAACTGCTGCAGATCGTCTGCGGCGCGCCGAACGCGCGTCCGGGCCTGGTCGCTCCGCTGGCGATGGTCGGTGCGCAGATCGGTGCGTTGAAGATCGGCGCGGCCAAGCTGCGCGGCGTGGATTCCAACGGCATGCTGTGTTCGGCCAAGGAGCTGGGTCTGGATTCCGATGCCTCCGGCCTGTTCGAACTGCCTGATGATGCCCCGGTGGGGCAGGGGCTGGTGGAGTACCTCGGCCTGCCCGACGCCAGCATCGAGATCAAGCTGACCCCCAACCGCGCCGACTGCTTCAGCGTGCGTGGCATTGCCTTCGATGTGGCGGCCGCCACCCGCAGCCAGGTGGTGCCGTTCGCCGCCGATGCGGTGCCGGCCACCGGCGCGCGTGAACTGGCGATCGAGCTCAATGCCGGCGCCGAAGCGCCGCGCTACCTGGGCCGTGTGATCGAAGGCGTCAACGCTGCCGCCAGGACCCCGCTGTGGATGGCCGAACGCCTGCGCCGCAGCGGCGTGCGTCCGGTGTCGCTGCTGGTGGACATCACCCAATACGTGATGCTGGACCTGGGCCAGCCGATGCACGCCTATGACCTTGGCACGCTGAGCGGACCGATCGGCGTGCGCCGCTCGCGCGCGGGCGAAAGCTTGAAGCTGCTCGATGGCCGCGATGCCGCGCTGGACGACAGCTTCCTGGTGGTCACCGATGCCGACCGTCCGGTCGGCCTGGCCGGCCTGATGGGCGGCTTCGACACCCGCGTCACCGATGCCACCACCGATGTGTTCCTGGAAGCGGCGCACTTCGCGCCGGCGGCGATCATGGGCCGCGGCCGCAAGCTGGGCCTGCACACCGATGCCGGCCATCGCTTCGAACGTGGCGTGGATCCGGCGCTGCCGCGCGCGGCCATCGAGCACGCGACCGCGCTGGTGCTGGAACTGGCCGGTGGCACCGCCGCACCGGTGACCGAAGCACTGCGCGCGGAAGACCTGCCGTCGCCGTCGCCGATCGCGCTGCGCCGTGCACGCATCACCCGCGTGCTGGGCATCACCATCGACGACGCCGAAGTGGAGCGCATCCTGCGCGCGCTGGGCATGGACGTGGTGGCAGCGGGCGAAGGCTGGCAGGTCACCGCGCCGAGCCGTCGTTTCGACATCGCCATCGAAGAAGACCTGATCGAAGAACTGGCCCGTATCCACGGCTACGAACAGATCCCGACCACGCTGCCCGGCGGTGCCGCGCGCGTGGCGATGCCCACCGAAACCCGCCTGGAAGAGCTCAGCGTGCGTCGCCAGCTGCTGGCGCGCGAGCTGCAGGAAACCATCAATTTCGCCTTCGTCGATGCGCAGCTGCTGCAGCAGTGGCAGCTGGTCGACAACCTGGTGCCGCTGGCCAATCCGCTGTCGGCCGAACTGGCGGTGATGCGTCCGGCGCTGCTGCCGGGCCTGGTCGCCACGCTGGGCCGCAACGTGGCCCGCCAGGCCGGTCGCGTGCGCCTGTTCGAGATCGGCCGTGCGTTCGCCGCGCAGGCCGGTGAGGGGGCGCCGGCGCCGCTGGAAACCCAGCGCGTGGCCGCCGTGGTGTGTGGTGATGCCGATGCCGAGCAGTGGGGCCTGGCCGCGCGCAAGGTGGACTTCCACGACCTGAAGGGCGACCTGGAAGCCCTGGCCGCCGCCAGCGGTGCCGAGCTGACCTTCAAGCCCTCGGCGCAGCCGTACGGGCACCCGGCGCGTTCGGCCGATGTGTACCGCGGCGAGGTGCGCCTGGGCTGGATCGGCCAGATCCACCCGCGCCTGGCCAAGGCGATGGACATCGACGTGGACGTGTACGCGCTGGAGCTCGACCTGGCGCCGTTGGCTGCCCGTGAACTGCCGCGTGCCAGCGAGCTGTCGCGGTTCCCGGCCGTGCGCCGCGACCTGGCCGTGCTGGCCCCCGATGCGGTTGCCTGGACCGATCTGGCGGCCACGGTCAGGCTGGCCGCCGGGCCGCTGCTGCGCGAACTGAACCTGTTCGACCGGTACGTCGGGCAGGGGGTCGAGCCGGGCTTCAAGAGTCTCGCTATGGGCTTGATTTTGCAGGACAAGTCGCGCACTCTGACGGACCGCGACGTGGACGCGGTGGTGACCGAGGTGGTCGCCGCCATCGAGCGTGAACACCACGCCCGGATCCGCGGTTGAGCGGGCAGCACCCAGGGGTAAGCAGGCGATGGCACTGACCAAGGCTGAAATGGCCGAAAAACTGTTCGACGAAGTCGGCTTGAACAAGCGTGAAGCCAAGGAATTCGTCGACGCGTTCTTCGATGTGCTGCGTGAAGCATTGCAACATGGACGTCAGGTAAAGCTGTCCGGCTTTGGCAACTTCGACCTGCGGCGCAAGAACCAGCGCCCGGGTCGCAACCCGAAGACCGGTGAGGAAATTCCGATTTCCGCCCGCACGGTAGTCACCTTCCGTCCGGGCCAGAAGCTCAAGGAAAGGGTGGAAGCGTATGCTGGATCCGGGCAGTAACAGAGAGCTTCCGCCGATACCGGCCAAGCGCTACTTCACCATCGGTGAGGTCAGTGAACTGTGCGACGTCAAGCCGCACGTGCTGCGCTACTGGGAAACCGAGTTTCCCAGCCTGGAGCCGGCCAAACGCCGCGGCAACCGTCGCTATTACCAGCGCCATGACGTGCTGATGATCCGGCAGATCCGCAGCTTGCTGTACGAACAGGGCTACACGATCGGCGGTGCGCGGTTGCGGCTGGATGGCGCCGATGCGCGTGGCGAAGCCGCGCTCAGCCAGCAGATCATCAAGCAGGTCCGCGTGGAACTGGAAGAAGTGCTGCAACTGCTTCGCCGCTGATTCTTTTTTCGCGTTGATCCGCTATACTTCACGGCCCGCTTCAACGGCGGGGCAACATCGCAGATATTCGGGGCGTAGCGCAGCCTGGTAGCGCATCTGCCTGGGGGGCAGAGGGTCGTCGGTTCGAATCCGGCCGTCCCGACCACTGTGATGAAAGAGGAGGCTCGTGCAGCACTGCGCGGGCCTTTTTTGTGGTTCGAAAACGTGATGGATCATCGGTAGCGCCGAGCCGTGCCCGGCGAGCGCAGCGGCCGGGCAGCAGGAGCATGACGGCCAGCGGCCGTCACTACCGCGGCGGGGCGGTCAGGCGTCCACCATCGCCGCCAGGGCCTCCGCCGCCAATGGTTCGGCGAACAGATACCCCTGCAGTTGGTCGCAGCCCAGTTCGGTCAGCACCTGCCGTTGCTCCATGCTTTCCACGCCTTCGGCGACCGTGGTGTAACCCAGCCCCTTGGCCAGTTCGATGATGGCTTTGGCTTTCAACCGCGCGCCCGGATCATCGGCCAGGTGGTCCACCAGTGACTTGTCCATCTTGATGGTGGAAATCGGCAGACGCGAAAGGTAGCCGAAGTTGCTGTAACCACTGCCGAAGTCATCGATCGCCACGCGCACGCCCACGCCGGCCAGGCGCGCCAGCTGCTCACCGGCGACGGTATTGGCACGCAGCCATTCGCCCTCGGTGATCTCGATTTCCAGCAGGGACGCCGGCAGGTCACGTGCGGCCAGCTTCTGCAGCAGGCGTTCGGCCATGCCTTCGGTGGACAGGTCCGAAGCGGCCAGGTTGATCGACAGGCACAGCGGTATGCCATCGCGCTGCCAGGCCGCCAACTGGTCCAGCGCCGCATCCACCACCCAGCCACTGACCGCCGGCATCAGCGCAGTGCGCTCGAACACCGGAATGAACTCGGCCGGCCCGACCGGACCCAGCCGCGGATGGTTCCAGCGGATCAATGCTTCGGCGGACACCACCTTGCCGGTCAGGGTGTCCACGCGGGGCTGGAACAGCAGGTAGAACTCTTCGCGGCGCAGGCCACGTTCGGCATCGGCCGCCAGCCGGTAGCCACGCCGCAGCAGTTCGTCGCGGCGCTCGGAATACCAGCAGAAATCCTTGCGCGTGCTGATCGCCGCCTGCACGCCGACCAGCAGCTTGCGCAGCACGTCGTTGCTGCTGTCGGTCGTGGGATCGAAGGCGCAGATGCCGGCATGGAACTGCGGCGACATCGGTACCGCTGCGGCCATCACCGGGCGGATGATGCGCTGCTTCAGCTCCAGCAGCAGGGCTTCGACGTCGTCCTGCGTCGGCAGGTCGATGAGAAAAGCAAAGCGGCTCACGCCAACATGGTAGACATCGGTGATGTCTTCCAGCGCGACGCGCAGGCGCACGCCAGAACGATGCAGCATCGCTTCCAGTGGCGGCATGCCCAGTGCCTGGCCGGCTTCGTCCAGCCGCGGCACATCCAGTACGTCCAGCATCACCGCGTACATGGTGCCTGCGCTGGCGCGCGCTACCAGGCCGTCATAATCGATATGGAACTGATGGCGGTTCGACAACCCGCTGACCGGGTCCTGGCGACCGGACAGGCGCCGCAGTTCCAGTTGGCTCATCGCCATCGCCGCCAACGTCTTCAGGTGCTGGCGATCGTCTTCGCTCAGATCGCGCGGCGTCGGCCCCATGACGCACACAGCGCCGATGGCGACACCGTTCTTCGCGATCAGCGGTGCCCCGGCGTAGAACCGCAGGTGCGGAGCGCCGCAGACCAGTTCATTGTGTGCGAACCGCGGGTCAGCGGCCAGGTCGGGTACGACCATGACGTCCGGCGATGCGATGGTGTAGGAGCAGATCGAAGAGCGGATATCGGTGCCGGTGATCTGCAGGCCGACCTGCGATATGAAGCGCTGCGTATCCACGCCGACGATCGATACGAAGGCGACGGGAGCGTCGAAGGCGAACGCCGCCAGCTGGGTGATACGGTCCAGTGATGCGCCCGCTGCCGCATCCAGCACCTGCAACGCGCCGACAGCCGTCATTCTTTCCTGGGCTTTCAGTTCCTCTGACAACTGCGTCATGGGCAGAGAGGCTCGGTGCTCACGCGGTGGTAACGAACGACAGAATGCGCCTTTACGCATCAACGTGGTGTCCACGCGTTGATCTGTCGCGTATTCAGCCGAATCGCATGCGCTGCGCGGACGGCATCGGCAGGAAACGCCATAGCCCGAAGGTGTAACGGCGCTTCACCTCGTCCTCAGGTAAGGTACTTGCCTCGGTAACCCTGCCAACCGCGCCATGGTGCGTCGTTGATGGGTGCCGGATCCAATGCCCCTCCCGGGGGCTCAACCTGAGGGCCGTTTCCCCCCATGAGTATTTCCCAATCCACTGCGGCATCGCCGGTTTCGGAGCGCGCTGCGCTGAAACGCTCGGTGTCCAACACGCTGAAAGGCTCGGCCGGCAACCTGGTCGAATGGTACGACGTCTACGTGTACTCGGTGTTCGCCAAGTACTTCGAATCGCAGTTCTTCTCGGCCGACGACAAGAACTCCACGATGTACATCTGGGGCATCTTCGCGGCGACCTTCCTGATGCGCCCGATCGGTGCGTGGTACTTCGGCCGCTTCGCCGACCGCTACGGCCGTCGCCTGGCGCTCACCGTGTCGGTCAGCGTGATGGCCGCCTGTTCCTTCCTGATCGCCATCGCACCCACCGCGGCGTCCATCGGCATCTGGGCGGCGGTGATCCTGTTGTTCGCACGCCTGCTGCAGGGCTTTGCCACCGGCGGCGAGTACGGCGCCAGTGCGACCTACATGTCCGAAGCGGCCGTCCCCGGCTGGCGCGGCTTCCTGTCCTCGTTCCACTACGTCACCCTGGTCGGTGGCCATGTGCTGGCGCAGGCCGTGCTGCTGGTGATGCTGCTGTCGTGGGATACCTCGCACGTGTCCGAGTGGGGCTGGCGCGTGGCGTTCGGCATCGGCGGCATTGGTGCTCTGGTGGTGTTCTGGCTGCGTCGCACGATGGATGAATCGCTGAGCGCGGAGTCCATCGAAGCGGCGAAGGACGGCAAGGCCAAGGCCAGCGGTTCGATGCGCGAACTGTTCGTCAACCAGTGGCGTCCGCTGCTGCTGTGCTTCCTGATCACCGCCGGCGGTACGGTGGCGTTCTACACCTACACCATCAACGGCCCGAAGATGATCCAGACCGCCTTCGCCGGCGATGACGTGATCACCGGTACCTGGATCAACCTGGGCGTGCTGACCTTCCTGATGCTGCTGCAGCCGCTGGGCGGACTGCTGTCCGACCGCATCGGCCGCAAGAGCCTGCTGGTGTTCTTCGGCGTGGGTGGCGTGCTGTACACCTGGTACCTGGTCACTGCCTTGCCGCAGCAGACTTCGGCGCTGTCGGCGTTCCTGATCCTGGCGACCGGTTTCGTGATCCTGACCGGCTATACGTCGATCAATGCGGTGGTCAAGGCGGAACTGTTCCCGGCCCACATCCGCGCCCTCGGTGTCGGCCTGGGCTACGCGCTGGCCAACTCGCTGTTCGGCGGCACCGCGCCGCTGCTGTACCAGGGCGCGCTGAAGGCCGGTCGCGTCGATGAGTTCGTCATCTACATCACCGCGGTCATCGCCGTGTCGCTGGTGGTCTACATCTTCTTCCTGAAGAACAAGGGACCGAACTGGCTGGACGGTACCCGCAAGTAACACGCACGTGATGCGTTGAACACGAGGCCCGCGCCGAAAGACGCGGGCCTTTTCATTGCGGCGGTGGAGCGCACGGTGCTGACGCGGCCTGCACGCGGCGTGCACTGTGCCGATGCTGGCGTTGCCGCACTCTGGGCGTGTAAGCCAACGCACTGGAGCAGCACTCATGAATACCCCTGGAAAACCGAAACCGTCCTGGCGTCAGAGCCACTACCTGATGATTGCGTTGGCCGTGGTGCTGGTGATCGTAGGAATCACGATGTTCGCACCGTGGTGAATCACCGGGAACGCTGAGCGTCTTCGACGCCTTGTCGGCGCCGACCCTGATCGGTGCCGCAGGAGAACAGCCGACGGCAGACGCACTGCGCGTCGGCTTCATTCTCAATCGAAATAGGCGGAAATCCCGAGACCGGCCTGCAGGTCCGGGCTCTCGTCATCCAGCCCGGCATCCACCGATGCATCCAACTGGACCCGATCGGTCCACATCCAGGTCAGCCCGCCACCGGCCACTGATTCCCGTGGTGCTCCGCGCGCCTTGGTAACACCGGCCTCCAGGAACGCGGACAGGCGCGGCGTAAGGGCCAGCGACACACTGGGCGACCATACCGTGCTGCGCTCACCGTCTCCGCGGCTGTGGCTGGCATACAGCGCGCCGGTCCATTGGTCGCTGAAGTCATGTTCATAGCTGCCCGCCAGCGCGTACTGTCGCCCTTCGCTGAACGCTGCATCGCCGCGCGCGACCGTGGCCGACGCCAGCAGTGCCCAACGGTCGGTATCGCGGCTGGTCGGCACTGCCCACTTCAGGGCGAGTTGAGTATCGCCGCCGCCGCGCGTGCGCGTGCTGTCCGTGCCGGGCAGGCGGCTGCGCTGGCGCTGCCAGGGCGAGCCGGACAACTGCACTTCCCAATGTTCAAACAGACCGGTGCGCAGCGTAACATCGCCGGAAAGCTGCTCGGTGCGAAGCCCATCGGCATCGCGGTCGCGCTCATAGGAGGGCAGGCCCAGCTCCAGTGCCAGCGCGCCGCGCGGCACGATGCCGGTGCCCAGGCCGATCCCCGGGCGGTCAAACGACGGCGGTTCGTCGGCCTGCTGGGCCTTCAGCGGACTGCTGGCGAAGAGAGCGGTACAAACCACCGCGGCCAGGTATGCGCTTCGCATCGGAGCATCCAACAGGAGATGGGCGGATCATGGGGCTGCAGCGGCCGGCCGGTCAATCGTCCAGGCGGGCGAAGCGCGGCTGGCTGCCGTCCGCGCCTTGCACGTGCTCGACGAACATCGCGTAGGGGCGCACCCACAGCCCACCTTCGCCATACAGCGCCCGGTACAGCACCAACGGCTGCAGGGTCTCGCTGCTGCGGACCACGTCCACGACTTCGTACAGGCCGCCCTTGAAGTGGCGGTAGCGGCCGGGTTGCAGGACGGGCAGGGCAGGCAGGTCGGACATGGAACTCTCACGCGGGCAGGAAAGCCGGTGATTGTTCAATGCGCCGGGCGCGGCGTCCACCGCCGTGTCAGAACAGCGTGGCGCGGATCAGCTCCTCGACGAGGATCACATAGCTGGCGCCGAAGTAATACTTGAGCAGGGAAGGACGCTGGTACAGAAAGGTGCGCATGTGGAAGGGGCCCCCTAAGGTGTACGTAGTGTGAAATGGTTAACGCTCCGTGACAAGCGTCACGGAAGAGCGGTTGTGAACGGCGTCAGTCATGTGAGGGCGGGGCAATTCAGACGGGACCGATGGGGCTGCGGGGGTGTGCCACCTAGGCTGGATTCCATCGGCGCTGTCGCAATCGGCGCCTCCGTTCCTGCCCCGTTGGAGCCCTGCCATGGTCATTCTTGTCCAGAACATCAGCCGCCACTGGCGCCTCGTGCATCCCCACGACGGACTGTCGCGGGATTTCCTCTGCGGCAGGGAAGCCTTTGACGCCGCCGCAGCGCTGGCCTTGGAGCACCACGGCCGGACGGGCGCATGCGTAACGGTGGAGGTAGGTGCGTTCGGCGGAGCCGTGGACGCCCTGCAGTTGGGCTGAAAATTCAGAAAACCCTGATGCCATGGGCGTCAGATATGCCCTAGCCTCACTGACTGGCGGGGGCCATTGGTGTCATGGGTCAGGCGAAGCACAGCGGTGGCAAGGTAGCTGCCCGCGATCGTCGGCCTTCATGGCAACCCGTCCGATCATGGAGAGAGACCCTATGTTGATCCGCGTCCAGAACGAGCAGCGCCATTGGCGCGTGCTGCATCCACAGAAGCCGGAATCCATTTCCTTCCACGAGGGCAGTGCGGCGTTCGACTTCGCCGATGCGCTGGCCCGTGAGCTGCACACCCGTACCGGGCAGACCTGCTCGGTGCGCGTTGAGGTCAGCGACACCTTCGTCGATACCGTCAGCTACGGTTGACGCCGGGGCGTCGGAGTCGGAATCCAGTGAACCCATTCAGCTTTCGCTTGCCTACTTGAATGGGCGGCGACCGAGACCGCGCGCGCCATCTTTGCGGCGCAACGGACTTGCGCCATGCTCGGCTCACACCGCCACACCAGGACGCACCACGATGACCCAGGAACTGTCTGTTTCGCGCCGCCCTTCGACGCTGTGGGCCGTCTGTCTTCCGCTGCTGCTGGGCGCCGGCGCTGCCGGAACCGCGAGTGCGCAGTACCGTGACAACGATCGCTACTACGGCGACAACGGCGGCACGATCCGCTGTGAATCGGTGAAGAACCGCAATCAGGAATGCCGCCTGGATGGCCGTCCCCGCCTGGTCCGCCAGCTCTCTGGTGCCGCCTGCGTGGAAGGCCGCAGTTGGGGCCAGTCGCGGGGCGGGGTGTGGGTCAGCAATGGCTGCCGTGCGGAGTTCGTCGGCGAACGTGGACGCCCCTCGCGTCCCGGGCATGGCGGCGGCAACTGGGGCGGTGGCCATGGCGGTAATGGCAATGGCTGGGGTTCGGCGGGGCAGGTGATCGACTGCGATTCCAACGACCGTCGCCAGCGTCGCTGCAACGTCACCATCCGCCAGGACGCGCGCCTGGTGAAGCAGAAGTCCGGCACGGCCTGCATCGAAGGTCAGAGCTGGGGCTGGGACCGCAACGGTGTGTGGGTCAGCAACGGCTGCCGTGGGCAGTTCATGGTGCGCTGATCGCGCGGATGAGCCGGTTGCGGGTAGCGCCGAGCCGTGCTCGGCGAGCGCAGCGGCAACAGCGTGACGACCAACGGTCGTCACCCACCTGGCAAGGCATGACGGCCAGCGGCCGTCACTACCGGGGTCAGCGGCCCACCCGGCGGGGTAGCGCCGAGCCGTGCTCGGCGAGCGCAGCGGCAAGAGCGTGACGACCAACGGTCATCACCCACCCGGCAAGGCATGACGGCCAGCGGCCGTCGCGACCGGGGTCAGCCGGCCGCGCTAAGCGGCGCGCTGCCGGCCTGCAGGGTCGGCCAGCGCTTCAGTACGGCTGCACGGATCCCCGCCGCATCGATGCCGGCTTCACCCAGCAGGTCTTCGCGGCTGGCGTGATGCTGGAAGCCGTCGGGCAGGCCAAGGTGAAGGATCGACTTCAGTACGTCCTCGGCGCTCAGCAGTTCGGCCACGGCCGAACCGGCACCGCCGGCCACCACGTTGTCTTCGATGGTGACGAAGCCCTCGTGGCGTGCGGCCAGCTGCAGGATCAGCTCGCGGTCCAGCGGCTTGATGAAGCGCATGTTGACCACGCTCAGGCCGAGTGCACGGCCCACTTCCTCGGCCGCCGGCACGGTGCTGCCGAAGGCCAGCAGGGCCACGCGGCTGCCTTCCACGCGGATCTCGCCCTTGCCGATCGGCAGGGTGGACAGATCGGTGCCAGCGTCCACGCCGGTGCCACTGCCGCGCGGATAGCGCACCGCAGCGGGGCCGGCGTACTGCAGGCCGGTGCTGAGCATCTGTCGGCATTCGGCTTCGTTGGACGGAGCCATCACCACCATGTTCGGCACGCAGCGCAGGAAGCTCAGGTCCAGGTTGCCGGCATGGGTGGCGCCGTCCGGGCCGACGACGCCGGCGCGGTCGATGGCGAACAGCACGTCCAGCTTCTGGATCGCCACGTCATGCACCAGCTGGTCGTAGGCGCGCTGCAGGAACGTCGAATAGATCGCCACCACCGGCTTGGCGCCCTGGGTGGCCATGCCGGCGGCCAGGGTCACCGCGTGCTGTTCGGCGATGGCCACGTCGAAGTAGCGCTCCGGGTATTCGCGGCTGAAGCGCACCAGGCCGGAGCCTTCGCGCATCGCCGGGGTGATCCCGTGCAGGCGCGGTTCGGCGGCGGCGGCGTCGCACAGCCAGTCGCTGAAGACATCGGTATAGGTCGGCTTCTTGGCGCCGCCCTTGGCCACCAGACCCTTGACCGGGTCGAACGGCCCGACCGCGTGGTAGCCGATCTGGTCGCCTTCGGCCGGCTCGTAGCCCTTGCCCTTGGTGGTCAGCACGTGCAGCAGCTTCGGGCCCTTCAGTGTCCGCAGCGTCTTCAGCGTGGACAACAGCGCCGGCATGTCATGGCCGTCGATCGGGCCGGTGTAGTGGAAGCCCATCTCTTCGAACATGGTGGAGGGCACGAACATGCCCTTCCAGTGTTCTTCCCAGCGCTTGACGAAGCGCGCCGGGTTGTTGCGCTTGTCGCCGAGGATCTTCTTGCCACCTTCGCGCAGCGCGTTGAGCGTACGGCTGCCGGTGGCGCGGCCGAGTACTTTGGTCAGCCCGCCGACCGCCTCGGAGATCGACATGTTGTTGTCGTTGAGGATCACCAGCAGGTTCGGCTCCGGCTCCATGCCACCGGCGTGCATCAGCGCTTCGAAGGCCATGCCGGCGGTCATCGCGCCATCACCGATCACTGCCACCACGCGACGGTCATCGCCTTCGCGCTGGCGTGCGATCGCCATGCCCAGCGCGGCGGAAATGGAGGTGGACGAATGGCCGACGCCGAAGGTGTCGTACTCGCTTTCCTCGCGCTTGGGGAAGGGGGCCACACCGTCCTTCTGCTTGACCGTGTGGATCTGGTCGCGGCGGCCGGTGAGGATCTTGTGCGGGTAGGTCTGGTGGCCTACGTCCCAGACCAGCTGGTCGTGCGGCGTCTGGTACAGGTAATGCAGCGCCACGGTGAGTTCGATGACGCCCAGGCCGGCAGCAAAGTGCCCCCCGCTGCGGCCGACCGATTCGATCAGGTAGGCGCGCAATTCGTCGGCGATGGCCCTCAGTTCGGATTCGTCGAACGTGCGCAGTTCTTCCGGTGTCTGGATGCGCGAGAGGCGGGGATAGCGGGCAGAGTCGATCATCATGTTCGTACTTGTGCTGACCGGCTATTTTCGCGCTCAAACCGGGGTGGAGCAAGCAGACCCCGACACGCGTGATCGCGCAGTGAGTTTGCAGCCGCGCGCAGTCAGGCCGAAAGCTTGGACTTCTTCGGCAGCTGCGCCTTCAGGAACGTCATCTGGTCGGCCAGGATGTTGCGGTTGGAAAGGATCAGGTGTTCGATCCAGCTCGGCCGGAAAGGCACGGCCAGCAAGGGCATGCCGGCCTGCTGCGGGGTCCGGTTGCTCTTTCGCGAGTTGCAGTGGAAGCAGGCGGTGACCACGTTTTCCCACACATCCAGCCCGCCCTTGGACAGCGGCATCACGTGGTCGCGGGTGAGAACGGGTCGCGAATGCTGTTGGCCGCAGTACAGGCAAAGATGCGCATCGCGCGCGAACAGCGCCGCATTGGTGAGATTGGGGGTGGGATCGGGGGCACGCGAACGGGCATGGCCGCGGGTGGCGATGATCGGATGCAGGTCCAGTCCGCTGCGCAGCCCGCTGAGCCGGTTGGTGCCGCCGTGGATATGCAGGCACGGGTCGCCAAGGGTCCAGGCCACCGCGCCACGCGCATACAGGCAGGACGCATCCTGCCAGTTGATCCAGTCAAGGACCCGGCCATGGGCATCCAGGGACAACAGGCGGACGCTGCCGGGGCGGTGCAGGGGGCTGGGCTCGGGCGATGACCCGGCGTCCGGAGCGGGAAAGGCAGCTCCGGTAGTGATCAGACCTAAGCGTGTAGTGTCTGTCTCCATCGGGATAACAGCTTATACCCGAATGTTTGCATTTTGTGTATTCCCCCAAGCCGGTAGTGACGGCCGCTGGCCGTCACACGCTGGCTGGGTGGGTCTCCTGCCGTGGTGGGTGACGACCGTTGGTCGTCACGCTGCTTGCCGCTGCGCTCGCCGAGCACGGCCATGCCGGTAGTCCTGACCGGCACCCTGCGGGCCGTCGCAAGCGACGTTGGCAGCGGCTCCTGCCGCTGCCTTCGGCGCTACCGATCCCCGGTAGTGACGGCCGCTGGCCGTCATGCCGTTGCTCCGGCTCAGGCGCCGAAGCGCGCGTCGTCCATCGCCATCAACGAATCCGCGCCGGCCTGGATGGCGGCGGCGTGGCCCAAGGTGCGCGGCAACACGCGCGCGAAATAGAACCGCGCGGTCTCCCGCTTGGCCTGTTTGAACGCGGCCGTCTGGCTGCTGGCGTCGGCCGCCGCCACGCTGCGGGCCCACCAGTACGCCAGCACCACATACCCGGAATAGAACAGGTAATCATGGCTGGCGGCGCCCAGTTCGTCCGGGTTGGCTGCCGCGCGCTTCAGCACGTCCAGCGTCAGGCCACCCCATTCGGCGGCCTTGGCCCGCAGCGGTGCGATGAACTCGGCCAGCGCCTCATCGCCCTCGTGCGCCTTGGCGAACGCCTCGATCTCGGCCAGGAACAGCTTCAGTCCCGCGCCCTGGCTGGACGCGGTCTTGCGGCCGATCAGGTCCAGCGCCTGGATGCCCGTGGTGCCTTCATACAGCGTGGTGATGCGCGCATCGCGGGCCAGCTGCTCCATGCCGTGTTCGCGGATATAGCCGTGGCCACCAAAGCACTGCAGCGCGTTGTAGGTGTTCTCGATGCCCCATTCGGTCTGGCAGGCCTTGGAAATCGGGGTCAGGAAGCTCACCAGGGTGTCGGCGCGCTCGCGTTCGGCCGCATCCTGCGCGCTATGCGCCACGTCGATCAGGGTCGCCGCGTGCAGGGCCAGCAGGCGGCTGCCTTCCACCAGCGATTTGATCGTCAGCAGCATGCGGCGCACATCCGGGTGTACCAGGATCGGGTCCGCCGGCTTGTCCGGGAATTTGGCCCCGCTCAGCGAACGTGACTGCAGGCGCTCGCGCGAATACTTCAGCGCGTTCTGGTACGCGCGCTCGGACAGGCCGATACCCTGCAGGCCCACGCCCAGGCGTGCGGTATTCATCATGGTAAACATCGCCTGCAGGCCCTTGTGCGGCTGGCCGACCAGATAGCCTTCGGCGCCATCGAAGTTCATCACGCAGGTGACCGATCCCTTGATCCCCATCTTGTGTTCGATGGAACCGCAGCGCAGTGCATTGCGCTCGCCGACCGTGCCCTCGCGGTCGACCTTGAACTTCGGGGTGACGAACAGCGAAATGCCCTTCGCCCCCGGGGGCGCATCGGGCAGCTTGGCCAGCACCAGGTGCACGATGTTGTCGGTCAGGTCGTGCTCGCCGGCGGTGATGAAGATCTTGGTGCCGGTGATGCGGTAGCTGCCGTCCGGGTTCGGTTCGGCCTTGGTCTTCAGCAGGCCCAGGTCGGTGCCGCAATGCGGTTCGGTCAGGCACATGGTGCCGGTCCAGCGGCCTTCGATCAGCGGCTTCAGGAAGGCGTCGTGCTGCCAGGCTTCGCCATGCTGCTTCAGCGCCTCGATCGCGCCATGCGACAGCAGCGGGAAGTTGCCCCAGGCCAGGTTGGCGCCGTTGATCATTTCGTTCAGCGGCACGCCCAGGGTGTGCGGCAGGCCCTGTCCACCCACTTCCGGCGAGGCGGTCAGGCCGGTCCAGCCGCCTTCGACGAACTGGTCGTAGGCGGCCTTGAAACCGGGCGGGGTGGTGACCTCGCCGCTGGCCTGGTCGAGCACGCACCCCACTTCATCCCCTACGCTGTTCAGCGGTGCCAGCACCGAGGCGCTGAAGCGGCCGGCTTCTTCCAGCACGGCATCGACCACATCGGCGGTGGCGTCGGTGAAGCCCAGGCGGGCGAACAGCGGTTCGACCTTGAGCACGTCATGCAGGGCGAAACGCAGGTCGGAAAGCGGGGCGGTATAGCTGCTCATCGTTGAAGCATCTCGATCAGGGGGCAGGGGCGTGGCGGGGCGATGACGGGGCGTCGCCTCAGCGCAGTACGCCGGGCAGGCCCGGGGCGTGGTTGAGGGTGCTGCGGTTGTTGATCTGGAACGTGCGTTGCTTCTTTTCTTCCGGCGTGGCCGCGACCGAACCTTCCAGCGTGTAGGCCAGCGTGTGGTTGCTGGCCAGCGCGTCGGCCACGATCAGGCGGGCCTGGGCGGCCGGCTGCAGCTGCAGTTCGATCACATCGGCAGATGCGCCGCCGATCGACACGCCGGGCTTGGCGGTCAGGGTGCCGGCCTCGGCATCGCCGACCGAAAGCTTCAGCGCGATGTCATCGAAGCGCATCGGCATGGAGCTGAAGTTCTGCAGGCGCAGGGCGACCTTCCAGCTGCCATCGGCGTTGACGGTCAGCTGCTGCAGGCTGCTGGCGGGTTCGGAAACGCGCTTGACCACCCCTTCGCCACAGGCGGCAAGGGCGAGGACGGACAGGACGATCAGGGTGTAACGGAAGCGGCGGAGCATGGCGCAGGTCCTCGCGGAAGGGGTGCGTGGAGGGAAAGATACTACGGCGTATGGTGGCGTGCACAGGCATTCACCTGAACGCCAAGATTAACGCGCGCCGCAGCCAGGGGCAGCGGGCGGGCGCAGGGGCGTCAGGCGTGGTTGGGCCGCGTGCAGCGTGGCCGCTGGATCAGCGCAGCG
Source organism: Stenotrophomonas chelatiphaga (assembly GCF_001431535.1). Classification (GTDB taxonomy): domain Bacteria; phylum Pseudomonadota; class Gammaproteobacteria; order Xanthomonadales; family Xanthomonadaceae; genus Stenotrophomonas; species Stenotrophomonas chelatiphaga. The sequence continues at coordinate 34,976 of NZ_LDJK01000023.1, forward strand.
GCGCGAGGACCTTCAGTGGGGCGAGGTCGTAGCCCATCGCTTCGGCGCGGGCCTTGAGCGCTTCGAACTGCCCGCGTTCCATGCTTGGCGAGCGCGACAGGATCCACAGGTACTTGCGATCCGGTTCGCCGACCACGGCCCACTGGTAGTCCGGGTCCAGCGCGATCACCCAGTAATCGGCCCATACCAGCGGCACCCATGACAGCCAGTCCGGGGCGAAGCGGACCTCCAGCTGACCCGGTTCGCCTTTGACCGGGCGCGCGACGCCTTCGGCCTGGATGCGCGTGCCGTCTTCGACCCGGCAGCCGTTGAGCACCGAGATCCGGCCATCGCTGCGCAGCCCGTAGGTCGCGGTGATGTCGCCGACGCATTTCTTCTGGAAGGACACCGGAAGATGAGCGATTTCGTGCCACTGCCCGGCATAGCGGTCGATGTCCAGCGCGGCCACCGCGCGCACCGGTTCGGCGGCGTGGGCGAGGCTGGCCAGGGGCAGCAGCAGGGCAAGGGCACAGGCGCGGCGAAGGGCAGGCAGGGTTGGCATCGGCATGGCTCGTGTGGCGACGGCCCGAGCTTAGCGGTTGCCGCGTCGAGGGTGACGTGAAACACGTCGCGAAAGGGGTCCCGGCGCCTTGGCAGGTGGCAGATGTGGCATGCTCGCGCCGTCGCTACCGACAAAAGGAATGCCGCAATGAGCAAGGGTCTGGACAAGAAGAAAGAGCAGAAGAAGAAGCCTGCCAAGACCGCCAAGGAAAAGAAGGCGGACAAGAACGAGAAGAAGACCACCCGCGGGTTCGGTCCGGCCTGATCCAGGGCCGCTGCGTGTCGTCGCCTTGGGCGGGGACACGCGGGAAGCCGCTGCAGGTCATAGCTCCAACAAAAGCAGCGTCAAGGCTGACACCAGCGACCCAAGAATCACTACATGGCAGATGGCGAAGATCACGTGGATCACCTTGATTGCCAACTGACTGCTGCGGTAGACGGTTTTCCAGCCCTTGTAAGGGTAGCGGGAGAAGAGACAGTTCCGATCCATGAATTCCGTGGATCCTAAGCGAACCCATTGCTCCCTATCACGTCTTCTGAGCGAGTAGACGAGTATTTCCCGAGCCAGCACGCCGATGGCCAGGGCGGACAGGAAGATGTGTAGAAACGTAGTGGCCAAGTCGATGTTCAGCATCCGCAGTTGCCCCACTTTACGGCTTCCGGGCCGTCACTGATTGAAGGGGTCGCATCCTCTTCTCCTGCTGCGAAATAGCGATCGCCTCAGTGCGGGCTAGACGCGTTCTCTCTTGGGTGGATCCTTCGGCGCGCGCTCGCCCCTGCGCAGGGTCAGCACACGCACGCCGGTCGCGGTAACCGCCACGGTGTGTTCGAACTGTGCCGACAGCTTGCCGTCGCGGGTATGCACCGGCCAGGCGTCCGGCTGGTGGCGGATCGCCGCCTTGCCCTGGTTGAGCATCGGTTCGATGGTGAACACCATGCCTTCCTGCAGCTCCACGCCGCTACCGCGATGCCCGTAGTGCAGGATCTGCGGTTCTTCGTGCATGTCACGGCCAATGCCATGGCCGCAGTATTCCTTGACCACGGTATAGCCCTGTTCGCGTGCGAAACGGGCGATGGCATGGCCGATGTCGCCGGTATGCGCGCCGGGACGGACTGCGGCGATGCCTTTCCACATCGCCTGGTAGGTGGCCTGCACCAGCCGACGTGCAGGGTAGGGGACCTCGCCGACCAGATAGGTGGTGCTGGAGTCGGTGATGAACCCGTTCTTCTCCAGCGTGATGTCCAGGTTGACGATCTGCCCTTCGCGCAGCACGTCGTCGGCCGAGGGCACGCCATGACAGACCACGTCGTCGATGGAGGTATTGAGCACGTACGGGAAGTCGTACTGGCCCTTGCTGGCCGGGCGCGCCTGCAGGTCCTCCACGATCATCCGCTCGACCAGATCATTGATGTCCATCGTGCTGCGGCCGCGCAGGTCCAGCGTGTCCAGGTGGTCGAACACCTGGGCCAGCAATGCGCCGGATTGGGCCATCACTTCGATTTCCTGCGCGGACTTGATCATGTGTGCCGCTCGGCCAGCCGCGGTGTCTGCACGCCGGCGCTGCGCAACTGCTCGGCGACGATCTGCTGGTAGCTCAGTTCCGGGTGCAGTTCGCAGAGCATGCCGATCCTGATCCAGAAGTTGGCCTGCGCGTTGATCGAGCGATGGCTGACGGTGCAGGCGCGGCGAAGCTGGTCGTGCAGTTCGTCGTCGATGTTGACGATGCCCATGGACGGGACTCTTTGGGGAATATACGAATCGTATATGTTGCGTATAAGTGGCGCAACTGGCCCGGAATGCGGCCGATGGTTCGACTGATGTGCTCGCATCGCGACGCTTTTGCAGCTTCGCCCATGTACGTAGACGGCCGTCGCTGCTGCTATGGGGCTGCTGGCGACGAAGAGCGCCAGCCGGGATTGCCATCCTGACAGGAAGATTTCATTTGCCTCTGTTTTGCCCCTTGGGCACGGCGGAGAATGCACTGCATCGCGCGCCGGCCATACGGCGGGCGATGTGGGGGATCCCTGATCCGCCGGGCTTTTTTGAAATCTTCTCCGGTATGGCAACCCGCATCGCCCGCCACCTGACGCCTTGGCGCAGGTGGCCTCAAGCCTTGTGAGGTATGCAATGGAATCGCACTATCCCCTCAGCGCGAAGCGCTTGTACGCCTTGATGGGCGAGCGGATGCAGGACTTCCCGCCGCACTTCATCGAACGCCTCGAACGGCGGCTGGAAGCGTTCGAAACCTCGCGCACCAACCAACACCGTGTGACGCACCTGCGGCTTCTGCCGCGCACGTCGTCCGATTCGCCGCAGGCGGGAGGCGGCTGCCATCCAGAGCTCAAAGGCACCGCGCAGGTCGCCGTGCCTATCCGTACCCTGCAGGCGCTGGCGTCGATCTTCGAAGTGCTGCATGCGGTGCACCTGAGCCGTCAGGAAATGCAGTCGGACGCAGGATTCGGCATGTTCATGATCGAAGAGCTCATCGTCTCCGGACGCGAACTGGTGCGCTCGTCGGCCGATGCGATGTGGAGGCAGGCATGACGCCCTACGAGTCCGCAAAGGCGCAACTGGAAAACCGGCATGCAGCAGAAATGGCCGACTACCTGGACGATCGCCTGCACATGATCCACTACGATGAAACGACCTTCGCGCGATCGCTGTTGCTGGTGTCCGAACTGCATGGCATCGGCCACGTGGCGCGCGAATGCGGGCTGAGCGACGATGCCCTGCGACGGCAGCTGGGCGGGTCGCGTCCGTTGTACTTGGACAACGTGCTGGGCGTGGTGCGCGCGCTGGGCATCCAGTTGCGGGTGCAGCCGATTCAACGCGGCTCCGCCTGACGACCTGGCCGGGGAGGGCGGGTCGCACTGCCCACCCGTGCAGAATCCGTGCAGCAGGCAAAAAAAAAAGGGCCTGCATTTCTGCAGACCCTTCAAAAACAATGGTGGCCGAGGACGGAATCGAACCGCCGACACGGGGATTTTCAATCCCCTGCTCTACCAACTGAGCTACTCGGCCACTTGTTTCGTTGGCAGCGATGTCGCTGCCGAGGAGGCGCATATTACGGAGGTCACGCGGTTTCGGCAAGCCTTTTGAACAAAAAACTTCACAATGGTGTCTCCGCACTGCCCATGCGCCCGCAAGTGCTTGATCCTTCGTTGCCGCCAGCGTGCACGGCAATGGGACGCTGGTTTTTCAGGGCCCCATGCGCGCTGCGTTGCGCGTACCGTCGAAGGTCACTTCCTTTACCGAACGGATGCAGCGCATGAGCCCCTCGTCCCTCACCACCGATCGCATTGTCCTCGCATCGCGCCCGCAGGGCGCACCGACCGCGGCTAACTTCCGCCGCGAGCAGGCCGCGTTGCCCGACCTGCAGCCGGGCCAGGTGCTGCTGCGCAACCGCTATCTGTCACTGGACCCCTATATGCGTGGGCGCATGGAAGAAGGCCCGTCCTATGCTGCGCCGGTGGCCCTGGATGCGGTGATGGAAGGGCGCACGGTGAGTGAAGTGCTGGCCTCGCGCCATGATGGGCTGGAGCAGGGCGCGCTGGTGGTGGCATCGGGCGGTTGGCAGACCCACGCGGTGGTGGACGGGGCCGGCATCAGCCGCCGCCTGCAGGCGCACGGACTGCCGCTCAGCACTGCGCTGGGCGTGCATGGCATGCCGGGTTTCACCGCCTACGCGGGCCTGCAGGAGATTGGCCGCGTGCAGCCGGGGGAAACGCTGGTGGTGGCCGCGGCCAGTGGTCCGGTAGGCGCCACCGTGCTGCAGCTGGCCAAGCAGCAGGGTGCGCGTGTGGTTGGCATTGCCGGTGGTCCGGACAAGCGTGCGTACGTGGAAACGCTGGGTGCCGACGTGGCGCTGGACCATCGCGCCGACGGCTTCGCCGAGCAACTGCGTGCAGCCGCTCCCGGGGGCATCGACGTCTATTTCGAAAACGTCGGCGGCAAGGTCTTCGATGCCGTGCTGCCGCTGCTGAATGACTTCGCGCGCGTGCCGGTGTGCGGCACCATCGCCACCTACAACGCGCGGGGTGCGGTGCTGCCGGGGCCGGACCGCCTGCCGGACTTCTTCAGCCAGGTGCTGCGCCAGCGGCTGACCGTGCGGGGCTTCATACAGACCGATTTCGCCGCGCTGTTTCCCAGCTTCGAGGCAGAGATGGCGCAGTGGCTGCGCGATGGGCGCATCCAGTACCGCGAAGACATCGTGGACGGTCTGGAGGCGGCGCCGGAGGCGTTCTTCGGCCTGCTGCAGGGACGCAACTTCGGCAAGCTGGTGGTCAAGCTGGACTGAGCGGTGTTCCCGTGAGGGCCGCCACGGTGCCGCGCGCAGGTGACAGGGCCAACCGGGCTGAACGGGCGGCCGCGGGCTCGTGATCTGCGCATCACGGCGGCGCCGATAGCGTGGAGTACCACGACACACCACAACGAGCAGGCACGCAGCATGGGTACCGAAAAGAACAGTCAGCAAGACCGCGCCGGCGTAGAAGAAAGCCAGCAGGACCAGCGACAGGATGATGTGGCCAAGCAGCGTCCCGGCCAGCAGGACGAGCAGATTCGTGATGCGCACTCGAAGAAGCCGGTGCGCAAGGATGGCAGCGGCGAGCCGGCCTGAACGAAAAAAGCCCCGGGAGCGATCCCGGGGCTTTCCGTTCCAATTCGTGGTGGAGCCAAGGAGGATCGAACTCCTGACCTCGTCGATGCGAACGACGCGCTCTCCCAGCTGAGCTATGGCCCCACAGTGGACCTGAGTCTATCCAACTGCCGGATGCTTGCCAAGCCCGCGCGTGCGGACCGAAAGTGTGACGTCACGTGCCCGTGCAGCCAACGCTGGAAAGCCGATGGAACCTTACCGCCCGATTTCCTGTGACCTGCATGACCATCTGGAGATCGCCTGCCTGCGCCGGCTTCGCCTGCAGGTGGAGCTGACCGACGGCACCCAGGTGGAAGGCCGTGCGTTGACCACCGTGAGCACGCCGGCCAAGGAAGAGTTCCTGCGCCTGGAAAGCGCCGATGGCGTGCGTGACCTGCGGTTGGATCAGCTGCACGCGATCAGGGCGCTCGATGACGAAAGCGGCTTCGGGCGGGTCGTGCTGTCGGCTTGATCATGACGCCGTGTAACCGTTTTCAGCTCCTTTATGCGAAAAATCAATCGCTTGGAGGCTGAACGCTGTCGAAAATTTGATCGATCCACCCTAAAGCGGACCACTTCGGTGCCGTTAAAAGTGTGACGCCCGACACGCGTTCCCCCTTCCTATCAAGTGCCTCTCGATGACGACTTCTGCCGCCACCGGTTCCACGCTGTCCATTTCTTCCCGTCTGGCGATCCTGCTTGCGGCCATCACCGCCGCTGCCTTCGTGCTGCTGGCCCTGCTGATCTACCGGCAGACCGCCGCCAGTTACCAGACACGCGTGCAGGCCGGGCTGGACACCTCGGCCAGCCTGATGCGGGATTCGGTGGCGCTGTATGACCGCAGCCTGAGCCAGAGCACCGCCCACATGGCTGAACTGTTCCGCGCCTCGCTGCCGGCCGGCGATGCCGCCGTGGATGCCGCGCGCAGCGTGGAGGTGGCCGGCCAGGTTGCCCCGCAGCTGATGTTCGGTGGCAGCCCGCTGGCGCTGGATGATGCGGCAGTCGATCGCTTTGCCACCTCCACCGGCGGCGTGGCGACGGTGTTCGTGCGCGATGGCGATGACTTCGTGCGGGTGGCGACCTCGCTGCGTAATGCCGCCGGTGAGCGCGTGCTGGGCACCAAGCTCGATCGTGCCCACCTGGCGTATCCGAAGATCATCGCCGGCGAAGCCTTCAGTGGCCCGGCGCACCTGTTCGGCACGGACTATATGACGCACTACATGCCGCTGAAGGATGCGGCCGGCGCGGTGGTGGGCATCGCCTTCGTCGGTCAGGACCAGTCCGCTGGCCTGGCCGCGCTGAAGGCCAGCCTGCGTGATTCCACGCTGGGCAAGGATGGCTACTTCATGGCCATCGATACGCGGCCCGGCGAGGGCTTTGGCAAGGTGATCGCAGCGCCCGCCGGTGAAGGCGGCAAGATCAGCGAGCGCGTGGTGGCCGAAGACCTGCCGCTGCTGCAGGCGCTGTTGGAAGGCCGCCAGGCATCGGCCACGCTGCAGGTGCGCAGCGCCGATGGCAAGGACACGCGCGGCTATTTCGTTTCCGCGCAGGCGCATGCGCCGTGGCGCTGGATGGTGCTGGGCATGGAGCCGGTGTCGGTGCTGCAGGACGTGCTGCGCACGCTGCTGCTGCAGATCGCCGGCATTTCCGCACTGGCGCTGCTGGCGGTGATCGGCGCGACCGTGCTGGCCATGCGCCGGTTGCTGGCTCGTCCCTTGCAGCAGGCCGAACAGGTGGCACTAGACGTGGCGGCGGGCAGGCTGGACCGCGAGATCCCGCAGCGTCGCCCGGATGAGGTGGGGCGCCTGCTGTCGTCCATGCGTCAGATGCAGTCGACCCTGCGCGATGTCACCGCCGCGCAGGATCGCATGGCCCAGCACCACGCCGAAGGCACCATCAGCCACCGCATCGATTCCAGCGCGTTCCAGGGCGCGTTCCGCGGCATGGTGGAGGGCACCAATGCGCTGGTCGATGCACACGTGCGCACCACGCTGGAGATGGTCGAACTGGTGCAGGAATATGCTGCCGGTGACCTGTCGGCTTCGATGCCGGAACTGCCGGGCGAGAAGGCCCGGATCAGCGCGTCGGTCAACGGCGTGCGCGCCCGCCTGCAGGCCATCAATGGCGAGATCAAGCGCCTGGTCGCGGCCGCTGCGGCCGGTGACTTCAGTGCGCGTGGTGACGCCGAAGCGTTCGACAATGATTTCCGGGTCATGGTGGAAGGGCTGAACACCCTGATGACCACGGCCGACCACAACCTGGCGGCGCTGTCGGACCTGCTGCGCAACCTGGCGCGGGGCGACCTGCGCAGCCGTATCGAAGGTGATTTCCAGGGCGTGTTCGCCGAAATGCGCGACGACGCCAACCAGACCGTGTCCAGCCTGGGCACGATCATCGCTGGCATCCAGCGCTCGGCCGATGGCGTGTCGGCGGCGGCGGCGGAAATCGCCTCGGCCAGCGAAGACCTGTCGCGCCGGACCGAACAGCAGGCGGCCAACCTGGAAGAGTCGGCCGCATCGATGGAAGAAATGACCGCGGCGGTTCGCCAGAGCGCTGACCACGCGGTGCGTGCGGACAAGCTGGCGGTGCAGGCCACCGGCGTGGCATCGCAGGGCGGTGAGGCAGTGGCCGAGGTAGAGCGCACCATGCGCCTGATCGAGGCGTCTTCGCGGCGCATCGCCGACATCACCACGGTGATCGATGGCATTGCCTTCCAGACCAACATCCTGGCGCTGAACGCGGCGGTTGAAGCGGCCCGTGCGGGCGAAGAAGGGCGTGGTTTCGCGGTGGTGGCCAGTGAAGTGCGCACCCTGGCGCAGCGCTCGGCGCAGGCCGCGCGTGAGATCAAGGGCCTGATCGACGAATCGGTGGAGCAGGTCGGCACCGGCAGTGCGCTGGCGGCGCGGGCCGGCGAGACGATCCAGCAGGTGGTGACCGCGGTCGGAGAACTGGGCACGGCGATCGGCGGCATCGCGCTGGCATCGCGCGAGCAGGCCGCCGGCATCGAACTGGTCAACCAGAGCATCGTGCAGATGGACGGGGTCACCCAGCAGAACGCGGCGCTGGTGGAAGAGACGTCTGCCTCGGCACAGTCGATGACCGCCCAAGCGGCGTCGCTGCGCGAAGCGGCGGCGCGCTTCGTGCTGGCGCGCGCGGCGGTGGTGGCAGCGTAAGGTCGGCGGCAAGGGGGAGCGGCTGCCACGGGATTGCAACGTGGCCGCCATACTGTGCGCCTGCGCGCTTTGATTTCCTGATCCGCCCGGCTCGCGCAGGCCGCACGGACGCTCCCGCGAGTCCCCGTACATGCATCTGAACCACCGAATCTTCCGTCGTCATCCGTTGGCGCTGGCATGCGCCGCGTTGTCCATGGGTCTGGTCGCACCGGCCTTCGCGCAGCAGGCTGCCACGCCGGCCAGCGCCACCGCGCTGGATGCCATCACCGTGACCGCCGAACGCCGCGAGCAGAATCTGCAGGACGTGCCGGTGTCGGTCGGCGTGGTGCAGGGCGAGCAGCTGCGCGACTACACCGCCGGCGGCGATGACACGCTGCTGGCACTGTCCGGGCGGGTGCCGGGCTTCTATGCCGAGACCACCACCGGGCGCATCTTCCCGCGCTTCTACATCCGTGGCCTGGGCAACATCGATTTCTATCTGGGTGCCTCGCAGCCGGTGTCCATCATCCAGGACGACGTGGTGCTGGAACACGTGGTGCTGAAGTCCAACCCGGTCTACGACGTGGACCAGATCGAAGTGCTGCGTGGCCCGCAGGGCACGCTGTTCGGGCGCAACACCACCGCCGGCATCGTCAAGTTCGACAGCATCAAGCCGAGCCAGGAGGCCAGCGGCCGGGTCAATGCCAGCTACGGAACCCACAACAGCGTCGCCGTGGATGCCGGCCTGGGCGGCCCGATCAACGAGGTCGCCGCGTTCCGCGTGTCGGCGCTGTACCAGCACCGCGATGATTACGTGGACAACACCTATGCCGGTCCCAGTGCCGATGGCACGATGGCGCCGCGCAAGGATGCCATGGGCGGCTTCGACGACCGCAATGTGCGCGCCCAGCTGCTGCTGACCCCCACCGACAACTTCTCCGTGCTGGCGTCCGCGCATGCGCGGGACTACGAAGGCACCTCCACGCTGTTCCTGCGTGGTGGCATGGTCAAGGGCTCCAACCAGCCGATCGCCGCGCGCGACCGCGTGGCCTACGACGAGGCCGCCAACAACCCGCAGGCCTACAAGACCTATGGTGGCTCGCTCAAGGCGACCTACGATTTCGGCGCGGTGGAACTGACCTCGATCACCGCCTACGAAACCACGTCCGGCTACAGCCGCGGTGACACCGACGGCGGCGCGGCGGCCAACTTCCCTGTCAACGGCGTGGCCAATGGTTTCGGCCAGTCGATGGGCCAGGTGCGCGACCTCGACCAGTGGACCCAGGAAGTCCGTCTGGCCAGCGTGGGCGATGATCGCCTGAGCTGGCAGGCAGGCCTGTTCTACTTCGACGGCCGTGACATCACGGACTTCTACCAGCGCGGCTGGTTCCTGCAGGGTGCTGCGCGCAATCCCAACAACTGGGTGCGCCTGCGCAATACCAATACCTCCGTTGCCGGCTTCGGCCAGCTGAGCTACAAGGCCACCGACCAGCTGACGCTCACCGCGGGCCTGCGCCAGACCCGCGATGAGAAGCGCACGCGCCTGCTGAAGACCGCCGACACCGCGGCCGGTGCGGTGACCTATCGCGGCCGCACGGATGTGGAAATGAGCGACACCACGCCGAGCTGGGACCTGAGCGCGATGTACCAGATCAACGACCAGGTGGGCGTGTACGCCAAGGTCGCGCGCGGCTTCCGCGGACCGACCATCCAGGGCCGCTCGGCGGTGTTCAACTCGGACTTCACCACCGCCGATTCGGAGACCATCCTGTCGTGGGAAGCCGGCGTCAAAAGCACGCTGTGGGACAACCGCCTGCGCCTGAACGCGACCGCCTTCACCTACCAGGTCAACGACATCCAGCTCAACGGCAATGATTCCGATGGCAATGGCGTGTTGTTCAACGCGGACAAGGCGCGTGCCTACGGCCTGGAAGCGGACATGGAACTGCGTCCGATTCCGAACCTGACCCTGAGTGCGGGCGTCAGCCTGTTGCACAGCGAGATCCAGGATGACCGGGTGTACGCCCAGGTGTGTGCGCTGAACGGCGTGGTGGTGTGTACCGTGAACGACCCGACCATCAAGGTCGGTGCCAATACCTTCGCGCAGATCAACGGCAACCCGCTGCCGAACGCGCCGAAGTACGGCATCAACCTGGCGGCCCGCTACGATTTCCCGGTCAGCGATGCAGCCACCGTGTTCGTGTCCACCGACTGGAACAAGCAGGGCTATACCAGCTTCGTGCTGTACGACACGGCCGAGTTCAATTCCAAGGGCGATTTCGAAGGCGGCCTGAAGCTGGGCTACTCCGGCGGCTACGGCGCCTACGAAGTGGCGCTGTTCGCGCGCAACATCACCAACGAGAAGAACCTCAAGGGCGTGATCGAGAACTACATGGCGGCGGTGTACAACGAGCCGCGCACCGTGGGTGTTTCGGTGAACGTGAACTGGTGACGCGGCACCGGCAATGAGGTTGACGGCCAGCGGCCGTCACTACCTGGGGCTCGTTGCCCGGTAGTGACGGCCGCTGGCCGTCATCCAGCAGATGCGTGGCCACCCGGTAGTGACGGCCGCTGGCCGTCATCCGGCAAAGCGGTCAGGGCAGCAGCGGCTGCAGCTTCGGCTCCAGTACCTGCTGCCGCCAGCCGGCCAACGGAGCGGGCCAGGTGCGGTTTTCCAGGTAGCTTTCCAGGTGCTTGCGCGAGGCCAGGACGCCATCGGGCAGGCCCAGTGACTGGCTCACCTGCGCTACCGCTTCCTGCAGCTTCTTCAACGCCTTTTTGTTGGCATCGGTGGCCTGCAGCAGCTGCGGCGCATCGGCTTCATCGTCCAGCGGGGTGTTCAATGCTTGCCACACCGCACCTGCCAGCTTGCGCGGTGCTTTCGGGAACTGGTCGAACAGCTTGCCCAACGCCGCTTCGTCCACCGGTGGGACGCGGGCGAGGGTGGCCGCCAGTTCATTGTCCAGGATCCAGCTGCGCGGACGGTCGCTGGCACGTGCCTGCTGGTCGCGCCAGCGCAGCAGGCGCAGCAGCCGGCGCTGTGCCGGTGCATCCAGGAACTGCGCCGAGCGCATGCCCAGGTGCGGCCAGCGGTCTTCGTCATGCTCCACGCTGGCCAGCAGGCGTTCGGCATCGTCGGCCAGCCATTGCTGGCGATCCTGCGCTTCAAGCTTCGCCACGATGGCATCGTGCAGCGCGAACAGGTGTTCGACGTCGTCGGCGGCATACTGCAGCTGCGAATCCGACAGGGGCCTGCGCATCCAGTCAGAGCGCGTTTCCCCCTTCTCCAGGGTCACGCCGGTGATCTCCTGCACCAGCTTCTGGTAGCCCATGCCACCGCCGATACCGGCCAGCGACGCGCCGATCTGGGTGTCGAACAGCGGCCGCGGCAGCACGCCGCAGGTGTGCTTGAACGCCACCAGGTCTTCGCTGGCGCTGTGCATCACCTTGATGATGGAGGTATCGGTCAGCCACGGCGCCAGCGCCTCGGGCATGCCCGGGATCAGCGGATCGATCAGCAGGACCTCGTCGCCGACGGCCATCTGCACCAGGGCCAGTTGCGGCCAGAAGGTGCGCTCGCGGATGAACTCGGTGTCCAGGCCGATGCGGGAGGGACGCAGCTGTTGCCGCGCCTGCAGTTCTGCGGGGGTGTTGATCCAGGTTGCCACGGGGCGTTCGACTTCTCGCGTTTGCTCAGGAAGGGGAGAATAGCCTAACGTCGGCCGGCACCCCGGCCTGAAGGAGTTGGTTTTGCGTCTGCTGCGCCCGTACCTGCTGTTGCCCGCCCTGTGCCTGCTGGGGGCGACCGGGTGCGGTGAGCCATCGCCGGCGGCCCGCGCACCGGCGGCCGCAGCGGCCGAGCCGGCGCCGCGTGCGCAGACTGCCCGGGCCGGCGGCGAAGCCACGGTGACCATCGGCGGCGAGGATGAAGCCGAAACCATACAGCGCTGGACGCCGCCCCCGGTGACCCTTGACCCCGGCGAGCGCGCCGATGCGCGCCGACGCGCCGAACAGGCCCTGCGCGAGGGCCAGCTGTTCGAAACCAGCGAATCGGCCATTCCGCTGTGGCTGGCGCTGCTGGAGCAGGATCCGCAGGACCGTCGTGCCCGCGATGGCCTGCAGCGGGCGCAGCGCCAGCTGCTGGGGCAGGCCAGGGCGTTGCTGGCGCAACCGCAGCAACAGCGGGTGGCGCTGGCCGAGGCGGCGCAGATCGCGCTGGTGCTGCTGACCATTGCCCCGGACAACGCGCAGGCGCGTGCGCTGCAGGGCCAGGTCGAGGTCGCCCAGCGCGCGGTGGCGTTCAACCGCGCGGGCGAAGACGACCTGCGCGCCGGGCGCATCGGCGAGGATGGCGACGGTGCACTGGTCAATTTCCGTGAAGCACTCGCCCTGGATGAAGACAATGCCCGGGCCCGACAGGGCTTGGCAGCGGCTGAAAGTGGACTGATCGGGCGCGCCGAGATCGCCGCACGGGCGGGCGATTTCGCCGCCGCCGGTACCTGGCTGGCCGAAGCCAGCAAGGTGCGCGATGCCGCCCCCACCATTGCCGATGCCTTCGAACGCATCGAGGGGATCCGCGCGGCGACGCTTGCCACCCTGCGTGCGCAGGGACTGCGTGACCTGGCGACACCGCAGGGCCTGAAGCCGGCCGGTGAGAAGCTGGAGCAGGCCATGCGCATCGCCTTGCCGGGCAACGCCGATGTGGCGCTGCTGCGCGAGCGCATCGAGCTGGCCACGCATTACGGCAGTTTCCGCCCCGGGCAGGTGTTCAGTGATCCGCTGCGCGATGGGGGGCGCGGACCGCAGATGAAAGTGGTGCCGCACGGTGGCTTCCAGATGGGCGCCGGGCTGCACGAACCCGGTGCCAGCGACGCCGAGCGGCCTTCGCATTACGTGCGCTTCGAACGGGGCTTCGCGATGGCCATGACCGAGGTGACCGTGGCCGATTTCGCGCGCTTCGTGAAGGCGGCCAATGCGCGCCCGCGGGCCACCCGGCGCGGCCATTCGATCGTCTACGACGAGCGCAGCGGCAATTTCATCCGCCGTAGCGGGGTCGACTGGCAATCGGACTACGACGGCGCACGCGCGCTGGCCAACCAGCCGGTGATGCATGTCAGCGTGCGTGACGCCGAAGCCTATGCGAACTGGTTGTCCGAGCAGACCGGGCGCTCTTACCGGCTGCCCAGCGAGGCGGAATTCGAATATGCGATGCGGGCCGGGTCCTCCGGCCGTTATCCGTGGGGTGATGCCGGGGTGCCGCCGCCGGATTCGGGCAACTTCACCGGCAGCCTGGACGTTTCGCCCACCGGGCGGCGCTGGGCCAATGCCTTCATCGGCTATGGCGACGGCTACTGGGGCGCCGCGCCGGTCGGCATGTTCAAGCCCAATGCCTGGGGCCTGCATGACATGGGCGGCAACCTCAGCGAATGGGTCGCCGACTGCTGGCATGCCAGTTACCGGCGTGCGCCGTCCGACGGCGCGGCCTGGTTCAATCCGGGCTGCCGCGCGCGGGTGATCCGCGGCGGCAACTGGGCCAATGCCCCCGAGCAGACCCGCGCGGCCTGGCGGCAATCGCAGGATTCAGACACCACCAGCGGGCGGATCGGCTTCCGGCTGGTGCGCGGCATCTGAGCTGCACCGCATCTGGGCTAGGATGAGCCGTTACCCGCCGGCCCCGGCGGGCCTGGCCAGGACGCACGTCGATGCGCAACGATCCTTTCTCCCGTTCTTCGCAGCAGGGCCCGCGCCGCGGCGGCCTGTTCGGCAATGTCCGCTGGCTGGTGCTGCTGGCCTTCGCCGGCTATGCCGCCTTCTACTGGTTTTCCAACCGGTCGGTGGATCCGTACACCGGCGAGTCGGTGTTGATCGACAGCACCCTGGACGTGGACCAGGAAAAGGCTCTGGGCCTGCAGGCCTACCAGGAGATCCTCGCGCAGGAACGCCCGCTGGACCCGAACGCGCCGGTGTCGCGCGACGTGCGTGAGATCGCCCAGCGGCTGATTGCCAAGGTGGACGTGGTGGAAACCGCGCTGGCCGAAGAGCATGGGCTGCAGCCGGGGCATTTTTCGCGCGGGTTCGATTGGGAGGTCAACGTGATCCAGTCCGACCAGGCCAATGCATTCTGCCTGCCGGGCGGCAAGATGGCGGTGTATACCGGACTGGTGCCGGTGGCGCAGACCCGCGATGCGATGGCCGTGGTGATGGGGCATGAGATCGCCCATGCGCTGCTGCGCCATGGTGCGCAGCGCATGGCGCAGCAGAAGCTGACCCAGATCGGCCAGATGGCCGGTGCGGCCAGTGGCATGGACCCGCAACAGCAGCAGATGGTGATGGCGGCGATGGGCTACGGCTACCTGCTGCCGTATGCACGCGGCCATGAAACGCAGGCCGATGAAGTGGGCCTGATGCTGGCGGCGGCGGCGTGCTTTGATCCGCGCGAAGCGGTGCCGCTGTGGGAGCGGATGGGCCAGGCCAGCGGCGGGCAGTCGCAGCCGGAGTTCTCTTCGACCCATCCCAATCCGGGCACGCGCATCCAGAACCTGCAGGCGCTGATGCCGAAGGCGATGGAATACCGCGAGCGGTTCTGCGAGCAGGCGCGGCAGTAGGGCGGCAGACGGCCAGCGGCCGTCATTGAGGGCAAGACGGCCAGCGGCCGTCACTACCGAGCAGATGGCCAGCGGCCGTGATCAGCGGGTGCGGGTGACCTGCAGGTCGATGACCCCATCGCCGACCTTGGCCTGCAGGGCGTCGCCGGGCTGGACCTGACCGACGCTGCGGACCAGCTGGCCATCGTCGGTGCGGGTCAGGATGCTGTAGCCACGCGATACCGTCGCCAGCGGGCTGACCGCTTCCATTGAACGGGCCAGGCCACGCAGGCGCAGCGTGTCGTTCTGCAGTTGGCGCTGCATTGCCGCCTCGGGGCGGCCGCGCAGGGCCAGCAGGCGGCGCTGCAGGCCTTCCAGCTGGCGTTGCGGATGGAAGCCTCGCAGCACCGCTGCTGCATGCCGCAGGCGCGCCGTGCGTTGCTGCCCCTGCTGCTGGCGGACCGCCTGCAGGCGCCGGCCGAGGTCGGCGTGACGCCGCTGCAGCAGCTGCAGCCGGGCCTGCGGACTGCAGGCGTTGAGCCGCAGCAGCAGGCGGTCGGCGCGCTGCATCGCCTGGGCCAGCGCATGCCGGTGCAGCTGCTGCAGGCGCGCGGCGTCACGGCGCAGGCGGCGTGCCAGGTCCTGCTGGTCGGGCACCAGCAGTTCGGCGGCCACCGACGGGGTCGGGGCGCGCAGGTCGGCAGCGAAATCAGTGAGGCTGAAGTCGGTTTCGTGACCCACCGCGGACACCACCGGCGTGCGGCTGCCGGCCACCGCGCGGGTCAGCGCTTCATCGTTGAACGCCCACAGGTCTTCCAGCGAGCCGCCACCGCGGGTCAGCAGGATCACGTCGTAGCGGCCGCTGGCATCGGCGGCCTGCAGCAGGCGGGTGAGCTGCGGCGCTGCCGAATCGCCCTGTACCAGCGACGGCAGCAGGTCGACGTCCAGCAGCGGGAAGCGGCGCGCCAGCACGCTCAATACGTCGCGCACCGCCGCGCCGGTCGGCGACGTGATCACTGCAAGGCGTTGCACGTGGGCGGGCAGCGGGCGCTTGCGCGCCGGGTCGAACAGGCCCTCGGCTTCCAGCCGTGCCTTCAGCTCTTCGAAGGCGCGGCGCAGTGCACCTTCGCCGGCTTCTTCCATGTGGTCGAGCACCATCTGGTACTCGCCCCGTGCGTCGTACAGCGTGACCCGGCCGCGCACCAGCACGCGCATGCCTTCGCGCGGCACAAAGCGCAGCGTGGACGCCTTCATCCGGAACATCGCCGCGCGCAGCTGCGCGCGTGCGTCCTTCAGGGTGAAGTACATATGGCCCGACGAGGGACGCGCCACGCTGCCCAGTTCGGCCTCTACCCAGATCGCCGGGAAACTGCCTTCCAGCAGGTCACGCGCCAGCGTGTTGAGCTGGCTGGGGGTAAGGACATCGATGCTGCGCTGCTGCATGGGCACTCAACGGGTCAATCCGGATCAGGCCACCATGGTCGCACGTCGGACGCAGGCGATCACCCCGCGCCGTGCTGCTCCAGCGCCCATTGCACGTGTTCGCGCACCAGCGCCGAATCGTGCGTGCAGCGGGTCGTCAGCGCCTCCACCACCTGCGCTGACGTGGGCGCATTGCCCAGCGCCACGGCGATGTTGCGCAGCCAGCGCTCATGGCCACTGCGGCGGATCGGGCTGCCTTCGGTGCGGTGCAGGAACTCCGCTTCGTCCCAGCTGAACAGCTCATCCAGGCGCGCGCGGTCCAGGTTGTTGCGCGCGCGGAAATCGGCTTCGTCGGTGCGCTTTGCGAACTTGTTCCAGGGGCACACCAGTTGGCAGTCATCGCAGCCGTAGATGCGGTTGCCGATCAGCGCACGCATCGGCTCGGGAATGGCACCATCATGTTCGATGGTGAGGTAGGAAATGCAGCGGCGTGCATCCAGCCGCTGCGGGGCGATGATCGCTTGGGTGGGGCAAACGTCGATGCAGCGGGTGCAGGTGCCGCAGTGCGCGCTGGCCGGCTGGTCGATCGGCAGCGGCAGGTCGATGTAGATCTCGCCGAGGAAAAACCACGAGCCGCCGTGGCGATCGATCAGGCAGGTGTGCTTGCCGATCCAGCCCAGGCCGGCATCGCGACCGAGCGCACGTTCCAGCACCGGCGCCGAATCGACGAACACCCGGAAGCCGAGCGGGGCCACTTCACCGCTGATCTGCGCGGCCAGCTTCTGCAGCCGGTTGCGCATCAGCTTGTGGTAATCGCGGCCCAGCGCGTAGCGCGCGACGTAGGCCCGGCCGGGATCGGCCAGCGTGGCCCAGGCTTCGGTGTCGTCCTTGTGGCTGTAGTCCATGCCCAGCGAGATCACCCGCACGGTGCCGGGCAGCAGCTCGGCCGGCCGCGCACGCAACGTGCCGTGCCGCGCCATCCAGTCCATCGTGCCGTACAGCCCCTGGCCCAGCCAGTCGGCCAGGTGCGCCTCGTCTCCGGCCAGGTCCACCCCGGCGATGCCGCAGCGCTGGAAGCCATGCGCACGCGCCAGTGCACGGATGCGCTGGACGGCGAGCGCCGGATCCAGGCCGGCGGGCAGGGTGGGGGAATCGGGATGCATGCGCACAAGTATAGAATCCCTGCATGCTGGACCCTTCCGCTCTGTTCGATTCCGCTGCCGCCCGTTCATTGGATGCGCGCGCTTCCGCGCTGGCCGCTGACGGCGGTTGGTCGCTGATGGCCGCCGCCGGCAAGGCGGCGTGGCACTGCCTGCTGCAGCACTGGCCCGATGCCCGGCACATCGCCGTGGTGGTGGGGCCGGGCAACAACGGCGGCGATGGCTACGTGCTGGCGCTGCACGCGCTGCAGGCCGGCCGCCAGGTCAGCGTGCTGACCCTGCCGGGCACGGCGCCGGCGACGGCCCTGTGCATGCAGGCGGCCGCCGGGTTCCAGCAGGCGGGCGGGCACAGCAGCGTATTCGATGGCAGCCTGCCGACGGCCGATGTGCTGGTCGATGCGCTGTTCGGACTCGGCCTGCGGCAGGCGCCGCGGCCCGCGGCCCAGGCGCTGATCGAAGCGATCAACGCGCAGGCCGCGCCGGTGCTGGCGCTGGATGTGCCCAGTGGCATCGATGCCGACCGCGGCAGTGCGCCGGGCGTGGCGGTGCGCGCCACGGTGACGCTGCAGTTCCTGGCTGCCCATCGTGGCCTGCATACCGGCGGCGGACTGGAACATGCCGGCCAGTGCGCCCTGGCGCCCTTGCCGGTCCCGGCGTCCGCATGGGACGGCATGCAGGCGTCGGCCGACCTTTGGCAGAGCGACCGCCTGCCGGCGTTGCTGCCGCCGCGTCGCCGCAACGCGCACAAAGGAACGTCCGGACACGTGCTGTGCGTGGGCGGCAACCATGGCAGCGGCGGTGCACTGTTGATGACAGCACACGCCGCGTTGCGAGCCGGTGCGGGCCTTGCCAGCCTGGCCACGCGTGCCGACCACATCGGCGCGGCGCTGGTTCGGCTACCCGAAGCGATGAGCCATGCGGTGGACTGCAAGGCGGACCTGCAGGCACTGCTGCAACGGGCCAGCGTGGTGGCGATCGGTCCCGGGCTGGGGCAGGACGAGTGGGCGCAGGCGCTATGGCACGATGCACGTGACAGCGGCAAGCCGCTGGTGGTGGACGCCGATGCGTTGAACCTGCTGGCGCGCGCTCCGCAGGCTCTGCCGCAGGCGATCCTCACCCCGCACCCCGGTGAGGCAGCACGCCTGCTGGACACCACCACGGCTGCCGTACAGGCCGACCGGTTCGCCGCCGCCACTGCACTGGCCGATCGCTTCCATGCGGTGGTGGTGTTGAAGGGCGCTGGCAGCCTGGTGGCAGCGCCGGGCAGGCGGACCGCAGTGATCGGCGCCGGAAATCCCGGCATGGCGGTCGGTGGCATGGGCGACCTGCTCACCGGCATCATTGCCGCCCTGCGTGCCCAGGGGCTGGCGCCGTTCGAGGCAGCAGCCGGCGGCGCCCTGCTGCACGGGCTGGCTGGCGACGTGGCTGCCGCCGACGGCCAGCGCGGCCTGCTTCCCACCGACCTGCTGGCGCCGCTGCGCCGGCTCTGCAATCCGGATCCTGTCCATGCTTGAACTGCATCTCCCCACCCCCGAACACACCGACCTGCTGGGCCAGGCGCTGGCGGCCACCCGCCCGGCGCAGGCGCTGCTGGAACTGCAGGGTGACCTGGGCGCGGGTAAATCCACCACCGCCCGCGCGCTGCTGCGCGCACTCGGCGTCACCGGTGCGATCCGCAGCCCCACCTACACGCTGGTGGAGCGCTATCCGCTGGCCGATGGCAGCGAGGCGTGGCACATGGACCTGTACCGGATCGGGGGCGCGGCGGAACTGGACTTCCTGGGCCTGGACGAGGGCACCGCTTCGCTGTGGCTGGTGGAGTGGCCGGAACGCGGGGCAGGGGCACTGCCGGCGACCGATCTGCGCCTGGAACTGCAGATGGCCGGCACGGGTCGCCGCGCCAGTCTCATTCCGCTGAGCGATTCTGGTGAAGCCTGGGTGAAGCGATTGTGTGAGGGAGGCGAGTTAGGTTCGCTTTCTGTAGATCGACCATAACAAACCGATGAAAGTTACGGATTATTAAGGGAAAAGGTTTGCAATCTGTTCAGCGCAGTGATTGAATCCTGAGCCATGCGCTTAACCATCCGAACCCTTGCTCTGTGCACTGCCGCCGGACTCGCCCTGGCGGGTGCCGATGCGTGGGCGGGTGAGATCAACCAGGTGCGCCTGGATGCCGGGGCCACCGGTACCCGGGCCGAGATTTCACTGGCCGGTGCTGGCGGCTACAAGACCATCGCGTTGTCCGGTCCCAACCGGCTGGTGGTGGATTTCCCGGACTCTTCCGCGGTGCGCGGATTGAAGCTGCCGGCCGCCCAGGGCGTGGTCACCGCGGTACGTACCGGACAGCCGGTCCCGGGCACCTTCCGGGTGGTGTTCGACCTGGCCGACAAGGTGGCGCCGTTCAAGCCGCAGATGCAGCAGCAGGGCGGACAGTCCAAGCTGGTCATCGAATGGCCCGGCGATGCGCCGGCCACGGCAACCAACACGCCGTCCCCGGCGACCGCGCCTGCGCAGACGCCTACGCCAGCCACGCCGGTTGCCGCGCCGCCGCCGGCTACGGCAGTGAATACCGCGCAAACCCGCAGCGATGCGGCGCGGGCCACCGCACTGCTCACCGCACAGGTCCAGCAGCAGGCCACGGCTGTCGCCGTTGCGCCGGCCGCACCGGCCACGCTACCGAGCACCACCACGGCCACCGTCGCCGGAACCGGCGCAGGCACCGAAGCGGCCACGCCGTCACCGGCGGCCATCCTGGCCGGCCAGCCGACCCAGGCACCCGTGCGCACCACCATCGCCGGCACCCTGCCGACGCGAACCGGTGCTGCCGCCGTTGCGGCGCCTTCCGGCAACACGTCGCAGCCGCCCGAAGCCGCCCCTGTCGCGCCACGCCCCAGCCTGCCGAGCGACGTTGCGCGCGTGAGCATGAAGCCGGGCATGCGGTCGCTGGTGGTGGCCATCGATCCCGGCCATGGTGGCCAGGATCCGGGCGCCGTCGGTCCCAGCGGCAAGCGTGAGAAAGACATCACCCTGTCGGTGGCGCGCGAACTCGCACGCCAGGTCAACTCGACCCCCGGCCTGAAGGCCTACCTGACCCGCGACAGCGATGTGTTCATTCCCCTGCCGATGCGCGCGCAGAAAGCGCGTGCGGCGAAGGCGGACATCTTCATTTCGATCCACGCCGACGCCGCGGAAAACCGCGCTGCGCGGGGTTCGTCGGTGTATGTGCTGTCGACCAAGGGCGCGTCCTCGCAGCGCGCCCGCTGGCTGGCGGACAAGGAAAACGCGGCCGACCTGATCGGTGGCGTCAGCCTGCAGCGCACCGAAGGCACGCTGGCCAACGTGCTGCTGGACCTGGCCCAGAGCGGTTACATGAAGGCGTCCGAAGATGCCGCCAGCCATGTGCTGGGCGGGCTGAAGCGGATCGGCAACAACCACAAGCCGAACATCGAACGCGCCAACTTCGCCGTGCTGCGCACTTCGGACATGCCGGCGATGCTGGTGGAAACCGCCTTTATTTCCAATCCGGACGAAGAGCGCCGGCTGATGGATCCTGCCTACCAGCGCAAGATCGCGGCGGCCGTGCTGGATGGCGTCAATGTGTTCTTCACCCGCCAGCCGCCGCCGGGAACCCTGTACGCCGCGCGCGCACAGGCAGAGATGGAAGCGGCCAGCACCGTGGCCGGCGGCAGCAAGTAACCCCGCCGGAACACGGTAGCGCCGAGCCACGCTCGGCGAGCGCAGCGGCAAAGCGGAGAAGCATTGACGGCCAGCGGCCGTCACTACCGCAGGCGAACGGCGAAGCGGTAGCGCCGAGCCACGCTCGGCGAGCGCAGCGGCAAAGCGGTGGAGCACTGACGGCCAGCGGCCGTCACTACCGGCGCGCGGCGCGGCGGGAGCCAGCCATCCGCTATCATCGGCGGATGAAGTCAGCACACGTTTCCCTCCCCAACCCTCCCGCCTCCATTGCCTGTCCGTGGGGTGGCGCATGAGCGCCACCATCCGTCCGCTGCCGGAGATCCTGATCAACCAGATCGCCGCCGGCGAAGTGGTCGAGCGGCCCGCATCGGTGGTCAAGGAGCTGGTCGAGAATGCCATTGATGCCGGCGCCACCCGCGTGGATATCGAACTGGAAGAAGGCGGTGTACGGCTGATCCGGATCCGCGACAACGGCAGTGGCATCGCCGCCGAGCAGTTGCCGCTGGCGGTTTCCCGCCATGCCACCAGCAAGATCGCCAGCCTGGACGACCTGGAAGCGGTGGCCACGCTCGGCTTCCGCGGCGAAGCCCTGCCGTCCATCGCATCGGTGAGCCGCTTCACGCTCGCCTCCCGGCGCGCGCAGGACGAACACGGCTCGGCGCTGCAGATCGAAGGCGGCAAGCTCGGCGAGGTGCTGCCGCGTGCGCATGCGCCGGGAACCACCGTGGAAGTCCGCGAACTGTTCTACAACGTGCCGGCACGGCGCAAGTTCCTGCGCGCCGAACGTACCGAGCTGGGGCATATCGAAGAGTGGCTGCGATCGCTGGCGTTGGCCCGTCCGGATGTGGAACTGCGCGTTTCACACAACGGCAAGGCATCGCGCCGCTACAAGCCGGGGGATCTGTATTCCGATGCGCGGCTGGGTGAGACGCTGGGCGAGGATTTCGCGAACCAGGCCGTGCGCGTGGACCACAGCGGTGCCGGCCTGCGCCTGCACGGCTGGATCGCGCAGCCGCATTATTCGCGCGCCAGTACCGACCAGCAGTACCTGTATGTCAACGGTCGTTCGGTGCGCGATCGCAGCGTGGCACACGCGGTCAAGATGGCCTACGGCGATGTGCTGTTCCATGGCAGGCAGCCGGCCTATGTGCTGTTCCTGGAGCTGGATCCGACGCGGGTGGATGTCAACGTACATCCGGCCAAGCACGAGGTGCGCTTCCGTGATTCGCGGCTGGTGCATGACTTCGTCTACCGCACACTGAAGGATGCACTGGCCGACACGCGTGCCGGCATGGCCGCGCATGACATTGGTGCCGGTGCGGGTACGGAAGCGGGAGCGCCTGCGCAGGCGGCGACGCACTTGTCGGGCGGACAGCCCGGCGGCGGTGGCAGTGGTGGCGGGGGCGGCTACGGTAATTGGGGCGCGCAGCAATCGCCGCTGGGCCTGCAGGTGGCCGATGCGCCGGCGGCCTACGCCGCACTGTACTCAGCGCCTGCCGGCAGCCAGCAGTCGCTGCCGCCGATGCCGTCCGAATACGGATTGCCGGTGACCAGCGCCGATGCCGGGGTGCCGCCGCTGGGCTACGCGGTGGCACAGCTGCATGGCATCTACATCCTGGCCGAAAATGCCGAAGGCCTGATCGTGGTGGACATGCACGCAGCGCATGAGCGCATCGGCTACGAACGGCTGAAGAATGCCCACGATGGCATCGGCCTGCATGCCCAGCCGCTGCTGGTACCGATCACTCTGGCGGTGGGCGAGCGCGAAGCCGACACCGCCGAGCGCGAAGCCGAGACGTTGATCGCACTGGGCTTCGACGTGACCCGCGCCGGCCCCGGCGCACTGCATGTGCGCAGCATCCCGGCACTGCTCGCCAACGCCGAGCCGGAAGGCCTGCTGCGCGATGTGCTGGGCGACCTGCGCGAACATGGCCAGTCACGGCGCGTGGCAACCGCGCGCGATGAACTGTTGTCCACGATGGCCTGCCATGGCGCGGTGCGCGCCAACCGGCGATTGACGGTGCCGGAAATGAACGCGCTGCTGCGCGACATGGAGATCACTGAACGGTCCGGCCAATGCAACCACGGGCGCCCGACCTGGGCACGTTTTTCGCTGGCGGAGATCGACCGCTGGTTCCTGCGCGGACGCTGAAGGGGAAGATCATGGGGAAGGGGTACTACGGCGCGGCCTTGATGCTGGCACTGGCACTGGGCGGGTGTGGCGGCAAGTCGCCGGAAGTGGCGCCGGCCGTGCAGGACGATCCGGCATTCGCCCAGCAACAGCAGCAATGGCGGATGCAGCGTTACCAGGAGCTGACCGCGCCGGATGGCTGGACCACGCTGGTCGGCCTGCATTGGCTGGAGCACAAGGCCCATTACATCGGACGCGGGCCGGGCAGTGGCATCCGCCTGGCCGTCGGGCCGGACAAGCTGGGCATGGTCAGCCGGCAGGGCGAGCGCTGGTCGTTCACTCCCGAACGCGGCGTGCCGCTGAGCGTTGACGGGACGGCGGTTACCGGGCGGATCGCGTTCAACAGCGACCACGACCCGCAGCCGACCCGCATCGCCTTCGACGAGGGGAAAGGGCAGCTGAGCCTGTTGCAGCGCGGACAACGTTTCGCGTTGCGCATCAAGCATGCCGACGCCGCTTCGCGCAGCAGCTTCAGCGGGCTGGAGTACTGGCCCGGTGGGCCGCAGTGGCAGGTACGCGCGCGCTTCCTGCCGCACCCGGCGGGCAAGACCCTGCCCATCGTGGACATCACCGGGCTGACCACCGCCATGCCCAACGCCGGCCTGGTGGAGTTCCAGCAGGGCGGCACGACCTACCGGATCGAGGCCATCGCCGAACCCGGTGCACCGCTGTTCCTGATCTTCGCCGACCGCACCAGCGGCCACGGCAGTTATCCGGCGGGACGCTACCTGGACACCGAAGCGCCCGGCGCCGATGGCTATGTGCTGGTGGATTTCAACCACGCCTACAATCCTCCCTGCGCGTTCACTCCGTTCGCGACCTGCCCGCTGGCACCCCCGGAAAACCGGCTGGACCTGCGTATCGAGGCCGGCGAACGCGCTTACCACCCGCCCAAGGAAAGTGCGCCATGAAGCGTTCCGTCACCCGCTGGATGATCGCCCCGCTGTTGCTGCTCGCCACCGCCTTCGGCACCGTCGCGGCGACGCCCGCTGCCACGCCGAAGCCGGCGGCCACGCGCTCGGCGCCGGTACCGCTGCTGTGGAAGGTGACCGGCGCCGGTGATGCGCGCGTCTACCTGCTGGGTTCCTTCCACCTGCTGCGGCCGGAGGATTACCCGCTGGCGGCAGAGGCGGAAAAGGCCTTCGATGCAGCGCAGCGCGTGGTGTTCGAACTGTCGGCGCGGGACATGGAATCGCCGGAACTGGCCGGCAAGATGGTGCAGGCGGCAATGCGCACCGATGGCAGCGAACTGCGCCGGGATCTCGGCGATGCGACGTGGGCCAGGCTGCAGCAGTACGCCACGAACAATCCGCTGCCGTTGGCGCAGATGCAGGGCCTCAAGCCGTGGTTCGTCGGACTGAGCATCAGCATCGCGCAGATGCAGAAAATGGGACTGGACCCCGCGCTGGGGCTGGACAAGCACTTCATGGACCGGGCGGCCAAGGCGGGCAAACCGATCCTCGGCCTGGAAACCATCGATACGCAGATCGGCGTGCTGGCCGGCATGAGCATCGCCGAACAGCGCCAGATGGTGGAAGAAGCACTGGAACAGTCCGACAAGGGCGATGCGGAAATCCGCGCGCTGCACGATGCGTGGCGGCGCGGTGACGATGTGCTGATGTGGAACCGCATGGCGGTGGACATGAAGCGCCAGTACCCGCAGCTGTACCAGCGCATCAACAGCGACCGCAACGACGCCTGGCTGCCGAAGCTGGAGCCGCACCTGCAGGCCGGGCAGGGCGGCACGCTGGTGGTGGTCGGCGCGCTGCACCTGCTGGGCAGCGATGGCGTGGTGGAGAAGCTCAAGGCCAAGGGCTACAAGGTGGAGCGGGTGCGCGCCAAGCGCTGACGCCTGCATGCGGTTGCCACAACGAAAAACGGCGCGTCCGCAGGGGCGCGCCGTTCTGCTTCAGGCCAGCGGCCGCGCCAGGATCAGCGCGTGCGACCCTTGCCGCCGGTGCCGCCGGTGCTGCCGGCAGTTTCGGTCGTCTTGTGCGCAGCGCCGGGACCGGTGCCCGCACGTGGCGCGGCACCGCCCGGCGTGCTGCCCGGTCGCGGGCCGGTACCGGTGGACGTACCACCCGGGCGCGGCCCGAAGCCGTTGCCCATGCTGCGCTGGAACTCCTGCCAGAGCTCCATGTTGCGTTCGGTCAGCTGGTTCATCATCGCCCACGGCGTCTGCCCGAGCAGGTTGCCCATCTGCTGGCGGAACTGCTGCTGCTGGTCGAGGAAGACCTGCATGCTGCGCTCCAGGTAGTTGCCCATGAAGCCCTGCAGGGAATCGCCATAGAAGCGGATCAGCTGGCTGAGCAGCTGGGTGGAGAGCATCGGCTCGCCGTCCTGTTCCTGGTCGGCGATGATCTGCAGCAGGACCGACCGGGTCAGGTCATCGCCACTCTTGGCGTCGCGGACCTCGAAGTCTTCGCCGTCCAGGATCAGCTGGCGCACATCCTCTATCGTGATGTAGCTGGAGATCTCGGTGTCGTACAGACGGCGGTTGGGATACTTCTTGATGATGCGGGTAGCAGCCATGAAGCAAGCACTCGTCACAGTAGACGCGCAGCATGGCGCAGCGCAGCACCCGTTGCAACGCCCAGACGCCCTTGTGGCGGGGGTTGCGGGGGTGATCATGTTGCGCAGCAAGGCTTTTCATGTTGCGCAGCATTTTCGCTGCGGTTCAGCCTGTCGGGCCCCGCGCGTGCGGCGGACGCCACACTGCGCGGGCGGGGCGGGTGGCGCTCACCAGCCCATGTGATGGCCGCCGTTGATGTCCAGGTTGCTGCCGGTGATCCAGGCCGCTTCGTCGTTGACCAGGAAGGACACGCCGTAAGCGATTTCTTCCGGCTTGCCGAGCCGTCCGGTGGGGATGTCGGAGATGATCTTGGCGCGCACCTCCTCCGGCACCGCCATGACCATGTCGGTGGCCACGTAGCCGGGGGAAATGGTGTTGACGGTGATCCCGAAGCCGGCGTTTTCGCGCGCCAGGGAGATGGTGAAGCCGTGCATGCCGGCCTTGGCCGCCGCGTAGTTGGCCTGCCCGTACTGGCCCTTCAGGCCATTGATCGAGCTGATCTGGATCACCCGCCCCCAGCCGCGGCGGCGCATGCCTTCGATCACCGGCCGGGTGACGTTGAAGACCGAATTGAGGTTGGTGTTGATCACCTCATGCCATTGCTCGGCACGCATCCGGTGGAAGGTGGTGTCGCGGGTGATGCCGGCGTTGTTGACCAGGATTTCCACCGGGCCCAGTTCGGCTTCCACCGCACGCACCATCGCCTCGGCACTCTCCGGGGTGGACACGTCGCCGGGGAAGATCGCGATCGCCAGGCCGCGCGCTGCCATGGCCTGCTGCCAGGCCAGCGCCTTGGCATGGTCACGGTAGTTTGTGGCGACCCGATGGCCCTGGTCGGCCAGGCGTTGGCAGATGGCGGTACCGATGCCGCCGGTGCCGCCGGTGACCAGTGCGACGCGTGGAGTCATGCTGCGCTTCCGTAAATCAGGGGGGGAAGGGGGATTCTGCAACATCATGGGCCGCTGTGCGCCTGCCGCGATGAAATGTCATGCAGGGGCACCCGGGTGCGATCAAATGCAGCTGCGGCCCGTTGCAGCAGGTCGGCCTGGGTGGACGCGCCGGCCAGTGCAGCGGCCGGCTGGCCCAGCAGCCGCCAGAGCTGCCGCAGCACGGCCATCGGATCGCCCCCGTCGACCGTCGGTGCGGCTTCGGACTTGGACAGTTTGCGGCCGTCGCCAGCCAGCAGCAGCGGCAGGTGCGCATAGCGGGGGGTGGGCAGCCCGAGCGCGCGCTGCAGCAGGATCTGGCGCGCGGTTGAATCGAGCAGGTCCGCGCCGCGCACCACGTCGGTGATGCCCTGCGCCGCGTCATCCACCACCACGGCAAGCTGGTAGGCCCAGCAGCCATCGGCACGGCGCAGGACGAAATCGCCGACATCGGCGTGCACGTCCTGCCGCTGTGGGCCACGCAGCGCATCGTCGAACGTCACCACGCTGCCGGGCGCCACGCGCAGGCGGATGGCGGGGTCCGGACGCGCCTGGCGTGCCACGCACTGGTGGTGGATACCGCCGCTGGCGGCCAGTTCACTGCGGCTGCAATGGCAGGCGAAGGCCCGGCCGCTGGCGAGCAGGGCGTCCAGCGCGTGCTGGTAGACGTCACTGCGCCGGCTCTGCCACAGCACCGGGCCGTCCGGTTGCAGGCCCAGGTAGTGCAGCAGGTCGAGCTGGGACTGGGCCGCGCCGGGCACGGTGCGGGGTGGGTCCACGTCTTCCACGCGCAGCAGCCAGCGCCCGCCCTGGTGATGGGCGAACAGCCAACTGGCGAAGGCAGCGAGCAGCGAACCGGCGTGCAGCGGGCCGGTGGGTGAGGGCGCGAACCGGCCGCAATGAATGGGGGAAGTCATGCTGGCTGAATCGTCGGTCAGGTTGGCGCTTGAATTCAAGCTGAAGTCACCGCAGATTTAGCACCGTTACCCTCTCCAGAGCCAACTTTCCCCATGTTCAGTCGCATAGCCCTGTTCCTCCTTACCAACCTTGCGGTGCTGGTCCTCGCCGGTATCGTGATGTCGGTGCTGGGGGTCAATCCCGGCCAGATGAGCGGCCTGCTGGTGATGGCGGCGATCTTCGGTTTCGGCGGCTCTTTCATTTCGCTGCTGCTGTCCAAGTGGATGGCCAAGCGCTCCACCGGTGCGGTGGTGATCACCGAGCCGCGCAACGACACCGAGCGCTGGTTGTTGAAGACGGTCGAGCGCCAGGCGCGCGAAGCCGGCATCGGCATGCCGGAGGTCGCGGTGTATGACGGCCCGGAGATCAATGCCTTCGCCACCGGTGCCAACCGCAACAAGGCGTTGGTCGCGGTTTCCACCGGCCTGTTGCACCACATGAGCGAAGATGAAGCCGAGGCGGTGCTGGGCCATGAAATCGCCCACGTTGCCAACGGTGACATGATCACCATGGCGCTGCTGCAGGGCGTGCTCAACACCTTCGTCATCGTGCTGGCCCGGGTGGTCGGTGGGGTGATCGATAGTGCGATGTCCGGCAACCGCGAAGGTGGCGGCCGCGGTATCGGCTATTTCGTGATCGTGTTCGTGCTGGAAATGGTGTTCGGCATCTTCGCCACCATGATCGCGATGTGGTTCTCGCGTCATCGTGAGTTCCGCGCGGACACTGGTGGTGCCCAGCTGGCCGGTCGGCAGAAGATGATCGCCGCGCTGGAGCGGTTGAAGGTCAACCACGGGCAGAGCACGCTGCCGAGCCAGGTGGCTGCCTTCGGTATCGCCGGCGGCATGGGGCAGGGCCTGCGCAAGTTGATGATGAGCCATCCGCCGCTGGATGAGCGGATTGCCGCGCTGCGTTCTTCTACCGTGGTCTGAAGCGGGTTGGTCGAACGGGTGGGACCCCCTCGCGGATGGCTGTTGTTTGCAGCTGCAGTTGGGGGTGGGCCGGGCGGGGAGGCTGTGCGGGGCACGCGCAAGTACGTCCATGTAGCTCTTCGCGGCTC
>NZ_LDJK01000024.1 GCF_001431535.1 Stenotrophomonas chelatiphaga
CCCCACCGGACGCGGACCCGCACGGCACGAGGCCGTAACTCCGCGAGCGGGGGGAGGAGCGCCCAGGCCCGTGCTCGGCGAGCGCAGCGGCAGGCAGAAGCGTGACGACCAACGGTCGTCACCCACCAGGAGCGCAGGCAGACGGCCAGCGGCCGTCACTACCGGAACGGAGCGGGGTAGCGCCGAGCCGTGCTCGGCGAGCGCAGCGGAAAGCAGGAGCGTGACGACCAACGGTCGTCACCCACCAACGGTCGTCATCCACCCAATGGTCTTTACACACCGACGGTTGTTATCCACCGGAGCGAGGATGGCCCGCGTTTGACGGCCAGCGGCCGTCACTACTGTTCCGCTACCCGGTCGTGACCAGGGACCTGTCCAGGGCGGGGCGGGATGGCAGTGCAGGACCGTCTGTTCGCATGGATGCGAACAGCGAGCCCCCACGGACGGGTTCACGGCGTGTCCTGCACTGCCGTCCCGCCCGGCCCCCCACGATCCCGCAGCGTTTGACGTTGACGTTGACGTTGACGTTGACGTTGACGTTGACGGCCAGCGGCCGTCACTACCGGGTCATGCGCGCGACAGTGCCAGCAGGCGCTCGGCGATCTTCTCCAGCGGCAGCTGTTCTTCGGCCGCGCCGAGCTTGAACGCGGCGCCGGGCATGCCCCATACCACCGACGTGGCCTCATCCTGCACCAGCGTCGGGGCGCCGGCCTGGCGCAGCTGCAGCAGCCCGCGCGCACCGTCATCGCCCATGCCGGTCAGGATCACCCCGATCGCATTGGCGCCGGCACTCTGCGCCACGGACTGGAACAGCACGTCCACCGCCGGCTTGTGCCGGTTCACCGGCGGGCCGTCGTCGATCCGGCAGCGCCAGCGCGCACCATCGCGGATCACCCGCAGGTGCTTGCCACCCGGTGGCAGGTAGGCGTGGCCCGGCAGCACCGCTTCGCCATCGCTGGCTTCGCGCACGGCCATCGCCGAATGACGGTCCAGGCGCTCGGCGAATGCCGTGCTGAAGGTCGCCGGCAGGTGCTGGGTCATCACCACGGCGGGCGCATCGGCGGGCAGGCCTTCCAGGACCACG
Organism: Stenotrophomonas chelatiphaga; assembly: GCF_001431535.1. Lineage (GTDB taxonomy): Bacteria > Pseudomonadota > Gammaproteobacteria > Xanthomonadales > Xanthomonadaceae > Stenotrophomonas > Stenotrophomonas chelatiphaga. The sequence continues at coordinate 1,085 of NZ_LDJK01000024.1, forward strand.
CGCAGCGCTTCGGTACCGCCGGCCGAAGCGCCGATGGCGATCAGGCGGTCGGTGGTGCGGAACTGCGAGGGCCGCGGCGCGATCGGTGCGGCCGGCGATGCCAGCGTGACCTTGGCTGCCACCGGCGCGCGCACCAGTGCACGCACGCGCGAGCGCGCGGCGGTCTTCACCTTCTCGATGATTTCATCGGCATAGCCCTGCAGGCCGCGCGTCACATCCAGTTTCGGCTTCGACACGAAATCCACCGCGCCCAGTGCCAGCGCCTGCAGCGTGGTATCGGCGCCGCGCTCGGTCAGCGATGAAATCATCACCACCGGCAGCGGATGCAGGCGCATCAGGTTTTCCAGGAAGGCCAGGCCATCCATCCGCGGCATTTCCACGTCCAGCGTGATCACGTCCGGTGCCAGCCGCTTGATCTTCTCGCGGGCCAGCAGCGGGTCGGCGGCGGTGCCGACCACTTCGATGCCGGGATCGCTGGCCAGGATCTCGCTGAGGATCTGCCGGACCACGGCCGAATCGTCCACGATCAGTACGCGACAGGGTTGTTCCAGGCTCATTCGAACAGCTCCACGCCGCCGGTGACCGGGGCTTTGGACAGGCGGGCACGCACGGCCGATTCGGTCGCGGCCACTTCGGCTTCGTGTGCATGCGGCAGGCGGTTGACCACCACGCGGCCGCTGTCAGCGAAGAACCAGATCTTGCGCGGATGGATCCCGCACAGATCCTCGGCGACGATGGGAATGTGCTCGGCCTGCAGGTACTGGCGCACGAATTCGGCGTTGCGCGTACCCACCGGGTTGCTGGTGAAGCCCTTCAGCACGTTGGCGCCGCCGAACACCTTGGCTTCCAGGCGCTTGCGGTTGGCGCCGCGCTTGAGCAGGTCGTTGATCAGCAGTTCCATCGCGTAGCTGCCGTAGCGCGCGGGCGCGCCGTCGCCGACATTGCCTTCCGGCAGCAGGAAGTGGTTCATGCCGCCGATGCGCAGCACCGGGTCGCGCAGGCAGGCTGCCACGCAGGAACCGAGGATGGTGGTCAGCGCGGTGTCATCGTCCACCACCAGGTACTGGGTGGGCAGCAGCTTGGCGGCGGTGACCTTGAAGCGGCTGTCGTAGTAGCGCATGACATCGTCTTCGCGCAGGGCGGCACTCACGTCGGTGCTCCCGGTGCGCGACGGTACAGGGTCCGGCCGCACGGCTGGATCAGGTCGGCGGCATGCAGGTAGTTCTCGGAGTGCCCGGTGTAGAGCATGCCGTCGTCGGCCAGGTGGCGGACGAGCCGGCCGAGGATGTCGCGCTGGGTCGGCTTGTCGAAATAGATCATCACGTTGCGGCAGAACAGGGCAGTGAACGGGCCGCCGATGTCGAAGCGCGGTGCGAGCAGGTTGAGCGGGCGATAGTCGATCAGTTCGCGCAGTGCGGGCACCACCCGGCACTGGCCGTCGTTGGGTCCTGTGCCGCGCTGGAAGTAGCGGCGTTTCATGTCCGGGTCCAATCCCGCCACGCGGTCGATCGCGTAGACGCCGCGTGCGGCGGTGGCCAGCACCTGGGTATCCACGTCGGTGGCGACGATGCGCACCGGCGGCTTCAGCGTGCCGAAGGCTTCGCAGGCGGTGATCGCGATGGAGTAGGGCTCTTCACCGGTGGACGCCGCGCACGACCACAACAGCAGCGGGTTGGCGCTGGTGGCGGTGGCGGCGCGTGCCTTGAGCTCCTCGCGCAGCTTGTCGAAGTGGTGCGGCTCGCGGAAGAACGCGGTGAGGTTGGTGGTCAGCGCGTTGGTGAAGGCCTGCCACTCGTCATCGCCGCCGTTTTCCAGGTGGTCGAGGTACTGCTGGAAACTGCGCATGCCCAGCGCACGCAGGCGCCGCGACAGGCGTCCGTACACCATGTCCCGCTTGGCCGGTGCCAGGGCGATGCCGGCGCGTTGGTGGATGAGTTCGCAGACGCGGCGGAAGTCGCGGTCGGCGAAGTCGAACTCGCGGGTGTCGGTGCGGATGATCGGGGAGGCAGGCAGGGTCACGGGGGGTGTCCAGTGCGGGTACGAAGGCGCGGGGAGGTGCCCGCGCCGTTGCGGATCAGAATTCCTGCCAGTTGCCGTCGTCCGGCGTCTGCAGCACGCGCGGGGTGGGGGCTGGACGCGCCGCTGCACGTGCCGGGGTGCGCGCGGGGCTCGCCGCCACGATCACCGGACGCTCGATGCGGGCGGCGACCGCACGTACGGCGGCGTCCACCTGGTTGTCCAGGCGGAAGATCGCCACGGCATCGGCAAGCTGGGTTGCCTGTTCTTCCATCGCGCGCGCCGCGGCGGTGGCTTCTTCCACCAGTGCGGCGTTCTGCTGGGTGGTTTCGTCCATCTGCACCACGGTCTGGTTGACTTGTTCGATGCCGGCGGACTGCTCCTGCGACGCGGCCGAGATCTCGGCCATGATGTCGGTCACGCGCTGCACCGAGGCGACGATCTCGCCCATGGTGGCACCGGCCTGGTGCACCAGCGCCGAGCCATCGGCGACCGTCTCCACCGACGCGTCGATCAGTCCCTTGATCTCCTTGGCTGCCGCCGCCGAACGCTGCGCCAGGGTACGTACTTCGCTGGCGACCACGGCGAAACCGCGGCCCTGTTCGCCCGCGCGCGCGGCTTCCACCGCGGCGTTCAGCGCCAGGATGTTGGTCTGGAACGCGATGCCGTCGATCACCGAGATGATGTCGGCGATCTTCTTCGACGAAGCTTCGATGGAGGTCATGGTGGTGACCACCTGGCCGACCACCTCGCCCCCCTGCGAGGCCACGCCGGCCGCCCCGATCGCCAGCTGGTTGGCCTGGCGCGCGTGCTCGGCGTTCTGGCGCACGGTGGAGGTCAGTTCCTCCATCGAGGCGGCGGTTTCTTCCAGGTTCGCCGCCTGCTGTTCGGTACGGCGCGACAGATCATTGTTCCCGCTGGCGATTTCACCGGCCGCCAGGGTGATGCTGCTGGTCGCGCCCTGGATCTGGCCGACGATCCGGGTCAGCTGGATGACCGTGGCGTTGGCATCGTCACGCATGCGCGCGAACACGCCCTGGAACTCGCCGTGCATGCGCGCGGTCAGGTTGCCTTCGGCGATGGCCGACAGCAGCGCGGACAACTTGCCGAGGTTGTCATCGCTGACGGCCATCATCGCGTTGAGGTTTTCCACCATCGCGCGGAAATCGTGTTCGAACGACGCCGCATCGCCGCGCTGGCTGAAGTCGCCGGCCGCAGCCGAGGCCGCCAGGCGCTTGATCTCCGCGTTGATGCGGCCCAGGTTGGCCTTCACCGCATCCACGGTGGTGGTGATGGCGGCCTTGTCGCCGGGGTAGCGGGCGATATCGGCGCGCAGGTCGCCGATGGCGTACTGCTGCACCACCGCCAGCACGTCATGCAGGGTCTGCACGTGGCTGCCGACCAGCGTGTTGGTGTCACGCACCATCTGCCCGTATTCGCCGGGCACGCTGCTGGCGTCGATGCGGTAGGCCAGCTCGCCGGCTTCGTGGCGGCGCGCCATCTCGCGCTGGCCGCCGATCACCGCGTGCAGCTGGTCCTGCATGCGGCCCATGCTGTGCAGCAGACGGCCGGGTTCGTCATGCGGCTGTTCGCCGATGGCGTTGTCCAGCTTGCCGGCGGCGATGCCTTCGGCCACCAGCGTGGCCTTGCGCAGCGGGGTGGCGATGCGGCTGCCGATCACCCAGCTCAGGGCCAGCACGACCAGCACGACGATGCCGCCGGTCAGGGCCATGATCAGGGTGAAGGTCCACGCCTGGGCCTGCACGTCGTCCATGTAGACACCGCTGGTGACCACCCACTGCCAGGGCGCGAACATGTGCGCGTAGGTGACCTTGTCGATCGGCTTTTCCGCGCCGGGCTTGTTGGTCTGGTAGTAGGTGTAGCCGCCGCCGATGCGGGCCATGCCGACCTGCAGGTAATACAGTGGCACGCCGTCGACGGAGGTGTAGTCCTTCTGCACGCTGCCCACGCGCTCGGGCTTGAACGGGTGCATCAGCAGCACATAGTTCGTGTCCAGCACGTTGTAGTAATAGGCGTTGTCCTGCGCCCGCATGGCATCGATGGCCTGCAGGGCGGCGGCCTTGGCGGCCTCTTCGGTCAGCTCGCCGCTGGCGGCCAGCTTCTGGTAATGGCTCAGTACGCCCTCGGCCAGTTCCACCTGCACCGCTAGCGATTCCTTGCGGGTCTCGGTCAGGTCCAGGTACTGCATGCGCGCAGCGACGATGGACAGTGCGATGACGCCGATGGCGATCAGCACGGTGAGCAGGTTGAGCTTGCGGCGAACCGGGAGGTTGTCGAAGTAGCGATGCCAGCGTTGCTTGAGCGTCATGGAGCGGGACCAGAACAGGGAAGGGGGCGCGGATCTGCCGCGTCATCCGTGTTATCGGCCGCGACGGCGGACAATTGAGCGCCGAAGATGCAGGCGGTAACGCCACAGAAGACGGCCAGCGGCCGTCACTACCGGGATGGCGGTAGCGCCGAGCCATGCTCGGCGAGCGCAGCGGCGGGGGAACAGCGTGACGACCAACGGTCGTCACCCACCGCCTTCGCCACCCATCGCCGCAGAAGACGGCCAGCGGCCGTCACTACCGGGATGGCGGTAGCGCCGAGCCATGCTCGGCGAGCGCAGCGGCGGGGGCGACAGCGTGACGACCCACGGTCGTCACCCACCGCGCAAAAAAAAGGCCGGGCACGAGGCCCGGCCGTATCCGAAGACGCAGACGGATCAGAACTCCTGCCAGTCTCCATCGGCCAGCTCGGTTGCCGGCTGGCGGCTGGCCGGGCGGCGCGGGACGGACGGGCTGGCAATCGGTGCAGCCGCACGCGCACGTGCCGGTGCCGGGGTGTCGTGCTGCAGCTCGGCCTCGTCCAGGGTGAACACCGAAACCGCCTCGCTGAGGTGGCCGGCCTGTTCTTCCATGGCGCGTGCGGCGGCGGTGGCTTCTTCCACCAGCGCCGCGTTCTGCTGGGTGGTTTCGTCCATCTGCACCACGGTCTGGTTGACCTGCTCGATGCCGGCCGACTGTTCCTGCGAGGCAGCGGAGATCTCGGCCATGATGTCGGTCACGCGCTGCACCGAGGCGACGATTTCGCCCATGGTCGCGCCGGCCTTGTGCACCAGTGCCGAACCATCGGCGACCTTGCCGACCGAGTCGTCGATCAGGCCCTTGATCTCCTTGGCCGCTGCAGCCGAACGCTGTGCCAGTGTGCGCACCTCGCTGGCGACCACGGCGAAACCACGGCCCTGTTCACCGGCACGTGCGGCTTCCACCGCAGCGTTCAGCGCCAGGATGTTGGTCTGGAAGGCGATGCCGTCGATGACCGAGATGATCTCGGCGATCTTCTTGGACGAGGTCTGGATGGCCGACATGGTGGTGACCACCTGGCCGACCACCTCGCCACCCTGGCTGGCCACGCCGGCCGCGCCGATCGCCAGCTGGTTGGCCTGGCGGGCATGTTCGGCGTTCTGGCGCACGGTGGAGGTCAGTTCCTCCATCGAGGCCGCGGTTTCTTCCAGGTTCGCCGCCTGCTGCTCGGTGCGGCGCGACAGGTCACTGTTGCCGCTGGCGATTTCACCGGCGGCCGAGTTGATGGCGCGGCTGGAATGCTTGATGCGGGTGACGATGCTGCTCAGCTGTTCGGCGGTCGCATTGGCGTCGTCACGCATCTGCGCGAAGACACCCTGGTAATCGCCGTGCATGCGCGCGGTCAGGTCACCGCGCGACAGCGCGTTGAGCAGCTGGGAGATCTGGTCGATGCTCGATGCGTTGGCATCCAGCAGGCCGTTGATCTGGTTGGCCAGCTGCAGGAAGAAGCCGTCCTTGCCTTCGCTGTCCACGCGGTCGGTGAGGTCGCCGGCGGCCGCGCGGGCGATGACCCGGGCCACTTCGGCTTCAACGGCGGCTTCCGGGGTGCGGTCGCGCCATTCGGTCACGTGGCCGACCGTTTCGCCTTCTTCGTTGCGGATGGTGGAGATGACCTGGGCGAACTGTGCCTGGCCGTACTGCACTTCGCGGCGGGCCACGCCGTTGCGCTCCAGTTCGGACAGCACGGCCGCATCGGCCTTGCCGCCCACTTCCAGTTCGGCGACCGGGCGGCCGACCAGCGGCGCTTCGACGTCGAAGTCCGGCAGGTCCTTGCGCACTTCGGCGGCATGCTCGACCAGCGACTGCGCCAGCGCACGGTTGGCGTAGACGATCTGCTGGTTGGCATCGCTGAGGAACACGCCGGTGGAGCTGTAATCCAGTGCGGTGCGGATGCGCAGGTTCTCGCTGGCGATGGCCTGGTCGCGTTCGATGCGTTCGCGCAGATCGCGCTGCATGCGCTGCATGGCCTGCATCAGGTCGCCCACTTCATCCGAACGCGAGGTGTCGATGTGGCCGTCGAGCTTGCCGCTGGCCACTTCGTTGGCCACGCTCACCGCGCCGCGCACGCTGCCGACCAGGGCACGGGCGAACAGCCACACCAGCACGAAGCCGAGCGCGGCGCCACCGAGCAGGGCGATGATGATCAGCGTGGCGGAGGTGGCATAGGTGGATTCTGCCTGCTCGCGCGCAGCGCGGGCCAGGCGGTTGTCTTCGGCGATCAGCGTTTCCAGTGCAGCGGCCGAAGCGCGGTGCTTGGTGCGCGTCTCACCGACGAACGTATCGATGGCATCGTCGGGCAGCTGCAGTTCCAGCATTTCGCTGACCGAATCGTAGGAGGCGAGTGCGCCGTTCCAGTCCTTGACAAAGGTATCGAACAGGGCCTTCTGCTGCGGGTTGTCGACCATTGCCGGGTAGGCTTTGATCGAGGCATCCAGCTGCTTGCGCAGGTCTTCGGCGCGGGTGTGTGCTTCGGCCTTGACGTCATCGCTGGCGCGGATCAGCTGCTGGTAGGCGGAGTTGCGGTATTCACCCAGCATGCCGCGCATTTCGCCTGCCATGCGGATGCTTTCCATCCGCTTGCCGGCCAGGTCGGTGGTCACGTCATTGAGCGAGTGCAGGCCACGGTAGGCCACGATGCCCTGAAGCAGCATCACCAGCAGCAGCACACCGAAGGTGAGCAGCAGCTTGGGCATCAGTTTGAGGTTGTTGATCCAGGGCATGGGCGTTGCACTCTCCAAAGGCGGACGCGTCCGGGCCACCATGGCCCGGGTGCAGCAGCCACGCCGGCCGTGCCGGCGTGGCAGGACAAACCGGTCTTACTTGATGTCGGCCAGCTTCAGGCCAGCCGGCGAGCTGACTTCGATTTCAGCACGCGAGGCGTCGCGCTCGATCTTGCCGATCACGCACACGGTCTTGCCTTCCAGCGATTCCAGCGGGAAGCTGAACTTGCCGCGGTTGGCGCCGGCGATGCGGGCCGAGAAGGTGTGGCGCGGGAAGGCGCCGCCCATGTACAGGAAGGTCGGCGAACCTTCCGAGCCTTCGGCGAAGCGGGCCTTTTCGACCTTGCCGCAGACCATGCCTTCCTTGCCGACCTGGCGCGGGGCCATTTCCGGCGGAATCATGGCCGACTGGGCGGAGGCGGTCAGGGCGGTGGCAGCCAGCAGGGTGGCCGATGCAAAGGCGAACAGGGACTTCATCTACAGGTACTCCAGTAATGGGGATGGGGATCGGGTGGCCGGCCTGGTGCGTTCCGTCGCGGGCGGTCCTTGAATCCCCTATCGGCCGTTGCAGATGGAACTGAAGGATTTTGTTTCGATCCGCTGCAATCAGGCAGCGGCTTCTTCGGCCACTGCCGGCTGGCCCATGTCGGCGCTGTCGAGCAGGGTTTCGATGTCCAGCAGGATCAGCATCCGGTCGTCCTGGGTGCCGATGCCGGAAATGAAGCGGGTATCGACCGCGGCGCCGAACTCCGGCGTCGGGCGGATCTGCTCGGCGGCCAGCGGGATCACGTCGGACACGCTGTCCACCACGATGCCGACCACGCGGTCTTCCACGTTCAGCACGATCATCACGGTGAAGGCGTCGTAGCGCGCGTTCTCCAGGCGCAGCTTCAGGCGCAGGTCGATGACCGGCACGATGGTGCCGCGCAGGTTGATCACGCCCTTGATGTAATCGGGCGCATCGGGCACGCGGGTGACCGCGTCGTAGCCCCGGATCTCCTGCACCTTGAGGATGTCCACGCCGTAGTGCTCATCGCCGAGGGTGAAGCTGAGGAACTCGCCGCCGGTATCGGCGTGGGCCTGGTTCTTGTCGTTCATCGAGGGTGTCCTGGGTGCCGTGATTGCCGGTCTCAGGCTCGATATCGGCGGATCCGGGCGGGACTTTAGGATCCCGCTGTCCTGCTGGTTACAGCTCGCCGTTCTTGCGGGCGCTGCGCTGGCGGTCGATGCGGAAGATGTAGCGCTGGATGGCGCTGTCGCCGCCGCGCGGCAGGCGGTCGAAGCGCAGTCCCACGCGCGTCACTTCGCTGCCGTTGGGCAGCTTCTGCAGGCGCTCGTTGCAGGCGATCAGGCTGACCTGCAGGTCAGGCCCATCGGGCAGGCTCAGTTCGGCGTCGTAGCGTTTCTGCAGTCCGAACACGGCGTACTCCGCGGGCAGGGTGACCGCCAGTCCGCCGCCGCTGATGTCCACCACGCGCATCGCCAGCCGTTCCGGGCGACCGTCGGCGGCCGGCAGCACCAGCTGCGGGGAATCGGTGATCGGGGTCTCCAGGCGGTACATCTCGCGGCGCTGCAGGTGCACCATCTCGTCCGGCAGGGTGGTCCGGAACGCGACGTGGCGGCCGTTGTCCAGGCGCTCGATATGGTCCACGCGGAAGCGCACCAGCACCCGGTCGAGCTGGGCAAAGCACAACAGGTGGCCGGCCGCTTCGGCGGCACGGTTGGAGGCCTCCTGCGGGCTGCCGTCGAGCAGCAGCTGGTCCAGGTCCTCGTCCAGTTCCAGCACCGCGGTGGGGAAGCTCTGGTCGCGACCGCCGATGTGGGCGTTGATCAGTGACCGCTGGTCGATCAGCTGCCTGAGCAGCTGGCGGATCTGCAGCGGATTTCGCACCAGGAAGCGTTCATCGGCGCTGTCGTCGTGCGCGGTGGGGTGATCCTGTGCTGCATCGTGGCTGCCTGCGGACATCGGTTCTGCGTTCGAGTGCGGGAAAAACCGTGACGTAGGACACGGTGGTATTCCAGCATATCGGCAAGATCCTGTTTTCCTGAACCCCATTACAGCGCCCCGCTGCAGGGCGCCTTGGATGGCTGCATCGGTTGCGCCGCGCCGTGCGCGCAACCAGGCGATGACGGCCAGCGGCCGTCACTACCGGCCGGGGTCAGCCCGCCAGCTCGCGCAGCCGCCGCATCACGGCGGTTTCGCTGCCATCGTCGTGCAGCCGGAAGCGCGCCACGGCCTCGGCAAGCCCCGCTGCCTGCGATCCCATGGCATGGGTGGCCGCGGTCGATGCTTCGACCAGGGCGGCGTTCTGGCGGGTGTTGGCGTCCATCTGGGTGATGCTCTGGCTGACCTGTTCGATGCCGGCACTCTGTTCCTGCGATGCCGCGGCGATCTCGGCCATGATCTGGTTCACCTGCTGCACGGACTGCACGATGTCGCGCATGGTCGAGCCGGCGCGCTGCACCAGCGTCGAACCGTGCGCCACCTTGTCCACCGAGTCTTCGATAAGGCCCTTGATCTGCTTGGCCGCTTCGGCCGAACGCTGGGCCAGTACGCGCACTTCGGAGGCGACCACCGCGAAGCCACGGCCCTGTTCACCGGCACGGGCGGCTTCCACGGCCGCGTTCAAGGCCAGGATGTTGGTCTGGAAGGAAATGCCGTCGATCACCGAAATGATTTCAGCGATGCGACGCGAGGCGTGTTCGATGTCGCTCATGGTGGTGACCACGTTGCCCACCACCTCGCCGCCGGAGGCCGCCACGTCGGCCGCGTCGCTGGCCACGCGGTTGGCGGTGCGTGCATGTTCGGCGTTCTGCCGCACGGTGGCGGTCAGCTCTTCCATCGTGGCGGCGGTTTCTTCCAGGCTCGCCGCCTGCTGTTCGGTCCGGCTGGCAAGGTGCCCGTTGCCCTGGGCCAGGCCGGCAGCGGTGCCGTTGATATGGGTGGACGCGTCCTGGATGCTGCCGACGATGCTGGTCAGCTGGGCGATGGTGGCGTTGGCATCGTCGCGGATGCGGCCGAACACACCGTGGAAATCGCCTTCCATGCGTGCCGTGAGATCGCCCTGCGACAGCGCCGACAGCAGCGCGGAAATCTGTTCGATGCTGGTGGCGTTTGCATCCATCAGGCCGTTGAGCTGCTGGGCCAGCTGCAGGAAGAAGCCCTCCTTGCCTTCGCAGGCCACGCGGCCGCTGAAGTCACCGTTGGCGGCTGCCTGCACGATGCGTTCAAGCTCGGCTTCGACCTGGGCTTCAAGCGTGCGATCAGCCCATTCCACCACGAAGCCCTGGCGCTCGCCCTGGTCGCTGACGATGGGGTTGACGATCAGGCGCAGCAGCCGGCCACCGACGCGGATCTGTGCGCGGTAGGTGGTGGACAGCGTATCCAGCAGCTTGGCCTGGTGGGCCGGGTTGCGGTGGAAGATGTCGATGTTCTGGCCGATCAGGTGGCTGGCATCGAACTGCGGCAGGTCCCGGCGCAGGTCCGATTCGGCCGCGGACAGCATCTGCTGCAGCGGACGGTTGACGAACACGATGTTGCGCTCGCGGTCGGCGATCATCACGTTGGTGGTGACATCGTCCAATGCGGTGCGGATGCGCAGGGTGTCGGCCAGCGCGGCCTGTTCGCGCTCGCGCCGCTGCAACAGCTGGGTACTGGTCTGCACCAGGGTGCGCGCCAGCGAGTCGGCCGGGAACTGTTCGGCCTGGATGCCGGCGGGCAACGGCTGGTCGGCAGCCACGCCGCGCGCCAGTGCGGCCAGTTGCCGCGGGTCGTGGCCGAGCAGCAGCAGCTGGCGGCGCATCTGGATCGCCATGACCGACAGCAGCGCGGTTTCGACCACGACGTAGCTGGCATGCAGGGCGAGGATGCCGATGCCGCTGCCGGCACTGAACACCGGGTAGGGCAGGCCGCGGTGTTGCAGGTAGAAGAACAGCACGTGGTGCACGGCGATGGCCGCGGCAGCCACCACCAGCGGCAGCCAGTCGCGGTAGTACAGCAGCAGGGCGATCAGCACGATCACGGTGAAGTGGGTTTCCAGCAGGCCGCTGGTCTGGTGGATCAAGGTGGCGGCCTGCACCATCCAGGCCAGCGCGACGGTGCAGCGCGACAAGCGCGTGCCCGGCAGCAGGCGAACCTGCGCGGCGACGACCAGCAGGGTGGGCAGGCTGATGGCCAGGAACGGGGTCCAGGCACCGGCGCGCAGCGCCAGCCCCATCGACACCAGCGCCAGCAGGCCGCTGACGCCCAGGAACAGGCGATCGGCTTCTGCCGTCAGGACCTGCAGGAAGGGAAGTTTTTCGTGACCTGCGAACGAATCCGCGGTACGTGGCGTGGTGGACATGCGCAATGCTCCTTCTGGCATGAACAGCGGCTTGGTGATTCAACGGCGGTCGGTGGGGGCGACGCACAGGGGAATGGGAGAATCGGCGTGCTGGTACCACAGCGCCGGTGCTGCCCAGCCCATCCAAAGGCCGAGCAACAGCAGGCCGACCAGCGCGCGGGGGAAGCGCTGTCGGGGCACGGCGACGTCAGCGGAAGCGTCCATCGGCAGACCGGGCGGTGTGGTGAGTCCAGTAACGGCCGTGACGGGACGAACTTGACCTGTGCGTGATGGGAGTGTGACGGCGCGCACGGATTGTCCCGAAATCATGGCGCTGCGTTCCGGTGCTGGGCCGGGCGGTGGGGCTGATCGGGGGACGGCAGAAGCCGCATCCTGCGGGCCTC
>NZ_LDJK01000025.1 GCF_001431535.1 Stenotrophomonas chelatiphaga
CACCGCGCAGCGCCAGCGTGCCCTGTTCGATGCGCGTGGCACCGCTGTAGGTGCTGCGTCCTGACAGCCCCAGCGAACCCACGCCCTGCTTGACCAAGCCGCCGGTCCCGCTGAGGTCGTTGCTCCAGACCGAATCCAGCCCGAGGCGGTTGACGTTGACGCTGACATCGCCCCAGTCCAGGCGGCCCGGACCATTGACGGCCTTGCCGACATCGAGCAGCCCGTTGCCGAACACCGGGTCCACGCCGGCCGCGCCGAGGTCGGTTGCCGTGCCCAGCAGGGTCTGCCGGACCAGGTCGTTGCTGAAATACGGATAGCGTTGCCATACCAGCGCCGCCGCGCCGGAGACCAGCGGCGCAGCATAGGACGTGCCCCAGCCGTAGTAGTAGCTTGCCGTCGCCGTGGTCGCCTGGGGATCCGGATAGACCGCGGTGCCGGGCGCGGCCAGGCAGTAGCTGGCGGCTTCGCCGCAGGCATTGGCATAGCTGGCAAGCTGGGTCGGGGTCACCGTGTCCACGGCGGTCACCGCCAGCCAGCCGCGCACCAGATCGGCCGCTGGCGTGCTGCCGCCGACGCCGGGACGGCTCGGCAGCGCGGCCATGTTCGACGGGGTGGGCTTGCCGTCATTGCCGGTGGCGAATACCACCAGGCCGCCGTTGCTGGTGATGAACGGGCGGTACTCGTCGGCGATCTGCGCGGTGGTGGCCGCGTTGGTCCAATACAGGCCACCCCAGGAGTTGTTCATGATCTTGACGCCGGCATTGATCAGGTCGCGGTGCACCGGCGCCAGGCCGATGGCCCCACTGACCTGGTTGCCATTGCCGCTGCCGTCATCCACGGGCCGCTTGTCGGCGATGATCCGCGCCGAGACGATCTCCGCGCCGGGCGCCACGCCGACCTGCGAACCGGCATAGTCGCCGCCGGCGGCCAGCATCGACACCGTGGTGCCATGCCCGACCACATCGTCGCGCCCCAGATCGTTCACCCGTGAATCAACGTAGCTGTAGTTGGCAACCACGCGGCCGGCGAGTGCCGGATGGCTGCGGTTGACCCCCGAATCCACGACGCCGATACGCACGCCCTGCCCGGTCAGGCCGGTGCCCAGCGCATTGATCGCGGTCAGGTGGCCCTGCCTGCTCGGCTGCGGCGGCGTAACCGGCGGGGGGGTAACCGGCGGCGGCGTGACCGGTGGTGGCGTCACCGGCGGCGGCGTGGGCGGTTCGACGCGGACATTGCCGCCGCCGCCACCGCCACCGCAGGCGCTCATTGCCGCCGCCAGCGACATGGCCAGCGCGGTCCTCATCCCTGCAGCCGTATTCAGTTGAACCCGTTTCATCCCTGTATCCCCGTGAAAGGTAGCGAGTGCCGCGGTCGCCCTATGCTGGCGTCGGGCCAGCCAACCTGCGGTAAGGGGCACCGCCTTATACTGGCGTCCCCCACGCAGTCTGCCGGGATTTGCGCCGCCTTCCAACGGCTCGCGTCTCCTTTTCCGAATTTGCTCACGCAACAACGAGATTGCCATGTCCAACATCGTCATCGCCGCGGCCAAGCGTACTGCCATCGGCTCCTTCCTCGGCCAGTTCAACGGCGTCCCCACCCCGACCCTGGGCGCGACCGCGATCGCCGCCGCGCTTGAAGCCTCCGGCGTGCCGGCCAGCGACGTCACCGAAGTCATCATGGGCTGCGTGCTGCCGGCCAACCTGGGCCAGGCGCCCGCCCGCCAGGCCGCCATCGCCGGCGGACTGCCGCTGTCCACCGGCGCCACTACGCTGAACAAGGTGTGCGGTTCGGGCATGAAGGCGATCATGCTGGGGCATGACCTGATCAAGGCCGGCTCGGCCAGCATCGTCGTCGCCGGTGGCATGGAGTCCATGTCCAACGCGCCGCACCTGCTGCCCAATTCGCGCACCGGCAACCGCTTCGGCAACTTCCAGGCGGTGGACCACATGGCCCACGATGGGCTGGTGAATGCCTACGACGGCAAGGCCATGGGCGAGTTCGCCGAATGCGCCGTGGACAAGTACCAGTTCAGCCGCGAAGAGCAGGACGCCTACGCGATCGAGTCGGTCAAGCGCGCCCAGGCCGCGCAGGCCAGCGGCGCATTTGCCGATGAAATCGTCGCGGTGAAGGTCGCCAGCCGCAAGGGCGAGGTCGAGATCTCCATCGACGAACAGCCCACCCGCGCCGACATCGCCAAGATCCCGACCCTGCGCCCGGCGTTCAAGAAGGACGGCAGCGTGACCGCCGCCAGTTCCTCCAGCATCTCCGACGGCGCCGCCGCAGTGGTGCTGCTGTCCGAAGAAGACGCCCAGGCGCGTGGCCTGCAGCCGCTGGCCCGCATCGTTGCCCACGCCACCCACTCGCAGGAGCCGGAGTGGTTCACCACCGCCCCGATCGGCGCGATCCACAAACTGCTGGACAAGGCAGGCTGGACGCTGGCCGACGTCGACCTGTTCGAGGTCAACGAGGCGTTCGCGGTGGTGGCCATGGCGCCGATGCGTGAACTGGGCATCGCGCATGACAAATTGAACGTCAACGGCGGGGCCTGCGCACTGGGCCATCCGATCGGCGCATCCGGGGCACGTCTGGTGGTCACCCTGGTGCACGCATTGCGCAGCCGCGGCGGCAAGCGCGGGATCGCTACGCTGTGCATTGGTGGCGGTGAAGCAACGGCCATCGCCATCGAATTGATTTGATTGGATTTAACTCCTGTTTCGCAAAACTGAATGCGGGATCGCTTGACAGCCATTCGTGGCTTGTCATCATGTTGACGGCGCGCAACTGCGCGTTGCCTATCTAACGACGACGAGGATTCACCAAATGAGCATCAACAAGCTGCTGGTTGCTATGTCCCTGGCCCTGGCCCTGGCTGCCTGCTCGAAGCAGGAAGCTGCCCAGGACGCCGCCGCTTCGGCCAACGAAGCTGCCACCGAAGCTCAGGCTGCTGCTGACCAGGCTGCTGCCGCTGGTTCGGCCACCGCCGACGCTGCCCAGCAGGCTGCCGACACCGCCGCCACCGCTGCTGACGCTTCGGCCGACGCTGCCGGTGCCGCCGCTGGCGCCGCCACCGACGCTGCTGCCGACGCAGCTGCTGACACTGCCAAGGCTGCCGAAGGCACCGCCGAGCAGGCCAAGGACGCTGCTGAAGAAGCCAAGAAGTAATAACTTCTTTCTTCACGCTGTTCTGAAGAAGCCGCTGGTTCGCCAGCGGCTTTTTCTTTGCCTGTCGTTGGGGTGGGTCGAACGGGTGATACCCCCTCGCGGGTGGCCGCATACAGCTGGCTACGTGCTTGGGACCGGGCGGTGGGGCTGGGTGGGGGACGGCAAAAGCCGCT
>NZ_LDJK01000026.1 GCF_001431535.1 Stenotrophomonas chelatiphaga
CGGCAGCGTCAGATGCTGCCTACCTGCCTACCTACCTGCCTACCGTCAACCATCTACCCGCGCATCACCCCATGTACAGGCCGCCGTTCACCGGATAGTCGGCACCGGTCACATACGCCGCCTCATCCGACGCCAGCCAACCGCACAGTGCGGCCACTTCTTCCGGCTTGCCAAGGCGGCGGATCGGTACCGAGGCAGCCAACCGGTCCAGCACGTCCGGTGGAAAGCTGCTGATCGCCTGGCTGGCGATATAACCGGGTGAGATGGTGTTCACCGTCACCCCGCGCGCAGCCACCTCCGCGGCCAGCGCGCGGCTGAACCCGTGCATCGCCGCCTTCGCCGTGGCGAAGTTCACCTGGCCGATCTGGCCCTTGTGCGCGCTGACCGAGCCGATGTTGATGATGCGCCCCCAGCCGCGGGTGGCCATGCCATCCACTACCTGTTTGGTGATGTTGAACAGGGAGTTGAGGTTGGATGCCATCACCGCATTCCAGTCATCGGCGCTCATCTGCCGGAACAGCACATCGCGGCTGCCACCGGAATTGTTGACCAGCACGTCGACCTCGCCGACATCGGCGCGCACCTTGGCGAAGGCCGCGGCGGTGGAGCTCCAGTCGGTGGCGTTGCCTTCAGAGGCGATGAAGTCGAAGCCGAGGTCACGCTGCTCGCGCAGCCAGCCGGCCTTGCGCGGGGAGTTCGGTGCGCAGCCGGCGACCACGGTGTGGCCCGAGCGGGCCAGCGTCTGGCAGATCGCAGTGCCGACACTGCCCATGCCACTGGTGACGTATGCGATGCGAAGGGTCATTTGCTTCTCCAGGTCCTGTGGCGGGGCCGTATCAGGCGGCCAACGGGTACAGCGCGAACAGCAGGCTGCCAGCCATCAGCAGCAGTGAAATCAGCACCGCCCATTTCAGGGTGAACTTCTGGTGGTCGGCGAACTCGACTTTGGCCAGGCCGACCAGCAGGTAGGTCGAGGGCACCAGCGGGCTGAGCAGGTGCACCGGCTGGCCGGCCAATGAGGCGCGGGCCATTTCCACCGGCGTGATGCCGTAGTTGCCGGCGGCCTCGGACAGGATCGGCAGCACGCCGAAGTAGAAGGCATCGTTGGACATGAAGAAGGTGAACGGCATCGACGCCAGCGCGGTGATCACCGCCAGATATGGCCCCCAGCTTTCCGGGATGATGGCCAGGAAGCTGTGCGACATCGCTTCGACCATGCCGGTGTTGTTGAGGATGCCGGTGAAGATGCCGGCGGCGAAGATCAGCGACACCACCGACAGCACGTTGCCGGCGTGGTTGACCACGCGACGGCGCTGCTCGGCCAGGTTCGGGTAGTTGATCACCAGCGCAATGGCGAAGCCCACCATGAACAGGATCGGCATCGGCAGCAGGCCCATGATAAGCGCGGCCATCAGTGCGGCGGTCAGCCCGAAGTTGACCCACAGCAGCTTCGGGCGCTTGATGTCTTCGGCATCTTCCACGGTCGGCAGCGCATCCCCATCGTCGGACACGCTGGAGTCCATCCACGAACCGCCCTGCGGCAGGGTCATCACGCCCAGCCGACGGCGCTCCTTCATGCCGAGGTACCACGCCAGCACCAGGATGCCGGCGCAGGCGATCACCATCGAAGGAATCAGCGGCACGAACACATCGGCCGGATCCACGTGCAGCGCGGTGGCCGCACGCGCGGTCGGCCCGCCCCACGGGGTGAGGTTCATCACACCGCCGGCGAGGATGGTCACGCAGGTCATGTTCAGTGCGTTCATGCCCAGCCGCCGGTACAGCGGCAGCATGGCCGATACGGTGATCATGTAGGTTGTCGAGCCATCGCCATCCAGCGAGATCAGCATCGCCAGCACGGCGGTGCCCATGACGATCTTCAGCGGATCGCCCTTGACCACGTTGAGGATGACCCGCACCAGCGGATCGAACAGGCCGGCATCGATCATCACCCCGAAGTACAGGATGGCGAACATCAGCATGACGCCGGTGGGGGCGATCTTCTTGATGCCGTCGAGCATCATTTCGTCGATGCCGGCGCCGAAGCCACCGAGCAGGGCGAAGATGATCGGGACGGTGATCAGGGCGACCAGCGGCGACAGTCGCTTGCTCATGATCAAGTACATGAACGTAATGACCATGCCAAAGCCGAGGATGCTGAGCATCATCTGCGGACTCCTTGGGTATCAGTGCGGAAGGGGGAGGGGAGAGCGGGGGAGCATCAGAAATCGAACTGCAGGCGGCCGGTGACGGCGCGCGTGCGGTCAACGGTGACGTCGGCCAGGCGGTCGCGGTTGCGGCTTTCGATCAGGTTGAGCATGAAGCGCAGGTTGTCGCGCAGGTACCAGTTGCCGCCCAGCGTCCACGCCTCGGTGCTGCCGTCGCGCAGGTCGGGCAGGCCGACCAGGTGCTGGTCACCGCGCATCTGGTCGTAGCGCAGCGCCAGTTCGAAGGCGCCGGCCTTGTGCCGGATATCCTTGATGCGGGCGAAGCGACCGGTCTTGCGGTCGTAGCCGCGCGACTCACCGGTCACGAACCAGCTGAGCATGCCGTAGCCGGCCAGCACCTTGCCGCGCTGCAGGCCGTCGTCGAACGTGGCGCCGCTGAACTCGCCCTGCCAGGACCACGGCCCACGCACCTGCGCGTACTCCAGCGACCACTTGTCCACGTCGGTATCGCGGCCCGCGGAGAAGTCGACCAGGGTCAGGCGGCTTTCATCGGACAGGTGACCGGCCGGGCGCGGGCGGATGCGCAGTCCGGGCGCACCGCTGGCACCGGGGTTGTCGTAGAGCTCGCGCGCTACCGAGACACCCAGGTGCAGCACGTCGCCGGCGGCGGGGCTCGGTGCCCACGTGGCGCGGCCACCGGCGGCACGGCCCTTGACCTGCCAGGCATCAATGCTTTCCAGGCTGTACAGGCTGGCTGCCCAGGTGAAGTCACCCGGGTTGGCCTGCCACGACGCCCCCAGCCGGTACAGCGGCGCCAGCGAGGTGCCGGCGTTGCCGCGTTCCAGGAAGCTGCCGTAGTTGGAGCCGGTACGGTCGTCCAGCGAGAAGTACTGCTTGAACTGACCGACGGTGAGCCGGCCGGCATCGCCAAAGCTGCGGCTCAGGTACACATCTTTCGCCTCGACCCGGTCACCGGAAAAGTCGGCTTCCATCTTGTAGTCGACCACGAAGAACTTGCCGGATACGTCAAGCCACGCACGGCGCACCTCGGTATCGTCCTTGTTCGGCGTACCGCGGCCATCATTGTCGAAGCTGGCGAAATCCAGATGCAGCCGCCCGCCGATCTCGGCGGTGACCGGCCGGTCATCGTCGGCGGCAACGGCTGGCGCAGCAGCAAACACGGTACAGGCGGCCATCGCACAGGAACCAACCGCCGACCAACGAACAGTGAAACGATCCACAAACCCTCCCAGGTGCGCGCCCGGCGCGCGGCCAACGTGGGCACCCGGAACGGATGCGAGGCCGCAGTCTCGGCCCAGCAAGCTGTCATTCACCTGTCAGCGGTTTGTGCAGCGCAGCGAAACCCGCGCGATTCCGGCCCCTATCCGTCCGCCGAGCACGGCTCGGCGCTACCGCTTTTTGTTCCTTCATACGCGGCCTGCAGCAGCCGGGAAACCCTCAGGGCGATGGGCGGGGCGGGTATGCGGGGCCTTGAGCGGCAGGAGCCGCGAAGAGCTACATGGACGTACTTGCGCGTGCCCCGCATACCCACCCCGCCCGTCGCCAACCCGTAGCCCAGCTCCAAAGCCAGCCGCGAACGCGCATCAGCCGTTCGATCCACCGCCCGTGCGTTAGCATCTCCACTCCCCCGTACCCGACAACCGCATGCGCCTGCTGCTGGTCGAAGACAACCCGGACCTCGCCGATGCCATCGTCCGCCGCATGCGCCGCAACGGCCACGCCGTCGACTGGCAATCCGACGGACTGGCCGCCGCCAGCGTGCTGCGCTACCAGAGCTTCGACCTGGTGGTGCTGGACATCGGCCTGCCCAAACTGGACGGCCTGCGCGTGCTGGCCGGCATGCGCGAACGCGGTGACAGCACCCCGGTACTGATGCTCACCGCCCGCGACGGCATCGAAGACCGCGTGCAGGCGCTGGACGTGGGTGCCGATGACTATCTCGGCAAGCCCTTCGATTTCCGCGAATTCGAAGCGCGCTGCCGCGTGCTGCTGCGCCGCGCGCGCGGCCAGGCCAGCGAACTGGTGCAGATCGGCGGGTTCCAGTTCGACAACGCCGCGCACCGCGTCAGCCTGGACGGCGAACTGATCGAACTGCCCAACCGCGAATTCCGCCTGCTGGAGATCCTGGTCGGCCGGCTGGGGCAGGTGGTCGGCAAGGACGAGATCGGCAATGGGCTGTTCGGCTTCGACGACGAAGCCGGGCCGAATGCCATCGAACTGTATGTCGGCCGGCTGCGCCGCAAGCTGGCCGCCGCGCCGCTGCGCATCGTCACCGTGCGCGGTGTGGGCTACATGCTGGAAGCCGTGGACGCGACCGACGGGGGCATCGATGCACCCGCGTGAGCGGCAGCGCCCGGCGTCGCTGCGGCGCACGCTGACGCTGTACCTGGGCGCATTGCTGGCGGTGTTCGCGGTCGCCCTGCTGTTCGCCGCGCGCGACTACGGGCAGCGTGCGGCGAACCGTTCCTACGACCACCTGCTGGTGTCCTCGGCGCTGTCCATCGCCGATTCGGTGGCGCTGGTCGACGGCCAGTGGCAGGTCGACCTGCCGTATGCGGCGCTGGACCTGCTGGCGATGGCGCCGGAAGACCGGGTGTTCTATCGCGTGGCGGACAGTCGCGGCGCGCTGATCACCGGCTATGGCGACCTGCCGCCGGTGCCGCGCAGCATCAACGGGCACGGTGATGCACCGGCCTTGTTCGACGCGCCGTACAGCGGAGAAACCGTGCGTTTCGTGGTGGTGGCGCGCAACCTGTCATCGCCTTCGGCGCAGGGCGAGGTGCAGGTCCAGGTCGGGCAGACCCGGCGTGCGCGCGAAGCGCTCGCGCAGGAGATGGTGAACCGCGCGCTGCTGGCGATCACCGTGCTGTCGCTGCTGTCGCTGGCGCTGGTCGGTGTCGGCGTGCACCGCGCATTCCGTCCGCTGGTGCGGGTGGAGCGCGAGCTGTCGCGGCGCGAGCCGTCCGACCTGCGTCCGTTGGACGCCCACGTGCCACGTGAAATGGACCAGATGGTCGCCGCGCTGAACCGCTTCATGGGCCGGTTGTCCAGCAGCAACGAGACGCTGCGCTCGTTCATGGCCGAAGCCGCGCACCAGATGCGCACGCCGCTGGCGGCGCTGCGGGCGCAGGCGCAGCTGGCGCTGGATGACGAGGAGCCGGAGGACATGCGTCGCAGCCTGCTGGCGATCGAACGCAATGCCAGCCACATGAGCCGCCTGCTCAACCAGCTGCTCAGCGATGCCAGCGTGATCCACCGCGCCAACCTGCAGCGCTACGCGCCGGTGGATCTCGCCGAGACCGTCCACCAGGCGCTGCACGAGGCCGTGCCCCAGGTGGAACCGATCCCACGCGTGCACCTTGCGATGAGCACCGGACCGGTGTGGGTGCAGGGTGATGCGCTGTTGCTGCGCGAGGCGATCAAGAACCTGATCGACAACGCCATCAAGTACAGTGGCGCGGCGCCGTTGCAGGTCGCCCTGACCCTGGACGGCGACACGGCCCTGCTGACCATCGCCGACCATGGCCCGGGCATCGCGCCCGGCGATGCCGAACGGGTGTTCGAGCGCTTCGCGCGCGGCGAAGGCGCCGCTGCCGGCGGGGCCGGGCTGGGGCTCGCCATCGTCAAGCGCGTGGTGGATGCGCACGCTGGCCGGATCGATCTTTCCAACCGTCGCGAAGGGGGCCTGGTGGCCACCATCGCATTGCCCCGGAGCCACGCATGATCCGCCAGATGACGCTGTTCACGCTGCTGCTGTGGGGGGCGGTGGCCGCTGCCGCACCTGGCGACGTACAGCGTTTCGCCGCAACCGGGCCCGCCAACGCGCAGCTGCGCATCCATGGTTCGACCGACATCGAAGTATTCGCCGTGGTGATCGCCGACTACCAGCGCCTGCATCCGGGAACGGAAGTGGTGTACGAGGACATCATCACCCAGGACCTGCACGCGCGCTTCCTTCGCGAGCGGAACGGGCCCGCCTCGGCCGACCTGTTGATTTCCAGTGGCATGGATCTGCAGGCCAAGCTGGTCAACGACGGCCATGCCCTGGCCCATCGCTCGCCACAGACCGAGGCGCTGCCCGGTTGGGCGCAGTGGCGCAGCGAGGCCTTCGGGATCAGCTACGAGCCGGTGGCGATGGTCTACAACACCCGCACGCTGCCGGCCGCGCGCGTCCCGCGTACGCGGCGCCAGTTGCTGGACCTGCTGCGCGCGCCGGATGCCCCGCTGCGTGGGCGGGTCGGCACCTATGACATCAACCGCAGCAGCGTCGGCTACCTGCTGGCCACGCAGGATGCGCAGCGTGGCAGCATGGCCGGTGCGCTGCTGGGCGCGCTGGGCGACAACCGGGTGCTGCTGGAAGAGCGCACCGGGGTGCTGCTGGACAAGGTCAGCAGCGGCGAGCTGTCACTGGTGTACAACGTGCTCGGTTCGTATGCCCAGGCGCGCATCGATGACGGTGAACCGCTGGGCATCGTCGAACCGGAGGACTACACGCTGGTGATGCTGCGCACCGCGGTGATACCGCGCAATGCGCGCAACACGGCCGAAGCGCGGCGCTTCCTCGATTACCTGCTGTCCCCGCGCGGCCAGCAGGTGCTGTCCCGCGAAGCCCGGTTGATGCCGATCGTGCGCGGCGGCGCGACGCGCAACGGCAGCCCGGAGCGCAACCTGCGGCCGATCCAGCTCGGGCCGGGATTGCTGGTCTACCTGGATGCGCTGAAGCGGCGGCAGTTCCTGGACGCCTGGAACAGCAGCATGCGCCCAGCGCGGTAGCGCACGGCCGACGGAAGTCGGCCCTACAATGCCCGCATGAGCGAACTGAACCTGCTGGTTGCCGACGACCATCCCCTGCTGCGTGCTGCCGTGGTGCATTCGCTGCGGCAGGGCCTGCCCCAGGTCAACGTACGCGAGGTGGCCAGTGCCGAGGCGCTGGAACAGGCGCTGGACCAGCACCCGGATGTGGACCTGGTGCTGCTGGACCTGACCATGCCCGGCGCGCACGGGTTTTCCGCGCTGCTGCATGTGCGCGGCGCGCATCCGGACATCCCGGTGGTGATCCTGTCTTCCAATGACCACCCGCGTGTCATCCGCCGTGCGCAGCAGTTCGGCGCCGCCGGGTTCATTCCCAAATCGGTGCCGCCGGAGACCATCGGCGAAGCCGTGGCGGCCGTGCTGGATGGGGGGCTGTGGTTCCCGGCGATGGCCGCCGAGCGATCCGATGCCGATGCCCTGCTGGCCAGTCGCCTTGCGCAGCTCACCCCGCAGCAGTTCCGCGTGCTGCTGTGCCTGGCCGATGGGCTGTTGAACAAGCAGATTGCCTACACGCTGGGCCTGGCAGAGAACACGGTCAAGGTGCATGTCACCGCCATCCTGAAGAAGCTGGAATGCCACAGCCGTACGCAGGCTGCGGTGCTGGTGAAGGCGCTGGAGCCGGAAGGCGATGCCGGCCTGGTGTAGGCCAAGGTAGCGCCGAGCCACGCTCGGCGGCATCGAACCGCGCCGCTGCGCTCGCCGACCATGGGTCGGCGCTACCGCGGCACCGTCCGCCCTGTGGCACCGAGCCACGCTCGGCGGAATCCATCCGTCGCAGGCCTTACCCGCGGTGGCGCAGCAGCAGCTGGGTCATCAGGGCGCGCAGGGCGGGCGGACGCACCGGTTTGGCAAGGAAGCCCCAGCCGTTGTCGGCGGCCAGCGCCCGGAGCGCATCATCGCGTTCGGCGGTGACCAGCACCACCGGCGGCCGCGCCTGCCAGCGTTCGCACAGCGCCTCATACAGCGCCGGCCCATGGAACTCGCCCATGCGCACGTCCAGCAGCACCAGTTCCGGTGCCAGCCCGGCGTGGGCCGCATCCAGCGCGGCCTGCGGGCCTTCGGACTGCTCCACGTCGCAGCCCCATTTTTCCAGCAGCGCCCGCGTGGCAGCGCTGACATGCGCATCGTCATCGATGGCCCATACCCGGCGCCCACGCAGCGGACTGTCAGCCGTGGTTTCCACCACCACCGGCGCGTGCACCAGCACCGACGCCACGACCTCCTCTGCCCGGCCCAGCGGCACCGCCACTTCGAACATCGAGCCGCTGCCCAGCACCGAGCGCAGCCGGATCGGATGCCCCAGCAGGCGGCCGATGCGTTCGACGATCGCCAGGCCCAGTCCGGTGCCGCGTTCCTGGCCATCGTGCAGGCGGCGGAATTCTTCGAAGATCTCCTTGTGCAGGCTCTCCGGGATGCCCGGACCCTGGTCGTGCACCTGGATCCACAGCCGGCCGCCTTCGCGGCGGCAGCCCAGCAGCACGCGGCCGCGCTGGGTGTAGCGCAGCGCATTGGACAGGAAGTTCTGCAGGATGCGCCGCAGCAGCGCCTCGTCGCTCACCACCACCGCGGCGGTAGGCACCCAGTGCAGCTGCAGCCCGCGACCTTCGGCGGCGATGCCGAACTCGCGGGCAAGGGTCTCCAGCAGCGGGTTGAGCGCGAACGCACGCACGCGCGTCTGCAGGCTGCCCGATTCCAGCCGGGAGATATCCAGCAGGCTGACCAGGATTGCATCCTGCGCTGACAGCGCCGCTTCGATGTGGTCGGCGGTCTGCTGTTGTTCGCCGTCGGCCAGCTTGGCGCGCAGCACCGACACGAACATGCGTGCGGCGTTCAGCGGCTGCAGCAGGTCATGCACCGCAGAGGCGACGAAGCGGGTCTTGTAGCGGTTGGCCTGCTCGGCCTCGCGCCGTGCTTCGTCCAGATCGCGGGTGCGCTCGGCCACGCGGTGTTCCAGTGCGTCGGCCAGCGAGCGCAGTTCGCGCGCGGCGTTCTTGTAACTGGTGATGTCCGCATAGCTGGTGACGAAGCCGCCGTCGGGCAGCGGATTTCCGCGGATTTCCAGCACCGTGCCGTCGTCTTTCTCGCTTTCGCGCATGTGCGGCCGTCCGCTGCGCAGGTGGTTGAGCCGGCGTTCGATGGCTTCATCGATGGGCCCCGGCCCGAGCAGGCCGCGACGCGCGTTGAAGCGGAAAATCTCCTCGATCGGCCGTCCCACCTGCACCAGCCCCGGCGGGAAGCGGAACAGTTCCAGATAGCGCGAATTCCACGCCACGAGCTGCTGCTGGCTGTCGATGATCACCACGCCCTGCGGCAGGTGTTCCAGGCTGCGGCTCAGCCCGCGGTCGGCGTCCTGCGCGGCCTGCAGCAGGCCATCCTGCGCGCTGCGCAGCTCCTGGGCATGCTGCTTGAGCAGGGTTTCCAGCTCGCGCCGGCTGCGCTGGCGATGCGCCGAAAGGCGTCGCCGCTGCTGCACGAACAGCGCCAGGAAGCCCAGCGCCAACCACGCCGCGCCACCGCCGATGGCCGCACTGCGGGCCACCGCGCCGGCCGCGCTGGCATCGTGCAGCAGGTGCAGGTGCCAGTTCTCTTCGGGCAGGTCGATGGTCTGCCACAGCAGCGCACGCGGCATCGCCGGGTCGGCCATGCGCACGATCCGCCCGCCATCGTCCAGCACCCGCTCGGTACGTGCGCGCAGTGGTTGCAGGGAGCGGTCCGCGTACTGGCGGCTGGCCAGCATCTCCTCGCGTTCCTGCGTGCCCAGGGTCCGCAGCAGGCGGTAGCGCCAGGGATCCTGGTTGGCCAGGAACACCACGTCGTGGTTGTCGCTGGCCAGGACGATGTCCGGGCTGGCGACCCACTCCTGTTCCAGCGCGGACAGCTCGATCTTGATCACCACCACGCCCAGCCGGGTGCCGTCGGCATCGTCGATGGCGTGCGACAGGAAGTAACCGGGCACGCCGGTGGTCATGCCGATGCCGTAGAAACGGCCGTGGCCGGCCGCCATCGCCTGCAGGTAATAGGGCCGGTAGCTGTAGTCTTCGCCGACGTTGGTCGAGGGCTGGTCCCAGTTGCTGGCGGCCACCGCCACGCCATCGCGCCCGACCAGGGTCAGGGTGGATGCGCGGGTGACCTGGTTGGCCTGGGACAGTTTGAGGTTCAGGCGCTGGCGTCCCGCCGGATCAGGTGCGCTGCGCAGCGCGGCCAGCAGGTCCGGGTCCAGCGCCATCACCTGCGGCAGGGTGCCGAAGCGATCGATCCGCTGCTGCAGGCCCTGGCCATACAACTGCAACTGGCGCTGCACCTGCGCGCTTTCGCCGGCCAATGCGCGCTGGCCGGCGAAATGCCCGGCCGATACCGCGCACAGCGCGGTCCCGCCGATCATCACCAGCAGGGTCATGGCCAGCTTGCGGTAGCGGCCGAGCCGGTACATGCGGACAGAGTCTACGGGCAGAGCGGGTCGATGACCCGCTCAGTCACGCGGCCCGGCTCAGAAATGCATCTGGGCGCGGACTTCGAAGATCTCCGGCTTGGTATGCACGCCGCGACGGCTGGCATCGGCCTTGATGTAGTTGGCCTGGAACTTGAAGTGGCTGGTCAGGTACCAGTTGGCACCCAGGGTCCAGTTGTGTTCACGGCCACCGAGCACATCGGCGTCGTCCAGGTCCAGGCGGCTGTAGCGCGCCAGCACTTCCACCGCGCCGTAGTCACGCGCCGGCTTGATGTTGGCCACGCCGCCACCGCTGTACGGGCGCGATTCGCCGGTCAGCACCCAGCTGCCCATCACGTACTGGCCGTTGCCGGTGTAGTCCGGCTTGCCTTCGCGGGTGATGGTGGCCTGCAGGGCTTCGGCCTGGATGGAGAACGGACCGCGGATGAAAATGCCTTCCAGACCGGCGCGGTTGACCTTGTCGGCGGTGACCAGCGCACCGGAATCGACCAGGCGGAGGTCGGTCAGGCCGGCCTCCGGACGCGCGCGGAAACGCGCGGTCGCTTCGTGGTGCACGTCGCGGCCGTCACGCCAGCCACGCGGGTTTTCCTGCGACAGCGCCAGGCCCAGGTGCAGCACGTTCGCCTCGGCCTTGACCGGGGTCCACACCGCACGCAGCGCCTGCATGGTGCCGGGGTTGTCGCCCTGCAGGTCCTTGCCACCGTAAAGGCCAGCCTGCAGCAGGTAGGCGGGGCGCTCCAGCACCCAGTCCAGGCCGGTGCGACGGCCGGCGTAGAACGCCTGCACCGGCATCGCGAATTCCATGAAGCTGCCGGCGCGCGAGCTGGTCACCGCATCCAGGCCGACCGGGGTCTTCATGTAACCGACGCGGAACTTGCCGATGTCCTGGCCGACGAACGCCTTGCTTTCCAGGCGCAGGTACACATCCAGCCAGGTGTCGGACTGGAAGTCGTAGTACACCATGGCGTCATACACGCCCTTCTTCTTCAGCGTGGCGCCGAATTCCTTGCGGCGTACCGCGTCGGCGTTTTCGATGTCGCCGGAGAAATTGTTCCAGTCGTAGGCGATGTTGCCGGTGGCGGCGAGCTCGGTGCCATCAGCGAACGACACCTTGGTCGGCCAGTTGTCGAAACCAGCGGCATTGGCCAGCAGCGGGCTGGCGGCCAGGGACAGGGCAAGCAGGGTCGGGGTCATTCGCATGGGACGGCAGGTCTCTATTCGGGAAAGGTGGATCTACACGCGCCCCGGTCTGTGCGGGGTCGTCGCGACCGGCGCAGTGTAGGCGCAGAAAGCGCCCGGAGGCAGCCTGAACCGGGGGGGTAGTACCAATAGGTTATCTGCTGATGCGTCCGCGCGGCGTACAAAGGGCGCCATCCGATGCCGCGCCGCGTGTCCTTCGTGGCGTTGGCGTCATCAGTCCCTTCCGGAGCCCGCCATGCACGTTCCCGCCGCTTCCCCGGTGCCGACCAAGCCGCTGCCGTTCTATCGCCAGCTGTATTTCCAGGTCGTGGTCGCCATCATCCTCGGTGCCGTCCTGGGCCATTACGAGCCGCTGGTCGGCGAGAAGATGAAGCCGCTGGGTGATGCCTTCATCAACCTGGTGAAGATGATCATCGCCCCGGTCATCTTCCTGACCATCGTCACCGGCATCGCCGGCATGACCCACCTGCGCACCGTGGGCCGGGTGTTCGCCAAGGCGATGGCCTATTTCATGTTCTTCTCCACGCTGGCACTGGTGGTGGGCATGATCGTGGCGCACGTGGTGCAGCCGGGCGCGGGCATGAACATCAACCCGGCCGACCTGGACCAGACCGCGGTCAACAGCTATGTCGAAAAGTCGCACGACCTGACCCTGATCGGCTTTGCGATGGACATCATTCCCAAGACGCTGGTCAGCGCGTTCGTGGACGGCAACATCCTGCAGGTGCTGTTCGTGGCGGTGCTGTTCGGCATCGCGCTGGCACTGGTGGGTGAGAAGGGCAAGCCGGTGCTGAACTTCCTGGAAGCGCTGGTCGCTCCGGTGTTCAAGCTGGTGCATATCCTGATGAAGGCCGCCCCGATCGGCGCGTTTGGTGCGATCGCCTTCACCATCGGCAAGTACGGGGTCGGTTCGCTGATCAACCTGGCCTGGCTGGTGGGTTCGTTCTACCTGACCGCCTTCCTGTTCGTGGTGGTGATCCTGGGCGCGGTGGCCCGCCTGTGCGGCTTCTCGGTGTTCAAGCTGGCGCGTTACCTGAAGGCTGAGCTGCTGCTGGTGCTGGGCACCTCCTCGTCCGAATCGGCGCTGCCGTCGCTGATGGAGAAGATGGAGCGCGCCGGCTGCAGCAAGTCGGTGGTCGGCCTGGTGGTCCCCACCGGCTATTCGTTCAACCTGGACGGCACCAACATCTACATGACCCTGGCGGCGCTGTTCATCGCCCAGGCCACCAACACCGAGCTGACCCTGGGCCACCAGATCGCCCTGCTGCTGGTGGCGATGCTGAGCTCCAAGGGCGCCGCCGGCGTGACCGGCGCCGGCTTCATCACCCTGGCCGCCACCCTGGCCGTGGTACCGGAAGTACCGGTGGCCGGCATGGCGCTGATCCTCGGCGTGGACCGCTTCATGAGCGAATGCCGCTCGCTGACCAACTTCATCGGCAACGCGGTGGCTACCGTGGTGGTCTCGCGCTGGGAAGGCGCGCTGGACCGTGACCGCCTGAAGCTGGCGCTGGACGGCCGCGAAAGCGAGCTGCCGCCGCCGGTCGATGCGGCCCTGCCGCTTGCCTCTGCCAAGATCTGACCCTTCCACGTCAGGATGCGGGGCCCGTCAGCGATGACGTGGCCCCGCAGCTTTTTCCGCGGTACCTGCCACCTTGCTGTCACACCCGCAGGGAGGGTGCAGCGCGATGCTCCGCAGTACGCCGGCAACACGCCGGTTGGTGCGCTGCAGCACACGCGCGACAGCCCCGCGACAGGTCCAGCCCGAACAACGGGGGTATGATCCCCTGTCCCCCTTGCCCATTCATGTGCCCAACGTCGATGTCCAAAGAAGATTTCAAACAGGCCGCCCTCGATTACCACCGCATGTCGCCGCCGGGCAAGATCAAGGTCACGGCGACCAAGCCGATGCTGACCCAGCGTGATCTGTCGTTGGCCTATTCGCCCGGCGTTGCCTACGCCTGTGAAGCGATCATGGCCGACCCGCAGCAGGCCAGCGAGCTCACCGCACGTGGCAACCTGGTCGCGGTGATTTCCAACGGTACCGCCGTGCTGGGCCTGGGCAACATCGGTCCGCTGGCCGGCAAGCCGGTGATGGAAGGCAAGGGCGTGCTGTTCCAGAAATTCGCCGGCATCGATGTGTTCGACATCGAAATCGACGAGCTGGACCCGGACAAGCTGGTCGACATCATCGCCTCGCTGGAGCCGACCTTCGGCGGCATCAACCTGGAAGACATCAAGGCACCGGAGTGCTTCATCGTCGAGCGCAAGCTGCGCGAGCGGATGAAGATCCCGGTGTTCCATGACGACCAGCACGGCACGGCGATCATCGTCGGCGCCGCGGTGCTGAACGCCATGGCGATCACCGGCAAGAAGATCGAAGAAGTGAAGCTGGCGACCACGGGCATGGGCGCGGCCGGCATTTCCTGCGTCAACATGCTGGTGCAGCTGGGCCTGAAGCCGGAAAACATCCTGGCCTTCGACCGCGAGGGCGTGATCCACACCGGCCGCAGCGACCTGGACCCGGAAAAGGCGCGTTACGCGCGTGATACCGACAAGCGCACCCTGGCCGAGATCGTCGACGGCGCGGACATTTTCCTGGGCCTGTCGGCACCGGGCATCCTGACCGCCGACATGGTCAAGACCATGGCGCCGGACCCGGTGATCTTCGCGCTGGCCAACCCGACCCCGGAAATCATGCCCGAAGACGTGCGCGCGGTACGCGCCGACGCGATCATCGGCACCGGTCGTTCGGACTACCCGAACCAGGTCAACAACGTCCTGTGCTTCCCTTACCTGTTCCGCGGCGCGCTGGACGTGGGCGCCACCGCGATCAACGAAGAAATGAAGATCGCCTGCGTGCGCGCCATCGCCGCGCTGGCACGCCGTGCGGCTACCGACATGGGCTCGGCCTACGGCGGTGACACCCCGAGCTTCGGCCGGGAATACCTGATTCCGCGCCCGTTCGACCGCCGCCTGCTGGTGGAGCTGTCCGCTGCCGTGGCACAGGCGGCGATGGATTCCGGCGTGGCCGCGCGGCCGATCGCCGACATGGCCGCCTACCGCCAGAAGCTGTCCGAGTTCGTCTACCGCACCAGCCTGATGATGAAGCCGGTGTACGACCGCGCGCGCACCGACAAGCAGCGCGTGGTGTATGCCGAAGGCGAGGAAGAAGTGGTGCTGCAGGCGGTGCAGAACGTGGTCGACGAGGATCTGGCGCATCCGATCCTGATCGGTCGCCCGGACGTCATCGAGGCACGCATCGAACGCCTGGGCCTGCGCCTGAAGATCGGCGAGAACGTGCAGGTCACCAACATCAACGATGATCCGCGCTTCAACGAGTACTGGCAGTACTACCACGCGCTGACCGGCCGTCGTGGCGTGACCGTGGCCGCGGCGAAGAACCTGATGCGTTCGCGCCCGACCCTGATCGCCGCGGTGATGGTGGCGCGCGGCGAAGCCGATGCACTGC
The DNA here is from genome assembly GCF_001431535.1 of Stenotrophomonas chelatiphaga. GTDB lineage: Bacteria > Pseudomonadota > Gammaproteobacteria > Xanthomonadales > Xanthomonadaceae > Stenotrophomonas > Stenotrophomonas chelatiphaga. The sequence goes on from NZ_LDJK01000026.1 coordinate 15,119, forward strand.
TGACCGGCGTGGTCGGCCGCTTCCACAAGAAGCTGGGTTACGTGCGCAGCGTGCTGCCGCTGGAGTCCAAGGTCACCTCGACCTCGGCGATGACCGGGGTGATCAACCAGCAGGGCGTGTTCTTCTTCGTGGATACCCACGTGCAGGAAGATCCCACGGCCGAACAGCTGACCGAAGCCACGCTGCAGGCGGCCTACCGCATGAAGCTGTTCGGCATCGAACCGAACGTGGCGCTGCTGTCGCACTCCAACTTCGGCAGCCACGATTCGAAGGATGCGCTGAAGATGCGCCAGGTCCGCGAGATGCTGCTCAAGCGCAACCCGCGCCTGAACGTGGACGGTGAGATGCAGGGCGACACCGCCTGGGACGAAGCGCTGCGGCAGAAGCTGCTGCCGGGCTCCACCCTGACCGGCCGTGCCAACCTGTTCGTGCTGCCGAACCTGGAAGCGGCCAACATCGCCTACAACCTGGTGCGCGTGTTCACCGATGGCGTGGCGATCGGGCCGATCCTGATGGGCGTGGCCAAGCCGGCGCACATCCTGACCAGCAGCGCGACCTCGCGCCGGATTTTGAACATGACCGCGATCGCTGCGGTGGATGCGCAGATCCGCAAGCAAATCGAGGCCGAGAAGAAGGCGTAAGCCTTCTTCGCAGGCTCGATTTGCCCGCGCATTCCACCTTATCCCCGCGCCGTTGGCGCGCCCCCTTGAGCAAACCGCCAGCGGTTTGCCCGCGCATTCCACCTTATCCCCGCGCCGTTGGCGCGCCCCCTTGAACAACAAGGGGGCTCTTCGTCGGATGGTGTGCGGGTGCGGGTGCGGGTGCGGGTAGCGCCGAGCGGGGCTCGGCGTTACCGGTCTTGTCGCGCTTTGGCGTAGGCGGCCCACAGGGCGGGCAGGGGCTGGCCGGTGTGTTGTTGCCACAGCGCCGGGGTGTAGCGGCCGCTGCGCAGGGCGCCATCCAGTGTCTTTACCAGTCCCGGCCAAGCGGCCTCGCTCCACTTCAGGAACGCGCCGGTGACCCGGTAGCCGGTATCGAAATCCTGCCCGTCCTGCACCGTCAGCGGCAACGCCCAGCCGGCGGCGGCATTGTCCACGCCATAGCGGTCACGCGCGTAGTCGGCGATGCCTTCCACCAGCCAGCCCGGGACGCGTTCATTGGCGTACTCGGGGTAGCCCTGCACGATGTGCATCGCCTCATGGGTCACCAGGTCGGTGTCGCCCGGGTGCTTGTCCAGCCACGCCGGATTGAGGGTGATGGTGGCCGCCTTGGCCTTCTCGCCGACAAAGGCGATGCCGTCGTACGCCGGATCGATCACGATGGCGGTCTGGCTCGGTGCCTTCGGATGGAAGTCGGCGCGCTGCGGCAGATAGGCCTTGAAGAACGTGCCGATGATCCGCTCGCGCATCGCCTCCGGCAGCGCATCGCGGGCGTCCTGGTAGCGCAAAGTCACGCCGCCCTGCTGCTGCGTGGATTCAAACGCACATGCTGCTGCTGGAGCAAGCAGGGCCAGCGCCGCCAGTGCGGCCGGCCGCAGGTAGCGCGCAGCACGGCTCATGGTGTCGACTCCTTGGCCAGCAGCTCCACTTCCGCCAGCTGCATGCGTCCGGGTGCGGCGATGCGCAGCCGGTATTCGGCGTAGCGGCCCGGCTTGGCGATGCGGAACGGGCGGGTCTGGCGGGCCCAGGCGAAGTCTTCGGACGTGCGCGCATCCAGCGTGGACCAGCGACCACCGGCGGTACGTGCTTCCAGCGCCCATGCGCCGCCGCGGATGCTGTTCTCGCCGCTGGTCAGGGTGTACATCGTGGGGGCGCCGGCAGCGACGTCGCTGAACACCACCGTTGCCTTCGCGCCCAGCGGGGCGGCGGTCGTGGCGTTGTCATCGACCAGCGCGTCCAGCGCGCGGCCGTCTTCCAGCCGCGCCTGCGCGCCCTTGGCCAGCAGGTCATGCAGCAGGGCAGGGCGCTCGCCGCGTGCGGTCAGCGACGGCAGCACATCGCCTTCGCCGGTGCCCCAGCGCGAGGGTTGCGGACCCATCTGGAAGTCCAGCGTGGCGCCGGCGGCGATGATCTCGTGCGGCAGCCAGGTCTTCGTCCATGGCTTGCCGTTGACCTTCAACGACTGCACGTACACGTTGGCGGGGGAGTTGTCCGCCGCGTTCACCGTCAGCACCGCGCCGTCCTGCAGGGTGACCCTGGCGTGGCGGAACAATGGCGAGCCGATCGCATATTCCGGTGCGCCCATCCGCAGCGGATACAGGCCCAGGGAAGCGAACACATACCAGGCCGAGGTCTCGCCGTTGTCCTCGTCACCGGGGTAGCCCTGTCCGATCTCGCTGCCCACGTACAGGCGCGCCAGGATCTCGCGCACATGCTTCTGGGTCTTCCATGGCTGGCCGGTGTACAGGTACACCCACGGGATGTGGTGCGAGGGCTGGTTGCTGTGTGCGTACATGCCCATGCGTACATCGCGGGCTTCGGTCATTTCATGGATCAGCCCGCCGTAGGAACCGGCAAATGCCGGATCCGCGGTTTCCGGGGTGGCGAAGAACGCATCCAGCTTGGCGGCGAGCGCCTCGCGTCCACCGTACAGCGCTGCCAGTCCTTCGCCATCGTGGGCAGCGGTGAAGGCGAAGGTCCAGCCATTGGATTCGGTGTAGTCATGGCCCCAGACGCGTGCGTCGTAGTCCTTGGCGTCCACCCGCCAGCTGCCATCTTCGCGCCGGCCCTGGAAGAAGCCCGCAGCCGGGTCGAACATCGTTGAATAGGCCGCCGCACGATGGCCGAAGTAATCCGCCTCAGTGGCATAGCGCTCACGCTCGGCGCTCGAGCCGGCGTCGCTGGCGAGCCGCGTTGCCATGTTGGCGATGCCGAAATCGTTGAGCGCGCCTTCCATCGTCCACGACATCCCTTCGTGCACGTCGGCGCTGGCAAAGCCGGTGAAGGTGGAACGGTCCATGCCCTTGCGGCCGACATGCCGATCCGGTGGCACCACCGTGGCATTGCGCAGCGCTGCGTCGTACGCGGTGTCCACGTCGAAGCCGCGCACGCCCTTCAGCCAGGCATCGGCGAAGGCGACGTCCGAGCTGGTGCCGACCATCAGGTCGGCATAGCCCGGCGAGGACCAGCGTGCGACCCAGCCGCCCGCCTTGTACTGCTCCAGGAAGCCCTGCACCAGGGCGCCGGCATCATCGGCGCGGAACAACGCGTAGGCCGGCCAGGTGGTGCGGAAGGTGTCCCAGAATCCATTGTTGACGTACACCTTGCCGTCGCGCACCGGTGCGAAGCTGCGCACCGCGCTGCCATCGGTGTTGTCCTCGGCCGCGCTGGCCTGGCTGGCGTAGCGCCACTCCGGCGCCTGCGCGGTACCGACGTTCTCGTGGCCGGAATTGGGGAACAGGTACAGGCGGTAGAGGTTGGAATACAGCGTGGTCTTCTGGTCCTCGCTGGCGTCGCCGATGTCGAAGGCGCCCAGCCGTGCGTCCCATGCATCCTGCGCGCGTGCGGCGACGCGCTCCAGGGTGTCGTCGGCGCTCAGTTCCAGGGCGAGGTTATGGCGTGCCTGTTCCACCGAGATCAACGAGGTGGCGATGCGCATGTTGACCTGGCGATCGCTGCCCGGATCGAACTTGATGTAGCCGGTGGGGCGTCCGGTGTCGAGCGTGCCGCTGCTGCGCCACGGACGGTCGAAACCCGCCACCACGTACATGCGGGTGGCGCCGTTGGACAGGCCGCTGCGCACGTCGGTGTAGCCGGAAAGCGTCTGGCTGGCGGCGTCCAGGGTCAGCCCGCCGCGCGCATCGACATTGTCGAACAGCAGGTTGGCATCGCCGGTGGCCGGGAACTGGAAGCGGAACAGCGCGGCATGGTCGGTCGGGGCGATGGAGGCCGCGATGCCGTTGTCGAAACGCACGTCGTAGCGGTACGGGCGTGCGTTTTCCTGGTCGTGCGAGAACGCCAGCGCGCGCTTGGCGCGGTCGGCTTCGGGCACGCCGCGGCTGGCCGAGGGCATCACCTGGAAGGTCTGCCGGTCACCCATCCACGGGCTCGGCTGGTGGCTGAGTGACAACGCCTGCAGGCGCGGGCGGTTGTCGGCGTCGTTGTGCTCGTTCCAGCGGTACAGCCAGTTCAGCACGCCGGCGTCGGTCACCGGAGTCCAGAAGTTGAAGCCATGCGGCAGTGCCGTGGCGGGATAGTTGTTGCCACGCGAGAAGCGCCCATTGGACTGGGTGCCGCGCGTGGTGAGCACCCAGTCGGACGGCCGCGCCGGCACGACCGACGGCGTCGCCTCCAGCCGTACATCGTCGATCCAGCCCGACACCGGCGCGCCGGCTGCGCTGGCCACTTCCAGTTCGATGGCCACCACGCGGCGACCGCGCAATCCGGGCACCTCGCCCAGGCGCACGGCCTTGCGCGCCCATTGCTGCGGATACAGCGTCTTCGAATCGCCCTGCGCCGTGGCGCCCAGTGCGACCCCGTGCTGGTCTCGCGCCGCGCTGGCTGATACGCGTTGGCCATCATCGAGCAGCAGGTCCAGCGAGACATGGGTGGACGCGGCGGTGTCGCCGTCGACGATCTCCGGCAGGACCATCCAGCTCAGCGTGGTGTCCGCATCGATCTGCTGGTCGGTGGCCAGCAGGACCTGCCGGGCAGTGCCGCCGGTGCTGCGGTACTGCAGGGCGCGCTGGCCGCTGTATCCCACGCCTGCCTTGGCTGCGTACGGGTCGGCCGGGCCGGGGCCCACGCGCAGGCTCAACGGGCCGCCAGCGCCTGCGGGGGGCATCGGCTGGCCGGCTTCGAACGAGGTCGACAGCGCAGCCGCATGGGCGGCGGGAAGCATGGCCAAGGCCAGCGCGAGGCACAGCGGCGCGCGGCGCGCACGGTCAGACGCATTACGGGGCATTGCGGTCTCCTCCCAGAGCAACGCGGACCATCCTGCAACACGCATGTTGGCGCTGACAAGTGCATTTGGTTCGATCCAAATCGGCGCGATGCCGGTTTGCTCGATTGCTGCGGCGCGCCATATGGAACGATCCAAACAGACCGCGGCGATTCCCTTGCCCGAAGTCCCGGGCCCGATCCTGCGCCGCGCCGGATGCTAGAATCGCAGCCCTCGCAATCCCTTTCACGACGCCCGCCATGAGCCATACCGCCACCGCTCCCGCCAACGCCGAAAAGCGTTACACCGTGCACCGCGGCGACCTGCCGCTGAGCTGCCCGACGCCGGAGATGGCGCTGTGGAACTCGCATCCGCGCGTCTACCTGCCGATCGAAGACGAACCCAACGGCGAAGCCAAGTGCGCCTATTGCGGCGCCGTCTTCGTGCTGGCCGACTGATCGGGCGCCTGACCTGATGCGCCGATTGACCGTGGTGCAGTTGCTGCCGGCGCTGCACTCCGGCGGTGTCGAGCGCTCTACGCTGGAAATCGCGGCGGCACTGGTCCAGGCCGGCCACCGTGCCCTGGTGGTGTCTGCCGGTGGGCGGCTGGTCGAGCCGCTGCTGGCCAGCGGTGCCGAACACCTCACGCTGGATATCGGCCGCAAGTCGCTGCTGACCCTGCGCCACATGCCCACCCTGCGCCGCCTGTTCGCCGAGGTCGGTGCGGACATCGTGCATGCGCGCTCGCGGCTGCCGGCCTGGCTGGGCCTGCATGCGGTGCGCGCCCTGCCTGCCGCGCAGCGCCCGCACTGGGTGACCACCGTGCATGGGCTGAATTCGCCGGGTCGCTACAGCGCGGTCATGACCACCGGCGAGCGCGTGATCTGCGTGTCGGAAACGGTCCGCGACTTCGTCCAGCAGCACTATCCCGCGGTGCCGGCGCAGCGCCTGCAGGTGATCCCGCGCGGGGTGGACACGGCGCAGTTCCCCCGTGTCGGCAGCCACGACAGACGCCCCCGGCTGGCGCTGGCGAAGGACCATCCCTGGCTGGCCGCAGTGACCGCTCCGCTGCTGTTGCTGCCTGGCCGCGGTACCCGGCTGAAGGGCCACACCCACGCCCTGCAGCTGCTGGCCCGCCTGCATGCGGCCGGGGTGATGGCGCAGCTGTGGATGCTGGGCACCGACGAACCCGGGCGCGAAGCCTACGTACAGGAGCTGCGCCAGCAGGCGCAGGCCCTGGGAGTCGGCGATGCCCTGCATATCAGCGCCCCGACCTCGAAGATCGCCCAGGCCTACGCGGCCAGCGACCTGGTCCTGCAACTGTCCGACAAGCCCGAAGCGTTTGGGCGCACCGTGGTCGAGGCCCTTGCGGTAGGCCGCCCGGTGCTGGGCTGGGACCACGGCGGCGTGGGCGAACTGCTGCGCCAGCTGCAGCCCGCCGGCGCCGTCGCGCTGGGCGACATGCAGGCACTGGGTGAACGCGCGCTGGCCCTGCTGGCCGCTGCCCCGTCGCTGCCGGCGCGTATCCCGTTTACCCTGCAGGCCATGCAACGCGACACCCTCCGCCTGTATGCCGACCTTGCCGGCTGACCCCACTCCTGCCGTGATCGATGATCGCGCGGGTCGCTGGGCGCCGTGGGTGGTGCTGGCCTTCGTCGCATTGTGGCCGCTGCCGGGCATCGCCGAAGGCGTGCTGGCGCTGGGGGCGATCTATGCCGCGGTGCGCATGGTCACCCGCCGCCTGCAGGGCCAGCCGCGCCTGCTCAGCCCGGCCGCCTGGGCGCTGACCAGCATCCTGTTCCTGGGGTACTGGCTGCCGCAGGCGCTGTCCGCGCTGGACGCGGTCGACCCTTCCGCGGCCTGGACCAAGACCGCTGCCGGGCTGCGCTATCTGCCTTTCATGTGGCTGGTCGCGATCGCGGTGGCGACGCCGCGGCGCCGCGCCCTGACCCTGGGCGGGCTGGCGCTGATCACTGCGGCGTGGACCGTGGATGCACTGGTACAGGCGCTCGCCGGTACCAGCCCATGGTTCTGGTCGCTGGACCAGCTCAAGCAGCTCGCCAGCCAGCGCCCGTTGTGCAGCCCGGAAGAGGCCGCGCTGGCCGACCGGCTCAGCGGCGCCCTGGGTCCGTGCAATCTCAAATTCGGCCAGGTGCTGGCCAGCCTGTCCGCCTTCCTGCTGCTGCCGGCCGCCACGCGGTTCGGTCGGACCGGCTGGATGGTGGCCACGATGGCGGTCGGCGTGGTGCTGCTGCTGGCCGGTTCACGCGCCTCCTGGATCACCTTCGCGCTGGTGGTGGCCTACAGCGGATGGCGCCTGTTCGGGGGGCGCCAGCTGCTGCTGCTGGCGGTGTTCGGGCTGGTGGTGGCCGCAGGCCTTGCCTACAGCGTGCCGCAGCTGCGTGACCGGGTGGTCCGCACCGCGCAGGCCTGGGAAGGCAACGACGATGGCGTGGAGCAGGCGCTGTCCGGCCGTGGCCGGATCTGGTCCGCAGCGGGCTGCATGATCCAGGCCCATCCGATCAACGGCGTGGGCGCGCGCGGCTTCCGCGACGCCTACCCCGACTGTGACCCGGCCGCCGGAAGCACCGGTGTCTGGGGCGCGGGGCCGGCGCTGCATGCGCACCAGATCGTGCTGGAAATCCTGGCGGAAACCGGGGTGATCGGCCTGCTGCTGTGGTTGGCGGCAGCGGCGCAGGCGTGGCGGGCGTGGCGTTTCGCGCCGCCGGCGGCGCGCGATCGCGCGCGTCCGGCGATGCTGGCGCTGGCGGTCACGGTGTTTCCATTGAATACCCACCTGGCGTTCCACTCCACGTTCTGGGGTGGGGTCACGGTGCTGTTGGCGGCGTTGTTCGCGGGCAGCCTGCTGGCACGGGATGAGCCGGGTTCCAACGACTGAAAGCGCTTCGCTGCCGGCGCTCTTGGCGGCGCCCCACAGCCCCTCGCCCCGGGAGATTCCGGTGGCCGCCCGCCAGAAAGATGAAACGGTAGCGCCGACCCATGGTCGGCGGAAACCTTCGGTTCCCGTTTTACCGGCATCCGCCGACCATGGGTCGGCGCTACCCGAAGCGGCATGCGGATGGTTTTCTACTCGTAATAGGAACTGCGGCCACCGGGTTGGCGCTTGAAGCGGCGGTGGATCCAGAGGTACTGGTCCGGGGCCTCGCGCACCATCTGTTCGATGGCCTGGTTGACCCGCGCGGTATCGGCTTCCACGTCCTGGGTCGGGAAGTTGTCCAGCGGTGCGCCCACTTTCAGGTAATAGTCGCCGCCTTCGCGGCGATGGAAGTACGGCACCACCGCGCAGCCGGTCATGCGGGCCAGCTGGTGGGTGGCGGTGATGGTGGCGGCGGTGTGCCCGAAGAAGGGCACGAACACGGTGTCCTTGCCGCGCATGTCCTGGTCCGGCGCGTACCACAGGAAACCGCCTTTCTTCAGGTGCCGCACGCTGGCGCGGATGTCTTCGTTGGCGAACATCGCCGTGGCGTAACGAAGCCGGCCGAACTTCACCGCCCATTCGTAGACCGGATTGCGGTGCTTGCGGTACATGCCGGCCAGCTCGACGTGGTCGCACAGCAGGCGCCCGCACATCTCCAGGGTCATGAAATGGCCTGAAACCAGCAGCACGCCACGTCCTTCGGCCTTCAGCTTCTGCAGGTGCTCCACGCCTTCCACGTGCACGCGCGGGCGGATCGTGGCGATGCTGCCCCACCAGGCGCGGGCGAACTCGAAAATGCCTACGCCGAGTGCATCGAAGCTGTCGCGCAGCAGGCGTTGCCGCCACGCATCGTCCTTCTCCGGGAAGCACAGCTTGAGGTTGACCTCCGCTGCCTTGCGCCGGCTGCCTGCCAGCCGCCAGCTGACCCAGCCGACGCCGCGCCCCAGCGCACGCTGCAGCATCCACGGCAGCCGGGCGATGGCGAAGGCGCCGAACATCACGGCGAACATGGGCCAGTTGCGCGGATCGCGCAGCGAAGGACGGGGGGCGGTGGTGGCATCGGACATGCCGCCATTCTACCAAGGCCCCGCGGGCGGGCCGCGTGTCTTTCACCGGGCCCTCCCGTATCCTTCCCGCATGCGCAAAGACCCCGTCGAATGGATCCTGCGCGGCCTGTATTCGGCCGTGCTCTACCTGCTGCTGCCCATCACGGTGTACCACCTGGTCTGGCGCGGTTTCCGGGTGCGCGAATACTTCCAGCGCTGGGACGAGCGCTACGCCTCCTACCCGGATTCGAGCTGCCAGCCACGTGTCTGGCTGCATGCGGTATCGGTCGGCGAGGTGAACGCCGCCGCGCCGCTGGTCAATGCACTGCGCGCGCTGCGGCCGGACATCCGCTGGGTGGTCACCACGATCACCCCGACCGGCTCGGAGCGGGTGCGCGCGATCTGGGGCGATGCGGTGGACCACGTCTACCTGCCGTATGACGTGCCGGGCAGCGTGGGGCGCTTTCTCAACCATTTCCAACCCAGCCTGGCCTTGATCCTGGAGACCGAGCTGTGGCCGAACATGCTGTTCGGTTGCCGCAGCCGCTCGATCCCGGTGTACATCCTCAATGCGCGGTTGTCGGCGCGTTCGCTGCGTGGCTATCGCCTGCTTGCGGCGTTGATCCGGCGCGCACTGCGCACCGTCACCTGCGTGGCAGCGCAGTCCGAAGACGACGCCGCGCGCTTCATCCAGCTTGGCGCCGATCCGGCGCAGGTGCAGGCGCTGGGCAACCTGAAGTTCGACATCGCCGCGCCCAACGTGCAGGCCTTCGTCGAGCAGTTCCATCGCAGCGTGCCGGCAAAGCGACCGGTGTGGATCGCCGCCAGCACGCACGAAGGCGAAGAGCAGGCGATCATCGACCTGCACCGGCGCCTGCGCGTGCAGCACCCGCAGCTGTTGCTGCTGTGGGCGCCGCGCCATCCGGAACGCTTCGCCCGGGTCGATGCGCTCGCCCGCGAGCAGGGCTGGCAGGTGGCCACCCGACGTGCGCAGCAGTGGCCGCAGGCCGACAGCGATGTGTTCGTGATCGATACGCTGGGCGAGCTGATGTCCTTCTATGCGTGCGCCCAGGTGGCGTTCGTGGGGGGCAGCCTGCAGGCGATCGGCGGGCACAACCTGCTGGAACCTGCAGCCATGGGAACGGCGGCCGTCACCGGTCCGCACCTGCATAACTTCGCCGAGATCTCGCGCCGCATGCTCGAGGCCGATGCGCTGCTGATCGGCCAGGACGTGCAGTCGGTCGGCGAGCACCTGCAGCACCTGCTGTCCGACGCGCAGGCGCGTGAAGACATGGCGCGCGCAGGTTGCGCGCTGGTCAGCAATGGCAGGGGTGCCTTGAAGCGCACGATTGCCCTGGTGCAACCGCAGTTGCCGCCGCCGCTCTCCAGTGCTGCGTCCGCCGACGGCTGACGCGATCCCGGTCGTCGCGGCGACGTATCGGCCGCGCCGGCTTCTTTTCAGATTCTACCGATAGGGCGCCCCGCGGCGGCGTCCTAGCGTCCACGAACAGGCATCTGCCTGCCTTTCGTGGAGAACGCCATGGTGTTTCGTCTTTGCCTGCCACGTCACCGCAGTGGGGTGCACCTTGTCATCGGCACGTTGTTGTCGATGGCCGCCTGCGCGCACGCGGAAGGACTGCAGGACGCTCCGCATTTCATCGGTCCCCTGGCGACGCCGGCGCCACCGTTGGCGAAGGGCGCCTTCAACATCGAACCCTACGTGATCTTCAACCGGTCGGCGTCGCGTTTCGATGGCGATGGCCATCGCCGGCCCAGCCCGGCGCCGATACAGTTGACCACCTCCGTCCCGATCCAGTACGGGGTGACCGACCGGCTCAGCATCGGCGGCACCCTGCGCGGGCAGTACAACCGGCTGCCCGGCAGCAGCCGCGCGTTTGCCACCGGCGATACCACGGTGGCGGCATCGTTCGGGTTGATCGATGCCGGCGGCCCGAACCGGGCGCGCCTTGCGCTGACCGCGCGGCAGCGACTTCCCACCGGCCGCCACGACCGACTGGAACAGCGCGACGCGCCGGGCAGTGGTACCGGCGCGGCCTCCACCACGCTGGTGCTGCATGGCCAGGCCTACCTGCTTGAGGGACGGATGCGCACGCGCGCCAGCGTCGACTGGACCCTGCCCGGGGCAAGCGCAGGCCTGCAGGGGCGCAGCGTGTACGGCACCGACGCCGGGTTTGGCGGGCGCATCCGGCTCGGCCACGGGGCGGGGGCCACGGCATCGGCGGAGTACAGCGTGGACCCCCGCTGGACGCTGGTGGGTGAAGTGCTTTACGAGCAGGCCGGTGCTTCGACGCTGCGCGGCCACGACGGCCAGGGCAACGCCGAACGCCGCAATCGGCGTCGTCGTGGCGGCTGTCCGTGCTGCCGGCCGTGCAGTACCACTTCAGCGACCGGGTCGGGCTGATCGCGGGACTGCAGGTCGGCGTGATGGGACGCAACACGACCGCGCTGGTCGCGCCACAGGTCGCGATCAACATCGGATTCTGAAGCAGCAGGTGGAATGCGGCGCATCGGAGGGATGCGCCGCACGGCATGCTGCGGGCATCCGGCTCAGGCGCTCGCGCCGACTAGCTGGTCGCCCAGCAGGGCCCAGGCGAAGCCGAAGTAGACGAACACGCCGACGAGGTCCATCACCGAGGTGATCAGCGGCGAAGACAGGGTCGCCGGATCGGTGCCCATGCGACGCGCAAGGAACGGCAACAGCGCACCGACGACCCCGCCCAGTGCGGTGCAGACCAGCATGCTCAGGCCGACCACCAGCAGCACGTCGATGCCCACCCCTTTGCTGAACCAGGCAAGCACCGCTTCCAGCAACGCGATGGCGATGCCCAGCATCGCCGCCACCGGCAGCTCACGCTTGATGACGAACAGGACATGCCGCCAGTTGAGCCCCAGCTCGCCCAGCGCCATGCTGCGGATGACCAGCGTGGCCGACTGGCTGCCGGTATTGCCGCCCATGTCCACGATCGGTGCGATGAAGGCCGCCAGCACGATCGCCTGGCTCAGCAGTTCCTCCTGCGCGGCGACGAAGGTACTGGTGATGATGCCGAACAAGGTCAGCACCGCCAGCCAGAACACGCGGACATTGAACATGCGCCGGAGCGGGGTGGTCATCATGTCCAGGTCGCTGCCGCCGGCCACCGAGGTACCGCCGAAGCGTGCCAGCTGGTCGGCATCCTGCTGCTTGTCGATGTCCATCGCGTCATCGACGGTGACGATGCCGATCATCGCCTGATTGGCATCCAGCACCGGTACGGCCAGCAGGTCATAGCGGCGGATCAGCTCGGCGGCACGCAGGCGCGGCCACGCGGCCTGCACGAAGACCGGGTCCGGTCGCACCAGGCTGGCCACCGTGGTGTCGGCCAGGGCGACCACCAGGTCGCGCAGCGAGACCGTGCCCTGCAGTCGGCGCTGGCCATCCAGGACGTACAGGGCGTAGATCGTCTCGCTGCTGGGGGCGAGGGTGCGGATGTGCGCGAGCGCCTGCGCGACGGTCATGGCGCTGTCGAGCGCGACGAAGTCGGAGGTGGTGACCGAGCCGATCGACGCTTCCGGGTAGGCCGCGAGGGCGACGATGTCCTCGCGCTCCACGCCATCCAGGCCGGCCAGCAGGTCCGGCCGTGACCGCGTGTCGAGGCGATTGAACAGATCCGCGCGGTCATCCGCGGGCATCCGCTCGAACAGGTCGTAGACGGTCTGCCGGGGCAGCAGCGCCAGCAGTGCATCCTGCTGCGGGAAGGCAAGATGAGCAAACAGGTCGGCCCGCTGCTGCGGATCCAGCAGCAGCAACAGCGAGGACAACGACGCGGCGGAGGTGCCCAGCAGGACCTCGGCGAGGTCGGAGGGATGCGATGCACGGACCAGCGCTGCGAAGCCTTCGCGGTCGGGTGCATGGACAAAGCGGCGCACGGCGAATATCAGCTCTTCACGGTTCATCGTGATGATTCCTTTGGTCAGGTTGAAGAAAGGGCAATGCGGCGGCGGCGCGCCGGGAAGACGCTCAGCGCGACAGCGGCAGGTTCAGGCCGACGGTGATCCACGACGTCGCGTTCCGGCCGTCAGCGCGACCGGCCAGCAGATCCAGCGATGCCTCGCCGGGCAGGTGACGACGGATGCCCAGCTGGCTGCTGCGATGGCGGGCCGCGTCGCGCGCCTGTTCGGCCAGCAGCGACCATGTCGGGGCGATGCGGATATCGATCCCGGCCCCCAGGGTGATGCCGCGTTCGTGGCGTGACCGGCTCCAGCCGGCATTGAAATGCGCGGCGGACAGGGACTGCCGGCCCAGTGCAACGCTCAGCGGAAGATTCAGCGCCCAGCTGCGTGCACCCGCTTGCCGGAGATCGCCAGCGGTTTCGATGGATGCAGCCAGTTGCAGGCGTTCGCCGTGCCAGTGACGCAGCGCGCGTTTGGCCCCCAGCGCCCAGGGCAGGGTGCCTTCGCCACGCAGATGGCTCAGGCCCAGCGACAGCTCGGTGCCGGCCAGTGTGCACGCCGGCACGGCGGTCAGCTCCAGGTGGCTGGCAGCGCGGCGGGTCCAGCTTTCAAGCTGGCACGTCCCCCGCGGGGTGGTACCGGCGTCGTCCACCAGCAGGCTGGCGGCGGCATGCAGCGGGCTGCTGGTAGAGAGGGTTGCCCACAGCGGGGCAAGGCGAAGGAAGGTGAAGCGCATGGTCGTTCTCCGATGGACGGATACGCCAGCGGCTCCCACTTGGGCCGAAGGTAAACAGTGCGATGTTCGAAGTTCAGGCCACCCACGGCGGGCGGCACCGGGCCCCGTCCTGGCGGACGCGACCTGACTGGCAGTGTCGCGTCCGCTCAGTAAAAGCAGGATCTACTGTGACTGTCCAAGCAGGGGCCTCCGGGGCGATGAAGTGGGCGCATGGTGTTGGCCGCGATCCGGTGCGTCAAGCAGGATGCGGTGCGTGCGCTTCGTTTCGTGCGCGGAGGCACGCTTCTGCCTCGGCGGCACGCGCTGCTCTCACCTCCAGGCGAGGTAAAAGCGACATCGATCGCACGGTGTTTCGGCGCAGCGCGCGCTGCTTTCAATAGGCTGTCTGTTCCTATTGAGAACTTTCGATAGCTTTCAAATTTTCATCTCCTCAACTTCCCGCATGTCCGTGTAGTGGGAGTCGGCCTAGCGTCGTCAGGGCAGGCGCGTGCCTGCATCGAGGAGAGAAGAATGATGTCCAATCACGTCATTGCACGCCGTGCCACTGCGGCGGGCGTGGTGATGCTGGCCGCCGCGCTGGCCAGCCAGGTGGCCGCCGCCGAGGGGCCGCGCTTTGCCGGCCCGCTGCTCAGCCCCGCGCCACCGCTGCCGGTGGGCATGCTCAACATCGAGCCCTATCTGATCAACAGCCAGCTGCGTGGCCTGTATGACGAAAATGGCGACCGTCGCGATGCCAGCGGACCGGACGGCTGGTACCTGGCCGTGCCGATCCAGTACGGGCTGCATGAGCGCGTGACCATCGCCGCCAGCTTGAACGCGTCCTACAACCGGGACGACGGCAACCGGCGTGCCTTCGATATCGGCGACACCACGTTGTCCGCGCTGTTCGGGCTGTACAAAGGGGAAGGCGTGCATCGTCCGACGCTGACCCTCGCCGTCCGCCAGAGCATCGCCACCGGGCATCACGACCGGCTGGAAGAAAGGCCGATCTCGGTCGCCAGCGGAACCGGCGTGGGCGCCACCAGCCTCGGCCTGCACGGCCAGGCCTACTTCCTTGACGGGCACCTGCGGATGCGCGCCAGTACGTTGTGGCGCACGCCCGGCGCCAATGCCGGCGTGCGCGGGCAAAGCGCGTTCGGCACGCCGGTGGGCTTCGATGGCAGGGTGCGGCTGGGTGCGGCCGTGACCAGCCTGCTGGCGGCCGAGTACAGCCTGTCGCCCACCTGGGTGCTGGCCGGCGAGCTGCTGCACGAGCGCGAAGGCGCTGGCAGCGTGCACGGCAGGGTGGTGACGGCGACGGGCAGCCAGGATATGTACCGACGCGATCCGGCCAGTTGGCGGTTCTCGATCGTCCCGGCGATCCAGTACCACTGGAACGACCATGTCGCGCTCGTCGCAGGCGCGCAGGTGTCGCTGGCCGGCCGCAACAGCAGCGCGGTATTCGTGCCGCAGGTGGCGGTGAACATGGGGTGGTGAGTGCGTCCCGTTGACGGCCAGCGGCCCAACCGATCGGCGGCCAGCGGCCGTCACTACCAAAAAAAAAGCCACCCGCATGCGGGTGGCTTTTCGTCGTCACACCGGGCTGCGGTCAGTTGTTGACCGTGGTGCTCGGGTTGCCGGCGTCGACGGTCAGCAGGCGGTTGATCTCCTGCAGCTCGGCGATGTCCAGCGCGCCCACGGCCTGGCTCAGCAGCAGTCGGTTCTGCAGGAAGGTGTAACGCGCGTTGGCGTAATCCAGCTGTGCCGAGAACAGGATCCGCTGGTTCTGGATCACGTCCAGCACGGTGCGCGTACCCACTTCCAGGCCGACCTGCGAGGCGTCGTAGGCGCTCTGCGCGGAGACCACCGCCAGGCGACGCGCTTCCACCTCGCTGATACCCGCCACCAGGGTCTGGTAGGCGTTGCGGGTGTTGCGGTCCAGTGCACGCTTCTGCTGCTCGTAGCCGTCCTGCGCGATGTCACGCTGGGCCAGCGCCTGGCGCACCGCGGACTGGGTGGCGCCGCCGGAGAAGATCGGCACGTTCAAGGTCAGCCCGACGCTGTTGGTGCGGGTATCCGGGCTCAGGCCACCGGCACCGGTGCTGTCGCCCCAGGTTGCGCCCTGGCCGACGCTGGCGCCGAGGGCGAGCGTGGGCAGGTGGCCGGCACGTGCCGACTGCACGCTGGCTTCGGATGCGCTGACCTGCAGTTCCTGCGCCTTCAGCGCCGGGTTCTGCGCAACCGCGCTCTGCACCAGCTGGTCGACGTTGCCGCGGTTGGCCGGCACTTCCGGGCGGAAGTCTTCCGGCAGGCCGCGCAGGTTGGTCACCGGCTGGCCGGTCAGTTCGGTCAGCGCCTGGTAGGCGTCGGCCAGGGTGTTCTGCGAGACGATGGTGTTGGCGCGTGCCTGGTCGTACTGGGCGCGGGCTTCATGCACGTCGGTGATCGGCGCCAGGCCCACTTCCAGGCGCTTGTCGGCGAAGTCGAACTGCTTCTTGGCGGCTTCTTCGTTGGTCTTGGCGGCGTTCAGCGATTCGATCGCCACCAGCACGTTGAAGTAGGCGGCCGAGGTGCGCACGATCAGGTCGTCGTTGGCCGAATCGAGGGTGAAGTCCGCTGCCCTGCTCAGTTCGCGCTGGGCGCGCAGGGTGCTGAACTGGCTCCAGTTGAACAGCGTCTGGCTGCCATCGATGGTGTAGGTGCGGCGGCGGCTTTCGAAGGTACCGGTGTTGTTGCCGCGGTCTTCGGTGCGCGAGCGGTTCAACGAGGCGACGCCGTTGATCTGCGGCAGCAGGGCGGCGCGTGCCTGCACGGCGCCTTCCTTGTCGAACAGCCGGGTGGATTCGGCAGCGGACAGCTGCGGGTCGCCATTGCGGGCCATTTCATAGACCTGCAGCAGGTCGGCGGCATGGGCGGACAGCGGCAGCAGGACGGTGGCCAGCGCAATAGCGAGGGTTCGGCGGATCATTGCGGCTTCCTTGGACTCAGAGGTGGAACTGGGGGGCCGGCGCGGCACCGCGCAGGTAATCGATATCGGTTTCGAACAGCGATTCGGTGCTGCCATCGGCCTTGACCAGGATCGCTTCCATCACCGGCGAACGGCCGTGGATGATGTACAGGCGACCACCCGGACGCAGCCACGAGGCGAACTGTGACGGCACGCGGTCGACGGCGCCAGTGACACAGATCACATCAAAACGGCGGTCGGTCTGCCAGGCCAGGGCATCGGCCACGTCCACGCGCACGTTGGTGCCCAGGCCGGTGCTGTCCAGGCGTGCACGCGCGGTGGCGGCCAGCTCCGGATCGATTTCCAGGCTGAGCACTTCGCGCGCCAGCGCGCCGAGGCAGGCCGACAGGTAACCGCTGCCGGTGCCGATTTCCAGCACTTCGTCACCCGGCTGCAGGTCCAGCGCCTGCAGGGTGCGGCCTTCGACGACCGGCTTCATCATCTTCTGCCCGCCGCTGAGCGGCAGCTCGATGTCCGCATAGGCCAGCGCGCGGTGCGCCTCGGCCACGAAGGCTTCGCGCGGAAGGCGCGCCAGGACGTCGAGCACCTTGATGTCCAGCACGTCCCAGGGACGGATCTGCTGTTCCACCATCAGTTTACGGGCGTGTGCGTAGTCAATCGTCATGAGGTTCCAATCCAGCGCAGTGGGCCGGCCATTTTACCGGTGCCGGAGGCCGTCGGCGCACCCGGAGCATGTATTCAGGGCGGCGTAGGTCGCAGTGCCGGAAGTCATCGCGACCTCCGGCTTGTTCAGGTTGTGGGGATCAGCCACCGCGCGGGCCCGCCTGGGCCGGGCGGGGGACGTAGGCGCGCAGGAAGAAATCCACGCTCGCGGCCACGTGCCGGCCGGCATCCCCGGCCGCCAACGGCGGCTGCAGCCCACACATCATATGCGTATGCAGTTCGCCCTTGACCAGGGTCATCAGCTGCAGTGCCGCGGTGGGGAAGTCCTGGATGTCCAGTTCGCCGCGCGCTGCACGGGCGCGCAGGAATTCGGCCAGCGCCTCGGTGGTGCGCTTGGGACCGGCCTGCCAGAACATCTCGCGCAGGCGGTCATCGGTTTCCGGGGCCATCATCACGCGCTGCACCGATACGGCCGCATCCGAGGTGACCAGCTCGAAAAAGGCCTCGCCGATGCCCAGCAACTGGTCGCGCAGGGGGCCTTCGGCATCGGCCACGAACAGGGTGTCCGGCAGCATTTCCACGCACTTGGACTTGACCGCTTCGGTGAACAGCGATTCCTTGTCGCCGAAATGGCTGTAAACGGTGAGCTTGGACACCCCCGCCTGGGCGGCGATGGCATCCATGCTGACGCCGGTGTATCCCTGCTCCACGAACAGCGCCTTGGCCGCTTCCAGGATGGCGGCACGCTTGCCGAGGTCCTTGGGGCGGCCCGGACCTGCGGCCTTGCTGGCAGGTTTGGGCGCATTCTTGCGGGAGAAGGGACACATCATCGGCGTAATAGTAGACCAAGCGGTTCGATATTTATACTATACCGCCGGGTTCACTAAACCGCCCGGCATCGCGCTCCCGCGCAGCTGCCACCACTCGAATGTGTAATCAGGACGAACACCGATGAAGATCGCGCGCTGGATGGGAATTGCACTGGGAGTGGCCGCGCTGGCTGCCTGTTCGGACAAGCCGGAAGCGCCGGTCGCCGCGGTGCCGGTGCTGGTGGTGCACCCGCTGGTCGCGGCCGGTGACGGCGCCATGGTGTTCCCCGGCGAAGTCCGGGCGCGGCAGGAGAGCGCGCTGTCCTTCCGGGTTGCCGGCAAGCTGCTGCGGCGGGACGTGGATGCGGGCCAGCGGGTGGTCAAGGGACAACTGCTGGCCGAGCTGGATCCGGCCGACTTCGCCCTGCAGGCACGGGCATCGCAGGCACAGCTGGCGGCCGCGCAGGCCGAACTGGTCCGCGCCCGTGACGACCACAAACGCTATGAAACGCTGGCCGCGCAGCAGTTGATCAGCCGCTCGGCATTGGACCAGCAGGCCGCCGCGTTCAAGGCGGCGCAGGGCCAGGTGGACGCTGCGCGCGCCAACGCCGACGTACTGGGCAACCAGGCCGGCTATGCGCAGTTGCGCGCGCCGGCCGACGGGGTGATTGCCAGCCGCGAGCCCGATGCCGAAGCCGGCCAGGTGGTGGCCGCCGGGCAGACGTTGTTCACGCTGGCCGCCGACGACGGCCGCGAGGTGCGGATCGATCTGCCCGAAGCGATGCTGCGCGATTTCCCGGTCGGTACGGCGGTGCAGGTCGAACCGTGGAGTCGCGGTGGGCCGATGCTGCCGGGGACGATCCGTGAGGTCGCCGCCGCTGCCGATCCGCAGTCGCGGACCTTCGCTGCGCGGGTCAGCCTGGCCGCCGATGCGCTGGCCGATGTCAGCCTGGGGCAGAGTGCGCGCGTGCATGGTCTGGCGGGCGGCAACGGAAAAACGGCGCTGCAGCTGCCCCTGTCCGCCCTGCAGCGCGGTGCCGACGACCGCGCCAGCGTGTGGGTGGTGGACCCGACCACCGCGCGGCTGAAGGCGGTGCCGGTGACCGCGGGCGCCTATGGCAGCGACACCGTGCCGGTAATGAGTGGCGTCACGGCGAGTGACTGGGTGGTCGCTGCCGGTGGCCACCTGCTGCGCGCAGGCCAGTTGGTGACCGCGGTGGACCGGCAGAACCGCCCGGTGCTGAAGCCGGCGGCGGCCGCCGCCACCAAGGCGGGGGAGTAAGCCGGTGCGTCGCTTCAATCTTTCCGAGTGGGCGCTGGCCAATCGACCCCTGGTGTTGTTCGCCATGCTCGCCTTCGCGCTGATCGGGGCGTGGTCCTACAAGCACCTGGGGCAGTCCGAGGATCCTCCTTTCACTTTCAAGATCATGGTGGTGCGCACGATGTGGCCGGGGGCCACCGCCGAACAGGTGTCGCGACAGGTCAGCGAGCCGATCGAGAAGGCGCTGATGAACACCGGCGAGTTCGAGTTCATCCGCTCCTATTCGCGGCCGGGCGAATCGCAGGTCATCTTCGTGGCGCGCGACGACCTGCGTTCCCGGCAGATCCCGGACCTCTGGTACCAGGTGCGCAAGCGGGTCGGCGACATCCAGGCCACGCTGCCGCGCGAGATCGTCGGGCCGTTCTTCAACGATGAATTCGGCGATACCTTCGGCAACATCTACGCGCTGACCGGCAAAGGTTTCGACTACGCACTGATGCGCGATTATGCCGACCGCATCCAGCTGGAGCTGCAGCGGGTGCAGGACGTGGGCAAGGTCGAGCTGGTCGGCCTGCAGGATGAAAAGGTCTTCATCGAATTGTCCAACACCAAGCTGACCTCGCTGCGCATTTCACGGCAGCAGGTCCAGCAGGCGGTGGCCGAGCAGAACGCGGTGGCCAATACCAGTTTCCTGGAAACCGGCAGTGACCGCGTGCAGCTGCGGGTCAGTGGCCAGTTCAACAGCATCGACGACATCCGCGCCTTCCCGATACGCGTCGGCGAGCGCACCGTGCACCTGGGCGACATCGCCGAGGTCCACCGTGGTTTCGCCGATCCGGCTTCGCCGAAGATGCGCTTCATGGGCGAGGATGCGATCGGCCTGGCGGTGGCGATGAAGGACGGCGGTGACATCCTGGCACTGGGCACGCACCTGGATGCGGAGTTCGAACGCCTGCAGAAGACGCTGCCGGCCGGCATGCAGCTGCGCAAGGTGTCCGACCAGCCGCAGGCAGTGGAAGAATCCGTCGGCGAGTTCGTCCAGGTACTGGCCGAAGCGGTGGTGATCGTGCTGCTGGTGAGCTTCTTCTCGCTGGGCCTGCGCACCGGGCTGGTGGTCGGGGTGACCATTCCGCTGGTGCTGGCGATGACCTTCTTCGTCATGCATTACTTCGGCATCGGCCTGCACAAGATTTCGCTCGGTGCGCTGGTGCTGGCGCTGGGCCTGCTGGTGGACGATGCGATCATCGCGGTGGAGATGATGGCCACCAAGATGGAGCAGGGCTACGACCGCCTGCGCGCGGCCAGCTTCGCCTGGGAATCCACCGCATTCCCGATGCTGACCGGCACCCTGATCACCGCGGCCGGCTTCCTGCCGATCGCCACTGCCGCCTCCAGCACCGGTGAGTACACGCGGTCGTTGTTCCAGGTGGTGACCATCGCGCTGGTGGTGTCCTGGATCGCAGCGGTGCTGTTCATTCCCTACCTCGGCGACAAGATGTTGCCGGACCTGTACAACCGCCAGCCGCCGAAGCCGGGCAGCCTGCTGGGCCGCTGGCATGCGCGGCGGCAGGCGTGGGCGGACCGCTTCCCGGCACTGGCCAACCTGCTCGCGCCGCCGGCGCACGGGCACGACCACGACCCGTACCAGCGTCCGTTCTACGTGCGTTTCCGGCGCTTCCTCGAAGGCTGCCTGCGCCATCGCTGGTGGGTGATCGCCGCGACCGTCCTGTTGTTCATCGGCTCGCTGCTGCTGTTCCGTTTCGTGCCGCAGCAGTTCTTCCCGGACTCCACGCGGCCGGAGCTGATGGTGGACATCGAACTGGCCGAGGGCGCGTCGTTGAACGCGACCCGTGGCCAGGTGGCCAAGCTGGAGAAGCTGCTGGACGGCCGCGAAGGCATCCGCAACTACGTGGCCTACGTGGGCACCGGGTCACCGCGCTTCTACCTGCCGCTGGACCAGCAGCTGCCGGCGACCAACTTCGCCCAGTTCGTGGTGCTGGCCAACGACACCCATGCCCGTGAAAGCGTGCGCGACTGGTTGCAACGCGAGGTGCTGCCCACCTTCCCGGACGTGCAGATGCGCGTCACCCGGCTGGAGAACGGACCACCGGTGGGCTATCCGGTGCAGTTCCGCATCTCCGGCGAGCACATCGCGCAGGTGCAGGCACTGGCCCGGCAGGTGGAAGAGAAGGTGCGCGCCAATCCGCACACCATCAACGTCAACCTGGACTGGAGCGAACCGAGCAAGGTGGTGCGGCTGGTGATCGACCAGGATCGTGCGCGCGCGCTCGGCGTGAGCAGTGCACAGGTCAGCCAGTTCCTGGCCAGTTCGCTGGCCGGCGAAGCGGTGAGCGTGTATCGCGAAGGCAACCGGCAGATCGAGATGCTGGTGCGTGGTGCGGGCGACGAGCGGCTGAGCCTGGAGCTGCTCGGCAGCCTGCAGATGCCCACCCCTTCCGGTGGCAGCATCAGCATGTCCCAGGTGGCCACGCTGGAGCATGGTTTCGAAGATGGCATCATCTGGCACCGCGACCGGCTGCCGACGGTGACCGTGCGCGCCGATATCGGCGATGGCATGCAGCCACTGGACGTGGTGCAGCAGTTGCTGCCGACGCTCGAGGGTATCCGTGCGCAGCTGCCCAGCGGCTACCTGCTGGAAACCGGCGGCACGGTGGAGGATTCCGCCCGCGGCCAGGATTCGATCAAGGCCGGCATGCCGCTGTTCCTGGTGGTGGTGGCGACCCTGCTGATGCTGCAGCTGCGCAGCTTCTCGCGCACGGCGATGGTGCTGGTCACCGCACCGCTGGGGATCATCGGCGCGACCTTGTTCCTGCTGCTGTTCCGTTCGCCGTTCGGGTTCGTCGCGCTGCTGGGCACGATCGCGCTGGCCGGCATGATCATGCGCAATTCGGTGATCCTGATCGACCAGATCCAGCAGGACATCGATGCCGGGCATGACCGCTGGGACGCGATCCTGGATGCCACGGTGCGCCGCTTCCGTCCGATCGTGCTGACCGCGCTGGCGGCGGTACTGGCGATGATCCCGTTGTCGCGCAGTGCGTTCTATGGGTCGATGGCGATTTCGATCATGGGCGGGTTGATCGTGGGTACGGTGCTGACGCTGGTGTTCCTGCCGGCGCTGTATGCGGCGTGGTTCCGGGTGCGGAAAGAGGATGGTCGAACGGGCTGAGCCCCCTCGCGGGTGGCTGAGTGCCGGTTGCTGCGTGGCTTGCGCCGGGCGGTGGGGCTGGTCGGGGGACGGCAAGAGCCGC
>NZ_LDJK01000027.1 GCF_001431535.1 Stenotrophomonas chelatiphaga
GCCCCACCTTCGACGGGTTCATGGCGGCCTGGTAGCGCCGACCCATGGTCGGCGGATGTTGGGGGAATGGGGTCTGATGGATTCCGCCGACCATGGGTCGGCGCTACCGCTTTTCATTCTTTTTCTACGCGGGTGGCAGCCACCGGAACCTGTCATGGGCCGGGCGGGGAGGCTATGCGGGGCCTTGAGCGGCAGGAGCCGCGAAGAGCTACATGGATGTATTCACGCGTGCCCCGCATAGCCTCCCCGCCCGCCCCACTCCCAGCGACACGCAGCCACACCCTAAGAGCCACCCGCGAGGGGGTTCCACCCGTTCGCCCACGCCCCCTGCACATCATCCGAATGCCCGCTTCGCACCCTGTGCACGATGAACGGGCAACCATGCAGCGGTGAACGACACCTCGCCCCCCGTACCTGCACGTCCTTCCCGCTGGCGCATGCGCCGTCCCACCAAGCGCGGGCAACGGTGGCTGGCGATCCTGGTGCTCCTGCTCGCCGCGATCCTGCTGCTGATCGCCCTGTGGGACTGGAACTGGTTCAAGGGGCCGGTGGAACGTGCGGTGCAGGCCAAGACAGGGCGTGCGCTGCATATCGGCAACCTCGACGTGGACCTGGGGCGAGTGACCACGATCCGCGCCGACTCCATCACCTTCGCCAATGCCGAGTGGGCCAAACAGCCGAAGATGGCCAGCGCGGACCGCGTGGAAATCGACGTGCGGGTGTGGCCCCTGCTGCGCGGCAGCGTGCAGCTGCCGGAAATCCGCCTGACCCGGCCTGATGCGCTGCTGCAGACAGCGCCCAAAGCCGACCAGCCGGGCAACTGGGACTTCATGGGTGAAAGCAGTGGGGGCGAGCCACTGCAGCTGCGTCGGCTGCATATAGACGACGGGCGCCTGCAGTTCCTGGATGAGCGCGGTCGCACCGATATCCAGCTCGCCGTGCGCAGCGGCGAACCGAAGCAGGCCGATGCCGCGCCCCCGCTGCTGGTCAGCGGCAAGGGCTCGTGGCAGGGCAATGCGTTCACCTTGAACGGCAACACCGAATCGCCGCTGGAGCTGACCAACAGCGGGCATCCGTTCCGGATTCATCTGGATGGCCGCGCCGGCGCCACGCATGCCGTGGCCAGCGGCACGCTGATCAATCCTTTCCAGTTCCAGACCTTCAAGCTGCGGTTCCGGCTGAGTGGCCAGGACCTGGAAGACCTGTATCCGCTGGTCGGCATCGCCCTGCCCTCCACGCCCCCGTTTCGGCTGGACGGCCAGCTCAGCCGCAACCACCAGGTGTGGGGCTACGAGAAGTTCAGCGGAACGGTCGGCGACAGCGACCTGGGCGGCGATGTGAAGGTCGAAACCGGCGGCGAGCGACCGCGCCTGACCGCCAACCTGGTGTCCAAGCGCCTGGACTTCGACGACCTGGCCGGCTTCGTCGGCGCGCCGCCCAAGACCGGGGGCGATGAAACCGCCAACGCCGAACAGAAGGCCGAAGCTGCCCGGCTTGCGGCCAAGCCGACCGTGCTGCCAGATACGCCGTATGACCTGGGCAAGCTGCGTGCGATGGATGCCGACGTACGCCTGAAGGCGCAGCGGATCAATGCGCCCAGCCTGCCGCTGGACGACATGGATGCCCATCTTTTCCTCGATGACGGCCTGTTGCGACTGGAGCCGCTGAATTTCGGCGTGGCCGGCGGCGACATCCGCAGCACCATCCGCATGGACGCGCGCCGTCCACAGATCGCGACGTCATTGAAGGCCAGCGTGCGCCGTGTGCAGCTTGGCCAGCTGTTCCCGGATGCCAAGCTGGCCGAACAGGCCTCCGGCGGCATCGGCGGGGAGATCGACCTGACCGGCAACGGCAACTCGATCGCCGCGATGCTCGGCAGCAGCGATGGCAACGTCGCCGTCGGCATGGGCAAGGGCCACGTCGGCAACCTGATCATGGAACTGGCCGGCCTGGACGTGGCCGAGTCGCTGAAGTTCCTGTTCACCGGCGACAAACAGATTCCGCTGCGCTGCGCCTTTGCCGACTTCGGGGTGAAGGACGGCTTGATGGACAGCCGTGCGCTGGCGGTGGACACCACCGATACGCTGATCGTCGGCGAAGGCAGCGTCAACCTGAAGAACGAGCAGATGGACCTGCTGCTGAAGCCGCGGCCGAAGGACATCAGCATCCTGGCGCTGCGCTCGCCGTTGCGGATCAATGGCACCTTCAAGGATCCCGGGTTCCGGCCGGACTTCAAGGCGCTCGGACTGCGTGGTGCGATCGCGCTGGCACTGGGCAGCATCGCACCGCCCGCCGCCTTGCTGGCGACCTTCGAGCCCGGCCCGGGCAAGGACAGCGACTGCGGCGGCAAATACGCCAAATAAGGGTAGACGGCCGCTGGCCGTCAAACCCGGGATGTCTCAGCCGGCCACGATGTACTGCTGAAGTTGCTCCAGCTCCTGCGCCTGCGCATCGATCACCGCCTTGACCAGGTCACCGATCGATATCACGCCCAGCACCTTGCCGTTGTCCACCACCGGTAGATGGCGGATGCGGTGATCAGTGACCACCTGCAGGCAGTGCGCCACGTGCGCCGTCGGCGCCACCGTCACCAGCTTTGCGGTCATGATCTCTGCGACCTGTGTATCGCGTGAGGAGCGGTCCCGCAGCACGATCTTTCGCGCGTAATCGCGCTCTGACAGGATGCCGGCCAGCACCGGCCCGTCCATCACCAGTACCGCGCCGATGCTTTTCTCCGCCATCAGCCGGATCGCGTCGATCACCGCCGCGTCCGGCCTGACCGCATGCACTTCAGGAGACTTGCCGTCCAACAGTTGCCGAACCGTGGTCATCTGCCTGCCCTCCCAGGGTGGGTTGCCACCCAGAGTCTGCCACGCCCGGAGCGATCCAGGTGTCAAGCAGGTACAGCGGCCGCTGCTTGGACTCTTCGTACAGACGCCCCAGGTACTCCCCGATCAGCCCCAGGGCGATCAGCTGCACGCCGCCCAGGAACAGGATCACCGCCATCATGGTCGGCCACCCGGCGACACGGTCACCATACAGCGCGGCCTTGACCACCACCCCCACGGCGAACACGAAAGCGCCGGCAGCGGTCAGCAGTCCCAGATAGGTAGCCGCCCGCAGCGGCACGGTGGAAAAGCTGGTGATCCCTTCCAGCGCGAAATTCCACAGCCGCCACAGGCTGAACTTGCTCGTCCCCGCGATCCGCGCATGGCGCTCGTACGGCACGGCGATGCGTCGGTAGCCGACCCAGCTGAACAGGCCTTTCATGAACCGATGGCGTTCACGCAGCTCGCCCAGGGCGTTCAGCGCGCGCGGCGACAGCAGGCGGAAATCGCCGGTATCGGCGGGAATCGGGGTGGGCGACAGCCGGCCGATCACCCGGTAGAACATGTTCGCGGTGGCGCGCTTGCTCCAGCTTTCACCGGCACGGGCCAACCGCGTGCCGTACACGTTGTCGTAGCCCTCGCGCCAGCGCGCGACGAACTGCGGGATCAACTCCGGCGGATCCTGGCAGTCGGCGTCCAGGATCATCGCCGCCCCTTCGCGCACCTGGTCCAGTCCGGCGGTGAGCGCGGCTTCCTTGCCGAAGTTGCGCGAGAGCCGCAGCGCGGAAACCCGCGGGTCCTTCCGCGCCAGTTCGCAGATCACCTGCCAGGTCGCATCGCTGCTGCCGTCATCCACGTACAGCATGCGACCGTCGATGTCGGGCAAGGTGGCGAACACCGCCGTCACCCGCTCGTGCAGGTGCGGCAGGGCCACCTCTTCGTTGTAGGCGGCGACGAGGACGGTCAGTTGATCGGGCTTCATCGCAGCAGTGTACTCAGTCATCCTGCAGATAGCCGCCGCCGCCCAACTGGCGGGCCTGGCGTTGGATCCAGTTCGCCCGGCGCTGCACGTAGGGGCCCGGCCGGGCCGCACTGTACCGGCGCGGCGCCGGCAGCACCGCTGCCAGCCGCGCGCTCTCGGCGGGGGTCAAAGCCGACGCATCCTTGTTCCAGAACTGCCGCGCCGCCGCCTGCGCGCCATAGATCCCATCGCCGAATTCGGCGATGTTGGCGTACACCTCCAGGATGCGGTGCTTCGGCCAGAAGGTTTCGATCAGCAGCGTGTACCAGACCTCCAGGCCCTTGCGCAGCCAGCTGCGGCCCTGCCACAGGAACAGGTTCTTGGCGACCTGCTGGCTGATCGTGCTGGCGCCGCGCACCCGGCCCCCGCGTGCATTGTGGTCGCGCGCCTTCTCGATCGCCTGCAGGTCGAAGCCGTTGTGCAGCGGGAAGCGCTGGTCTTCGGCGGCGACCAGCGATATCGGCAGGCTGGGCGCCATCTGGTCCAGGTCACGCCACTGGTGATGCAGGCGGTACTTCCAGTCGCCCTGCCCCAGCGCTTCGCCATACCGCCAGACCATCACGGTGGAAAGCGGCGGATCGATGAAACGCAGCGCCACTACCTGCAGCACGCTGAACGCGGCCAGCAGCACCGGCAGCCACAGCAGGCGCCGCCAGCGCCAGCGCGGCGCGGCCGCGACATCGGCCACCTTGAGGTTTTCGTCCCCTGACCCCATTGATCGCTCACTCTTCTTTCAAACCGTTGTCGGCACATTATCCGGCAAGCCCTCTCCCTTATATACGCGCGGCCCCGAATCCATGAGCGACCACACCGACTCCCTGTTCCGCTTCCTGCTGCCCGACGCCGGCGTCCGTGGGGTGCACGTGCGCCTGCAGGACACCTGGCAGGAGATCCTGTCGCGCGGCGACTACCCCGCCGTAGCCGCTGGCCTGTTGGGCGAAGCGACGGTTGCCGCGGCGCTGTTCACCGGCCACACCAAGGTTGACGGGCGGCTGTCCATCCAGCTGCGCAGCAGCAGCGCACTGCGCACGCTGTTTGCCGAATGCACCGCCGCCGGCACCCTGCGCGGCATCGCACGCGTGGAAGACGGCGAGGATGCCCCGCGCGAACTGACCGCACTGGGCGAGGACGCGGTGCTGGCCATCACCATCGAAAACCCCGGCCTGGACCCGCGCGAGCCGCAGCGCTACCAGAGCCTGGTCGGGCTCTTCGCACCGAGCCTGGATGAGGCCTTCGAGGATTACTTCCGCCAGTCCGAGCAGTTGCCCACGCGGTTGCTGCTGGCCGCCGATGGCCAGGGCGCCGCGGGCCTGCTGCTGCAGAAACTGCCTGGCGAAGAAGGCGATGCCGACGGCTGGACCCGCACCAGCGCCCTGTTCGAGACGCTGGGCAAGGCCGAACTGCTGGCCACTCCGGCCGAAGAACTGGTGCGCCGGCTGTTCCATGAGGAACAACCCGAGGCCATGGGCGGCAAGCCGCTGCGCTTTGCCTGCTCCTGCTCGCGTGAGCGGGTGGAGGCCATGCTGCAGTCGTTGGGCGAAGACGAGGCCCGCGCGGCCGCCGAAGCCACGGGATCGGTTGATGTGAAATGCGAATTCTGCGGACGGGAGTATCACTTTCCGTTGACGGAATTCGGGATACTGTTCCACGGTGCCGGAGCCTCCGTGCCGGCCCCTGAGCGGCTTCAGTAACCGTTTCCGCCCCAGCATGCCGACCATCTTCGCGAGTTCGTGTTCTGGGGAGGACAACGACTTGTTAAAGATTCATAAACAGCCTAGTCTCGAGTTCCCGCTTATGCGGGAACTTGCCCTGCATTCGACTGTCTGACTGGACCCATGCCGAACTTCCTGCGCCTGCCACTTGCCCTGCTGATCGCCCTCGGGACGGTCACGGGCGCACATGCGCAGGCCAAGGACACCCGCACGGTCATCCCGGTCTGGAACAAGGGCAGTGGCAAGGTCGAGGCCCTGCTGTACCTGGAACCGACCGGCGAACAGATGGCCGGCGCACGCTGGCATTTCGGGCGCAGTTCACTGGATGCGGCCTTCGGCCTGTCCTCCGGCGATTCGCTGGGTCTGTTGTGCAACAGCAGCCGCGGCACCAGCATCAGCGGGCTTGCCAGTCATTGCATGCTGGCCAGCCTGGGCGATGACGAAGACACGCTCTCCAAGCGCTTCAGTGCGACGGCGGCCTTCAACCGCGCCGGTGGGCGCGTCGGACTGACCGCCGGCGCCGGCCGCGAGACCCTGCCCGCCTGGCTGGCAGGACCGAACAAGTCGCCAGCGCTGCGCGCCGAACAGAACGACCTCACTGTATTCGGCCAGAAGAACATCGGCCGCGAAGGCTTCGTGTCCATTGGTGGCACCTATGCCAAGGCGCGTCTGGTGCCGTTGGCGGACGCCGCGCCCTCGATCGTGGATCGCTGGGACAGCAAGAGCATCAGCATTGGCGCAGGCTATGGGAACTTCAGCGGCAACATCATCGGCCGTGTGGTCGATGTGCCTGGCCAGCCCGGCAAATGGGAAGGCCTGGGGGTCGGTCTGACCTGGCGCACGCCGTGGTCAGGACAGCTGACGGTGGGTGCTGAGAACGTCGTGAGCCGTGGCAAGAACCCGTTCTCACCACGCAATGAGAGTAACGACGACGGCACGGTTCCGTATGTCCGTTACGAGCAGGATCTGTAAGCCACTGATCCTTATAGCTAATTTTTGAAGACGCCCCGATTTCCGGGGCGTTTTCGTTTCTGCGTTGCCTGAACGGGTTTGCCGAATTTCACCAAAATCACGCGAATCATTAACAAAGCTTTAATTTTCGAAAAGACGGAAGTAGTATCGGGATCAGCCCAGCGATTTTTGGAAGCGCCATTCGCTTTCGTCGCGGGCCACACCACGTAGCTACCAAGTCCACTTGGAGAGAGAGCCCAATGAACCGCAACAGCAATAAACTGCGTGACGCCGTCGTCATCGCGCTGATCACCAGCGCTGCAGGCACCGGCGCCGCCGTCGCGCAGGAAACCTCCGGCACCACCAACCTGGACCGCATTTCGGTCACCGGTTCGCGCATCCGTCAGGTTGACGTCGAAACCGCCCAGCCGGTGCTGACGATTTCGCGCCAGGACATCCAGAACCAGGGCTTCAGCTCGGTCGCGGACATCCTGCAGAACATCTCCGCAGCGGGCAGCCCGTCGTTCAGCCGCGCTTCGCCGCTGACCTCCAACCAGGAAGCCGGCGGTCAGTACATCGACCTGCGCAACCTGGGTCCGCAGCGTACGCTGGTGCTGGTCAACGGCAAGCGCCTGGGCATTTCGCCGGACGGCTTCCAGGACGTGTCGACCATCCCGACCGTCATCGTCGAGCGCATCGACGTGCTGAAGGACGGCGCCTCGTCGATCTACGGCTCGGACGCCATGGCCGGCGTGATCAACATCATCACCCGCAAGAACTTCGACGGCGCTGAAGCCAACTTCTACACCGGCCAGTACAGCCAGGGCGACGGCCAGAAGCAGACCGCTGACTTCATGATCGGCTTCTCCGGCGATCGCGGCTCGGTCACCGTCGGTGCCGAATACCACAAGGAAGAGGCGGTCTGGGCCAAGGATCGTCCGTTCAGCCTGGACGCGTACCCGGGCATCGGTGACGGCGGCTCATTTACCCCGGTTGGCCAGTGGGGTAACTGGCGTGTCGGCAGCACTGGCAACTGGCAGGCGCCGAACCGTGGCGGCACCGCCCTGGGTGCTGCGCAGTTCCATGATCAGACCTTGGACGATCGCAGCCGTTCCTCGGAGCAGATGCACCTGCTGACCCCGCTGGAACGTCGTTCGCTGTACGTCAACGCCAACTACGACATCACCGACAACGTCCGCTTCACCAGCGACCTGTCGTACACCCGTCGTGAGTCGAACCGCCAGATCGCGGGTTATCCGTTCCAGTCGACGTCGGAATCGGCGCCGATGTCGGCGCTGAGCCTGTTCAACCCGACGGGTGGCACATCGCCGGTCAACTGGCGCCGCCGCGGCTGGGAAGTGCCGCGCACCACCGATACCGACCTGACCACCTGGCGCTTCACCGCCTCGCTGGAAGGCGCGTTCGAGATTGGTGATCGCTACTTCAACTGGGATGCCGGTTACCTCTACAACGAAAACAACGTCAACATCACCAACAACGGCAACTTCTACAAGCCTGCCGTGCGCAACGCGGTTGGTCCGTCGCGCGTCAATGCGCAGGGCGCGCTGGAGTGCTACAACGCCGCCACTGGCCTGGCCATCAGCGGCTGCGTGCCGTGGAACCCGTTTGCGGGCTTTGGCACCGGCGCGGTTGCCAATTCGCTGGATGATCCGAACGTTCGCAACTACCTGTTCCGCGAGGAGCATGCGACCGGCCAGACCACCACGAACAACTACTTCGCCAACCTGTCGGGCACCATCGTCCCATTGCCGGCCGGCGACCTGGGCTTCGCGCTGGGTTACGAGTACCGCAAGGAAGAGGGCAACTTCCGTCCGGACGCGATCGCCCAGTCGGGTGACTCGACCAACCTGGCATCCGGCCCGACCGGCGGCAGCTATGCGGTGGATGAGTTCTTCCTGGAACTGAACATCCCGATCCTGGCCGACCTGCCGTTCGCAAAGGAGCTGACGCTGGACGTGGCCACCCGCTACTCCGACTTCAACACCTTCGGTGACACCACCAACAACAAGTTCGGCCTGAAGTGGCGTCCGATCGACGACCTGCTGGTTCGTGCCACCTATGCCGAGGGCTTCCGCGCCCCGACCATCGGTGACCTGTACGGCGGTGCGTCGCAGACCTTCGTGACCGGCTTCATCGATCCGTGCGACAGCGTCTACGGCAGCGTTGGCGGCAGCGCGCGCTGCCTGCAGGATGTCGGCCCGGGCTATCGCCAGCTGCAGCAGGGCTTCATCCCGACCGTGGGCTCGGCCGCGCAGAGCCCGGTGCCCTTCGTCGCCGGCTCCAACGAATCGCTGACTCCGGAAACCTCGGAATCCAAGACCGTCGGCTTCGTCTACAGCCCGAGCTACGTTTCCGGCCTGACCGTTGGCGTGGACTGGTGGAGCATCCGGATCGACAACACCATCGTTTCCGACAGCGCCAACACCATCCTGCGCGACTGCTATGTCAACCGGGTCGAAGAGCGCTGCAGCCTGTTCCAGCGTGATCCGGCTCTGGGCAACATCGTTGGCACGCTGACCTACGGCAACCGCAACGCGGGCTACACCGAAACGGAAGGCTTCGACATCGACCTGGGCTACGCGCTGGAAACCGGTTTCGGTCGCTTCAACGCCAAGTGGGCCACCACCTACGTCGGCAAGTACGAGTCGAAGACCACCAACGAAGCCGCCACGGTCCCGAACCAGTTCAACGGCACTGCGGGTACCTTCCGCATCCGCTCGAACTTCAACCTGGGCTGGACGCTGAACGACTGGACGGTGACCTACGGCCTGCGTTACTTCTCGGGAACCCGCGAAGCCTGCTACTTCGACGAGCGCTGCAGCCTGCCGAACTTCTCGGCACCGGAAACGCAGGGCAACATCGATCCGCAGAACGAAACCGGCGCAGTGACCTTCCACGACCTGCAGGTGTCCTATGCGACGCCGTGGAATGCCAACGTCTCGGTGGGCGCGAACAACGTGTTCAACAAGGTGGGCCCGGCACAGTTCTCGCAGCCGAGCGCCAACTTCTCGTACTACGGCGGCTGGGACATCGGTCGTTTCATCTACCTGAAGTACAACCAGAAGTTCTGATCGGTCCACTGGTCAACAACGTCTGAAGCAACGGCCCCGAAAGGGGCCGTTGTTTTTTTTGCGCGACGCGCGCTTGACTTGACTAAGGTTCGATGCGAGGTTCAGAAGGCCTGACTGGTCAGGCCAATCAAGGAGTGATTCGCAATGCGCCATCTCAAGAATGTGATTGCTGCCGCGCTGTTCTCTTCCGTATTGCTGGCAGGGAGCGCCAGTGCGCAGGCGTGCAGCCTGCCGTGTTATCGCGTCTACCAGGCCTGCATCGCAGCCGGCGGCGATTCGTGGCAGTGCTACGACGATTACGATGTGTGTCGCCTCGCCAACTGTGGCAATCCCTGATCAATAAAAAACAAGCCCCGCATGCTGCGGGGCTTGTCTTAGCTCCACTGCTCCGCCGGACTACCTTGATCAGCCCGGGATCAGCGTCTCGATCACGTGCTCGACGTAGGCTTCGAAGTCTTCGCGCGCCTGCTTGGGCTGCTGCAATTGCAGTGACAACTGCAGGAAGCCGACATAGGCCGCATAGGCCAGCCGCGCGCGATGGCGTGCATCGGTCGAACTCAGGCCCGCCTGGCGGAACGAGGCGATCAGGTAATCCATGCGCCGCTGCGACACACGGTCGATCACCGGACGCACCATCGGATGGTCCAGTGCCTTCAGCAGTTCGCTGTAGATGATGTGCGGCTGCACTTCATGCGCCACCACCTGGAACAGCTGGCGCAGGCGCACGCGCGGGTCGGGCACCTCTTCCAGGCTGCCGAACACCTGTTCCTGCTCGAACAGTTCCCAGCGCTCCAACGCGGCCTGCAGCAGGGCGTCACGCGACGGGAAATGCCAATAGAAGCTGCCTTTGGTCACGCCAAGGCGGCGCGCCAGTGGCTCCACCGCGACGGCGCTCACGCCTTGTTCGGCAATCAGGTCGAGGGCGGCCTGGGCCCAGTCTTCGGCGCTCAGGCGGCTGTTGCGGCCGGCGCGCGGTTCGCCGGCGGGAGTTTCGGATTCGCTCATCTGGTGATTTAACCATACGCCGGGGTTCGTTGCAGTATGCCTCTGTATATAAAGATGTAAGTGCGCACCGACAGGCCGCTGCAGCGCACCATACGTGACAGTATTGACATCGAACCGAAGCGCTCCATACTAGTTGGTATGGTCACACCTCCTCCCCTCGCCCCGTTGTCCTCCCTGCGCCTGGACGCAGCGCACGGCGCGGTGCTGGCGGCCACCGCCGACACGGCCGGGCGCCGCGGTCCGATCCTGTTCGCACACGGCTTCGGCCAGACCCGTCATGCCTGGAATGCATCGGCCCGCGCGTTGGCCGCCCATGGCTTCCAGACCTTGGCCTACGACGCACGCGGCCATGGCGATTCCGACTGGAATCCAGCTGACCTGCCCTACCACGGTGATCAGTTCGCCGATGACCTGATCGTGCTGGCCGGCGAGCAGTCGCGCCCACCGGTGCTGGTCGCCGCGTCGATGGGCGGCCTGTTCGGGCTGCTGGCCGAATCGCGCTGGCCCGGGCTGTTTTCGGCAATGGTGCTGGTGGACATCACCCCGCGCTGGGATACCGCGGGGGTGGAGCGCATCCTCAGCTTCATGACCGCCCACCCGCAGGGCTTCGCATCTCTGGCCGAGGCCGCCGACGTGATCGCGGCCTACCTGCCGCATCGGCCGCGCAAATCCGAAGATTCCCTGCGTGCGCTGCTGCGCGAGGACGGCCATGGCCGCTGGCGCTGGCACTGGGATCCGCGGCTGGTGGCCGAACTGGCACGTGACAGCGAACAGCACCAGGACGCCCTGGCCGATGCCGCACGCAAGGTGAAGTGCCCGCTGCTGCTGGTCAGTGGCGGCCGCAGCGAGCTGGTCAACGCCGGCACCATCGCCGATTTCCTCGCGCTGGCCCCGCATGCCAGCCATGTACAGCTGCCGCAGGCCACGCACATGCTGGCCGGCGACGACAACGACGCCTTTACCGCTACTGTGTTGAACTATCTGGACGTGTTACCCCCGGCCCTGGCCGCAACATCGTCCGCCGAACCCGAGCACGTCACCGGAGTACGCTCATGAGCATCGTTCTTCCCTTCCTTGCCCTGTTGCTGGCAAGTGCATTCGCGGCCTATCACCGCATGCGCCTGATCACCTGGACGATCATCAGCGTGGCCGTGTTGGCCGTCTGCTGGTTCGTGCCTTACATCAACCAGACCGCCACCATCGTCACGGCCGCCATCGTGGCAGTGATCGCCGTCCCGCTGCTGCTGCCGTTCATCCGCAAGCCGCTGCTGACCGCCCCGATGATGAAGGTGTTCCGCAAGGTGCTGCCGCCGTTGTCGCAGACCGAGCGGATTGCCCTGGAGACCGGTTCGGTCGGTTTCGAAGGCGAGCTGTTCACCGGTGACCCGGACTGGAACATCCTGCTGAACTACCCCAAGCCGCAGCTCACCGCCGAAGAACAGGCCTTCATGGATGGCCCGGTGGAAGAACTGTGCAAGATGGTCAACGACTGGGAAATCACCCACGTCCACGCCGACCTGCCGCCGGAAATGTGGGCCTTCATCAAGAAAAACCGCTTCTTCGGCATGATCATTCCCAAGCAGTACGGCGGCCTGGGCTTCAGCGCGCTGGCCCACCACAAGGTGATCCAGAAGCTGGCCTCGGTGTCTTCGGTGGTCAGTTCCACCGTCGGTGTGCCCAACTCGCTGGGCCCGGGTGAGCTGCTCAACCATTACGGCACCCAGGAGCAGAAGGACCAGTACCTGCCGCGCCTGGCCGATGGCCGTGAAGTGCCCTGCTTCGGCCTGACCGGTCCGTTCGCCGGCTCCGATGCCACCTCCATTCCCGATTACGGCATCGTCTGCCACGGCGAGTGGAACGGCGAGCGCGTGCTCGGCGTCAGGCTGACCTTCGACAAGCGCTACATCACCCTGGCCCCGGTGGCCACGCTGATCGGCCTGGCGTTCCGCATGTACGATCCGGACCAGCTGATCGGTGAAACGCGCGATATCGGCATCACCCTGGGCCTGCTGCCGCGCGAGACCGCCGGCGTGGAAGTCGGCCGTCGCCACTTCCCGTTGAACTCGCCGTTCCAGAACGGCCCGATCAAGGGCAAGGACGTGTTCATCCCGCTGACCCAGCTGATCGGCGGTGCCGCGATGGCCGGCAAGGGCTGGAACATGCTCAACGAATGCCTGGCCGTGGGCCGCTCGATAACCCTGCCCTCCACCGGCAGCGGCGGCGCCAAGGCCGGCGCGGTCATCACCGGTGCCTACGCCCGCATCCGCAAGCAGTTCGGCCTGTCGGTCGGTCGCTTCGAAGGCGTGGAAGAAGCGCTGGCCCGCATCGGCGGCAAGGCCTACAAGATCAGCGCGCTGGCCCAGGCCACCGCCGCTGCTGTGGACCGCGGTGACGTGCCGTCGGTGCCGTCGGCGATCGCCAAGTACCACTGCACCAGCATGAGCCGTGAAGTGATCTCGGACATGATGGATGTGATCGGCGGCAAGGGCATCATCCTGGGCCCGCGCAACTTCGCCGGCCGCAGCTGGCAGGCCGCGCCGATCGCGATCACCGTGGAAGGCGCCAACATCATGACGCGCAGCCTGCTGATCTTCGGCCAGGGCGCGATCCTGTGCCATCCGTGGGTGATGAAGGAAATGAAGGCCGCGCAGGATCCGGACCGCAAGGCCGGCCTGCAGGACTTCGACCGCAGCCTGTTCGGGCACATCCGCTACGGCATCTCCAACGCCGTGCGTTCGTTCTGGTTCGGCCTGACCGGCGCCCGTTTCGGTGCCGCCCCGGGCGATGCCTACACCCGCCGCTATTTCCGCAAGCTGGACCGTTATTCGGCCAACCTGGCGCTGATGGCCGACATCTCGATGATGACGCTCGGCGGCAAGCTGAAGTTCAAGGAATCGCTGTCCGGCCGACTGGGCGACGTGCTGAGCCATGTCTACATGACCAGCGCCATGCTCAAGCGTTACCACGACGAAGGCGCACCGGTGGCCGACCAGCCGCTGCTGGCCTGGGGCTTCCATGACAGCGTGCACAAGATCGAAGAGTCGCTGTCGGCGGCGCTGCGCAACTTCCCGATCCGCCCGATCGGCTGGTTGATGTGGCTGCTGATCTTCCCACTGGGTCGTCGTGCCGAAGCCCCGGGTGACCGCCTGAGCCGTCGCGTCGCCGCGCTGCTGATGGCGCCCAATGAAGCCCGCGACCGCCTGGCCGATGGCGTGTTCATGACCCCGTGCGAGAACAACCCCGGTGGGCGCATCAACAGCTACCTGGCCAAGGCCATCATGGCCGAGCCGGTGGAGCGCAAGTTCCTCAAGGCGCTCAAGAGCAAGGGCATCGAAGCGCTGGACTACAACAAGCAGCTCGACGAAGCCGTGGCCGAAGGCGTGCTGACCCAGGACGAGCGCAGCCTGCTGGAAGAGCTGCGTGCAATCACCCTGGAAGCGATCACCGTGGACGATTTCGATACCCACGAACTGCGCTCGGCCGGTTATTACGACCTGCCGCGCAAGGAAGCCGGTTCGCAGCAGGCAGCCTGACCGCCTCGCGACCCAACGGGGTCAGATTCCTTTTCCACAGGAAAAGGGCTCTGACCCCTTTTTGTTGCCGTGTCAGTGCAGGTTGCGGCCGGCCTGCCAGATCGCCGCCAGCGCCAGCAGTGCGGGCACTGCCTGGATGTAGAAGATCCGCCGGTTCACGCTCCAGGCGCCATAACAGCCGGCCACCACCACGCAGACCAGGCTGAAAATGGTGATCTCGAAGTAACGGACCAGTCCGACCAGGATGCCGGCGGCCAGGAAGCCGTTGTAAAGCCCCTGGTTGGCCGCCAGCACGCGCGTGGCCTGTGCCTTCTCCAGCGTGTTGCGGAAGGTCTTCAAGCCCAGTGGACGCGTCCACAGGAACATTTCCAGCACCAGGAAATAGACGTGCAGCGCAGCGACCAGCAGCGTCAACGACAACGCGATCCAGATCCAGTACATGGGCGATCCTCAGGTAAGTGCGCAGAGCTTACTTGAGGATCGGCAACCGGCGGGCTCGCGCGCGCCCCGCTAGCGGTCGCGCGGCAGCTTCTTTTCTTCGCGAAGCACGCCGAAGGCAGCCAGCGTCATCAGCGCAGCGACGACGATGCCCCCGGCAAACACGAGGTTGGACCCCAGCAGGGAAAGCCCCTTGTGCACCCAGGTGAAGCTCAGGTCCGCGCCGCGGTAGACCACGGTGTCGATGGCCGCGCCGGCCTTGTAGCGCCACTGGCGGTCCACACGGGTGTAGATGGTCTCGCGCGCCGGCTTGAACAGCGAAAACTCGCTGGCGCGCGTTACGACCTGCACCACCGCCACCAGCAGTGGCAGCGGCGAGGCCGCCAGCACCGAGAAGCCGACGATGATCGCCAGCGCCGGGATCAACAGCGCCGGCGCCACCCCATGCCGGGACAGCAGCCAGCGCGTGAGCGTCAACTGCACCAGCAGGGTCAAGGCGTTCACCGCCAGGTCCAGGTGCGAATAAAAGGCCGTGCGCGCTTCCGGATCCGGATAGGCCACGCGCACGATCGCGGCCTGCTGGTTGTACAGCAGCGTGCCCACGCCCACGCCGAACAGCACCAGCAGTGCCAGCCAGCGCAGCAGCGGCTCGCGCGCGATCAGCTTCAGGCCATCCAGCACGCTGCCGCCCATCGGCTGCTCGCCGGACACCAGCTGCTGTTCGCGCTCGCGCAGGATCGCCCAGTGCCGCAGCCGCCAGATGCACAGCAGGCAGACACTGAGGAAACCGGCCGAGACCAGCATCAGGTTGGCGATGCCGACCCGCTGCACCAGCGCGCCGGTGATGGCCGGGCCGAGGAACGCGCCGAGCGTGCCGGCCGCACCGATGTAGCCGTAGTACGCCCGCGCCTGCGCGTTGGAGAACACATCGGCCATGAAGCTCCAGAACACCGCCACGGCGAACAGGTTGAACACCATCACCCAGAAGAAGAACGCCATGCCCCGGCCGGGCACGTTGCTGTCGAACATCAGGTGGAAGCCGAGCAGGGTGACGATGAAGAAGCCATACACGACCGGCATGAAGACGCGCCGTGGCTGCCGGCTGACCAGCCAACCGTACACCGGCTGCAGCACCAGCATGATCAGGAACACGCAGGTAAACAGGAACTGCAGGACGAACTCCTGCAGCGCCACGCCGTGGCTGCTGAACCAGCTGATCAGCGCTGGCGGGAAGACTTCCTGCAGGTCAGACGAGGAAGCCATCGCCTCGCGCACCGGGCGCAGCACGTAGTAGCCGCTGAGCAGGCAGAAGAAATACAGGAACGACCACCACAGCGCGGGCGTATCCCGCAGGGCCTGCAGCAGCCCCCGCAGCGGGCCGCGTTGCGGCGGTGGATCCAGCGGCGCGCTCACGCGTCACCCGGCGCGCACACGCGGCGGCAGCAGGAAAGCATGGGCGACTCCGGGAGGCGAGGAAGCGCGTACGGTATCCAATGCACTGCAACATCGCCAGCGCGCCGCGCCAACCAGCCTGCGCAGGGAGGGGACCGGATGGCCGCTGATCCGGCATCGAAATCCCAGTATTTTCAGCAAGATGCGCATTCATCTTCGCTTTGTTTGTGCAACGACGAAAAGCGAGGCTAGAATCGGTGACAGCAGTCGCGCTCGGGTCCCGATCAATGAACAAGAACAGCAGGCGTCGTCCGTTCCGCACGGCGGCCACCGGAATGCTGGGCATGCTGATGCCCGTCGCCCTTTCCACCACGGCGCAGACGTCCTCGCTGCCGCCGATGCCCACCAACATTGAAACCGCCGTTGCAGCGCCGGCGCACACCCAGCCGGCGGCCTACCGCACCGGGCTGGCCGCCAATCCGCAGGCACCGGCGGCCGGCTTCAACGTGGCCAACATCGAATCGATGGCGCAGCAGCTCACCTATGGCGAGCGCGTGCCGGGCATGGCGGTGGCCATCGTGCAGGGCGGTCGCATCCTCAGCGCGCGCGGCTACGGCGTCACCGACGTCAACAATCCGCTGCCGGTCGATTCGCACACCGTGTTCCGCCTGGCGTCGCTGTCCAAGGCCTTCGCCGGCACCATG
Organism: Stenotrophomonas chelatiphaga; assembly: GCF_001431535.1. GTDB lineage: Bacteria > Pseudomonadota > Gammaproteobacteria > Xanthomonadales > Xanthomonadaceae > Stenotrophomonas > Stenotrophomonas chelatiphaga. Next base: position 16,677 of record NZ_LDJK01000027.1, read on the forward strand.
GCCGGGCTGCTGGTCAACGATGGCACGCTGCGCTGGGACAGCAAGGTCACCGACTACGTGCCGGGCTTCCAGCTGACCACGCCGGAGGCCACCGAGCGGCTGACCGTGGCCGACCTGCTGAGCCACCGCGTGGGCCTGCCCTACAACGCCTACGACCGCGACGTCGAAGCCAACGCCGAGTACTACACGCTGACCCAGAAGCTGGGCTCCACCTCGCTGAAGTGCCTGCCCGGCGACTGCTATGCCTACCAGAACGTGGCCTACAGCCTGATCGGCGACGTGGTCTACGCCGCATCAGGCAGCTTCTACGAACAGGCTGTCGAACGGCGCCTGTTCAAGCCGCTGGGCATGGACGATGCCAGCCTCGGCCTTGCCGGCATCCAGGCCAGCTCGCGCTGGGCACGCCCGCACGTGCGCAGCCGCAATGGCTGGGTCTCGCTGACCCCGAAGCCGACCTACTACCGCCTCGCACCCGCGGCCGGCGTCAACGCCAGCGCCAACGACATGGCGCAGTGGCTGCTGGCGCAGACCGGCCACCGTCCGGACGTGCTGCCGGCCCCGCTGCTGGCCACCCTGCACGCTTCACTGGTCAACACGCCGGGCGAAATGCGTTCGGGCTGGCGCCGTGACCGCCTGCGTTCGGCCGGCTACGCGCTGGGCTGGCGCAACTTCGATTACGCCGGCCATGAAGTGGTGTTCCATGCCGGCGCGGTGCAGGGCTACCGCGGCCTGGTCGCGCTGATCCCCGAACGCGACATGGGCATCGCCATCATGTGGAACGGTGAAAGCAGCCTGCCCAGCGGCCTGCTGCCGACGGTGCTGGATTCCGCCCTCGGCCTGCCGACCCAGCGCTGGCTGGACGTGGATACCGATTTCGGCAGCGACAGCCTGATGGCCGAAGGCGCGCCTTCGCAGGACAAGCGCAAGGGCGCCTCCTCCAACCGCGCCAGCGCCTCGCCCCGCTAAGCCACAGCAAAAAAGGGGACGGAGG
>NZ_LDJK01000028.1 GCF_001431535.1 Stenotrophomonas chelatiphaga
AACCCACCCCGCCCCACCTTAGACGGGTTCATGACCGCCTTGGCAGCGACGTTGGCGGCCTTTAGGGGGGAACCTGATGGCATGCGCGGAGGTGCCTTGGCTACACTGCCTGCTTCCGTCCTGACGAGTGCGACCGATGCGCGGTGCCGGCTGGCTGTTCCCGATGCTGATGCTGCTGGGTGCGTGCCAGCGCGCGGCAGATGTCCCGCCTGCAGCGGACGTTGTGGTCGCCGGGCCACCCGCAGCCGCTGCCGCAGTGCCGGCCGGCACTTCCGCGGTCGGGGACGCCGATGCGCTGCCGCTGCTGGCGGCCGTCGCCGCTGATGCGCCGGATCCGGGCGCGGTGGTGCGTACCTACGCTGGCCACCTGCTGCGCCGTGATTTCGACAAGGCCGATGCCAGCTGGATGGTCGCCCCGCCTCCCGGGCGTGCCGATGATGCTGCGCTGCGTTCGCTGCGCGATGTGCGTGACCTGCGGATCAGCACCGAGCCGCCGCAGGCGCGCGACCAGCAGCGTCCCACCCACCTGATCGAAGTGCCGGTGCGCGTGCGCGTGCTCACGGCCACCACTACCCTGCGTTACAGCGGCTGGTACCGCCTGGTGCCGGACCCGCAGCGCAATGGCTGGCTGATCCAGGCGGCCCGCTTGCAGCCGGTGCTGGACTGACCGCTCCACCACCATGCACGCGCGGTTCAGTGCGACCGGCTATCTTCTGCATGTCCCCCTTTCAGATGGCCACGACCATGCGTCTTCGTCCGTTGTTCACCCGCTTGGCCACCGCCACGGTGCTGGTGGCCGCCGCCATCGGCGCGCAGGCCGCGCCGTCCATCGAGGGCCGCCAGTTGTCGGTCGGTGCCGGCGACGTGCAGCAGTACCTGGAAGGCAGTTTCCCCCGCACGCAGGACGCGCTCGGCGGGTTGATCGCACTGACCATGAGCCACCCGCAGCTGACGCTGCCGGCAGGCGAACGCCTGAACCTGGGCATGGATATCGCGCTGGCCACGGCGGGTGGCGCGCCGGCGAAGCTGGGCACGGTGAAGCTGAGCAGCGGCCTGCGCTACGACCAGCAGACCCAGGGCTTCCATCTGCAGCAGCCCACCATGGAAGACTTCGTGCCGGCCCAGCAGGGCGCGCGCCTGGATTCGCGCACCAAGTCACTGCTCAACGCATGGCTGGGTGACTACGCACAGCGTGAGCCGATCTATCGGATCGACCCGGCCGTCGCCAGCCTGCTGGGCACCTTGCAGGTGCAGTCGGCACAGGTGAAGAACGGCCGCCTGCAGGTCACCTTCAACCAGGATCTGGGTGCGATCGTACCCGCGAGATGACTCACGGCGAGACGTTCACACCCAGGACCTCGAAGGGCGAGGCTGTGGTCACGTCGCGCCCACGGCGCCTGATCATACTAGGCGGGCGTTAGAAGGCTCTCTTCCCTCACGGCAGCCGCCTCCCCGCCATGCATACGGAAAACGATCCGCCAGCGCCCACGATTGAATACTGGCAGGTGGGCAGCCCCGATGGCCCTGCGCCACTCTGCCGGAACCCGGCGGACCCGCATGGGCGTGCGCCCGTACGCCGATCCGACGCCTCCTCATCGATTGCGATGTCGGCCGGTACGGGGCTGTCGGCTGATCTCACCCGGCTACGCCCCGGCAGCACCTATCATTTTGGAATTGATGCGCGCCGTGTCGGCCCATCTACGGGAACCGAGCCGCCGAGACTGCAGCTCTACCTTGACGGCACTTTGAGAACCGCCCCCATTCTGGTCACCTCGGCGGAGTGGACGGCCACGGGCCTGGAATTCGTCGCGACGGCGGAAACACATGCGGTGACGATTGCAATCTTGCCCTCAGGTGATGCGCAGTCCAGCGGGGCCGCCGCAGACTGCGAGCTGGGCGCAGCGGTGCTCACCGCACTCCAGACGGAGGCGACGGTGTTCGAACCCGCTGGCGCCAACGGCTGGACGCTGGGACCCGAATCGCAGACGGTTTCCCTGGCGCAACAAGCGGGATGCGACGGCCTCCGCCTGGACGCTGCCAGCAACGCGACCGGCGTGGTCCTGTTCAAGCGATTGAACAACCTGGTAGCCGGTACGGTCTATCACGTTGCCTTCGAACTGGACGTGGTCGACATCCCACCTCCGGATGCAGGGACCGACGTGGATGGGTTCGACCCGGCCGACCTGTCCCTGAGCGTGGACGGCGCGCGTTTCATCGAGCCGAGAACGATCTGGCCCCGAGGTCTTCCTTGGCGCCTGGACGGCACGTTCGTCGCCAACGCAGACAGCATGATAGTGGCCTTGGAGAACGACCTTCCGCACCGATATCCACTCCGCCTTCTCAGCGTGCATGTGCGCCCGGTATTAGGGGGGGCCCCGGACCCGCTGGATCCTGCGGCGCCCTATCGCGACGTGACCGATTTCCAGTCTTCCACCGATCCGTTCAACGGTTGGCATCTGGGCGCCGCTGCAGCCGGGTCCGTGTTGGTGCCGTGGCCACGGCATGAGCAGACGCCCGCCACGACTGTGCTGCAGGGGCCGGCAGATCAAGGCGCTGCAGCGCTCGGCCCGGTGCTCCTGAAGACCTTCAGTGGACTGAAAAAAGGAAGCACTTATCTTTTCCAGGTCGCCGTTCACCGCCGCTGCATCGCCTTGCCGGATACCCTCCGGCCCATCTGGGTGATGGAACTCGATGGAAAAGTCCTGGCTGGCCCCATCCACCTGACCGGGGGCAGGACATGGGCGTATTACGGCTTCACCTTCCAGCCCACCGCGCAGACACACACGCTCTCGATCCGCAGCATCGACCACCCTGCACCCGATGGCGCCGTTCATGCACCCGGTTCAAACTTCGTCATCAACCATCTTCTGGTGCGGGAGCTGCAGGCGCATCAGACCGAGTTCGCGCGCGATGGAATGCAGGGCTGGGCCGTCAGCCCGGAACCTGCCATCGCCGAACTGGGCACTGAAGGGCTGCTGCTGCACACGTCAGCGTGCCCTGCCGGCAGCGCAGTAGGAAAGCACTTCCGTCATCTGGAGGCGGGAACCAGGTACGTAGTCAGGGCAGAGGTGGACATCCCCGCCAGCCAACGCGCGGCCGGCACGCCCCCCCTGCGGGCAGTATTCACGGCAGACGACAGCCTGCTTTCATCGGAGCATTCCATCCAGGGGCCTGAGACGATCGATGCCGAGTTCCTCACCGGCTCCGGAGACCTTGCCGGGGTAACGCAACTGGATCTCTCGCTGCGGGTCCTTGCGCAGGCGCAGTCCACCCTTCGCATACGCTCCATCTCCTTGGACGATGTTCCACGCCTGGATCCCACCCCCCCGCCACGTATTCGACAGGCGCGCGGGGCCGCCCCCCTGTCCGGCAGGCGGCATCATCATCTGACTGATTTTGAAGACGCGCATGACCCCCTGAACGGCTGGTCCCAAAGTAGCGGAGGCCGCTTGGAGCTGGCCAGGGAACTGAATGAGGATGGAGCCCCCAACACCTTCATGCGCGGAATTGCGCCGGCGCGGTGCGCTCAATCCCGCGGCATGGTGATGGGGCGTGAGTTCTCCCCTCTCACCCCAGGCGCCGACTATCACTTCAGCATGAAGGCACGACGCACTGGGGCGTCCGATGTACACGCTTGTCCCCTGCTGGCGTTCAAGCTCGACGGCGTGACCCAGACTGCCGATGTACGTATCGATTCATCCAACTGGGTGACGGTCGGCTTTGCATTTCGTGCCGTGCGCGAACATCACCATATCGTGATCTGGGCGCGCAGCCACTTTCCACCTGGCTCGCCTTTGGTTACCGGCACCAACCTCGACCTGGACGAGCTGGTGCTGAAGCAGGTATAGCGCCCAGACAGCCCTGGACGAACGCGCTGCAACGGCCGGGAAGGCGGGCCCTGTCGGGGAGCCATTTCGAGACCGCTGCCAGGACATGCACTGCGCTCATCCGTAGACGGGAAGTTCCTCGCGTACGGTTATATCCTGGACCAGCAGATCGACCCGCGCAGGCTGGAAGCTCTCCAGCGCGCAGTAAACGGAGGACGTGGTCGCCGTGAAACTTCGTGTCAGCGTTCGGACGGCATCGCCAGGCTGGATGATGTGATCGTCATTGATGTAGCTGACGCCATCGACAGCAAGCACCAGTTCGGCAGCAACCTGCCCTGACAGCGCCTGCGCTCCACTGATTCGCATCTCGATCACATAGCTGCTGCCGGGCTCCAGTCCCTCGATCCGCCTGCCCAGCGCTGTCTCCTCGCGCCTGCCGTTGCCCTGCAGCACCAGGTTACCGTCATCGAATCCATGTCCACCCGGCTCCGGGCCAATCTCCCAACCATCCAGGCGTCCATCGCTGAAAACGCTACGAAGGTAAAGCGGCTCCTTCACTTCGAATCCGCTGATGTCAACGTTGGGATACGAGCCCGGCCCGTCCTCGCAGTCGACCGCGACCAAGGCCACCGTATGTTCGGCGGCGGTTGCAGTAAACAGTGCCCCGTCCCGGTTCAGGGCGTCAACGCAGCTGAATACCCTGCTCCGACATACTCCATCGACGTGCAGTTCAGCACAGAGCATGCGGTCTGCGCCGAACAGCGTGTCATTGCGACGGTGGGTCACACCAGCGAAGTAGGACGTCCCGGGCACAAGGCCGTGGAACGTCCTGGACACGATCTCCCCGGTCAGTTTCACGCCTGCATACAAAGGGCCCCGCAGGAAGGCGTGGCGCTGCCCGTCAGGAAGGATCTCTTCCAACACCAGGGAGGACGCCATGTCCGCCCCCAGGCGCCAGCCCTGCAGCGGGTCCGGGCGTGCCGAAAAACCGGCCCTGCATGTATAGGGCTGTCGACAATCGTGCATCACAGGCTCCCGGGGTGTGCAAAACGTGTTCGCCTACGCCCTTCCGTAACCAGGTCTACGCGCGCGGCCGGCCAGCACTACAGCGCCTTGGCAAGCGCTTCGCTGAAGGCCGGAATATCGTCCGGCTTGCGGCTGGTGATCAGTGTACCGTCGACCACCACCTCCGCATCGCGCCACTGCGCGCCGGCGTTTTCAAGATCGCGCCGCACCGACGGCCAGGACGTGACCTGCTTGCCCTTGGCCAGCCCGGTGTCGATCAGCAGCCACGGTCCGTGGCAGATCGCCGCCACCGGCTTGCCCGCCTTGCCGAAGGCCTCGATGAAGGCCAGTGCCGACGGCTCGATGCGCAGCGCATCGGGATTCATCTGGCCACCGGGCAGCAGCAGTGCGTCGAAGTCCTCCGCGTTGGCATCGGCCAACGCCAAGTCGACGGTCACTTCATCGCCCCAGTCTTTCTCCTTCCAGCCCTTGATGCTGCCCTCCTTGGCCGGGGAAACCACCGATGTGGTCGCGCCCCAGCCTTCGAGCAGTTTCTTCGGATCGGTCAGTTCAGACTGTTCGAAACCGTGCGTGGCGAGGATCGCGATCTTCTTGCCGTCAAGACGCTGTGCCATGGAGATGCTCCGATGTGTAAAGGAGCTGCCAGCATCACCGCCGGCCCATGTTCCGGCGGTGATACCGATGTGGACGAGGCGTGCAACTCAGCGCTTGGGCTGCAGCATGGTGCCGGTGCACTTCTTCGATCCGCAGCGACATTCCCAGATCTTCTTCAGCCGCGCGGTGTGGCGCTCGGCCAGGGTGATGCCGTAGTTGTAGACCAGCTCCTCGCCCGGCGCGATATCGCGCAGTGCTTCAATGAACACCTTGTCTTCGCGCGTGTTGCCGTCCTCGCTTTCCTCGATCAACGCCTCGCAGTTCGGATCGCAGCTGTGGTTCATCCAGCGCGCCTCGTTGCCCTTGTAGTTGGCATCGATCACGTAGTCGTCGTTCAGGGTGAACAGGAAGGTGTGGCCACTTTCCACGTCGCCGCTGTCGTCGGCGTCAACGTCGGCGTGGCTGCGCAGCAGGCCCTTGTACTGGATCACCCGCTCACCCTGCTTCAGGGGCGCGATGGCGAACACGCCGTTGCCATGGATGGCGGATTTGCGGGCTTTGATCTTCTTCGGCATGGGCGCAGGGGGCGTTCTGGAAAGAGGAGCGTTGATTCTCCCTTAATCTTCGTGATTGCCAAAATCATGGCCAGGCCGCACCATTGCGCGCTCGCGGCGACCCCACGGGTCGGCGCCCCGGAAAGGCCTGGCTTGGACGCGGGCGCATAAAAGCGTACAATTTCGGTCCGCTTTGCAAATCAGCTGCAGACCCCCATGCTCCGCGTCACCAAGCTCACCGATTACGCCACCGTGGTCCTGACCGTGCTCGCCGCTCGTCCGGCCGAGGTGCTCAGTGCGACCGAGCTGGCCGAGTTCACCGGCCTGGAACCGCCGACCGTCAGCAAGGTGCTCAAGCCGCTGGCCCAGGCCGGGCTGGTCGAAGGCCTGCGCGGCGTCCGCGGCGGCTACCGGCTGACCCGCGCGCCCGGCGAAATCTCGCTGTTCGAGGTGGTCGAGGCCATGGAAGGTCCCTTGGCGCTGACCGAATGCAGCCACGACAACCACCAGTGCAACATGGCGCCCAAGTGCGGCGCGCGCAGCAGCTGGCGGCTGATCAACGACGTGGTGTCCGAGGCGCTGCGTGCGGTCACGCTCGCCCAGATCCTCTCCCCCCTTCCCCTTGTTGACGACTCCCAGCGCCGTGCCATCGCGGCCGCTGTCGTCTCCTGATCCACAGGCAGCCCCCATGGCCACCGACATCATCGATACCGTCGTCACCGACGACACCCCCAATCGCGAGATCCACGAGCAGCTTGGCCGCAAGTATTCGGCCGGCTTCATCACGGACATCGAATCGGATTCCCTGCCGCCGGGCCTGGACGAGGACACCATCCGCGCCCTCTCGGCGAAGAAGGAAGAGCCCGAGTGGATGACCGAGTGGCGCCTGCAGGCGTACCGCCACTTCCTCACCATGGCGATGCCGGACTGGGCCAAGCTGAAGATCGCGCCGATCGACCTGCAGGGGCTGAGCTACTACTCCGCGCCGAAGGGTCCGAAGTACGCCTCGCTGGACGATGTGCCCAAGGAACTGCTGGACACCTATGACAAGCTCGGCGTGCCGCTGCACGAGCGCGCCAAGCTGGCCGGCGTGGCGGTGGATGCGGTATTCGATTCGGTGTCCGTCGGCACCACCTTCCGCAAGGAACTGGCCGAAAAGGGCGTGATCTTCTGCTCCATGTCCGAAGCGATCAAGGAGCACCCGGAGCTGGTCAGGCAGTACCTGGGCACCGTGGTGCCGGTCGGTGACAACTACTTCGCCGCGCTCAATTCGGCGGTGTTCTCCGATGGCAGCTTCGTGTTCATCCCCAAGGGCGTGCGCTGCCCGATGGAACTGAGCACCTATTTCCGCATCAACGCCGGCCACACCGGGCAGTTCGAACGCACGCTGATCATCTGCGAAGACAAGGCGTACGTGTCCTACCTGGAAGGCTGCACCGCGCCGATGCGCGATGAGAACCAGCTGCATGCCGCGGTGGTGGAACTGGTCACGCTGGAAGATGCGGAGATCAAATATTCGACGGTGCAGAACTGGTACCCGGGCGATGAGAACGGCGTCGGCGGCATCTACAACTTCGTCACCAAGCGTGCCGAATGCCGTGGCGCGCGCAGCAAGGTCACCTGGACCCAGGTCGAGACCGGTTCGGCGATCACCTGGAAGTACCCTTCCTGCGTGCTGCTGGGCGACGACTCGGTGGGCGAATTCCACTCGGTGGCGTTGACCCACCACCGCCAGCAGGCCGACACCGGCACCAAGATGATCCACGTCGGCAAGCGCACCAAGAGCAAGATCATCAGCAAGGGCATCAGCGCCGGTCGCGGCCAGAATACCTACCGTGGCCTGGTGAAGATCGAGCGTGGTGCCGAAGGCGCGCGCAACTACACCCAGTGCGATTCGCTGCTGATCGGCAAGAAATGCGGCGCGCACACTTTCCCGTACATCGAGGTCAAGAACCCCGCTGCGACGGTGGAACACGAAGCGACGACCTCGAAGATCTCCGACGACCAGCTGTTCTACTGCCGCGCGCGTGGCATCAGCCAGGAAGACGCGGTGTCGCTGATCGTGGACGGCTTCTGCAAGCAGGTCTTCCGCGAACTGCCGATGGAGTTCGCGGTGGAAGCCAAGAAGCTGCTCGACGTCTCGCTGGAAGGCTCGGTGGGCTGACCCCCGCCCTGCCCCCACGTATTGCATTCGAACCAAAACATCATTGGCGGGCCCCGGGCCCGCACCACGGAAACCCCCACCATGCTGAAGATCGACAACCTCCACGCGCGCATCGGCGACAAGGAAATCCTCAAGGGCCTGTCGCTGGACGTAAAGCCCGGCCAGGTACACGCCATCATGGGCCCCAACGGTGCCGGCAAGTCCACGCTGGGCAACGTGCTGTCCGGCCGTGAAGGGTATGACGTGAGCGAAGGCAGCGTGCAGTTCGAAGGCAGCGACCTGCTGCAGCTGTCGCCGGAAGAGCGCGCGGCGGCCGGCCTGTTCCTGGCCTTCCAGTACCCGGTGGAAATCCCCGGCGTCAACAACACCTATTTCCTGCGCGCGGCGCTGAACGCACAGCGCAGGGCGCGCGGCCAGGAGGAACTGGATTCCATGCAGTTCCTGAAGCTGGTGCGGCAGAAGCTGGCCGTGCTGCACCTGAAGGACGAACTGCTGCACCGTGGCGTCAACGAAGGCTTCTCCGGTGGCGAGAAGAAGCGCAACGAGATCTTCCAGCTGGCCGTGCTGGAGCCGAAGCTGGCGATCCTGGACGAAACCGATTCCGGCCTGGACATCGATGCGCTGAAGAGCGTCGCCGACGGCGTCAATGCACTGCGCAGCCCGGAGCGTTCGTTCCTGGTCATCACCCACTACCAGCGCCTGCTGGACTACATCAAGCCGGATTTCGTGCACGTGCTGGCCGATGGCCGCATCGTGCAGTCCGGTGGACCGGAGCTGGCGCTGCAGCTGGAAGAGCACGGTTACGACTTCCTGAAGAACCGCGTGGTGCCGGAGGCAGCGGTCTGATGAGCGCATTGCTGGATTCATTGGCCGCTACGTTCTGCGGCAGCGACGCGCGCCGCGACGTGCTCGATGCCGCGCTGCGCGATGGCCTGCCCGGCCCGCGCACCGAGGCCTGGAAATACACCTCGCTGCGCCAGCTGGAGCGTCGCAGCTTCGGCGCTGCCCCGCTGGCACCGCCGGCGCTGGATGTCGCCCTGCTCGATGACATTCCCGCCCCGCGACTGGTGTTCGTCAACGGTCGCCTGCACGACGGCCTGAGCGACACCCACGGCCTGCCGGCCGGCGTGCAGCTGGAGCCGCTGTCGGCCGCGTTGGCCGCCGACGAAGCAGGCGCGCGCGTGCTGGCCCGCCGCTATGAGCGCGGCGATGAAATCTTCGCCCGCCTCAACGCGGCACTGGCCGATGAAGGCGTGGTGCTGCGGGTGGACGAAGGCGTGCAGGTGGACGTGCCGCTGCAGCTGGTGTTCGCCAGCGTGGCCACCGACAGCGACCTGGCCTGGCACCACCGCTCGCTGATCGAACTGCGGGCCGGGGCCAGCCTGGGCATCGTCGAACACCACCTGCAGGCCGGTGATGGCGCCCACCTGGACAACAGCGTGGTGCATGTCCACCTTGCCCGCGAGGCGGTGCTCAAGCACGCCCGCCTGCAGGCCGGCAGCACGCGCCAGACCAGCTTCCTGCGCACCGATGCGGTGCTGGCGCGCGATGCGCAGTACCACCGCGTGGACCTGGAACTGGGCGCCGCGCTGAGCCGCCACGAACTCAACGTGCGCCTGGAAGGCGACAACGCACAGCTGACCGCCAATGGCGTGCTGCTGGGCACCGGCCGCCGCCACGTGGATACCCGCCTGGGCATCGAACACATCGCGCGTGACACCAACTGCGAACTGCTGTGGCGCGGCGTGGCCGCCAACCGCAGCCGCGTGGTCTTCCACGGCGGCATCCACATCCGCGAAGGGGCCGACGGCACCGACGCCAACCTGTCCAACAAGAACCTGCTGCTGTCGGCCGACGCCGAGATCGATACCCAGCCCACGCTGGTGATCGACGCCGAAGAGGTCAAGGCCGCGCACGGCGCCACCGTCGGCCAGCTCGATGCGAATGCGCTGTTCTACCTGCGTTCGCGCGGGTTGCCGCAGGAACAGGCGCAGGCCCTGCTCAGCGCTGCGTTCTGCCACGAGCCGCTGAAGATCCTGCCGGACGCGCTGCGCGAGCAGCTGGGTCGCCGTCTCGACCGCGCCCTGTCCGAAGCGGGCGTGGCATGAACCTGTCCACGCCGCGCCCGCAGGCCGACACCGGCGCCGCCCCGGACTGGGACCGCGTGCGGCAGGATTTCCCGCTGCTGATGCGCGAAGTGCACGGCAAGCCGCTGGTCTATTTCGACAATGCCAACACCGGCCAGAAGCCGGTGCAGGTGATCGGTGCGGTGGATGAGTTCTACCGCCGCTACAACGCAAACGTCAGCCGTGCGGTGCATGCGCTGGGCACCGAGGCCACCGACGCCTACGAAGGCGCACGCACCAAGCTGGCGCGCTTCCTCAACGTGCGCGCCAGCGAGCTGGTGCTGTGCAGCGGCACCACCTTCGCCCTCAACCTGGTCGCCTATTCGTGGGCATTGCCGCGGCTGAAGGCAGGCGATGTCATCCTGGTCTCGCGGATGGAACACCATGCCAACATCGTGCCGTGGCAGCTGGTGGCCGAACGCACCGGCGCCAGCGTGCGCGTGGCCGAGATCAGCCCGGATGGATCGCTGGACCTGGACGCCCTGCGCCGCGCCATGACCGCCGAGGTCAAGCTGCTGGCCGTTGCCCATGTATCCAACGTGCTGGGCACGGTGAACCCGGTGCGCGAGATCTGCCGCGAAGCCCGCAAGCGCGGGATCATCACCGTGGTCGACGGCTCGCAGGCGGTGCCGCACCGCAAGGTCGACGTGGCCGCGATCGGCTGTGATTTCTACGCGATCACCGGCCACAAGATGTGCGGACCGACCGGCACCGGCGCGCTGTGGGCCCGCCGCGAGCACCTGGATGCGATGCCGCCGTTCCTCGGCGGTGGCGAAATGATCAAGGAAGTCAGCTTCGAGGGCACCGTGTTCAACGAGGCCCCGCACAAGTTCGAAGCCGGCACGCCGAACATCGCCGGCTTCATCGGGCTGGGCGTGGCGGTGGATTACCTGGAATCACTGGGCCTGGCGCACGTGGAAGCCCGCGAAGCCGAGCTGCTGGCGCACTTCACCGAAGAACTGCAGAAGATCGACGGCCTGCGTATCTTCGGTACCGCGCCGGACAAGGCGGCCGTGGTGTCGTTCCTGGTCGAGGGCGCGCACGCCCACGACCTGGCCACCCTGCTGGACCTGGAAGGCGTTGCGATCCGTTCCGGCCAGCACTGCGCGCATCCGCTGCTGCAGTATTACGGCGTCGCCGCGACCTGCCGCGCCTCGTTGGCGTTCTACAACACGCACGAAGAAATCGAGCGTTTCATCGTCGCGTTGAACAAGGTCCGCAAGCTGCTGGGATGAGAAGAAAGGGTCAGAGTCCGGGATCAAAGTCCTTTTGCCTTATGCAAACGATTCTGACCCCGGACTCTGACCCCATTTCTGCATGTCCTCGCTAGAATGGCGGCATGACCACGCTGACCTTCCGGGCCGCCACGCCGGCCGACATTCCTGCCCTGATCGGCCTCGTCACCTCGGCCTACCGTGGCGACGCCAGCCGGGCCGGCTGGACCACCGAAGCGGACATCCTGGACGGTGCCCGCATCGATGCCGAGGGCCTTCAGGCTGACATCGCGCGTGCGCGCTCGACCATCCTGCTCGCCGAGCGCGATGGCCAGCTGCTGGCCTGCGCCCACGTCGCCGACGGCGGCGAGCACGGCTATTTCGGCATGTTCGCCGTCGACCCCGCCCAGCAGGGCAGCGGCCTGGGCAAGCAGGTCATTGCCGAAGCGGAGGCCCATGGCGTTCGCGAGTGGGGCCTGACCAGCATGCTGATGACGGTGATCGACATCCGCGAGGAGCTGATCGCCTTCTACGAGCGCCGCGGCTACCAGCGCACCGGCATCAAGAAGCCGTTCCCTTATGGCGACGAGCGGTTTGGCATTCCCAGGCGCGATGACCTGCAGTTCGAGATCCTGGAAAAGCACCTGCCGGGGGCGACGCGATGAGCGGGGCCTGGACCTTCGTCTGCGCCAGCAACGAGCTGCTGCCCGGCGAAATGAAAAGCGTGTTCGACGAGGTCACCGGCACCCCGATCGTGGTGTTCAACCTGGACGGCGACCTGTACGCGCTGGAAGACCAGTGCACGCATGAAGAATTCGAGCTGTCCTCCGGCGAGTTCAACAGCGCCGAAGGCAGCATCGAGTGCGTGCTGCACGGCGCCCGCTTCGACGTGCGCGATGGCCGGGCGCTGTGTGCCCCCGCGTACAGCCCGGCGCCGAAGTTCCCGGTAAAGCGCGAACACGACGCGGTCTGGACGCGGGACGACCGCGACTAGCCTAGTGACGGCGCAGCGACGCCTGCGCAACGGGCACCTGGCCGGCGCACGCCGTGCCTTGCTCGTACACCCACTGCGCCAGGTAAAGGTCGAGTACCGGCAGCCCCGCGCAGGTCATCAAGGCCGGGCGCGGAAGGCGCGCAAGACCCTGCAGCGCGCGGTCATGCAGGCTGCGGATCCTGAAAAGTCCCGCCAGGTCGGACAGCCTCAGGTTCTGCCGCGCGAAGTACAGCGGCAGGCTCTGCGAACTGCGGTGACACACGCTCGCCACGTCGTCGCAGAGCACCGTACCGCGCCCCAGCGTGCGTTCGATGAAGGCGGCCGGCAGCTCGTCACCGCCCAGATGCAGCACCACCGCATCGTCGTGCAGCCTGTCGGCAGGCACGATGGGCGCGCCGGCGTTGGTGGCGGTGATCAGCAGATCGGCGTGTCCCGGGCCGTCCCCGCCAACGCAGACCTCCAGCCCGGTGCGCGCGGCTGCCGCGGCAGCGAATGACCGTGCGCTCGACGGCCGGCGGCTGCAGACCTCGATCCGGCTGATCCGGTCGGCATGATGGGCATGAAGGTCATCGACAACGCAGTCGGCAATGGGCCCGGCGCCATACAGGCAGACCGAAAACCGTTGCTTGTCGGCGAGCAGCTGGTCGACCGCCAGCGAAGCATAGGCGCCGGTCCGTTGCGCGGACAGCCCGGTGCCATCGAACTGGGCGAGCGGGGTCATGGTCAGCTTGTCGTACAGCATCAATTGGGATTGCGAACGCGGAAGCCCCAGGGCGTGGTTGCAGGCGTTGGAGCCGACGATCTTCACCGCGCAGTACCTGGCATTCGCACTCACCAGCGCGTTGAGTTTCCAGTTCAGTCGCTGGTTGCCCGGGCACACGTCGGCCGCTGTTTGCCCCAGCAGCAGCGCCAGCTCATGGTCATGGGGCTGCAGCACCACCTTGCTGCCGTAGGCGATGCCCTCGCCCATGTCGGCAATGGCGCGGCGGACCAGCCTGCCGGTGGTTCGTGGATCCAGGCCGTCCAGCGGCATGGTGTCGGATTCGGGGAGTGCCGATAGATCCCCATTGTCAGGCGGAAAATGCATGGCAAGCGACCAGGTGAGCCGGAATTGGCGTGGCAGAGGCTAACGGCGCCTGCCCTGCGCAATCCTTGACGTAGTACCTGCAGCCAGCGCCCTAAGGCATCCCCTTACGACGATGCAGGCATCCCCCGAACCTGCTCCTCTCCCACTTCGCACGGACCGCACGCTTTACATGCGAATGGTTCGCGTTACTGCTACCATTTGTAACACCATGTATCAGGGCTCTCCTGCGTGACGCCGCGCCAACCGCGTTTCCCCGATCTCTCCGCCCTGCTGGGCCGCGGAGCGTGGGCGCTGTTGGCCGTGGCGATGGTGCTGATGCTCTGGCAGGCCAGCGCGCGCGGTGCGGTCAACGTCTCTGCCTCCGGCTACAGCGCGGTCCTGCTCCGCGGCGGCCCGATGCCTCACCCGGGGGTGCCCGTTGATCACGCGATGGCGTCGGCCGAAGCGGAATCCGAGGCCGGGCGCAGCAAGCCATCGGGCTGGAAGGCGACAACCCGCAGCCTCCTGCTGCAGCACCGGCCACGGACCACGCAGGTACCGGACCGGGCGCTGGCGTTCCGTGCGCGCCTGCCACGGCGACCGCTGGGACAGGCGCCTCCGCGCAGCGCCTGACTGCCGCCGCCTGCGGGCTCCGGCGCGCCATCTCCTTCGCACGCCGCCGGCCATCCACCGGCCGCTGCCCTGTTGTCGCCTGGCGGACAGCTACCCGCCATCATCGAATTCCTGCCCATGAACCCGATCAAAAGCCGTAAGCACGCTTCCGCGTTCCGTCCCCTGCCGCTGGCCACCGCCAGCCTTGCCGCGGGCCTCGGTCTGGCCGCCCTGCCCTCGCTGGCCTTCGCCGACAGCAACGACGGCGCACGCACGCTGGACAAGGTGGACGTGCACGCCACCCGCGGCTACAAGGCCGACAAGGTCGCCTCGCCGAAGTTCACCCAATCGCTGCAGGACACCCCGCAGACCATACAGGTGATCACCGCCGACCTGTTCAACCAGCAGGGCGCCACCACCCTGACCGAAGCGCTGCGCAACAGCCCGGGCGTGGGAACCTTCTTCGTCGGTGAGAACGGCAACACCGCCACCGGTGATGCGCTGTACATGCGTGGCTTCGACACCTCCAGCAGCCTGTTCGTGGACGGCGTGCGCGACCTGGGCTCGATCTCGCGCGATGTGTTCAACACCGAACAGGTGGAGATCACCAAGGGCCCGGCGGGCACCGACAACGGCCGCTCGGCGCCCACCGGTGCGATCAACATGGTCAGCAAGCAGGCCACCCTGCACGATGAAGTGTCCGGCACCGCCAGCCTGGGCAGCGACCAGCAGCGCCGCGCCACCGCCGACTGGAACCAGTCGCTGGGGGCGACCAGTGCGCTGCGCCTGAATGCCGTCTGGCAGGACAGCGACCAGCCCGGCCGCGACCACGTCAACAACTCGCGCTGGGGCATCGCGCCGTCGCTGGCATTCGGCCTGGGCACCGATACCCGCTACGTGCTCAACCTGCTCTACGTGGACCAGGACAACGTGCCCGATGGCGGCGTGCCGACCCTCGGCCTGCCCGGCTGGATCCCGCAGCCCACCCTGGAAGTGCTGGCCGGCCACCCGGTGGATCCGCAGAACTTCTATGGCACCCGCGCCGACCATGACGATGTCCGCGCGAAGATGGCCACCTTCCGCATCGAACATGACTTCAACGATGCCGTGCGCCTGACCAACACCGCGCGCTGGGGCCGCACCGAACAGGACTACCTGCTCACTGCGTTCATGGGCACCGGCACCCGCGCCGCCAACGGCGCACCGACGGGAAACATCCGCTACACCGACCGCAACGACCTGTCCACGTACACCATCGCGCGCAGCCTGCCCACGCTGAAGGACCAGCGCAACACCCTGTTGACCGACCAGCTCAACCTGCGCGCGGACTTCGCCACCGGCGCCATCGCGCACAACCTCAGCACCGGCCTGGAATACACCCGCGAAGAGATGGACAGCTTCGGCCAGGCCGTCACCGGTGGCAGCAGCTGGCCGGCGGCGAACCTGTACGCCCCGGACTGGAACGTCGGTGGCCTGACCTGGGCCCACAACGGCGCCGATGCACATGGCAGGACCACCACCTGGTCGGCCTACCTGTTCGACACCCTGCACCTGGGCGAGCGCCTGCTTCTGACCGCCGGCGTGCGCGCCGACCACTACGACACCCGATACGCCAGTTCGGTGGTGTGCGGCGGCCGGGCGGGTCCGGCCTGCGGCACCAACCCGGTCGGTACGGTGCTGCAGACGCCGACGCTGGAAGCATCGGACACGCTGCTCAACTGGAAGCTCGGCGTGCTGTACAAAGCCGGTGATACGGCCAGCATCTACGCCAATTACGCGCTCTCGCAGCAGCCGCCGGGCGGCAGCAATTTCGCCCTCAGCAGTTCGGCCAGCAGCCTGGACAACCCGCGCCTGGACCCGCAGGAAGCGAAGACCTTCGAAGTGGGCAGCAAGTGGGCCTTCCTTGATGATGCGCTGGCGCTGAACCTGGCGATCTTCCAGACCGATGTGGAAAACGAGATCAACACCCAGGTGCTGGATGATGCCGGCAACCCGACCCAGACCGGCAGCAAGCGGGTCAAGGGCGTGGAACTGTCCGCCGTGGGCCGCGTCACCGACAACTGGTCGCTGTCGGCCGGTTACAGCCACCTGGACACCGAGGTCAAGGAAGGCGCCAACGTAGCGGCGGACGGCACCAGCAACCTGACCTACACCCCCGATGACGCCTTCACTGCGTGGAGCACCTATGCGCTGCCGTTCGGGCTGACGCTGGGCGGCGGCGTGCGCTACAGCAGCGCCATGCATCGCGGCACCGACGGCGCCGTCGGCACGCCCTCCTTCACCAAGTCGTACACGGTGTACGACGCGGTGCTGTCGTACGCGGTGAACGAAGCGCTGGTGCTGCGCTTGAATGCCTACAACGTGTTCGACAAGCAGTATGTGGCTGCGATCAACAAGAGCGGCTACCGTTACACCCCGGGCACGCCGCGTACGTTCCTGCTCAGCGCGGACTTCCGCTTCTGAACCCAGCGCGCGGGACGCCCACGCGTCCCGCGCCTTCTCCCTTACCGGACGGACACGATGCTGCTGCACATCCCCAACGTGCTCACTGCCGAGGAACTCGGCGAACTGCAGGACGCGCTGCAACAGGCCGACTGGACCGATGGCCGCGAGACCGTCGGCCGCCAGGGCGCGCAGGTCAAGCGCAATGAGCAGTTGCCCGACGGCTCGCCACTGAAAGCGCGGTTGGGTGGGGTGGTGCTGGCGGCCCTGCAGCGCAATCCACTGTTCTTTGCTGCCGCGTTGCCTTTGAAGATCCTGCCGCCGCGCTTCAACCGCTACCAGGGTGGCGGCACCTACGGCTTCCACGTCGATGGCGCGGTGATGGCCCATGGCGCGCAGGGGCACCTGCGTTCGGATGTCTCCTGCACCCTGTTCCTGTCAGCACCGGCGTCCTACGACGGGGGTGAGCTGATCATCAGCGATACCTACGGCGAGCACGAGGTGAAGCTGCCGGCCGGCGACCTGATCCTGTATCCGTCCAGCAGCCTGCACCAGGTGAACCCGGTCACCCGCGGTGCGCGCGTGGCCTCGTTCTTCTGGGTGCAGAGCATGGTCCGCGACGATGCCCAGCGGCGCCTGCTGTGGGAGATGGATACCTCCATCGAGCGGCTGCGGCAAAGCCAGGCCGATGCGGCCGCCGTGCTGCAGCTGAGCGGGGTGTACCACAACCTGCTGCGACGCTGGAGCGAGGTCTGAGATTGCGGCGTGGCCGTTGCAGGCCGACTTCTGGAATTGTCTGCTTTGCGCAGACCGTTCGACCCAACAGGCAAGGTGCGACCCACCTACAGCAACACCGTAAGGCAACTGATGGTGCGGCCCAGTGGCATGCATATTCTGGAGTTCCTGCTTTCCCCAGGACGCTACCATGTCATGCAGAACTGCCTGCAACACTTCATCCCTGCGCCCGCTGACCGCCTGCGCATTGCTCGCCGTCTCGACCACCGCACACGCCGAGCTCGCACGCCCGGATCACATCGCCGACTCCTCCAAGCGCCTGGACGAGATCGTAATGGTAATGGCGCACAACGCGTTCAATCATGCCGGCGTGCTGCCGAACCAGCGCCTGACCATCCAACAGCAGCTCGACCGCGGCGTGCGCGGCTTCATGCTGGATGTGCATAAGAAAAGTGGCGAGCTTTACGTCTGCCACGGAACATGCAATCCGGCCATTTCCCGCGTTGCGCCGTTGTCACGCGACCTGGAGACGATCCAGCGCTTCCTTGACACCCATCCTTCCGCGGTCATTGCGATACACCTTGAACCCTACATCGAGAAGGCAGATCTGGAGCGCTTGCGCGACCAGCGTCCCGATCTGTTCAAGCACACGTTCAATCCAAGAAGCCCCAGCTGGCAAGCGCACAAGAACTGGCCCACGATCAAGGAGCTGCAGTCCTCCAACCAACGCCTGCTGTTGATCAGCCAGGATCAAAAGATCAGCGGAGACCTGACAAATTCAACGTCGCATGTGATGTTCGACCAGGACATCATGGTCCAGAACACCTACAACATCGGCGACACCATCGGCCAGCATGATTTCAGCTGCACCACGCGCTGGAACGGCATACCGCTGAACACGGAAACCGGCCTGAAAGGCTGGAAACGGTTGTTCCTGATGAATCATTTCCACAAGGTGCCTGAGCTGATCCATGGTGACTACGACAACCATTGGGAGTACATCGAGGCGCGTGAAATCAAGCATTGCAAGCGGATGCCCAACTTCGTCGCCATCGATTCGGTCGAACGCGGCGACGCCCTGGAGTACGTGGAGCATCGCAACAATGGCGGGGTTGTCGCCTACGAAGGCGACGACGCCACGCAGAACGTGGTGTGCGGCTTCAGCTCCGCCATCGCTCACAACTGGAGCATGAAAGACGGTGAACGGCTGGGGTGCGAGAACGATGAGATGCGCTCGCTCAAGATCCGGGGAGTGAAAAAGGGACAGCGGATCACGTTCCATGATCGTGCCGACGGCGGCCGTGATGATGACTTCGGCGTGCTCAACATCGATCGGGATATCCCCTGGGATTCGCCGGTGGTGCTCAATACGTTGGACAGCGTGCAGTACAGACCCGCCTTCCGCTATCTCTACTCGGGCGGCAACGGGCTGGCCGGCAAGGTGTCTCATATCAAGGTCGAGCCGGCGGCCAGCCCGCATGGGGAAGCTGCGGTCATCCTGATGCGCGGCGATGGCGGGACGCAGCGGATCTCATGCGCGTTCGGGCTCACCCGCAGCAGCTTCTGGAACATCAAGAACGAGCCCAGCTGCCACAATGATGACGCGCGCTCGGTCAAGGTGATGGCCGCGAAAAAGGGGACTGTCATCACCCTTTATGACTCGCCTTCCGGATCTACAAGTGATGACTACACGACGTTCCGCATCAAGCAGGACCTGACGAAGGTCTGGACTGTTGTCACGCTGGAAGAAAGTGGCGAAAACGAATACATGGCCGTCAAGCATCACCATGTGAATGGACTCAACGGAAAGGTCTCTGCAGTGCGGGTCAGTGTGCCCTGAAGGCAAGGCCGCCAGTGCGCCAAGGTGCACTGGCGGCGGCTGTTAGTGCGAACAGCTATCATTTGCGAATAACAACAGCTCTCACTACAATCACACCTCGTACACGCCGCGCTCTGCAGGCGGCCACCATCCGGGGTGCTTCTTGCGTTCTCAACATCGCCACCATCAGCTCGGCGCCGCCATGCGCGGCCAGCGTCCCGCGCTGGCCGGTCTGCTGGCGTGGGTGGCCATGCTGGCGTTGCTGCTGGGCTCGCTGCCGCTGCTCGCACCGGGTGCCGACCCGCATGCGCCGTCGGCCGTGCTGCAGGCGCCGCTGCCGGTGGAGGAACGCGGCGGCGGCGACGTGCCGCTGCACGAACAGGCACCGGCGAAGCTGCGCCGCACGTCACTGACCGACCAACCCCCTGCGGCGCAGACCACGCCCGGCCCGGCCGCTGCCATCGCCGTGCTCGGCTGGACCCTGTTGGCGCACACGCCGGCCGACACCGCTGACCGTTCCCGCGACTGGCGGCATGCCAGCGCGCAGCCGCCCCGCGCCGATGCGCCCGGACGCCGCCAGCAACGCGGCCAGGCGCCTCCGCTGGCCTGATCCACCTTCCGCGCAGGCCCTGCCTGGGGCATGCGCGTTGATCGCTTCTGCCGCGTCATTTCCCGTCGGCCCGGACCGGGCCCTTCGCACTGCACCGCGCCACCGGCCCGGCTGCGGCGCTTTCCAGCACCCTTTGGAGTTACTGCCATGGCCCAGCGCCATCGTCTGCGTTCATCCGTTTCCCGCACCGTCCTGTCCAGCGCCCTGCTGTGCGCCCTGGCCGCGCCGGCCTTCGCGGAAGTCGCCGCGCCGCGCACCCTGGACCAGGTGGTGGTCACCGCGTCCGGCTTCGAACAGAAGATCACCGATGCACCGGCCAGCATCTCGGTCATCACCCGCGAAGAACTGGCCAAGCGCCCGTACATGACCCTGCTGGATGCCGTGCGCGACCTGGAAGGCGTGGACGTGGGCGAAACCCGCGACAAGACCGGCCAGGGCTCGGTGTCCATGCGCGGCATGGGCTCGGACTACACGCTGCTGCTGATCAACGGCCGCCGGCAGAACAACCACGGCGACATCTACCCGAACAACTTCGGCGGCAACCAGTTCAACCACATCCCGCCGCTGGATGCGATCGAGCGCATCGAAGTGATCCGCGGCCCGGCCTCCACCCTGTACGGTGCCGATGCGATGGGCGGCGTGATCAACGTGATCACCAAGCGCGCGCTGGACAGCTGGCACGGTTCGGCCACGATCGGCCGCACCTTCGAAACCGATGACCAGTTCGGCGATGACAGTACCGTCGATGCCTTCATCACCGGCCCGCTGGTGCCGGGCGTGCTGAACCTCAGCGCGCGTGCCAGCTGGTATGACCGCAAGGCCTCCAACCCGGTGTATTCGCCGTCCACCGATCCGGCCGGCGTGGAGCACACCCGCCCGCTGGGCTTCGGCGCGGGCGGCAAGACCGTGGACAACACCAACAAGGCCGGTGGCATCAGCCTGGAATGGAATGCCACCGATGCCCAGCGCATCACCCTGGACTTCGATACCTCGCGCCAGGAATACGACAATTCGATCAAGATCAACGACGCCGGCGTAGAGGAATACCCGGTCGGCACCGTCGATGGCATCGCCTCGATCTGGCGCGGCAACTCCACCACCTGCATCACCCGCCGCAACTGCACGCGCGCCGATCCGCGCGTCGGCTACAGCGCCAGCCAGGAGTTCACCCGCGATGCGTGGGCGCTGACCCATGAAGGCGACTGGAGCTTCGGCCGCAGCCTGGTGTCGCTGGCCCACGTGGCCACCAACAACGATGGCCGCACCATGCCGTTCACCGTGGACGAACGCCGCCAGCTGCTGCAGATGCTCAACGGCACCGGGGCCTACGTCGGCCAGACCGAGGCACAGCGTCGCGCCGCCGCCGAAGCCGCCTTCCTGCCACGTCCCAAGCGCACGCTGGAAAGCGCGCAGTACACCCTCGATGCCAAGCTGGACATCCCCTTCCAGGCCGCCGGCGAACATGTCGCGGTGGTCGGCGCGCAGGTGATCCGCGGTGAGCTGACCGACGGTGTGTTCGGCATGGAAAGCGGCAATCCCGGCCAGGTCCAGGACCACAACATGTACTCGCTGTTCGCCGAGGACACCTGGAACATCACCGAACCGTTCGCGCTGACCTACGGCCTGCGTTTCGATGACCATGAAGTGTTCGGCAACCACCTCAGCCCGCGCCTGTACGGCGTGTACACGCTCAGCGAAGCATGGACCATCAAAGGCGGCGTCAGCACCGGCTTCAAGACCCCCAAGACCACCCAGCTGTATGACGGGGTGACCGGCTTCGGTGGACAGGGCACGTCGCCGATGTACGGCAACCCGGACCTGCAGCCGGAAACCAGCACCAGCACCGAACTGGCGGTGTACTGGCAGCACCCGCAGGGCCACAGCGCCAATGCCACCGTGTTCCACAACACGTTCGACGACAAGATCACCTCGCAGCCGTGCGGCCCCGGTTTCGCGCAGGCCTGCACCAGTTCCGGCGAGTACGCCGAACTGGGCTATGCGAGCAGCTCGCGCACGGTCAACATCGACGAGGTGGTGATCCAGGGCGCCGAAGTGGCCGGCCGCTGGGAGATCAGCGAACGCTTCGCACTGCGTGCCAACTACACCTATACCGACAGCGAACAGAAGAGCGGCGCGGAGAAGGGCCTGCCGCTGGGCAACAGCGCCAAGCACATGGCCAACGCCACCTTCGACTGGCAGGCCAGCGAGCGCTTCAACGTGTTCCTGACCGGTGAAATGCGCTCCAAGCGCTACCGCGCCGTGAGCGCGGTCACCAACCAGCCGCTGTACTACAAGGACTACACCGTGCTGCACCTGGGCGCCTCGTACAAGGCGACCGAGTGGCTGACCGTGAACGCGCGCATCAACAACCTGCTGGACCGCGACTTCACCACCTACCAGGCCACCTTCACCGACCTGGACGGCAACGGCGCCTATGCCGATGGCACCAGCGAAGTGCTGTTCGAGGATGACTACAACAACAAGGACAAAGCGCGCAGCGTCTGGGTCAGCCTGAACGTCTCGTTCTGAGGGTAGTGACGGCCGCTGGCCGTCATCCTGCTTGGTAGTGACGGCCGCTGGCCGTCATGTTGCCTGGTGGGTGACGACCGTTGGTCGTCACAAGGCGTGAGGACCAACGGTCCTCACCCACCGCTACCCCACCCGCTAATTGCGAACAATTCTCATCAATGCTGTAATGCCCCCTCTCCCTGAGCCCTGCCCATCTGCGTGAGCCGTTCTGTCTCTACTACCGTGCAGCAACAGCAAAGCCGCGGTTTCTGGCTGCGCACGCTGCATCAATGGCACTGGATCAGCTCGGCCGTCTGCCTGGTCGGCATGCTGCTGTTCGCCGCTACCGGCATCACGCTCAACCACGCGGCGAAAATCGAAGCGACCCCGCAGGTGGACAACCGCCAGCTGGAGCTGCCCGCCGCAGTGCTGGGCCAACTGGGTACGCGCGAAGACGGCAATGCGCCGCTGCCGCGTGCCGCACGCCAGTGGCTGGATGCCGAACTGGATATATCCATCGGTGGCCGCGCCGCGGAGTGGTCGCCGGAAGAGATCTACCTGTCACTGCCGCGTCCCGGCGGCGATGCCTGGCTGAGCATCGACCGCGAAAGCGGCGCGGTGGAGTTCGAATCGACCTCGCGCGGGGCGGTGTCCTACCTCAACGACCTGCACAAAGGGCGCAATGCCGGCCCGGCGTGGGGCTGGTTCCTGGATGTGTTCGCCGTGGCCTGCCTGGTGTTCTGCATCACCGGCCTGTTCCTGTTGCACCTGCATGCGCGGCAGCGGCGCATGACCTGGCCGCTGGTCGGCCTGGGCCTGATGATTCCGCTGCTGATCGCCCTGTTGTTGATCCACTGACCTTCCCTGCCCTTTCCTGCTGGAGCCGCCCATGCGCGTCACCCTCACCATCGCCCTCAGCGGCCTGCTGGCCACCTCGCCGGCCTATGCGACCACGCTGGACATCAACGTCGAAGTGCCCAAGCTCAACGTCGCCGAGTACCACCGTCCGTACGTGGCGATCTGGCTGGAAGGCGCTGACCAGAAAGTCGCCGCCAACCTGTCGGTCTGGTACCAGCAGACCGGCAACAGCGAAGGCCATGGCACCAAGTGGCTGCCGGACCTGCGCCAGTGGTGGCGCAAGAGTGGCCGCACGCTGGAGGTGCCGGTGGACGGGGTGACCGGTCCGACACGTCCGGTCGGCACCCACGCGCTGTCGTTCAACGATCGCCAGCCGGCGCTGAAGGACCTCGCGCCGGGCAACTACACGCTGGTGGTGGAAGCGGCGCGCGAAGTCGGCGGCCGTGAACTGGTCAAGGTGCCTTTCAGCTGGCCGGCCAAGACCGCGCAGAACGCTTCGGCGCAGGGCAGCACCGAACTGGGCAAGGTCACCCTCGCCGTCAAGCCCTGACCGGGTCCCGCATGGGGTCAGGTCCCTTCTGCACCGCAGAAGCGATCCGACCCCGGTTCCTACTTTCTCTTTTTTGGAGTGTCATCCCGATGAAGCGCACGCTCGTCCTCGCCGCCGCCCTGGCCGCTGCCCTTCCGTTCTCCGCGCTGGCCCACAAGGCCTGGCTGCTGCCGTCGCAGACGGTGATCGCCGGTACCAACCCGTGGATCACCGTGGACGGTGCCGTGTCCAACGACCTGTTCTACTTCAACCACGTACCGCTGCGCCTGGAATCGGTGGTGGTCACCGCCCCGGACGGCAGCAGCGTGCAGCCGCAGAACGGTGCCACCGGCAAGTTCCGCAGCGTGTTCGACATCGAGCTGAAGCAGGCCGGCACCTACCGCATCGCCTCGGTCAACGACGGCCTGTTCGCCACCTACGAGTTGAATGGCGAGCGCAAGCGCTGGCGCGGCAATGCGGCCAGCTTCGGCGAACTGCCGAAGGAAGCGAAAAACGTGCAGGTGTCCGAATCCGTCGGCCGGGTGGAAACCTTCGTCACCAATGGCGCGCCGAATGCCACCGCACTGAAGCCGACCAACAAGGGCATCGAGCTGATCGCGGTGGGCCACCCGAACGATCTGTTCGCCGGCGAGGAAGCGGCCTTCCGCGTGCTGGTGGACGGCAAGCCCACCGCAGGCCTGGAGTTCGAGATCGTGCGCGGCGCTACGCGTTACCGCAATGCGCAGGACGAGATCAAGGTCACCAGCGATGCCAAGGGCGAGATCAAGGTGAGCTGGCCGGAAGCCGGGATGTACTGGCTGGAAACCGGCACCGAAGACAACAAGACGTCGGTGAAGCAGGCTGAAAAGCGTAGGCTGAGCTACGTGGCGACGCTGGAAGTGCTGCCGCAATGATGAACCCCGGAGCCGGGCCTGGCCCGGCTCCACAGGCACCTTGCACGCACTTGCCGATGACCAACCCGCTACTCGATATCGCACGCCTCGGCGGCACCACCATGGGCACCTCGTGGTCGGTATCACTGGCGCTGCCGCGCAGCCGCGACCTGCATCCGCTGCACGCCGGCATCCAGGCCCAGCTGGACCGCGTCGTGGCGCAGATGAGCACCTGGGAACCGACATCCGACCTGAGCCGCTACAACCGTGCCGCGGCCGGCAGCTGGCACCCGTTGCCAGCGCAGACCCGCCACGTGCTGGCCTGCGCGCAGCACGTAGCGGCAGCCAGCAACGGCGCCTTCGATCCCACGCTCGGCCCGCTGGTGGCGCTGTGGGGCTTTGGTGCACACGCCGCCGCGCGGGGCCGCCCGGATGCGCAGGCGGTCGAAGCCACACGCGCACGCTGCGGCTGGCAGAAGCTGCAATGGCAGGGCGATGTGCTGCTGCAGCCCGGCGGTCTGGAACTGGACCTGTCGGCCATCGCCAAGGGCTTCGGCGTGGACGAGGTGGTGCGCTGGCTGCAGGGCCAGCAGATCGGCGCCGCGCTGGTGGAAGTAGGTGGGGAACTGCACGGCTATGGCCGCAAGCCTGACGGACAGCCGTGGCGGGTGCTGGTGGAATCGGCACCAGAAGAAGACGCGCGCACGCCCACCCCGCCACGCGTGCTGGAACTGGATGGCCGGGCGATCGCCACCTCCGGTGACCGCTGGCACCACTACCAGCACGACGGCGAGCAGATAAGCCACAGCGTGGATCCGCGCAGCGGCCGGCCGGTACAGCGCGCGGCGGCGGCGGTGACCGTGGTGGCCGCCGATGCCATGCACGCCGATGCGTGGGCGACCGCGCTGACCGTGCTGGGCCGCGATGCCGGCCTGGAACTGGCCACCCGCCTGCAGGTGGCGGCGCGCTTCCTGGAGCGCAGCGCTGATGGCCCGCTGGAAACCCTAAGCCCGGCCTTCCAGGCACTGTTGCCATGAGCCTGCGCCCGTCCCGCGCGCTGCTCGGCAACCTGCTGGTACTGCTGGCGCTGGCGGCGGTGGCTTGGCTGCTGTTGCGCCTGCATCTGGACGACAACGGCTGGATGCCTGCCCCGCGCCGCGCTGCGTTGTGGACCGCGATCGCCAGC
Organism: Stenotrophomonas chelatiphaga; assembly: GCF_001431535.1. Lineage (GTDB taxonomy): Bacteria > Pseudomonadota > Gammaproteobacteria > Xanthomonadales > Xanthomonadaceae > Stenotrophomonas > Stenotrophomonas chelatiphaga. The sequence continues at coordinate 25,758 of NZ_LDJK01000028.1, forward strand.
GTGGGCGGCTATGCCGCGCTGTGCGCCCTGCTGTGGTGGCAGGGACGGCCACGCCGCGAGCGGATCGATCCAGCGCAGCGGCCGATCCTGCTGGTATGGGCCAGCCAGACCGGCTTCGCCGCACAGTTGGCCGAACGCAGTGCCGATGCCCTGCGCAGTGCCGGCCTTGCGGTGCGGCTGCGCAGCATCGAGCAGCTGGATGCCGCGCTGCTGGCGGACAGCGAACGCGCGTTGTTCATCGCCAGCACCACCGGCGAGGGCGATCCGCCCGACCATGCCGCCCCGTTCCTGCGCCGGCTGATGACCGCAACCCCCTCGCTGGGCCACCTGCACTACGGCGTGCTGGCGCTGGGCGACCACAGCTATGCGCACTTCTGTGCATTCGGCCAACAGCTGGATGACTGGCTGCGCCGGCATGGCGCGCACGCGATGTTCGACACGGTGGAAGTGGACAACGCCGATCCGGCCAGCCTGCGCCACTGGCAGCAACTTCTGGGCCAACTGGGCGGCGATGCCAGTGACCAGCCGGACTGGAGTCCGGTGGACTACCAGGCGTGGACGCTGCTGCAGCGCGAACACCTCAATCCCGGCAGCGCGGGTAGACCGGTGCACTGGCTGAGGCTGCAGCCACCGCTGGCCGAAGCCGGAAGCGAGGCGACGTGGCAGGCCGGCGACATCGCCGAGATCGGCCCACGGCATGCGCCGCAGGTGGTTCAGGCGTGGCTGCAACGGCACCAGTTGCAGGGCGACACGTTGCTGGCCGACGGGCAGACCCTGCAGGCGCGGTTGTCACGTTCGCAGCTGCCCGGTGTCACCGCGGGCGGCGACCTGCAGACGTTGCTGTCGATGCTGCAGCCGCTGCCGCATCGCGAATACTCCATTGCTTCGGCGATGCACGACGGCGCGCTGGAACTGCTGCTGCGCCGCCAGCTGCGCGCCGACGGCACGCCGGGCATCGGCAGCGGCTGGCTGTGCGATGTGGCAGCGGTCGGCGGCACGATCGATTTGCGCCTGCGCCGCAACCCCAATTTCCATGGCGTGGCCAGCACGCGACCGTTGATCCTGATCGGCAACGGCACCGGCATCGCCGGCCTGCGCGCGCACCTGCACGAACGTGAGGCCGCCGGCGCCAGCCGCAACTGGCTGCTGTTCGGTGAACGCCATGCCGCGCACGATTTCCACTTCGGCGATGAACTGCTGCAGATGCAGCAGCGCGGGATGCTGGAGCACCTGGATGCGGTGTTCAGCCGCGACGGCGGTGCCCATCGTTACGTGCAGGATCGCCTGCTGGCCGAAGCCGCACGGCTGCGCCGGTGGGTCGATGAAGGTGCCGCCATCCTGGTCTGCGGCAGCCTGCAGGGCATGGCGCCGGCGGTGGATGCGGTGATCGAACAGGTGCTGGGCGCGGAAGGAAAAGAGGCGTTGGTGCTGGCCGGACGCTACCGCCGCGACGTGTACTGAAACACACGCTACAGAAGCACGCACAACGGAAGCACGCGTTACGGCACCGCCGGACCCAGCCGGATCGCCAGCAGTTCACCGCCGCCGTGCAGGGCATGCCGGCGACGCGCGCCGGCGGCCAGCCAAGCGGTATCACCCTGCTGCATCGGCGGCAGGCCGGCGTCGGCGTCGAACCGTGCCTGCCCGGCCAGCAGATGGATGGCCCACGCCACGTCGGGTTCGGTGAAGAAATACATCGGCCCCACGATCGGGCGGTGCAGCAGTTGCGCGGTCAGCGTGTCGCGCCGCCACATCAGGTTGAAATCATGGGTGGTGCCGTCGACCAGTTCGCCGTGCAGTGCCTGTTCGCCGGCGAACCGCACGCGACCATGCGGCGGCAGCGCCTCGTCCAGACGACCATCATCGAAGCGCAGGCGCACCCCGTTTCCGTGCAGCAGCACCAGCTCGCGATCCACGCCCGGGAAGCTGGAAAACGCAGCGTCTGATTCGATTTCGGCGATTGAAAGACGCAGCGCCCAATCTTCGCCCTGCAACGGCAGGCGCAGGATTTCACGCGTCCAGCCCAGGCCATTGCGCCAGCGCTCGCGACGGTAGTCGACGCTGGGGATGAGCTGGCTGGGATGCTGCAGGATGTCGGCGGCGTTCATGCGCCCATTGTGCCGTGCCGCCTTCGCGCAGACGAACGCAACGGCGCGGTCAGCGCTTGGCCAGGCGGCCGCCACAGTCGGCGTCCAGCAGCTGGGAGCGCTTCAACCAGTCCTGGTCCGGGTAGTACGCAAACACCATCGTGCCGCCGCTCAGGGCGTCGATCAGCGGCTTGGCCACCGTCAGCCGTACGGCGGGGCAGCCGAGGCTGCGGCCCAGCCGGCCCTGCAGGCGCGCCGCGGACGGGTTCACGTAGGGCGCGCCATGGATCACGATCGCCCGCTCGCGCGCATGGTCGTTGAAACCCGGCTCCAGCCCGTCCAGGCGCAGCGAGTACCCATTGCCACCGACGTAGGTTTCCTGCGCGGTGAACGCCCCGATGCTGGACATGAAACTGCCCTCGCGATTGGAGAAGTGTTCGGTGCGGTCCGCGCCGCTGTTGCGACCATGCGCGACCCATTCCTCGAACAGCAGGCGCTGCCGACGCAGGTCGAACACCCACAGGCGCTGCTGGGTGGATGGTCGCGAATAGTCGATCACGCCCAGGCGATCGGGCACCACGCCCAGTTCGGGACGGCGCAGCGCACAGCGCATCGCACTGGCGGCCAGCTGCAGCACCTTGCGGTCTGCATTGGGCGCAACCCGGGCCAGGATCGCGCCCAGGTCGGGGCTGGACGCCGCAGCGGGCGGGGTCTGTGCAAGGGCAGGCAGGCTGCAGGCGGTGAACAGGCCGACGGCAGCCATCCAGCGGGGGCGTGGCGGTTTCATCTGGGCAGCAACACGAGGTTGGATGCAGACCTTACAGGGTGGACCCGGCCGGCTCGGATTCCAACACCGGCTGCAAACCCGGTTCAGCTGCACTTGGGCGTACCGCTGGCAGCGAAGTCACCAGCAGCGTGGTGCCCGGGACCAGCGCGGCGTACAGCTTGCGGGCGAAATCCGGCGGCAGGGCCATCGGCAGCGATGGCGTGGCCAGCAGGTCCGGCGTGGCCTTCGCATCGGCCTGCCCCAGCAACGGATAGGCGGTCCAGCGGTGCAACCGCTGGTGCGCATCCAGCGGACTGGGATGGTCGGCGTAGCCTTCGCCCATCACGAACAGCGTGGTGCCATCGAAGGCCGGCAAGGCCGAGGCCGCAAGCGGTGATTCACCGATCAGCACGCCATCGCGCAGCACGTAGACGCGCTGGTCATGCAGGCTCACCAGCACGCCGACCTGGCCGGCCGGGGCATCCTGTTCGTTCCAGTAGGCCGCCGTTTCCGTGCCGGCCGGGACCTCCGGCAGCGACTGGCCGCGGCTGGTGACCGGGGCCAGCACGGCCGGGTAGGCCAGGGTCATCGGCGAGCTCTTGGCATCGGCCACCACCACCGTATCGCCGCGCTGGGTGGCACTGAACAGCTTCTGCGCGAAGGCCTGCGGCAACCGCACGCAGCCGTGCGACGCCGGGTGCCCGGGCAGCGCGCCCCCATGCAGGGCGATGCCATCCCAGGTCAGCCGCTGCATGTAGGGCATCGGCGCGCTGTTGTAGATGTTGGAGCGGTGGTCCTTGTCCTTCTGCAGGATGGTGAACACCCCGGTCGGCGTCTCGTGGCCCGCCCTGCCCGAACTGATGGTGCTCAGGCCGATCGCGATGCCGTTGCGGTAGACGTAGGCGCGCTGCTCTTCCAGGCTGACCACCAGCACGATGGGGCCCGACGGGGAGATCTCCGGGTGCCAGAGGTATTCTCCGGGCTTGAGGTCGGTGGGTCCGCGCACGGCGGGTTCGGTCGATGCCTTGGCGGGCGCGGCCGGCGCGGGCCCCTGGGCCCTCAGCGGCAGAGGAGCGATAAGCGCAAGCGCCGTGGCGATCATCAGGGAACACTGCAGCAGTCGCATCAGCGCGGTCATCCAGTCCGGAGCAAGGCCCCACGCTAACGGGTCGGCGGCCTGAAAAAAAGAAGGCCCGGCGACACAGCCATGTGTCGTACCGGGCCCTGACAACGTCCTTGTCGGCCTCCCGCCACCCCGCGCATCCTGCGATGGGGGCAGCGTGCTCCGTGCACGGAGGCCGCGATCATCCCTGGTTGTTTATCCCAGCCCCTTCCACAGGTCTGTGATGCCACCATCCTGGTGTGGTTGACGCCTCCCTGCGCCAGTCGCTGCCGCCACGTCCCGTGGCCGGCCCGGGTCCGCTTCCTGCGAACCGCGACAATTCCCCTGTATCAACGCCTTGGCACGGACCGCACCGGTACCGCTCCGGGTACCGGATCCACCCGGGACGTCATGTCCCCGGTCGTGATCCGCTGTCGATTCCGTTCGACGATGGCTTTCCCTATGCCCTTCACCTGCGTCAGGTCCTCGACGCGTCGGAAAGGCCCGTGCTGCTGCCTGTGCTCGACGATCGCGGCAGCCCGGCTGGGCCCCACCATCGTCAATCCCTGCTGCAGAGCAGAGGCATCTGCCCGGTTGATGTCGACCGGCGCGGCCGCAAAGGCCTGCGTGATCCCCATCGCCAGAAGCAGTGCCCGCACCACGATCCACCAAGGCACGACGTCGTTCTCCTTGTGATCCGAACCTGTCCCGACCGGCATTCCCGTCGGTAGAGACACTGTCCGTCACCACATGTACACAGACTATCGCCCGATGACATTTCTAACAGCCAGCTAAATACCCGACGCCGTGTAGGAAATTTCCTACCCCGGCTGACGTGAAAAGACGGGGCGACCCCGTCAGCCGCCCCTATGGCACACAGCCGGCCATTTCCCGCACGCGTAGAATGGGCAGATCAGTCATTCCAATTCGGAGCTCCAGATGGACAGCGCCAAGCTCGGCCACTATGTCAACCAGAAATGGGACGAGGAAATCGTCCCGCAGCTGGTGGATTACATCCGCATCCCCAACAAGTCGCCGATGTTCGACGCCAACTGGGTGCAGAACGGCTACATGGAGCAGGCCGTTGTCCTGATGGAAACCTGGGCCAAGGCCCAGGACATCCCCGGCCTGAAGGTCGACGTGGTCCGCCTGGAAGGCCGCACCCCGCTGATTTTCCTGGAAATCCCGGCAAGCGGCAGCGAGACCGGCGACGACACCGTGCTGCTGTATGGCCACCTGGACAAGCAGCCGGAAATGACCGGCTGGGACGACGACCTGGGCCCGTGGATCCCGGTGCTGCGCGATGACAAGCTGTACGGCCGCGGCGGCGCCGATGACGGGTACGCCATCTTCGGTTCGCTGGCCGCGGTGCTGGCGCTGCAGGCCCAGGGCCTGCCGCATGCACGCTGCGTGATCCTGATCGAAGCCTGCGAAGAATCCGGCAGCTACGACCTGCCCGCCTACGTCGACCACCTGGCCGACCGCATCGGCAAGCCGTCGCTGGTGGTGTGCCTGGATTCGGGCTGCGCCAACTACGACCAGCTGTGGTGCACCACCTCGCTGCGCGGCCTGACCGGCGGCAACTTCTCGGTCAAGGTGCTGAATGAAGGCGTGCACTCCGGTGACGCATCCGGCGTGGTGCCGTCCAGCTTCCGCCTGCTGCGCCAGCTGCTGTCGCGCATCGAAGACCAGGACACCGGCCGCATCCTGATCGACGGCATGCAGGTGGAGATTCCCGCCGAGCGCCTGGAGCAGGCCAAGCGCGCCGCCGAAGTCGTCGATACCGCCATCTTCGACAAGTTCCCGCTGGTCGACGGCCTGGTGCCGATGAACGAAGACCTGACCGAGCTGGTGCTCAACCGCACCTGGCGCCCTGCCCTGTCGGTGACCGGCATCGGCGGCATGCCGTCGCTGGAATCGGCCGGCAACGTGCTGCGTCCGCATACCGCAGTGAAGCTGTCGCTGCGCCTGCCGCCGACCGCCGACGGCAAGGCCTGCGGCGAACTGCTGAAGGAAGCGCTGCTGCGCGACCCGCCGAACGGTGCCGAAGTGACGCTGGACCTGGAGAAGGCCTCGAGCGGCTGGAACGCACCGGCGATGTCGCCGTGGCTGACCAAGGCGATCGACGATGCCAGCCAGATGTTCTTCGACAAGCCGGCCATGTACATGGGCGAAGGTGGCTCCATCCCGTTCATGGGCATGCTCGGCGAGAAGTTCCCCGGCGCCCAGTTCATGATCACCGGCGTGCTCGGCCCGCATTCGAACGCACATGGTCCGAACGAGTTCCTGCACATTCCGATGGGCAAGAAGGTCACCGCCTGCGTGTCCAAGGTGATCAGCGAGCACCACGCCGCCAGCCTGCGCGGGGAAACCAGTGGTTCGCCGGTCGCCGCCGACAGCGGCACCCGCCACGGCGGCCACGGCTGCTGCTGAACTGGGTAAAGTGAGCGACGCCGCCGGCCTGGCCTGGCGGCGTCCCTCCGTGCAAAGGATTCGATGCCCATGAATGGTCTGTTCGGCAGCAGCAGCTGGCTCTACATCATCCTGGTCGGCTTCGTGGTCGGCCTGCTCGGCCGCTTCGTCATGCCCGGCAACAACCGCATGGGCTGCCTGCTGACCATCGTGCTCGGCATCGTCGGCGCGTTGCTGGCCGGCTGGTTCGGCCAGTACATGGGCTGGTACGCCGCCGGTGAACCGGCCGGTTTCCTCGGTGCGGTGGTCGGCGCGGTCGCGGTGCTGGCCCTGCTCCGCCTGGTCAGCGGCGGTCGTCGCTGATCCTTCTTTCTTCTTCCTGATGTCGGCGCCCGCGGGCGCCCGGATGCTGCCTGCATGAACGATCCCGCTTCCCATCCCGAACGCGCCGCGCAGCGCCTGCATTGGGCGCGCGCGCGGCTGGGCGATGAACTGGCCACGCTGGATCGGGCGTCGGTGGATGCGGGCATGCGCAGTTACTGGCGCGCCACCAGCCGCGCTGGCAGCCACATCGTGATGGATTCCCCGCCCGGCCTGGAAGACGTGCGGCCGTGGCTGCGCATGCGCGCGCTGCTGCAGGCGCAGGGCCTGCGCGTGCCGGCGGTGCTGGCCGAAGACATCGAAGTGGGGTTGTTGTTGCTGGAAGACCTGGGCGGGCCGACCCTGGCCAAGGTGATCGACGCTGACAGCGCCGATGCGTGGTTCGAGCGCGCGATGGACCAGCTGCTCACCCTGCAACGGATGCCGGTGCCGGACGACTTCGGTCGCTTCGGCGAGGCCCTGCTGCAACGCGATGCGGGGTTGTTCGACGACTGGTTCCTGCAGCGCCACCTGGGCATCAGCCTGGACGCCGATGACCGCGCCAGCCTGCAGGCCGCCCAGCAGGTGCTGATGGACAACGCACTGGGCCAGGCGCAGGTGATGACCCACCGCGATTTCATGCCGCGCAACCTGATGCCGGTGGCCGATGGCCCGGCCGTGCTGGACTTCCAGGACCTGGTGCGTGGCCCCATTGCCTACGACCCGGTCAGCCTGTTCAAGGATGCGTTCCTGAGCTGGCCGCTGGAACGCGTGGATGGCTGGCTGGCGCGCTACCACCAGCGCGCGCTGGCGGCCGGCCTGCCGGTGCCGGCGCTTGCGGTTTTCCTGCGCGATGCCGACTGGCTGGGCATACAGCGTCACCTGAAGTGCCTGGGCATCTTCAGCCGCCTGCGCTACCGCGATGGCAAGGGCCATTACTTGGACGACGCACCGCGTTTCATCGCCTACCTGGATGAAGTACTGCCGCGTTACCGGGAACTGGCCGGACTGCAGCACCTGCTGGATACGCGCATCAAGCCGGCGATGGCAGCCCAGGGCGAACCGGTACCGGCCCGATGAAGGCGCTGATCTTCGCTGCGGGCCTGGGCGAGCGCATGCGCCCGCTCACCCTGCACACGCCCAAGCCGCTCTTGCCGGTGGCCGGCAAGCCGTTGATCGTGTGGCACCTGGAACGGTTGGCGGCGCTTGGCGTCCGCGAGGTGGTGGTCAATATTTCGTGGCTCGCCGGCGCTTTTGCGCCCACTTTGGGCGATGGCAGCCAGTGGGGCATGCGCCTGCACTTCGTCAACGAAGGCGACACCCCGCTGGAGACCGGCGGCGGCATCCTGAACGCCCTGCCGGCACTGGGCGATGCCCCGTTCCTGGTGGTCAACGGCGATATCTGGACGGACTTGGACTTCGCTACCTTGCCGCGCGAGCCGGCCGGGCAGGCGCACCTGGTGATGGTGGACAACCCGGCCCAGCACCCGCACGGCGACTACCGACTGGATGCCGAGGGCGTGTTGCACCACGACCGCGCCGGCGACTGCCTGACCTATGCCGGCATTGGTGTGTACCGGCCGTCCATCGTGGCCGACTGGCGGCAGGTGATCGGCACGGCAGCGGGCAGCGAACGCACGCCGCCGCGCTTCAGCGTGGTACCGCTGCAGAAGCATTTCATGGCGCAGGGGTTGGTCACCGGGCAGCACCATCGTGGACGCTGGACGGATGTGGGGACGGTGGATCGGCTGCGCGCGCTGGAAGCGGCGTTGGGTTGGTCGAACGGGTGAGCCCCCCTCGCGGG
>NZ_LDJK01000029.1 GCF_001431535.1 Stenotrophomonas chelatiphaga
CGCCCCCCGTTCCCTTTTTCGGGGGGGGGGTTACTCGACCGTTACGCTCTTGGCCAGGTTGCGTGGCTTGTCCACGTCGGTGCCGCGTGCCAGGGCGGTGTGGTACGCCAGCAACTGCACCGGAATGGTGTGCACGATCGGGCTCAGCACGCCAGCGTGGCGAGGGGTACGGATCACGTGCACGCCTTCGGATTCGACGAAGTTGCTGTCCTGGTCGGCGAACACGAACAGCTCTCCGCCCCGCGCGCGTACTTCCTGCATGTTGGATTTCACCTTCTCCAGCAGGCTGTCGTTGGGCGCGATCACCACCACCGGCATGTCCTCGTCCACCAGCGCCAGCGGGCCGTGCTTGAGCTCGCCGGCCGGGTAGGCCTCGGCGTGGATATAGGTGATTTCCTTCAGCTTGAGCGCGCCTTCCAACGCGATCGGGTAATGCAGGCCACGGCCCAGGAACAGCGCGCTGCTCTTGCGCGCGAAGCGCTCGGCCCATGCGGCGATCTGCGGTTCCATGTTCAGCGCGTGCTGCACGCTGCCCGGCAGGAAGCGCAGCTGCTCCAGGTAGTCCGCTTCCCGGGTGGCATCAACCCGGCCATGCAGCTTGCCCAGCACCACGGTCAGCTGGAAGAGCGCCGCCAGCTGGGTCGTGAACGCCTTGGTCGAGGCCACGCCGATTTCGGCACCGGCGCGGGTGTAGCAGACCAGTTCGCTGGCACGTGGGATCGCGCTTTCCGGCACGTTGCAGATGGAGAGCGTATGCAGGTGTCCCAGTGACTTGGCGTACTTGAGCGCCTCCATCGTATCCAGCGTTTCGCCGGACTGGGAAAGGGTGACCACCAGGTGCTTCGGATCGGCGTACGCAGCGCGGTAGCGGTATTCGCTGGCGATCTCCACGTTGCACGGCAGGCCGGCGATCGATTCGATCCAGTAACGCGCGGTCATGCCGGCGTAGTAGCTGGTGCCACAGGCCAGGATCTGCACCCCGGTGATGCCCGACAGCACCGCCTCGGCGTTCCTGCCGAACAGTTCGGCCGGGAAGCCGCCGGCGTCGATCGCCGCTTCGATGGTATCGCCCAGCGCGCGCGGCTGCTCGTGCACTTCCTTCTGCATGAAATGACGGTACGGACCGAGTTCCAGCGAGGCCAGCGAGACATCGGACAGGTGCACGCCGCGATCGATCGGCTGGTCGTGCGCGTCGTACACCTGCACGCCATCGCGGCGCACGTCGGCGGTATCGCCCTCTTCCAGGAAGATCACCCGGCGCGTGGAGGAAATGATCGCCGAGACGTCCGAGGCGACGAAGTTCTCGCCGTCGCCCAGGCCGACCAGCAACGGGCAGCCCATGCGTGCGCAGACGAAATGATCCGGCTCGGCACGGCTCATCACTGCCAATGCGTAGGCGCCGGTCAGTTCCTTGACCGTGCGCTGCAAGGCCGACAGCAGGCTGTCACCGCCCTTCAGGTGATGGTGCATCAGGTGCGCGATGACTTCGGTATCGGTCTGCGATTCGAACACGTAGCCGAGCGCACGCAGCTTCTCGCGCTGTTCTTCGTGGTTTTCGATGATGCCGTTGTGCACCAGCGCCACGCCGGCGCTGATGTGCGGGTGGGCGTTGGCTTCGGTGACCCCGCCGTGGGTCGCCCAGCGGGTGTGCCCGATGCCGAGCACGCTGTTGAAGCCTTCGGCATCGGCGGCGCTGGCCATCTCCGAGACGCGGCCGGTACGACGTACGCGGCGGATGTCCGGCTGCGCGCCCTGTTCCAGCACCGCGATGCCCGACGAATCGTAGCCCCGGTATTCCAGCCGCTTCAGGCCTTCGATGAGCACCGGCACCACATCGCGATCAGCGATCGCACCCACGATTCCGCACATAGACCCGCATCCCTTGGTGTTGATGTCCACATTCTAGCGTGGGTGTCCGTCCGGGCCGTCTGGCCGCTTAACGAAAGTGTCCGCATGGGTGTCCGCGGACACACGGACACCCGTGCGGACAACGCAACTGCTTGATCGTAAAGGAAGGGGAAGTTGGCACGCTCCCTGCTTCATTACCGGCAGTCCGACCACCCAGGCCCTTCGATGATCCGCGACACTTCCGCCCAGGACCAGATCGTTTCCACGTCCACGCCCGGTTCGGCCGCCAGCACCTGGCGCCGCTACCGCTGGCCCGCGCTCGCCGCGCTGCTGGTGCTGGCCGGCATTGCCTTCGCCGTGCATGGCTGGCTCAACGCCAGCCGTTCGTTCGACAGCAGCCGGGTGCGCATCGCGCAGGTGGAGCGCGGCGACCTGGTGCGCGACATCGCCGCCGACGGCCGGGTGATCGCGGCCAACAGCCCGGTGCTGTATGCGATCTCGGCCGGCACCGTGACCCTGAAGGTGGTGGCCGGTGACGTGGTCAAGAAGGGCCAGGAGCTGGCGCTGATCGACAGCCCGGAACTGCGCAGCAAGCTGGCCCAGGAAGAGGCCACCCTTGCCGGGCTGGAAGCCGAATCCAGCCGTGCCGCGCTGGATGCCACCCTGACCCGCGCCAAGTCGCGCAAGGACACCGACCAGGCCGGCATCGAGAAAGTGGCCGCCGAACGCGACCTGCAGCGCTACCAGCGCGGTTTCGATGGCGGCGCGGTGCCGCAGATCGACCTGGCACGCGCGCAGGACGCCTTGAAGAAGGCCGACATCAACCTGGTGAACGCCCAGGCCGACACCCGCCTGCAGGGCCAGGGTGCGGACCTGGATGCGCGCAACAAGCGCCTGCTGGCCGACCGCCAGCGTGCGGTGGTGGCCGAGGTCAAGCGCCAGGTGGACGCGCTGACCCTGCGCGCCCCGTTCGACGGTCAGGTCGGCCAGGTGCAGGCCGTGCAGCACACCAACCTGGTCGCCAATGCGCCGGTGCTGGGCGTGGTCGACCTGTCCAACTTCGAAATCGAGATCAAGGTGCCGGAAAGCTTTGCCCGCGACCTGGCGATCGGCATGCCCGCGCAGCTGACCAGCGGCAGTGGCCAGCCGTTCGCCGGCGAGATCAGCGCGGTGTCGCCGGAGGTGGTCAACGGCGAGGTCACCGCCCGCGTGCGCTTCGCTGACAAGCAGCCGGCCGGTCTGCGCCAGAGCCAGCGCATGTCCGTGCGCGTGCTGCTGGATACGCGCAAGGACGTGCTGAAGGTCGAGCGTGGCCCGTTCGTCGAACAGGGCACCGGCAATGCCTACGTCATGGACGGCAACACCGCCGTGCGCCGGCCCGTGCAGCTGGGCGTGAGCAGCCTGGGCGAAGTGGAGATCCTGTCCGGCGTGCAGCCGGGAGATCGCATCGTGGTCGCCGGCAGCGACCTGTTCAAGGACGCCGAGCGCGTTTCCATCAACTGACATCCCCCCTTACCGAATCTGGAGAGAACCATGCTTGAGATGCGCGCTGTCGCCAAAGTGTTCCGCACCGAACAGGTCGAAACCCATGCCCTGCGTTCGCTGGACCTGCTGGTCAACGAAGGCGAGTTCGTCGCCGTGACCGGTCCGTCCGGCTCGGGCAAGACCACCTTCCTCAATATCGCCGGCCTGCTGGAGACCTTCACCAGCGGCACCTACCTGCTCGATGGCCAGGATGTGAGCACGCTGGGCGACGATGCGCGCAGCCGCCTGCGCAACCAGAAGATCGGCTTCATCTTCCAGGGCTTCAACCTGATCCCCGACCTCAACCTGTTCGACAACGTCGACGTACCGCTGCGCTACCGCGGCATGTCCGCAGCCGAGCGCCGCGAGCGCATCGAGAAGGCGCTGAGCCAGGTCGGCCTGGGTTCGCGCATGAAGCACTATCCCAGCGAGCTGTCCGGCGGCCAGCAGCAGCGTGCCGCCATCGCCCGTGCACTGGCCGGCAGCCCGCGCCTGCTGCTGGCCGATGAGCCGACCGGCAACCTGGACAGCACGATGGCGCGCGGGGTGATGGAGCTGCTGGAGGAGATCAACGCTGCCGGCACCACCATCGTGATGGTGACCCACGATCCCGAACTGGCCGCCCGTGCGCAGCGCAACGTGCACATCGTGGACGGCCAGGTCACCGACCTGCTGCGCGAGCCGGTGCTGGCCACCGCGCGGCGCATTGCCGCCGTCAACGAGTGAGGCCCGCCATGTTCGCCTACTACGTCCGCCTCGCCCTGCGCAGCTTCCGCCGCAACAAGGTGCTGACCGCGTTGATGGTGGTGGCCATCGCGCTGGGCATCGGCGCCTCGATGACCACCCTGACCGTGTTCCACGTGCTGTCCGGCGATCCGATCCCGGGCAAGAGCGATCGGCTGTTCTACGTGCAGCTGGATCCGCGCCCGAAGTCGGGCTACGTCCCCGGCGAAGAGCCCGAAGAGCAGATGACCCGCTTCGATGCCGAAGCGCTGCTGCGCGAGAAGCGCGGACAGCACCAGGCGGTGATGACCGCCGGCGGCGCCACCATCGTGCCCGACGGCAGCACGCTGAAGCCGTTCTCGGTGGATTCGCGCTATACCTCGGCCGACTTCTTCCCGATGTTCGAGGTGCCGTTCCAGTACGGAAACCCGTGGACCGCGGCCGACGACGAAGGCCGCAGTCGTGTCGTGGTGTTGTCCAAGGCGCTCAATGACAAGCTGTTCAACGGGGCCAACAGTGTCGGTCGCAACCTGACCATCAGTGGGCATTCACTGCGCGTGGTCGGCGTGCTGAAGGCATGGCAGCCCGAACCGCGCTTCTTCGACCTGTCCTTCAGTGCCTATGGGCAGGAAGAAGACGTGCTGCTGCCGTTCTCCACGTCGGTCGACCTCAAGCTGGGCAGCAGCGGCAACATGAACTGTTTCGGTGATACCGCGCCCACCGGCTCCAGTTCGGACCTCAACGCACCCTGCACGTGGCTGCAGTTCTGGGTTGAACTGGACCCGGCCAAGGCCGATGACTACCGCCAGTACCTGGTCAACTACTCCGACCAGCAGCGCGCGGCGGGACGCTTCCAGCGCCCGGCCAACACCCGCCTGTCCACGGTGATGGAATGGCTGGACTACAAGAAGGCCGTGCCCAGCGACGTGCGCCTGCAGGTCTGGCTGGCACTGGGCTTCCTGGTGGTGTGCCTGATCAACACGGTCGGCCTGCTGCTGGCCAAGTTCCTGCGCCGCAGCGGTGAAATCGGCGTGCGGCGTGCACTCGGCGCCAGCCGTGGCCAGATCTTCCTGCAGTGCGTGGTGGAAGCCGGCGCGGTCGGCGTGGCCGGCGGCGTGCTGGGCATCGGGCTGGCGTTGATCGGCCTGTACGCCGTGCGCCAGCAGCCGGTGGAGTACGCAAAGCTGGCCCATCTGGACGGCAGCATGCTGCTGCTCGCCCTCGGCCTGACCCTGTTCGCCAGCCTGGCCGCCGGCATGCTGCCGGCGTGGCGCGCGATGCAGGTCACCCCGGCCATCCAGCTCAAGTCGCAGTAAGCACGTCAACGAGGAATCATCATGGACATCCGCCCCATCCTCAGCACCCTGCGCCGGCACAAGACCGCCGCCTCGCTGATCGTGCTTGAAGTCGCGCTGACCTGCGCCATCGTCTGCAACGCGCTGTTCCTGGTCAGCCAGCGCATCGAAAAGATCAGCCAGCCCAGCGGCCTGGCCGAAAAAGAACTGGTGGTCGTGCGGGTCAGCGGCATCGGCAAGCAGACCGATGCCATGGCACGCACCCGCGAAGACATCGCCTCGCTGCGTGCGATCCCCGGCGTCACCAGCGTGACCCGTGCCAGCCAGCTGCCGTTCCGCACCAGCTCCTCCAACAGCGGCATCTCGCTGACGCCGGAGCAGGAGAAGCCGACCATCCATTCGACCATGTACAACGTCAACGAAAATGCCCTGCCCACGCTCGGCCTGAACCTGGTGGCGGGACGTGACTTCCAGCCGGGCGAATTCGTCGACCGCGAAGCAGCGATGAAGGAATTCCCCAGCACCAAGGCGATTTCCGGCATCTTCAGCCAGGCGGCCGCCAACCGCCTGTTCCCGGGTCAGTCCGCGGTTGGCAAGACGGTCTACATCGGCACCCAGCCGGTGCACGTGGTCGGCATCGTGGACTACCTGGCCACGCCGACCGGCTGGGATGACAACACCGACATGTCGTTGCTGCTGCCGATGCGGACCGACTTCACCGAAGGCCCGTACCTGCTGCGTACCGATCCGCAGCGCCGCCAGGAGGTGCTGACCGCTGCGCTGGCCGCCCTGGAACGCAACGATCCCAACCGGCTGGTGCGCGAGAAACTCACCTACGAAGAGCAGCGTGACAGCTACTTCAAGAACGACCGGGCGATGGTCGGCCTGCTGATCACCGTGTGCGTGGCCCTGCTGGTGGTGACCGCACTGGGCATCGTCGGGCTGGCCAGCTTCTGGGTGCAGCAGCGCAGCAAGCAGATCGGCATCCGCCGCGCCCTGGGGGCCACGCGGGGGCAGATCCTGCGCTACTTCCAGACCGAGAACTTCCTGCTGGCCACGGTCGGCATCGTGCTGGGCATGCTGGCCGCCTACGCGATCAACCTGGCGCTGATGAATACCTACGAGCTGCCACGCATGCCGCTGGTCTACCTGCCGGTGGGCGCGGTGCTGCTGTGGCTGCTGGGCCAGGTGGCGGTATTCGGCCCGGCCCGGCGCGCCGCGGCGGTACCGCCGGCGGTGGCCACCCGCGGCAGCTGAGGCGTACCCGCCCCGGCTTGTATATCCTGCTCCCATGATGTCCATGGCGCCGTGCCCTGCCCGGCGCCCATGTTCCGCCGAGCACGGCTCGGCGCCAACAGAAGCTGCCGCATGCCCGCGATCCTGATCATCGACGACAACACCAGCGTGGCCACTGCGCTGGACGTGCTGTTCTCGCTGCACGACATCGACACCCTGCAGGCGACGTCGCCGGAACAGGGCCTGGCCCTGCTGCGCGAACATGCCGTGGACCTGGTCATCCAGGACATGAACTTCACCGAGGACACCACCTCCGGCGAAGAAGGTGAAGCACTGTTCGCCCGCATCCGTGAGGCACACCCGGACCTTCCTGTGATCCTGCTGACCGCGTGGACCCACCTCGGCACGGCGGTGGAACTGGTGAAGGCCGGCGCGGCCGATTACCTGCCCAAGCCCTGGGACGACCGCAAGCTGCTGACCACGGTCAACAACCTGCTGGAACTGTCCGAAGCGCGCAGCGAGCTGGATCGCCGCCGACAGCGCGAGCAGCGCCAGCGCAGCGACCTGGAACAGCGCTACGACCTGTGCGGTGCGGTATTCGCCGATCCGGCCAGCGAACGGGTGATCGCGCTGGCCTGCCAGGTCGCGCGGTCGACGCTGCCGGTGCTGATCACCGGTCCCAACGGCGCCGGCAAGGAAAAGATCGCCCAGATCATCCAGGCCAACTCGGCGGTGGCCAAGGGCCCGTTCGTGACGGTCAACTGTGGTGCGCTGCCGGCCGAGCTGATCGAAGCGGAACTGTTCGGTGCAGAAGCCGGTGCCTACACCGGCGCCAACAAGGCACGCGAGGGCAAGTTCGAAGCCGCCGACGGCGGCACGCTGTTCCTGGACGAGATCGGCAACCTGCCGCTGGGCGGCCAGATGAAGCTGCTGCGCGTGCTGGAAACCGGCCGTTTCGAACGGCTCGGCTCCAACCGCGAACGCCAGGTCAAGGTGCGCGTGGTCAGTGCCACCAATGCCGATCTGGGCGCGATGATCCGCGACGGCAGCTTCCGCGAGGACCTGTATTACCGGCTCAATACGGTCGAGCTGACGCTGCCACCGCTGGCCGAGCGGCCCGGCGATATCGTGCCGCTGGCCGAACATTTCCTGGCAGGCGACAAGCCGCTGTCCGCAGCAGCCAGCACGGCATTGCAGCGCCACCCGTGGCCGGGCAACGTGCGCGAACTGCGCAACGTGATCCAGCGCGCCGAACTGCTGGCCATCGGCAACCGCATCGACGTGGCCGACCTCAACCTGCCGCGCGCGCCGGCCGCCCCGCGTGGCACCGGCACGACGGTCGACCCCGACCGCCAGCGCATCGAAACCGCGCTGGCCAGCAACCACGGCATCATTGCCCAGGCCGCCGCCGAACTCGGGCTGAGCCGGCAGGCGCTGTACCGGCGCATGGACCGCTTCGGCATTCCACGCGAATGAGGCAGCGCTCCTTCACTTTCCAGCTGTTCCTGCGCCTGCTGCCGGTGCTGGCGCTGGCGGCCGCACTACCGTGGCTGCTGGCGTACTGGATGGACCACGGCTGGGGCGTGGCGATCCTGTCGGGCATCGTGCTGCTGGCGTTGATGTGGTTCAGCCTGAACCGCGCCATCGCACCGGTGCGTTCGCTGATGCGCGCCCTGTCCGGCGTGGTCAGCAGCTACAAGGACGGCGAGTTCAACTTCAGCGTGCACTGGCCGGCACGCGATGAACTGGGGCACCTGGTGGAGGCGCACCGCGAACTGGGCGACGTGCTGCGGGAGCAGCGGCAAGCGCTGGTACAGCGCGAACTGCTGCTGGACACGATGGTGCAGAACACGCCGGTGGCGATGCTGCTGCTGGCCGCCGGCGGCGATGGGCTGCAGCGCGTGGTGTTCTCCAACCTGGCCGCGCGCAAGCTGCTGCACGGTGGGTTCAAGCTGGAAGGCCAGCGCCTGGCCGAACTGCTGGAACAGATGCCGATCGCCCTGCGCGATGCGATTTCGCGGGGCGGCGACAGCCTGTTCGCGGTGCGCGAAGAGGACAGCGAAGACGAGGAAGATGAGCAGATCTATCATCTTTCGCGGCGCGCCTTCCATCTCAATGGACGGCCGCACGACCTGCTGCTGATCCGCCTGCTCACCGCCGAACTGCGCCGGCAGGAAGTACAGACCTGGAAAAAAGTCATCCGCGTCATCAGCCACGAGCTCAATAATTCATTGGCTCCCATTGCGTCCCTGGCGCACTCCGGCGGTGAACTGGTCAAGCGCGAGCGCTACGACCGCCTGCCGGAGATCTTCTCCACCATCGAAGACCGTGCACGCCATCTGGAGGGCTTCATCCGGGGCTATGCGCGGTTCGCCAAGTTGCCGCAGCCGCAGTTGCAGACCGTGCACTGGGCCCCGTTCCTGGCCAGCCTGCAGCAGCAGATTCCGTTCCAGATGGACGCGCTGGATGAAGACCTGCACAGCCGGGTGGACATCGCCCAGCTCGGCCAGGCGTTGTTGAACCTGGTCAAGAACGCACACGAAGCCTGCGCTGAGTCCGACCCGCCCAATGACGATGTGCGGGTCAAGGTCACGCGCCTGCCGCAATGGCTGCGGCTGGATGTACTGGATCGCGGCAAGGGCATGAACGAAGCGGTGCTGCAGAACGCCCTGACCCCGTTCTATTCGACCAAGCGCAACGGCACCGGCCTGGGGCTGGCGCTCACCCGCGAGATCGTGGAAGCGCACGGCGGTCGCATCGCGCTGCAGAACCGCACCGAAGGCGGGCTGTGCGTGTCGTTGCTGTTGCCGCAGAACTGATCGGCGACGCCGGGCATGCCTCGGCGCTGCCGGGGGGCGGGCACGTCAGGACTTCTTCTGCGGGCGCTGCCAGCCTTCGATCACCTGCTGGCGGCTGCGCGCCACGGTCAGCTGGCCATCCGGCGCGGTGCGGGTGATCACCGATCCGGCGGCGATGGTCGCACCCTCGCCTACCAGCACCGGTGCCACCAGCGAACTGTTGGAGCCGATGAAGGCGTTGTCGCCGATCGTGGTCTGCGACTTGTTCACCCCGTCGTAGTTGCAGGTGATGGTGCCGGCGCCGATGTTGACCTTGCTGCCGATGACCGCATCGCCGAGGTAGCTCAGGTGATTGGCCTTGCTGCCCACGCCCATGCGGATCTTCTTGGTTTCCACGAAGTTGCCCACGTGCACGCCATCGGCCAGCACGGTACCCGGGCGCAGCCGCGCGAACGGCCCGATCTGCGCCGCGCCTTCGGTCACCACGCCTTCCACGTCGCAGTGCGCCAGCACGGTGGTGCCCGGTCCCAGGGTGACATCCTTGAGCCGGGTGAACGGACCAATGCTGACCCCGTCACCGAGTTCCACGCGGCCTTCCAGGATCACGTTGACGTCGATCTGCACGTCACGGCCGACGATGACGTCACCGCGGATATCGACCCGCGCCGGGTCCAGCACGCGCGCGCCCTGCACGCACAGTGCACGCACGGCGCGCTGCTGCCAGGCACGTTCGAGCTGCGCCAGCTGCCACGGATCATTGGCGCCTTCGGCGTCCTGCGGATCGGCGACCAGGCTCATCTCCGCTGCGGTGTATTCGTTGGCGGCAAAGGCGAACACATCGGTCAGGTAATACTCGCCCTGTGCATTGGCATTGGACAGCTGCGAGAGCCAGCGCCGCAGCGCGGTGGATTCGGCGGTGATGATGCCGGTGTTGATGGTGCGGATGCGGCGGTGTTCCTCGCTGGCATCCTTCTGCTCCACGATCGAGCCGACCTTGCCTTCGGCATCGCGCACGATGCGCCCGTAACCGGTGGGGTTGTCCATCTCCGCGGCCAGCACCGCCAGTCGGCCCGGCTGGTCCAGCAGCTCGCGCAGGGTCTGCGCACGGATCAACGGCACGTCGCCGTACAACACCAGCACCTGCGCGGCGTCCGGCACCTCCGGCATCGCCTGCGCCACGGCATGGCCGGTGCCCAGCTGCTGCGACTGCTCGGCCCACAGCAGATCGGGCTGGCTGGAAAAATGCGCGCGCACGGCATCACCGCCATGGCCGTACACGATGTGGATCGCATCCGGCTTCAGCTCGCGTGCGGTGGCGATCACATGGGCCAGCATGGGTTGCCCCGCCACCGGCTGCAGCACCTTCGGCAATACGGACTTCATGCGCTTGCCGGCGCCAGCGGCGAGGATGATGACGTGCAGGGCTTGGGTCATGGAAAAAAGGGTCCGCGATGGTTTCGCGACATTCTAGAACGGCCGCCGTTAACATGACTCACGCATCCTGCATCTACCGCCCATGACCCTGCTCCGCCAAGGTGGCTACTACCTCGTCGTCGGCCTGCTCCAGCTGCTGCTGGACTGGTGCGTGTTCGTCGCCGTCACCGCGCTGGGCATGCCGGTGGTGCCGGGCAATGTGATCGGGCGTGCCTGCGCAATGCTGCTGGGCTTCTGGCTCAACGGGCGCTACACCTTTGCCGATGCCGGAAGGCAGCGGCTGGGCTGGAAGCGCTTCGGTCGCTTCATCGCGCTGTGGGCCGCAATCACCGCGCTGAGTACCGTGCTGGTGGCCGCAGCCGACCAGGCGCTGGGGCTGCGCTACGCATGGTTGGCCAAGCCGCTGGTGGAAGGCGGGCTGGCCGGGCTGTCATTCCTGCTGATGCGGCGCCTGGTGTTCCGCTGACCCATCGCGCAGCACATCGGTAGCGCCGAGCCATGCTCGGCGAGCACAGCGGGCCGTGGCCTGAACGATGCCGCCGAGCATGGCTCGGCGCTACCGCTTCATGACCGGCAATCTCACGCCACACGCGCCTCAGCGGCCGAGGCGCTGACCCAGTCCGTCGCGCCACAACTGCAGCGGACTGAAACGGAACGCCACCTGGTGGCGACCGGCCGGCACGCAGACCGCACGGAACAGCCCGTTGGCGCGCATCAGTGGTGCTGCCGCCCCATCCACGCTGGCCTGCCAGCCCGGAGCGGTCACCTCATTGACCACCAGCCACGCCGGCGCGGCCGCGTCCACCTGCACGCTCAGCCCACTGGCCCGGTAGACCGTTGCGCCCACCTGCAGCTTGCCCGCATCGGCATCGGCACACGCCGCCTGCGTATCGCCGGGCAGCCAGACCGTGGTGCTGAAGTCGGTCCGGTTGAATGCCGCGGCAGGCGGCAGGTCTTCATCATGACGACGCACTGCCGTGGGATTGAGCATCCGCGGCAGCATGCTGTCACGTTGCATCACCTGCAGTTCGGCGTCGTAGGCATGCGAACCCGGGAACGCCGTCGGTGCCAGCACCCAGCGCACGCCGATCAGATCGTACAGCGGCGCATCGAAGTCCGGCGTCCATGGCGTTTCTGGTTTCTGCTGCACGCTGTCGAGCGGATCACCGGGCATGCCGAGCATCTGCAGGGCCCGGCGGTCGAGCAACGGATTGTAGCCATTGGCCAATGCCAGCCCATGGACGGCCGCGCCGTTGGTCAACGGCCCGATGCCGAAGACCAATGCGCGTTCGGGCAGGCCGTCGCTGTGCTGCGCGGACAGCAACTGGTACGCACTCTGCGCCGGCCCGGGCCGCGTTGCGGTCATCACCGGACGGGTGGCGCTGCGCGCGTTGAACGAGGTACTTACGTTGAACATCAGCAGGTCCAGCAGCATCAGTCCCAACAGCCAGCGCGAGGGCGACCGGTGACGTATCAACTGACGCACCGCGACCGCCCCGATGGCGACGCTGATTGCCAGCCACGCCCCCCCCTGCAGGCGTCCACTGCCCAGGACCAGCCACGCACCGGCAACGGCCAGCATGACCACCACCAGCAGCGATGGCAGGTGCGGGCGCAACGGATCGCGCTGCAGGGCCGACTGCAGCGCATGCGCGGACAGCCATGCCGCCGCCGGGACGGCGAGGAACAATCCATCCGACGGGCGGCGGAACAGGTCCAGCCCCGGCAGCCAGCCGAACAGCCACGGGAACAAGGGCGTGGCCCCGCCGAGCGCGAACAGCACGGCCAGCACGAAGACCGCCAGCGCGATGCGCGCGCCGCGCGGATCGCGGCGCACCACCGCGCCACCCCATGCAAGCCACACCGCCAACGGCACAGCCCCCATGTACAGATAGTCGGTGGTGATGTCCCCGAACGCCCAGCTGTCGCCGCGTCCCTGTTCGAACACATTGCCGGACAGCAACGTAACCAGCGATTGCCAGTGGATGGCGCCCGGCAGGGCGGCCTGCAATGACACCCCATCACGGTTGGTATGGGCCAGCCATGCGAACGTGGACAACCATTGGGGGGCACTGATCGCCGCTGCCATCGCGCCTACCGTCGCAAGCTGCAGGCACAGGCGGATGCGCCGGGCGCGCGCCATGGCGATCGCAGTGATGGCATACACCGCACACGCCAGCACGATCAGGTAGGTGACCTGGGTCAGCTGTAGCGCACACAGCCCCCCGACAACGCCGGCCAGCACGGCATGACGCCAGCGCAGATGATGGCGCAGCTGGTCCAGTGCCAGCCACAACCAAGGCAGCAGGCAGTAACTGACGATCATCGGGGTGTGCTGCAGGCGCGCCGCCGCGACCCCGCCGAACAGGAAAACCAGTGCGAACATCAGCTGCGGCAGCCGCTGTAACCCTTGGGTTGCCGCAAGTTTCAACGCCCCCATCCCCGCCACCATCACATGCAGCAGGATCACCACCGTGAACCAGTGCAGCGAGGCAGGCGCCAGCAGCATCGGCAGCACCACGGTCGGCTGCAGGGTCATCATCTGCGGGTCGGCCAGCTGCGGATAACCGCCGTGCAGGTAAGGATTCCACCACGCGACGTCCCCCAGCAGCAGCTGCTGGGCGGTGAAGCTCACCGCAGGAAAAAACTGCTGGACGGCATCGAAGGGAATCGTCCAGACGCCGAGCAGCCACGGCAGGCACAGCACCAGCCACATGACGCACCACGCGAAACCTGGCGTCGCGGTTGAACGGTTCCAGCGGTTGATGAGCGAAACCGCACCGATAGTCTGCTGCACCCTGCTCTCCTTGCTTTATCAGCGCCTGCCGCCAGCCTCGGGGCGGCGGAGATCAATCATAGCCCGCACCCGCGCGGCATGCCCCAGGGCCTCCTGCATGCGGTCATTCATCGCTTCCGCATGCGTCTTCGTGCAGCCCGGCCCGCCGCGCCGCGCCGCCGGGCGATGCCGAGCCATGGCGCAAGCAGCTTTTCGTCTACCTCGTCGATCATGCCGCGCAGTGGCCTGCGCGGCAGCAGGCAGTAACGTGGCAGGAAGCACTGCCTGGCAGTGACTGAGGACAGGCATGGCGCGCCTTCCGGACGAAAGAGCCCCTAGGGTGAACACCCGTGGTCGCCAGCACGAGGAACCGGCGCACAGTTCGGCCGGCACCATCGGCAATGCGCGGAAAATACAAACGCCGGCCCAGGGCCGGCGTCGGACCAACCAGCGGAAATGGAGCGTGACGACCAGCGGTCGTCACCCAGCGAATCCGCCCAGAGGTTCAGTGCTTCAGGTTCTTGCGCAGGCGCTCCAGCGCCTGCAGCTGGGCAGTCACTTCGGCCAGCTTCTGCTGGGCCTCGGCGATCTCCATGCCTTCACCACGGTTGGCCAGCATGCGCTCGGCTTCTTCCTTGGCCTTGCGTACCGCCGCTTCGTCGATGTCCTGCGCGCGCATGGCCGTGTCAGCCAGCACGGTGACCACCTGCGGCTGCACTTCCAGGATGCCGCCGGAGATGAAGAAGTCCAGCTGCTCGCCATTGGCCTGGGTCACCACCACCTTGCCCGGCTTGAGGCGGGTGATCAGCGGTGCGTGCTTGGGCGCGATGCCCAGCTCGCCCAGCTCACCGGTGGCCACGACCAGGGTCGCTTCACCCCGGAAGATTTCCTGCTCGGCGCTGACGATGTCGCAACGGATCGTGCTCATGCAAATCTCTTCACTGTTCGCGGCGGCACGATGCCACCGGGGAGGAGCCACGGCGCGGACGGGTGTCCAGCGCCGGTGTCAGGTCGGGCAGGATCGCTCCCGCCCGATCCGGATCAGGCCTTTTCGGCCATCTTCTTGGCCTTTTCGACCGCTTCTTCGATGCCGCCGACCATGTAGAACGCCTGCTCCGGCAGGTGGTCGTACTCACCATCGACGATGGCCTTGAAGCCACGGATGGTGTCCTTCAGCGACACGTACTTGCCCGGCGAACCGGTGAACACTTCGGCCACGTGGAACGGCTGGCTGAAGAAGCGCTCGATCTTGCGGGCGCGGGTCACGGCCTGCTTGTCTTCTTCTGACAGTTCGTCCATGCCCAGGATGGCGATGATGTCCTTCAGTTCCTTGTACTTCTGCAGGGTCTGCTGGACGCGCTGGGCGGTGTCGTAATGCTCGTGGCCGATGACCAGCGGGTCCATCTGGCGGCTGGTGGAATCCAGCGGATCCACGGCCGGGTAGATACCCAACGAGGCGATCGAACGCGACAGGGTCACGGTCGAATCCAGATGGGCGAAGGTGGTCGCCGGCGACGGATCGGTCAAGTCATCGGCCGGCACGTAGACGGCCTGGATCGAGGTGATCGAGCCGTTCTTGGTGGAGGTGATGCGCTCCTGCAGGACGCCCATTTCCTCGGCCAGAGTGGGCTGGTAGCCCACGGCCGACGGCATGCGGCCCAGCAGTGCCGACACTTCGGTACCGGCCAGGGTGTAGCGGTAGATGTTGTCGACGAACAGCAGCACGTCCTTGCCCTTGCCCGACGCGTCCTTCTCGTCGCGGAAGTACTCGGCCATGGTCAGGCCGGTCAGCGCGACGCGCAGGCGGTTGCCCGGCGGCTCGTTCATCTGGCCGTACACCATCGCGACCTTGTCCAGGACGTTGGAGTCCTTCATCTCGTGGTAGAAG
This sequence comes from Stenotrophomonas chelatiphaga, assembly GCF_001431535.1. Lineage (GTDB taxonomy): Bacteria > Pseudomonadota > Gammaproteobacteria > Xanthomonadales > Xanthomonadaceae > Stenotrophomonas > Stenotrophomonas chelatiphaga. The sequence goes on from NZ_LDJK01000029.1 coordinate 15,523, forward strand.
TCGTTGCCCTCACGGGTACGCTCACCCACGCCGGCGAACACGGACAGGCCGCTGTGCGCCTTGGCGATGTTGTTGATCAGTTCCATCATGTTGACGGTCTTGCCGACGCCGGCGCCGCCGAACAGGCCGACCTTGCCGCCCTTGGCGAACGGGCACATCAGGTCGATGACCTTGATGCCGGTTTCCAGCAGCTCGGTGGCCGGGGACTGGTCTTCGTACGACGGCGCGGCGCGGTGGATTTCCCACGTGTCACTGGCGGCCACCGGGCCGGCTTCGTCGATCGGGCGACCCAGCACGTCCATGATGCGACCCAGGGTGCCCGGGCCGACCGGCACGGAGATGCCGCGCTCGGTGTTGGTGGCGACCAGGTTGCGCTTCAGGCCATCGGTGGAACCGAGGGCGATGCAGCGGACCACGCCGTCGCCCAGCTGCTGCTGGACTTCGAGGGTGATTTCGGTGTTGTCGACCTTCAGTGCGTCATACACCTTCGGTACCGACTCACGGGGGAACTCGACGTCGACGACCGCGCCGATGATCTGAACGATCTTGCCCTGACTCATTGCTGCATCCTCTGGATTTTGTGCTTTGGACGTGCGCGTCAAACTGCTGCCGCGCCGCCGACGATTTCGGAGATTTCCTGGGTGATCGCTGCCTGGCGGGCCTTGTTGTAGACCAGCTGCAGGGTTCCGATCAGCTTGTTCGCGTTGTCGCTGGCCGCCTTCATCGCCACCATGCGTGCCGCATGCTCGGAAGCAACGTTTTCCAGCACTGCCTGGTACACCAGCGACTCGATGTAACGCGTCATCACGTGCTCCAGCACGGTCGCGGCATCGGGTTCGTACAAGTAGTCCCAGTCGTGGTGCGCGACCTGCTTTTCAGCGGCCGGCAACGGCAGCAGCTGGTCGAAGCTGGCGGTCTGGGTCATGGTGTTGACGAAGCGGTTGTACACCAGGTACACGCGGTCGACCTTGCCCTCGGTGAATGCATCGAGCATCACCTTGATCACGCCGATCAGCGATTCCAGGCGCGGCACGTCACCCAGGTGGGTCACGCTGCCGACCATGTTGACCTTGATGCGACGGAAGAAGGTCGATGCCTTCTGGCCGATCGTCACCATGTCCACTTCGGCACCCTTTTCCTGCCAGGCGCGGGCTTCGCCCAGCGTCTTGCGGAACAGGTTGTTGTTCAGGCCGCCGGCCAGGCCGCGATCCGACGAGATCACGATGTAGCCCACGCGCTTGACCTGTTCACGCTCGACCAGGAACGCATGCTGGTAATCGGTGCTGGCCTGGGCCAGGTGGCCGATCACCTGCTTCATCGCCTGCGCGTACGGACGCGATGTCTTCATCCGCTCCTGCGCCTTGCGGATCTTGGAGGCCGAGACCATCTCGAGCGCGCGCGTCACCTTGCGGGTGTTCTGCACGCTCTTGATCTTGGTTTTGATTTCGCGTCCGCTTGCCATCTCTTATTCCCGTATGTTCAACGGTAGAGCGGGGACCTGCCCCGCTCCACGTGCGCTGTTACCAGCTGCCGGTGGTCTTGAACTCGGTGATGCCCTTCTTGAAGGCACCTTCGATGTCATTGTCCCAGCCGCCGGTGGCGTTGACCTTGCCGATCAGCTCGCCCTGGGTGTTGGCGAAGTGCGCGTGCAGGCCTTCTTCGAACGCCAGCAGCTTGTTGACCGGCACGTCGTCGAGGTAACCCTCGTTGACGGCGTAGATCGACAGCGCCTGGTTGGCGATCGACATCGGGGCGTACTGCTTCTGCTTCATCAGTTCGGTGACGCGCTGGCCGCGCTCAAGCTGCTTGCGGGTCGCTTCGTCCAGGTCCGAAGCGAACTGCGCGAACGCAGCCAGCTCGCGGTACTGGGCCAGCGAGATACGGATGCCGCCGGACAGCTTCTTGATGATCTTGGTCTGGGCCGAACCACCCACGCGCGACACCGAGATACCGGCGTTGACGGCCGGACGGATACCGGCGTTGAACAGGTCGGTCTCCAGGAAGATCTGGCCGTCGGTGATCGAGATCACGTTGGTCGGCACGAACGCGGACACGTCGCCGGCCTGCGTTTCGATGATCGGCAGCGCGGTCAGCGAACCGGTCTTGCCGGTCACCGCACCGTTGGTGAACTTCTCCACATACTCTTCGGACACGCGGGCGGCGCGCTCGAGCAGGCGGGAGTGCAGGTAGAACACGTCACCCGGGTAGGCTTCACGGCCCGGCGGGCGCTTCAGCAGCAGCGAGATCTGGCGGTAGGCAACGGCCTGCTTGGACAGATCGTCGTACACGATCAGCGCGTCTTCGCCGCGGTCCATGAAGTACTCGCCCATGGTGCAGCCGGCGTAGGCGCTGATGTACTGCATCGCGGCCGATTCGGACGCGGTGGCGGCCACGACCACGGTGTGGGCCAGGGCGCCGTTTTCTTCCAGCTTGCGCACGATGTTGGCCACGGTCGATGCCTTCTGGCCGATCGCGACGTACACGCACTTGATGCCGGTGTCCTTCTGGTTGATCACCGCATCGATGGCCAGGGCGGTCTTGCCGGTCTGGCGGTCACCGATGACCAGCTCGCGCTGGCCGCGGCCGATCGGGATCATCGAGTCGACCGACTTGTAACCGGTCTGCACGGGCTGGTCGACCGACTTGCGCCAGATCACGCCCGGGGCAACGCGCTCCACCGGAGCGGTCAGCTGGGTGCCCAGCGGGCCCTTGCCGTCGATCGGCTCGCCCAGCGCGTTCACCACGCGGCCGAGCAGTTCCGGACCGACCGGCACTTCCAGGATGCGGCCGGTGGTCTTGGCCACGTCGCCTTCGCGCAGGTTCTGGTATTCACCCAGCACCACGGCGCCGACCGAGTCGCGCTCCAGGTTCAGGGCCAGGGCGAAGGTGTTGTTCGGCAGTTCGATCATTTCGCCCTGCATCACGTCGGCCAGGCCGAAGATGCGCACGATGCCGTCGGACACGCTGGTCACGGTGCCTTCGTTGCGCGATTCCGCGGCCAGCTTGACCTTCTCGATGCGGTTCTTGATCAGTTCGCTGATTTCGGAGGGGTTGAGCGTGGTTGCCATCGTCGAGTCCTAGTGCCGGCGTTGAGGCCGGACGGTAATTGAATTCAGTTAGCGAGCGCGGTCTGCAGGCGGGCAAGCTTGCCCTTCAGCGAACCGTCGATGACCACGTCACCGGCGTCGATCACGGCGCCGCCGATCAGCGAGGCATCCACCGCGGTGGACACTTCCACGTCGCGGCCGAAGCGCTTGCGCAGGGCAGCCTTGATCGCATCCAGTTCACCGGCGGCCAGTTCGTTGGCCGAGGTCACGGTGGCCTTGACCACGTGTTCGGCTTCGGCACGCAGCTGGTCGTACATGCCGGCGATTTCCGGCAGCAGCGGCAGGCGGTGGGCATCGGCCAGGATGGACAGGAAACGCGAGAAGGTCTCGCTGCGCTGTTCCGGTGCCAGCAGGGCGACGGCATCGTCGCGACCCAGCTCCGGGTTGGCGAGCAGGGCCGACACGCGCGGGTCGGCAGCGACGTGGGCGGAGAACGCAAGCGCGTCCGACCACGGCGCGAACGCACCTTCGTCGCGCGCGGTCGCAAAAGCGGCGCGGGCGTAGGGACGGGCAAGCGTGAGGGCCTGGCTCATGTCAGATCTCCGAAGCCAGCTCGTCGAGCAGCGCCTTGTGGGCGTTGGCATCGATTTCGCGCTTGAGCAGCTTCTCCGCGCCGCTTACGGCCAGTGCGGAAACCTGCTTGCGCAGTTCTTCGCGGGCACGGTTGGCAGCGAGGTCGATTTCAGCCTGGGCCAGTTCTTTCTGGCGGTTGGCTTCGGTGATCGCTTCGTTCTTGGCGGCTTCAACGATCTGGTTGGCGCGCGCGTGGGCCTGGTCAATGATTTCATTGGCCTTGCCGCGGGCTTCCTTCAGCGCTTCGTTGACCTTGTCCTGTGCCTGGGCGAGGTCCTTCTGGCTGCGATCGGCAGCGGCGAGACCTTCAGCGATCTTCTGCTGGCGCTCTTCGATCGCGTTCATCAGGGGCGGCCAGATCTTGGTCGCGATGATCCAGATCAGGGCAGCAAAGGCCAGGGCCTGGGCGATGAGGGTAAAACCGATATCCATTGTTTTCGCTCAGTCAGTGGTGACGGGGTGGACGTGCCGCCTTGCGGGCGGCACCTCCGAACCTTCATCCGCAACCAGGCGCCGAAGCGCCCGGTCGTTTCACTTGGGGCTGGATCAGCCAGCCACTGCCGGCAGGCGGGCGACGAACTCGCCGACCATCGGGTTGGCGAAGGCGAACAGCAGGCCCACGGCGACCGAGATGATGAACGCGGCATCGATCAGGCCGGCGGTGATGAACATGCGGACCTGCAGCACCGGGATCAGTTCCGGCTGGCGCGCGGCCGATTCCAGGAACTTACCAGCCATGATGGCCAGACCCAGGCCTGCGCCCAGCGCGGCCAGGCCGATCATGATGCCGACGGCGAGGACGGTGGAGCTCTGGACCTGGGCGAGATTGGTCAGGACGGCGAAGTACATGGTTTTCTCCGGGAACGTGATTGCTAAGGGATTTGGAAACTAACGGATGAAGGGTGCAGCGAAAATCAGTGAGCGTCTTCCGACAGGCTCAGGTACACGATGGACAGCATCATGAAGATGAAGGCCTGCAGCGGAATCACCAGCAGGTGGAACAGCATCCAGCCGAAGCCGGCGAACGCACCTGCGAAGATGCCGGCGATACCTGCACCGCCCAGCACCCAGATCAGCAGGAACACGATTTCACCGCCGAACATGTTGCCGAACAGTCGCATTGCCAGCGAAATCGGCTTGCTCAGCCATTCCACGATGTTCAGGATCAGGTTGAACGGCATCATCCACTTGCCGAACGGGGCGGTCAGGAATTCCTTGGTGAAGCCGCCGATGCCCTTGGCGCGCAGCGCGAAGAACAGCATCAGGAAGAACACGCTGATCGACATGCCCAGGGTGGCATTGACGTCGGCGGTCGGCACCGGCTTCCAGTACGGCACGCCGAGCATTTCCAGCGGCACGGCGATGAAGTCGGCCGGGATCATCTTGATGAGGTTCATCAGGAGGATCCAGAAGAAGATCGTGATCGCGATCGGGGTCACCAGCTTGCTGGTGCCGTGGTAGGTGTCCTTGGCCTGGCGGTCAACGAACTCCAGGCAGATCTCCACGAAGGCCTGCCACTTGCCCGGCACGCCGGCCGTGGCATTGCGGGTCGCCATCCAGAAGGCGAAAACCATCACCAGACCCATCAGGACCGACGTGGCGATGGTATCCAGGTGCAGCGCCCACGGGCTGCCGTGCCCAACGGTGAGGTTGTGCAGGTGATGCTGGATATAGGAGGTGGGTGTCAGCGCCTCGCCTGCCATGTGTCCGGAACCTTAGTTATTAAGAAATTCGATCAACGCCTGGCCAGAGCCAGGACCTGGAACATCAAGCCGACCGCGATACCGGCCAGCAGTGCCACCGCCGGCAGCCTGAACACCAGGATGCCTACGATCAACACGCCAAACACCACGGCCCACTTGGCAACGACGGCGATGATCAGCCTTGCCATTGCCGAACCGGCTGCCTGTACCCCGCCGCCCAACGCCATCCGTGCCGCCACCCAACCACCCGCCGCAACAGCGAGACCGGAAAGCAGTGCGCCAAGCGCATGTTTCGGACTCACCAGCAGGAAGCCAAGGGCCAGGACAATCACCGCGGCCAGCGGGTAGACCGCGGCGCGCAGCATCAGTCGCCGACCCGGATCAACGGAATTCAGCACAGAGACGTCCCGCACATTTGGAGTGAAAGGCATGAGGCAGCAGCGTGGTGCCTCGTCGAGCCGCCAAATTATAGCAATGGGACAATTTGCGAGACAACCGCTGCGTGTTCATCCCGGATCGATGCAAGTTGCGGGATGACCGGGATTTTTCCTGCCGGGGGCGGGACAATCAGGCCCAGCGGGGCTCCCGCCCTTGCGGCGGTGCAGCATTGAACTTTCGTCGCGACGGTGTGTCCAAGCTTCCGACCTGCACTCTCTCATCCTCGTCGGCGCAGTTCTGCAGGTCTGCATGGGGTCCCGCCGCTGCCCGGCGGGACTTTTTTTGTTCTGCCGTGGCGCTCGCCGGGCATGGGCCGGCGCTACAGGCCCACTGTGAAGACGCCGCCTGCACAATACGCTCACGCATGGTGGACGCGGACATAGCGATAGTGGCGCAACTTTTCGTTGAACCACTGCAAGGATTCCTGCCGATGCGCCCCATTCCTACCCTGCTCGCTTTGTCGCTGGTCGCCGTCGGCGCCGGCTTTGCTTCCACCGCGCATGCTGCCGAAGGCGATGACCGCTTCACGCTGCGCCTGGGTGCGATGAACATCGATACCGACAACACCATCCGCGGCAGCACGAACATCGCGGGCCAGGACGTGAACCTGAACGAAGATTTCAGCATGGGCGGCAAGGAATGGGAGCCGCGCGTGGATGGCGTGTTCCGCTTCAGCGACCGCCAGCGCCTGATCTTCGATTACTTCAAGTGGGACAAGGACCGCCGTGAAGTGCTGAACGACGGCATTGCCTTCGGTGACATCAACGTGCCGGAAGGCAGCTTCGTCAAGGCTGAACTGAAGTATCAGGTCGCCACCCTGGTGTATGACTACTCGGTGGTCGACACCGACCGCTTCGACCTCGGCCTGCAGCTGGGTGCCGAATACGCCAAGATCAGCGCCAAGGGCTATGCCGACCTGGGTACGGTCTACAACGGCCGCTTCCTGGACGAAAGCGAGAGCGGCGTTGCCCCGGTGGTTGGCGCGCGCCTGACCTTCAATCCGGCCGACCGCTGGATGATCAACCTGCAGGGCCAGTACCTCAACACCAGCTGGGGCAGCTTCGATGACTACGAAGGCGACCTGAGCCGCGCCAACGCGATCGTCGAATACCGCCTGACCGACAACTTCGGCCTCTTCGCCGGCTACGACTGGTTCAAGCTGGACGTCGACCAGAAGGGCAGCGACGGCGTGATCGGCCTGAAGCAGGAGTTCAAGGGCCCGGTGGCCGGCGTCAGCCTGTCGTTCTGATCCCTCGATCCGCGCAATGAAAAAACCCCAGGCTTGCCTGGGGTTTTTTGTTGCCGGGCAAGTGCGCCGGGCAGTGCCCCGGCGCGTGCCGGCTTACTTCTTCTTCGGCATGTACAGGTCGGTGATCGTGCCGTCGTAGATTTCCGAGGCCATCGCCACCGATTCGCTCAGCGTGGGATGGGCGTGGATGGTGTGGCCGATATCTTCGGCTTCCGCCCCCATCTCGATGGCCAGGCCGATTTCCGCCAGCAGGTCACCCGCGTGCACGCCGACGATGGCGCCACCGATGATGCGATGGGTTTCCTCGTCGAAGATCAGCTTGGTGAAACCTTCGGTGCGACCGATGCCGATGGCACGGCCACTGGCCGCCCACGGGAACTTCGCCACGCCGACCTTCAGGCCCTTGGCCTTCGCTTCGGTTTCGGTCACGCCGACCCAGGCGATTTCCGGGTTGGTGTAGGCCACCGACGGAATCACCCGTGCGACCCATTCCTTCTTGTGCCCCGCAGCGACTTCAGCGGCCAGCTTGCCCTCATGGGTGGCCTTGTGGGCCAGCATCGGATTGCCCACGATGTCGCCGATCGCGAAGATGTGCGGCACGTTGGTCCGCATCTGGCGGTCAACCGGGATGAAACCGCGATCGGACACCTGCACGCCGGCGTTCTCCGCACCGATCTTGGCGCCATTCGGCGAGCGGCCCACGGCCACCAGCACGCGGTCGAACGTGCCCTGCGGCAAGGCGGGCGTCTCGCCTTCGGCGGCGGCTTCGAAGGTCACCGTCACGCCCTTGGCGTCGGCAGTGACGCCTGACGCCTTGGTCTTCAGGTGCACGTCCACGCCCTGCTTCTTCAGGCGGTCCGCCAACGGCTTGACCAGGTCCTTGTCGGCGCCCGGCATCAGCTGGTCCATGAACTCCACCACGGTGACCTTGCTGCCCAGTGCGGCATACACGGTGGCCATTTCCAGCCCGATGATGCCGCCACCGACGACCAGCAGCGAACCCGGCACGTCGGCCAGTTCCAGCGCGTCGGTGGAGTCCATCACGCGCGGGTCGTCCCACGGGAAGTTCGGCAGCTTCACGGCCTGCGAGCCGGCCGCGATGATGCACTGCTGGAACCGCAGCAGCTGGGTGCTGCCGTCTTCGGCGGTGATTTCCAGTTCGTTGGCCGATACGAAGCGGCCCACGCCCTGCACGCTGCGCACCTTGCGCTGCTTGGCCATCCCGGCCAGGCCCTTGGTCAGCTGGCCGACCACCTTTTCCTTGTACTGGCGCAGCTTGTCCAGGGTGATCTTCGGCGCACCGAATTCGACGCCGAAATCGCCGGCATGGGCGACTTCATCGATCACCGCCGCGGCATGCAGCAGCGCCTTGGACGGAATGCAGCCGACATTGAGGCAGACGCCGCCCAGGCTGGCGTAACGCTCCACGATGACGGTATCCAGGCCGACGTCGGCGGCGCGGAAGGCCGCGGTATAACCGCCCGGACCGGAGCCCAGCACGACCATCGCGCATTCGATGTCGGCAGCCTTGCCGGAAGACAGTGCAGGCTTCGGCGCGGCCGGTTCAGCCGGCGCGCGGTGCGACGGGGTAACCGGCGGCTTGCTGTTCGGTGCAGCGGCCACGGGCGCAGCGGCCTTGGCCGGCGCAGCCGGTGCAGCGCCCTCGCCTTCCGCTTCCAGCAGCACCACGACGGCGCCTTCGGACAGCGTATCGCCGAGCTTGACCTTCACTTCCTTGACCACGCCGGCAGCCGAGGACGGCACTTCCAGCGTTGCCTTGTCCGATTCCAGGGTCAGCAGACCCTGGTCCTTCTTCACCGTGTCGCCGACGGCGACCAGTAGTTCAATCACCGGCACATCGCTGTAATCACCGATGTCGGGAACCTTGACTTCAATCGTGGCCATGGTGGTTTCCTTCATGCCCGCGCGGGAAGGCCGGCGGGCGTCTGCTGCAGTTCGTCACGCGGCCGCGCGCATCGCGGCGGCCACACGGAGGGGGCTTGCCGGCTCGGTCAGAGCAGCACGCGGCGCATGTCCGCCAGTACCTGCGACAGGTAGGTGGTGAAGCGTGCGGCCAGTGCGCCGTCGATGACCCGATGGTCGTAGCTCAGCGACAGCGGCAGCATCAGCTTCGGTGCGAATTCCTTGCCATTCCAGACCGGCTGGATGGACGACTTGGACACGCCGAGGATCGCCACTTCCGGTGCGTTGACGATCGGCGTGAACGCGGTGCCACCGATACCGCCGAGCGAGCTGATCGAGAAGCAGCCGCCGCTCATGTCGGCCGGACCCAGCTTGCCGTCACGCGCCTTCTTGGCCAGTTCGCCGCTTTCCTGCGCGATCTGCACCACGCCCTTCTTGTCGACGTCGCGGACCACCGGAACGACCAGGCCGTTCGGAGTGTCGGCGGCGAAGCCGATGTTGAAGTACTTCTTCAGGGTCAGGTTCTCGCCGCTGGCATCCAGCGAGGCGTTGAACTCCGGGAACTTCTTCAGCGCTGCGGCACTGGCCTTGACCAGGAAGGCGAGCATGGTCAGCTTGATGCCGGCCTTCTCGTTCTCCTTGTTCAGCGCCACGCGCAGGGCTTCCAGATCGGTGATGTCGGCCTGTTCGAACTGGGTGACGTGCGGGATCATGGCCCAGTTGCGCGCCAGGTTCGCACCGGAAATCTTCTTGATGCGCGACAGCGGCTGGACCTCGACTTCACCGAACTTGCTGAAGTCGACCTTCGGCCACGGCAGCAGGTTCAGGCCACCGCCGGCCGCGGCCGATGCAGGCGCGCCAGCGGCAGCGCCGCCGGTGAGTGCAGCCTTGACGAACTTCTGCACGTCGCCCTTGGTGATGCGGCCACCCTTCTCGGTGCCGTTGATCTGCAGCAGGTCCACGCCCAGTTCGCGGGCGAACACGCGCACCGCCGGGGTGGCATAGGGCACCTTGGCCGGCAGCACGCTGTCGGCATTGAACTGCACCGGCGGGCTGGTCGGCGCACCGGCCGAGGGCGCACTGGCGATCTCGCGCTGGGCCAGCTTGTCCGGCTGCTGCTGGACCGCGACCGGCTCCACCTTGGTGGCGGTTTCGGCGGCAGCCGGAGCCGCAGCAGCGTTGCCCGCGGCCGGGGCCGGGGCAGCAGCGCCTTCGGCTTCAATGATCGCCACCAGCTTGCCCTGCGACAGGGTGTCACCGACCTTGACCTTGATCTCCTTGACCACGCCGGCGACCGACGAGGGCACTTCCATCGTCGCCTTGTCGCTTTCCAGCGTGACCAGCCCCTGGTCCTTCTTCACCGTATCGCCGACGGCGACCAGGATTTCGATGACCGGGATGTCACTGTAATCGCCGATGTCCGGCACCAGCGCTTCCACCGCGCCACCGCTGGCGGCGGCAGCCGGGGCAGCAGGTGCAGGCGCACTCGCGGCGGCCGGCGCAGAGGTCTCGACCTTTGCCGGCGCAGGCGCGGCGGCGGCGGCCGGCTTGGCGGCCGGTGCCTCGCCGTCGGCCACTTCGATCAGCGCCACGACCTTGCCTTCGGACAGGTTGTCGCCGACCTTCACCTTGATTTCCTTGACCACGCCGGCGACCGACGAGGGCACTTCCATCGTCGCCTTGTCGCTTTCCAGCGTGACCAGCCCCTGGTCCTTCTTGACCGTGTCGCCGACGGCGACCAGCACCTCGATTACCGGGATATCGCTGTAGTCACCGATATCGGGGACGAGGGCTTCCTTGATTTCGGCCATGGGGATAACTCCGGCAATCTGGTGTAGGGAATCCTCTATTGTGCGGCCAGCATGGCCCCCTCGCCAACCGTTGATGGCGTTTTCAGTCCGCACTGTCCCGGGACACGCTGTTGTAGCAGGGCACTTGCGCAGCAACGAAGCGCCGCAGGCCGCTTCCAGTCGGTGGCGTATTGTCCCGCCACGGTCATCCACACACGCACCTTCAACGGCCCTGGCCGGGACCCCGCAGCACCTCGGCCAGCGGCTGCCAGGCCCGGTGCAGCGCCGGCAACGATGCGGCCGCGTTGGCCGGACTGGTCGAGGGAAGCGCCAGTACCGGCGCCGACAGCGGTTGCCGCAGGGTGGGAACGATGAAGCGTTGGAACGCGCGATGCGCCGCCGCTCCGTTGCAGGCCACCAGGCGCAGGTCGGGCAGGCGGTCGATCAGCTCCGCAATCGGATTGGGTACCTCACTGCCGCGCACGATCGCCGCATCCAGGCTGCCCTGCCGGCGGCATTGCCCGATCACATCCCACAGGGCAACGCCCGAAGCGCGCAACGCCTGCAGCCGCTGTGCATAGGGCGCCCCCGCATCAACGCCGCACAGCAGCCCCATCAGCGGCCAGAAACGATTGCGCGGGTGGGCGTAATAGCGGGCCTCACGCAGCGACAGCGCACCCGGCATCGAGCCCAGCACCAGCACGCGGGCGCTGCCGTCTGCCTGCGCCGGCAGTCCCGTGCAGAGATCGTTGCGCGTGCTGTCGCTCATTGTCGCTGCCTTCCTGCAGTACCCACGTCACCCCTTAATGGGACCGGTCCGATTCTCTACGTGTGCGCGCGGACCTGTAATGCCGCCTGCTGCATTCCGCGTCGCATTCCGCGCGGCAAGCGCACCCTCTCTTTCCAAAGGATCTTCCCATGCGTTCCCTGCTCCTGACCACCTGCCTGGTGGCTTTCGCTTCACCTGCTGCATTCGCTGCTGACGACACCGACACCGCGTCGAAGAAGCGCATCGGCGTGACCGCCGGCTATACCGTCGGCGATGCCGGCCCGGCGCCCACCGCCAGCATCAGCTACCTGTTCAATGACCACTGGGCCGCCGAGGTCTGGGGTACGGCAGACAAACTGCAGCAGAACATGCGCATCAAGTCCGGCCCGCGCGTGGGCACCTATGCGCATCAGCCGGTCGCGCTGAGCGTGCAGTACCACTTCGGCAATGCTGACGCGGTGTTCCGCCCCTTCCTCGGCGTGGGCAGTTTCACGTCGAACATTTCCGACGTGCAGGTCACTGCGCCGGCGGCTCCGGCGGCGACCAACATTCATGGCAGGAGCAGCGCCGGCTACATCGTCACCGCCGGCCTGGACATGAACATCAATGAAACCTGGTTTGCCCGCCTCGACGCCCGCCTGCTGTACGCCAGCGACATGCGCCTGGATACCGCAGCGGCGCCGGACCAGGAGATAAAGGGCAGCATGCCAGTTGCGGGCTTCAGCGTCGGCGCACGTTTCTAGAAATGTGCGGGTATGAGCATGCGCGGACCCATCCGCGCATGCTCACGCCGGCTGCAGGTTCGTGAATATCGTGTCCGTGCTGAAGCCTTGTCCGCACTGCATCACCGCGAATCCGGCTGAACGGAAAAACTAATTTTTAACGATAGTCGAATGGGATTCATGTTTGAAGGCATACGTTGGCCTCGCCCCGGCTACCGGGGACCAAAAAACTAGAAACCCGAGGAGATTCCCCATGCGCTCCATCCGTATCCTGAGCCTTTCCCTGCTGACCGCCGCTGCCTTCGCGCCGAGCGCCTTCGCGCAGGATTATTCGGCAACCGACAGCACCACCGATACCGCCTCGGGCAAGCACTTCGCCGTGGTCGGCGGCGTCGCCCTGCTGCAGCCGAAGAATGACCCGGTCGAAGGCATCCGCAAGTTCGATGGCGGCCCGGCGCCGACCCTGAGCCTGAGCTACTACATCAACGACAACTGGGCCGTTGAACTGTGGGGCGCAGCCGACAAGTTCAACCACCGCGTGCGTGGCGTCGGCAACGAGCGCCTGGGCACCGTGGAACAGCAGCCGATCGCCCTGAGCGGCCAGTACCACTTCGGCCAGGCAGACAACGTCTTCCGTCCGTTCGTCGGCGTCGGTTACTACGAGTCGAACTTCAGCAATGAAGACCTGGTCGCGCCGGGTGTGACCGAGCATATCGGTCTTGAAACCGCCAAGGGCGCCATCGGCACCGTCGGCGTGGACATGAACATCAACTCGACCTGGTTCGCCCGTGCCGACGCGCGCTACATGCACGCCCGTCCGGAAGTGAAGGTTGGCGGCGAGGGCACCGGCGCAGATGCCAAGCTGGATCCGTGGACTGTCGGCTTCGGTATCGGCGCGCGCTTCTAAGCACGTCGCAAGCAGCATCGTTTCACTGGAACGGGCCCTTCGGGGCCCGTTCTCGTTGCGGCGCGCACGCGCAACCGTGCGCATGCCACATTTCCACAAACCGCAGTGCGCTAGGCTCGGACACAGAGACGGCAGATGCCTGCCGGAGGGCGACCGCAGATGCTCGACGTGCTGGTGGTAGGAGGCGGGATCAACGGAACCGGCATCGCCCGCGATGCAGCGGGCCGCGTCCTGACGGTCGCCTTGTGCGAACAGCACGACCTGGCTTCGCATACCTCCAGTGCCAGTTCCAAGCTCGTCCATGGTGGGCTGCGCTACCTCGAACACGGGCAGTTCGGCATGGTCCGCAAATCATTGCAGGAGCGCGCGGTGTTGATGCGGATCGCGCCGCACCTGGTGCAGCCGTTGCCCTTCGTGCTGCCGCACGAAGCGCACCTTCGACCCGCCTGGCTGATCCACCTGGGTCTGTGGCTGTACGACCATCTCGGCGGGCGCTCGCCGCAGCTGCCCCGCTCGCGATCGCTGCGGCTGCGCGGCCATCCGCTGGGGGCGCCGTTGCGCGAGGACCTGCGCCGTGGGTTCACCTACACCGACGCGCAGGCGCCGGATGCCCGGCTGGTGGTGGTCAATGCCATCGATGCCGCCGAACGTGGTGCCCACATATGGACGCGCACCGTCTGCGAGCAGGCATGGCGGCAGGCGGATGGCTGGTCGGTCGACCTGCGCGACCCGGATGGCACCCAGCGCAGCGTGCGTACGCGCATGCTGGTCAATGCGACCGGCGCCTGGGCACCACGGTTCGTCGAAAACATCAGCCTGACCCGCGGCGTGGCCCTGCGGCTGGTGCAGGGCAGCCACATCGTGGTGCCGGCGCTGTACGCGCATGACCATGCCTACCTGCTGCAGCAACCCGATGGCCGCATCGTGTTCGCCCTACCCTTCGAAGACCACTACACCCTCATCGGCACCACCGACGTGGACTTCGAGGGTGATCCCGGCGCGGTGCACGTGGACGATGCACAGCGTGATTACCTGTGCGCGGCGGCCAATCGCAGCTTCCGCCAGCAGACCAGCCCGCGCGACATCGTGTGGGAGTTCAGCGGCGTGCGTGCGCTGCTTGACGATCCGGAAGCCGAGGCCAGCGCGGTGACCCGTGACTACCGGCTGGACCTGGATGCCGAGGGTGCGCCGCTGTTGAATGTCCTTGGCGGCAAACTGACCACCTATCGGCGCCTGGCCGAAGAGGCGGTTGACCTGCTGGCAGGCCACGCCGGGACGGCGGCACCCGCCTGGACGGCCACCGGCGCGCAGCTGCCCGGGGCCGAGCGCGGTACCCCGGCGCAGTGCGCGGCCTGGCTGGCAACGCAGTGGCCATGGCTGCCGCCGAAGCTCGCGGCGCGCTGGTCCCGTACCTATGGCGCGCGGGCCACGTTGATCCTCGGCCAGGCCGATTCGTTGGCCGCGCTTGGCACGCACTTCGGCGCCGATCTGTACGAAGCCGAAGTGCGCTATCTGTGCACGCACGAATGGGCGCGCCAGGCAGATGACGTGCTGTGGCGACGGACCCGGCTTGGCCTGGTGCTGGACGCCGCGCAGCAGCATCGGCTGGCCTGCTGGCTGGACACCCACGCATCCACCAGCGGCCGCGCTGTGGGCGCTCCCTGATCGCACGATGAGGAACACGGCATGTCACGACGGCAGCTTGCAGGCGAACTGATTTCCGAGGCGGTCGCGGTGGCGATCATCATCAGCATCGGCTGCTCTGCAGCGGCCATGTACCTGCTGTACGACCCCAGCCCGTACCAGAATGCCTACTGGGGGCTGTGCATCACATGGGGACTGGCGGTCACTGTCGCGATCTACGCCACCGCGTCGGTATCGGGCACCCACGCCAATCCGGCGGTGACCCTCGCACTTGCGCTGTACCGCGGTTTCCCGTGGTCACGCGTAATACCCTACTGGGCGGCGCAGGTGCTGGGCGGCTTCGTCGGCGCGGCGATCGTGCTGCTGCTGTATGGCCCGGTCATCGATCATTACAACGACCTGCAGGGGATGACCCGCGCCGAAGGCGGCGGCGCCGGAGTGTTCTTCACTGCGCCGGGACTGGCGGTCACGCCGCTGCATGCGCTGCGCAACCAGGTCATCCTGACCGGGTTCCTGGTGTTCGGCATCTTCGCCATCACCGAGCGGTACAACGAAGCCGCACCGGGGGCGAACGGCGGCGCGCTGATGATCGGCCTGCTGGTGGCCTGCATCGGTGCGTCGATGGGCTACCTGGAAGGCTGGGCGATCAATCCCGCCCGCGATTTCGGTCCGCGCGTGTTCGCCTGGCTCACGGGCTGGGACCGCGCCGCGCTGCCGGCAGAACACCATTACTGGTGGATCCCCATCGTCGGCCCACTCATCGGCGGCGCGCTCGGCGGGGCGGCGTATCGCTGGCTCATCCTGCCGTTCCTGCCGGCGCGCCAGCGGGCGCTGTCAGCAGCCCCCGCCATCGCGAGCGAGCGCGGCGCACAATGAGCCCCTACCGCGCGCTTGCCGGCCGCGGATCCGCAACAACCGACGAGGACACCTTCGCCATGGAACCGGAATTCATCCTTGCCATCGACCAGGGCACCACCAGTTCCCGCGCCATCCTGTTCGACCGTGATGGTCGCATCGCAGGCAGCGCGCAGCGCGAGTTCGCCCAGTTGTTCCCGCAGCCCGGCTGGGTGGAACACGATCCGCGCGAGATCCTGACCAGCGTCTATACCACCCTGACCGAACTGCTCAACCAGCAGCAGGTCGATCCGCGCCGCATCGCCGGTATCGGCATCACCAACCAGCGCGAAACCACGGTGGTCTGGGACAGGGCGACCGGCCAGCCGATCCACAACGCCATCGTCTGGCAGTCGCGCCAGAGCCAGGCGATCTGTGAGCGGCTGCAGGCCGATGGCCATGAGGCGCTGATCCGCAGCCGGACCGGGCTCGTGGTGGATGCCTATTTCTCCGCCACCAAGATCCGCTGGATCCTGGACCATGTGGACGGCGCGCAGGCGCGTGCCGAACGCGGCGAGCTGCTGTTCGGCACCATCGACAGCTGGCTGATCTGGAACCTCACCGGCGGCGCGGTGCACGTGACCGACATGACCAATGCCGCGCGCACGCTGCTGTTCAACATCCACACGCTGGCCTGGGACGACGACCTGCTGGCGCTGCTGGACATACCGCGCGCGATGCTGCCGCACGTGCGCGGCAGCAGCGAGGTGTATGGGCATACGCGGCCGCAGTTTTTCTTCGATCGGCAGATTCCCATCGCTGGCATCGCCGGTGACCAGCAGGCGGCTCTGTTCGGGCAGGCCTGCTTCGAACCCGGCATGGCCAAGAACACCTATGGCACCGGCTGTTTCATGCTGATGAACACCGGCAGCCAGGCGGTCGCTTCCGCCAATGGCCTGCTGACCACCATCGCCTGGAATGTCGACGGCCAGGTGGAATATGCGTTGGAAGGGTCGATCTTCGTCGCCGGGTCGGTGGTGCAGTGGCTGCGCGACGGCCTGCGCATGTTCGGCAAGTCCAGCGACTGCCAGGCCTATGCCGAGCGCGTGCCCGATACCGGCGGCGTCTATCTGGTCCCCGCTTTCGTCGGCCTGGGCGCGCCGTACTGGCGCAGCGATGTGCGCGGGGCGATGTTCGGGGTCACCCGTGGCACCAGCAAGGAACACTTCATCCGCGCGGCGGTGGAGTCGATGGCCTACCAGACCCGTGACGTGCTGGCGGCCATGCAGGCCGACGCGGGGATCGAGCTGAAGGAACTGCGCGCCGACGGCGGGGCGATCGCCAACGACTTCATGGGCCAGTTCCAGAGCGACCTGCTCGGCGTGCCGGTGCTGCGCCCGCAGGTGGCCGAAACCACCGCACTGGGCGCGGCCTACCTGGCGGGCTTGGCCGTCGGGTTCTGGGAAAGCCGTGCGCAGATCGCGGCCCAATGGGGCGTGGACCGGCGCTTTGAACCGACGATGTCCGCCGACCGGCGCGAGGCCTTGTATGCGGGCTGGCAACGGGCCGTCAATGCGGCCCTCGCCTGGTGAATCCCGACAGCGCCGGGTCGTGCCCGGCGAACCGCTGGATCAGAACGCAGGCAGCACCGCGCCCTTGTACTTCTGCGCGATGAATTCCTTCACCTGCGGGCTGGTCAACGCCTGGGCCAGCTTCTGCACGCGCGGGTCGTCCTTGTTGTCCGGACGCGCCACCAGGAAGTTCACGTACGGCGAGTCCTTGCTTTCGATCGCCAGCGCATCCTGGGTCGGGTTCAGGCCGGCATCCAGCGCGTAGTTGGTGTTGATCAGCGCCAGGTCGACCTGGTCCAGCACGCGCGGCAGCATCGCCGAATCCAGCTCGCGGAACTTCAGGTTCTTCGGGTTGGCGATGATGTCGCGCTGGGTGGCCAGCGCGTTCTTCGGATCCTGCAACTGGATGACCCCGGCGTTGTGCAGCAGGATCAGCGCGCGGCTGTTGTTGCTGGGATCGTTGGGGATCACCACGTCGGCGCCTTCGCGCAGTTCGTCCAGCGACTTGACCTTGCGCGAGTACGCACCGAAGGGCTCGATGTGCACGCCGGCCACGGTCACCAGGTCGGACTTGCGGTCGCGGTTGTACGCATCCAGGTAGGGCTCGGTCTGGAAGTAATTGACGTCGACCTGCTTCTGCACCAGCTGGTCGTTGGGCTGCACGTAGTCATTGAACACGCGCACGTCCAGGTCCACGCCCTGCTCCTTCAGCATCGGCTTGACCACCTCGAGGATCTCGGCATGCGGCACCGCCGTGGCGGCCACGATCAGCTTCTGCGAGGGTTCGCCGGAGCTGCCACAGGCGGCCAGGGCCACGGCAGCGAACAAGGACAACAGCAGGGACTTCTTCATCATGGGAGGGTCTCGGGGGAGAGGGTCATTCGTAGTTGCTGAGCGCCAGCGCCAGCAGGCTCTTGGCCTGTTCGCGCAGCATCACCGGTTCGATGATCTCGGCATCGGAACCGTAATGCAGCACATCCATCAGCAGTTCGCGGGAAACACTGTAGGGCACCTTCAGTTCATAGCGCCCATCGGCCAGGTAGCGGCCCTGCTGGTTGGCGTGCCAGTGTTCATCGGCCACCCAACGGGCGGCCTTGGCACTGAACAGGATCGTCGCCCAGCCCTTGGGCGCACCGGAGAAGATGCCATAGCTGGCGCCCAGCTGTGCGTCCAGCACGTTGTCATCGACGTCGGTGGCCGGTGCGTCGACCACGCGGGCCTTGTTGATGCGGTCCACGGCAAAGCTGCGCAGGGCATCACGGTCGTGGTCCCAGGCATCCAGGTACCAGTTGTCCCGGTAGTGGGTCAGGCGCTGCGGCGACACCGTGCGGCGGGTCGCCTCGTCGGTGGACCGCGCGCGATATTCGAACGCCAGCTGGCGCCGCTCCAGCACCGCCGAGGCCACGCTGCGGAAACTGCCCTCGTCGAACTTGCGCACCCGGTGCGGGATCACCCGGACCCGGTCCACCGGCCAGCTGGAAACACCGGCCTGGGCCGCCAGCAGGCCTTCGATGCGCTGCTGCAGCGGGGCCAGCACCGAGGACAGCACGCCCCCGCCGGTGCGTGCGAGCAGGTGCTGCGAGGCCAGCAGCGCGTGCAGTTCTTCCGAACTCAGCCACAGTCCGGGCAGCTCGAAGCGATCGCTTTCATCGGCCATGTAGCGGAAACCCGCCTCGCCATCGCCTTCGATCGGCGCCATCAGCGCATCACGCAGGAAGGCCAGGTCCCGGTAGACCGTGGCGCGGGAACAGCCAAGCTTGTCCTGCAGCGTCGCTACCGTGACCGGATAGCGGGCAGACTTGAGCAGACGATGCAGGGCAGTGATGCGTTCGTATCGGTCCATGACCCCGATTATGTCCGACTCGTGGCCATTGTGGCGGCCATGATCGGCTATCGTGTCGATCCCCACGCCACGGCCTGCCCCGCATGCGCCTGCTTCCCTGCTTCCCCCTGGCCCTGGCTGCGCTGCTGGCGGGCTGCGAACAGCCCACCCCGCCACCGGCCAGCGTGCCATTGGCCGATGCACAGCACCCGGCGGCGGCGCCGGCGGCAGACCCGGCGGCGGCCGTGCTGGAGGCCAGCCGACGTTTCGCCGGCCTGCGCAGCTTCCACGCCGAGATGACACTGCACGGTGCACAGGCCGGCCAGGTCGTCCGCAGCGGGATGGACTTCGTGGCCCCGGACCGCTATCGGCTGGATACACCGGCCGGCGTGCAGACGATCATCGGCGACACCTTCTTCCTGCAGGCAGAGGGCCGCATGCAGCAGGTGCCGCTGCCGGCCGGCACGCTGGAACAATGGCGCAGCCCGCTGCCGTCCGAAGCGAGCCTGCAGGACCTGCGGGTGGACGATCGTGGGCCGGCCGACATCGACGGCACGGCCACCCGCGTGTATCGGATAGACGGGCCGGCCGGCAGTGGCGAGACGCTGCAGTACTGGATCGGCGGCGACGGTCTGCCGCGGCAGATCCAGCGCGATGGCTTCAACAAGCAGCAGCCCTACCGGATCACGCTGCGGTATTCGCGTTTGAATGATCCAACGATGCAGGTTCCGCCACCCGGAGACGCCATTCCCTCTGTGCTGAATGGGGATTTGTAGAAACGCTGACTGAAGCGGGGCGCCATCCGCGGTCGAGGCGACGAGGGGTTAACGCTATCATCACGCACTGCGTTCGATCCCCGCCCCCCGGAGAATTCCTGATGTCCCTGCGTGTTTCCCTGCTGGTTCCGTTGTTGCTGGCCGCTCCTGCGGCATTCGCCCAGGACCCCGCCGAACTGGCGGCGATGACCTCTCCCTGGAGTGGCAGCGGCGGTGAACTGGGTTTTGCGTCGGCACGCGGCAACAGCACCACCGAGAGCGCCAACGGTCGCCTGCGCCTGCGCTACACCGATGACGACTGGGTGCACAGCATGGACCTGTTCGGCCTGCGTTCGCGTTCGGAATCCATCCAGACCAACGACGACGGCACCGAAAGCAAGGTCAGCAACACCACCGCCAACCGCTACACCGGCAGCGCCGGCAGCGCGTTGCAGCTGGGTGAGCACCGCCAGATCACCGCCACGGTCCGTTACGAGCGCGATGATTTCGCCACGTATGATCGCCAGAGCTCGTTCGGTCTCGGTTACGGTACCCGGCTGTGGGGCAATGACCGCTTCTCGCTGGATGCGCAGATCGGCCCCGGTGTGCGCCGCACCCACAGCACCGAAGACGATGAAACCCGTACCGGCCTGATCGGTCGTGGCTTCTTCGACATCAAGTATTCGCTGACCCCCAACACCGACCTGGTCAATACGCTGCTGGTCGAATCCGGTTCGTACAACACCTTCGCGCAGAACGATTTCGGCGTGTCGGTGAGCATGAACGAACATCTCGCGCTGAAGGCGGCCTGGCAGGCGCGCCACAACAGCGACGTGGCCGACGACAAGCAGAAGACCGACACGCTGACCACCATGAACGTGGTCTACAAGTTCAAGTAAGCCGCGGCAGTGCCGGCCCCCGGCCGGCACGCGCCAGGGCGCCCTTCAGACCGCCAGCAGGGCGCCCGCGCCCCCATCGAGCAGCAACTGCGCCACGGTCCTGCCCAGCGCCTCGGGATCACGGCCGGGGCCCACGGCTTCGGCACGCACCGCACTGCCATCGGCCACGCCGCCCACCAGCCCCTGCAGGTGCAGGTCCTCGCCCTGCCACAGCGCGATCGCCGCCACCGGTACATGGCAGCTGCCATGCAACGTGCGATTCATGGCACGCTCGGCCTCCACGCAGCTGCGGGTGCGCGCGTCGTCCAGCGCGGCGAACAAGCGCAGCAGCTCCGCATTGCCGCCATCGCATTCCACCGCAACCGCCCCCTGCGCCGGTGCCGGCAGCCAGTGCGGCGGCTGCAGGCGTGCGACGATGCGCTGTCCCAGTCCCAGCCGCTCCAGTCCCGCCACGGCGAGCACGATGGCGTCGTAGCCACCGTTGTCCAGCTTGGCCAGGCGGGTATTGACGTTGCCACGCAGGTCCAGCAGTTCCAGGTCCGGGCGCAGCGCGCGCAACTGGGCCTGGCGACGCAGCGACGAGGTGCCTACGCGTGCACCCAGCGGCAGCGCGTCCAGCGAGGCGTACAGATTGGAAACGAAGCCGTCGGCGGGATCGTGGCGCGGCAGGATCGCCGGCAGCACGAACGGCGCGTCCAGTTCCATCGGCACGTCCTTCAGCGAATGCACCGCGCAGTCCGCTTCGCCGCGCAGCATCGCCAGCTCCAGTTCCTTCAGGAACAGGCCCTTGCCGCCGATGGCAGCCAGCGAGCGGTCCAGCACTTCGTCGCCGCGGGTGCTCATCGGTATCAGTTCGACATGCAGGCCGGGGTGGGCGTGGCGAAGTCGATCAGCGACGTATTCGCTCTGCCAGAGGGCGAGCGGGCTCTTGCGGGTGGCGATGCGCAGGGTATCCATGCGGTCATTATCGCGCATCGGGATAGGGGGCGAACGGGTGGAACCCCCTCG
>NZ_LDJK01000003.1 GCF_001431535.1 Stenotrophomonas chelatiphaga
TCGGTCGCAACCTGCTGTCGATCACGGTCAAGGCCGTCGACGGCGGCCGCGTAAGCCGATACCTGGTTTCGCAGGCCCCGCAGGGCAGCGTCTTCCACATCGGTGAAGCGTTCGGTGATTTTTCCGTGCCGACCGCAGCCCCGCTGCTGCTGCTGGCCAGGGCGCGCAGCAGGCTGCGCATCGGGGTGATGCCACTGCCCGCGGCCAGCCGTCCGCTCGGTGCACCGGTGGATCTTTATTACTGGGAACGCAGCCACGCCGGCTTCAGCTTCCGCGAGGAGCTGCTGGCCATGGCGGCTGCCGATCCGCAACTGCAGGTGCGCCTGCTGGCCACGCGCGATGCGCAGGCGCCGGCGGCACGCATCGACAACGTGGTCTTCGACAGCCTCGGCGATGTGCCGCTGGCCCAGCGCCACGTGCTGGCCTGTGGTCCGGACGGCTTCGTGGCTGCCGCGCGCAACCGCCTGCTGCATCACGTGGCAGGCTTCCAGGCTGAAGCCTTCACCCCGCCACCGGTGCCTGCCGGTGACCAGGGCGAGGTCCAGCTGACCTTGGCCCGCAGTGGCCGCACGTTGAGCGTGCCGCGCGGCAGGCCGTTGCTCGACAGCCTGGAAGCGCATGGACTGAAACCAAAGCATGGGTGCCGCATGGGCATCTGCAATACCTGCACCTGCGTCCGCGCCAGTGGCGCCACGCGGCACCTGCGTACCGGCCAGGACCAGGATGAACCGGCAATGCCGGTGCGTATCTGCGTCAGTGCCCCGACCACCGACCTGGTCCTGGATATCTAAGGAAGCCTTGCTGATGAGCCGCCCTGATCGAGCCCTGACCCCTACCGAGCTGGACGCCTTCGGCGCCGAACTGGACGCGATCCGCGACCGCGTGATCGGCGAACTGGGCGCCAAGGACACCCGTTACATCCGGCGCGTCGCCGCCGCGGTGCGCTGGTCCGGCGTGCTCGGCCGCCTGCTGCTGTTCGTCGGCGCGTTCTCGCCGCTGTTCTGGTCGCCGCTGCTGTGGCCGGCGTGCATCGCCGGTACGTTGCTGTTGGCGCTGTCCAAGATCCTGGAAAACATGGAGCTGGGGCACAACGTGATGCACGGCCAGTACGACTGGACCGGCGACCCGAAGCTGGATGGCAACAGCTACGAGTGGGACATCGTGGCCACCAGTGACAACTGGCGCAAGACGCACAACTTCAAGCACCACACCTATACCAACGTGCGCGGCATGGACGATGACATCGGCTACGGGCTGCTGCGCATCTTCCCCGAACAGCGCTGGCGCCCGTTCTACCTGCTGCAGCCGATCATCGCGCCGATCTTCGCGCTGCTGTTCCAGTGGGGCGTGGCGATCCAGGACCTGCGCATCGGGCGCTGGCTGAAGGGCCGCATGACCGCCCGCCAGCTGTGGAAGGAAACCCGTCCGGTCGGCGCCAAGATGGCGCGCCAGCTGGGCAAGGACTACCTGCTGTTCCCCGCGCTGGCCGGCCCGTTCTTCCTGCCGGTGATGCTGGGCAACCTGGTGGCCAACGGCATGCGCAACATCTGGACCTACGTGATCATCTTCTGCGGTCATTTCACCGCCGATGCCGAAACCTTCTCCAAGGACTGCCTGCGCAATGAATCGCGTGGCCATTGGTACCTGCGCCAGCTGCGCGGCTCGTCCAACCTCAAGGGCGGCTGGGTGATCAACGTGCTGTCGGGCAACCTGAGCCACCAGATCGAGCACCACTTCTACCCGGACCTGCCGGCCAACCGCTATTCACGCATCGCCGTGGAAGTGAAGGACATCTGCCGCCGCTACGGCCAGCACTACAACACCGGGTCACTGCCGAGCCAGTTCGGGCAGGTGGTCTGGCGGATCCTGCGGCATGCCTTCCCGAGCCGGCCGGCGCGCATGCGGGTACGCCAGCCGGTGGCCGGTGCTGCCTGAACGGCCAGGGCCCGCGCTATGCAAAGCGCGGGCAATCGCTGAGAATTGCGCGCATTGAGTTGCTTTCCGTAAAGGCGTGCGAGTGAACGTTGCGGCATCGTCCCAGGTCTCCATCCAGAGCCCATCCCCCTCGCCGCGGCCGTTGCCCGAATCCCCTGATGCGCAGATCGTCGCCGATGTCGGCGGAACCTTCGCGCGCCTGGCCTGGTCGCATGGCGGCGCCCACGCGCCCCGCATCGACGGCTTCCGGCGCTACCGCTGCGCGCAATACCCCAGCCTGGCCGCGATCCTGGCCGATTTCGCTGCGACTGCCACGCCGCAGCCTGCTGCGGCGGTGGTCGCCATCGCCGGACTGCTGCAGGGCGATACGCTGGTCAACGCCAACCTGCCGTGGCCGGTGTCGGTGGACGCCACGCGCCAGCAGGCCGGCTTGCGGTCGCTGCAGTTGATCAATGATTTCGAAGCGGTGGCACTGGCCATCCCGCACGTGCGCAGCGATGCGCTGGTGGCCCTGCATGGCAGCGCGGACCCGGCCACGGCCTGGCCGGCACTGGTGCTGGGGCCCGGCACCGGTCTGGGCGCAGCACTGCGTTTCGCCGACGGCGCACGGCCGGTGCTGGCCAGTGAAGTCGGCCATTCGGCGCTGTCGGCCGGTACCGCGCTGGAGCTGGACGTGCTGCGCCTGCTGCTGCAGCGCTGGGACCACGTCGACAACGAACGCGTGCTGTCCGGCACCGGCCTGCTCAATCTTTACCAGTGCCTGTGCCAACTGCGTGGCGCGAGCGCGCACTGCGACGACACCGAAGCGCTGCTGGCTGCCGCCCACCGCGGCGATGATCCGCTGGCGCGCGAGACCGTGGACGTGTTCTGCGGCTGGCTCGGCAGTTTCGTCGGTGACCTGGCGATCACCTTCGGCGCCCGCGCGGTCTACCTGGCCGGCGGGGTGTCGGCACACATCGCCCCGTTCCTGCCGGACAGTCCGTTCGTCGCGCGCTTCCTCAACAAGGGTGTGCTCGGCAGTGTGCTGCAGCAGGTGCCGGTGTGGCGGGTGGAACATGGCGAACTGGGCGTACTGGGCGCGGCGGCCTGGAACGCATCAGCGGCGTGACCGCGCGCGTCCGGCGTCGGCCAGGGGCGGGGCTTGAACAACAGAGGGGTTCGCATGACCGATCGTAGAAGCTTCCTGCAGGCCGGAGCGTTGGCTGTCGGCGCGCTGGGACTGCCACGCAGCGCACGTGCGGCCGCGGCCGATCCCGGTCCCCGGGTGGTGTCGACCTGGGATTTCGGCGTGGGCGCCAACCAGGTGGCCTGGAAGACCCTGGCCGACGGCGGCAGCGCGCTGGATGCAGTGGAACAGGGCGCACGCTGGGCGGAGAGCGAACTCTGCAACCCGACCGTGGGCCGCTGCGGCAACCCGGACCGGGACGGCAACCTGAGCCTGGACGCCAGCATCATGGACGGCGACGGCCGCTGTGGTTCGGTTGCCGCGCTGGTCGACATCCTGCATCCGGTATCGGTGGCACGCCGGGTGATGGAAAAGACCCCGCACGTGATGCTGGTCGGGCAGGGCGCGCAGGCCTTCGCGGTGGAACAGGGTTTCCCGCGCGGCAAGCTGCTCACGCCCGCCGCCGAGAAGGCCTGGAAAGCGTGGCTGAAGACCGCCGAGTACGCACCGCAGATCAATGCCGAACGCCGCGCGATCCCCGGCGACAGCAGCAACCATGACACCCTGGGCATCCTGGCCCGCGACGCACGGGGGCGCCTGGCCGGTGCCTGCACCACCAGCGGCATGGCGTGGAAGATGCAGGGGCGGGTCGGCGACAGCCCGATCATCGGCGCCGGGTTGTACGTGGACAACGAGGTCGGCGCGGCCACCGCATCCGGTGTCGGCGAAGAAATGATCCGCAACGCCGCCTCGTTCCTGGTGGTGGAGCTGATGCGGCAGGGACGCAGCCCGGCCGAGGCCTGCCGCGAGGCGATCGCGCGGGTGGTGCGCAAGCGGCCGGAGGCCAGCCGCACCCTTCAGGTCTGTTTCCTGGCGATGAATCGTGACGGTGAAGTGGGGGCGTATGCCCTGCACCGTGGCTTCGTCTACGCAGTGTGTGATGCGCAGCGCCAGGATGTGCTGCACGATGCCGACGCGGTGTACCGCACGGAGCAGACCTGAGCATGCGCCGGCTGCTGGAGGTCGCCTGTGATGGGGTCGGTTCGGCACTCGCCGCGCAGGCCGGTGGGGCGGACCGCGTGGAACTGTTCGCCGACCTTGCCTCTGGCGGACTCACGCCCTCGCACGCGACCCTGGCCGTCACCCGCGACCGGGTGCGGCTGCCGGTGTTCGTGTTGATCCGTCCACGCGCTGGCGATTTCCTGTATGGCGACTGGGAGGCGGAGGTCATGCTGCGCGACATCCAGCACTGCCGCGCACTGGGCATGGACGGGGTGGTGCTCGGCGCGTTGACCGCCGAGGGCGACGTCGATGCCGCGCTGTGCCGCGAACTGGTCGCGGCGGCCGGTGACCTGCCGGTCACTTTCCATCGCGCCTTCGACGCGGCGCGCGACCTCCCTGCCGCGCTGGAGGCGGTGGTCGGTCTGGGCTGCGCGCGGGTGCTCAGCTCCGGCGGCCAAGGCTCGGCAGTGGACGGCGCTGACGTGCTGGCCGGCATGGTCCAGCGCTCTGCCGGGCGCATCGGGATCATCGCCGGGGCCGGACTTGCCGCGTCCAACATCGCCGATGTCGCCCAGCGCAGTGGCTGCACCGAACTGCATGCCTCGGCGAAGGGGCTGCGCCGCAGTGCGATGCAGCATCACAACCGCGCCCTGACCGGTCTGGCGCTGGACCACCAGCAGAGCGACGCCACCCAGGTCGCCGCACTGCGTGCCGCGCTGGACACCCTGACGGACACGCGCTGACGACCGCATCACGGGCTGGACACGACGGTGTTTATCGTTTATCAATAAACACACGACGCCCTTCCGGCGCCTGTCTGCTGGAGTCCCCGTGCCAAGCCGTACCCGCCGTGCGCCTGATCCGCGTGGCATCTTCAACCTGACCCATGCGGCGATCCATGCTGTCATGGCGATGTGCTGGCTGGGTATCCTGGCCGCCCTCTGCGCCGTGCCGCTGGTGTTCCATCGGCCGGCGCGGCTGCTCGACGCGGTGGACGCGTCGGTGGTCGCCGAACATGGCGATGCGCCACACCTGCTGCTGCACTTCAGTGCCGGCCTGCTGGCCATCGTGGTGCTGCTGGCCCTGGGCTTGGTGTTCCTGCGCCACCTGCAGCGCCTGGTGCGCTCGGTGCGCGAGCAGCAACCTTTCACCCAGGGCAATGTCGGCCGGCTGCGCCGGATGGCCTGGCTGATGCTGGCGATGGAGGTGCTGTCCATCCTGATCGGCGTCTACTCCAGCTGGATGGGACCGCAGTTCGCGTGGATGGAGGTCGGCGGCGGCATGTCGATCACCGGATTGGTGGCGGTGCTGATGCTGTTCGTCATCGCCCATGTCTTCGCCGTAGGCACCGCGATGCGCGAGGACCTGGACGGGGTGGTCTGATGGCGATCGTCATCACCCTGGACCGCATGCTGCAGCAACGCGGCATGACCCTGTCCGAGCTGGCCGGGCGCATCGACATCACCCTGGCCAACCTGTCCATCCTGAAAACCGGCAAGGCGCGCGCGATCCGCTTTTCCACCCTCGATGCGATCTGCCGCGAACTGCGCTGCACGCCCGGTGACCTGCTCGGGCACGATCCGGCCGCGACGCAGGACGACGGCGCCTGATCCGGCAGCAGCTGCACGAATTCCCCTTCATCCACAGAAAAGAAACGACGCATGGAATGGCTGGCTGACCCCTCGATATGGATGGGGCTTGCAACCCTGGTAGTGCTTGAGATCGTGCTGGGCATCGACAACCTGGTGTTCATCGCGATCCTGGCCGACAAGCTGCCCCCGCACCAGCGCGACCGCGCGCGGGTGATCGGCCTGGGCCTGGCGCTGCTGATGCGGCTGGTGCTGCTGGCCGCGCTGTCCTGGATCATGAAACTCACCGAGCCGCTGTTCGCGGTGCTTGGGCATGCGTTCTCCGGACGCGACCTGATCCTGCTGGTGGGCGGCCTGTTCCTGCTGTTCAAGGGCACCCTGGAGCTGCACGAGCGACTGGAAGGGCGCTCGCACGAGGGTGGCGGCAAGCAGGTGTATGCGAGTTTCGGCACGGTGGTGGCGCAGATCGTGGTGCTCGATGCGGTGTTCTCGCTGGACTCGGTGATCACGGCGGTCGGCATGGTGGACAACCTGGGCGTGATGTATGCCGCCGTGACCATCGCGATGGCACTGATGCTGCTGGCCAGCAAGCCGTTGACGCGCTTCGTCAACCGGCATCCCACCGTGGTGGTGCTGTGCCTGGGCTTCCTGCTGATGATCGGCTTCAGCCTGGTCGCCGAGGGCCTGGGCTTCAAGATTCCGAAGGGCTATCTGTATACGGCCATCGCGTTTTCGATCCTGGTGGAGGGCTTCAACCAGTGGGTGGGCTTCAACCGCGCGCGCGACCAGGCGCAGCTGCCGTTCCGCCAGCGCACCGCCGATGCGGTGATGCGGATGTTCGGGGTGCGCGATGCCGGCACGGCGGAAGACGAGGGTGGGCAGGACGCCGGCCACGCCGGCGAGCGGCTGCAGCCGGTCGAACAGGACATGATCCGCAGCGTGCTGACCCTGGCCGAACGGCCGGTGTCCAGCGTGATGACGGTCCGCACGGATGTGCAGTGGATCGACATCAGCCGCGGCACCGACGATGTGATCGCACGGTTGATCGCCAGCCCGCATACGCGCCTGCTGGTGGCCGACGGCGACCTGGACCGGTTGCGCGGGGTGGTGCAGAGCCGTGACCTGCTGGCCAACCTGCTGCAGGGCAGGCCGCTGCAGCTGGAGGCCAGCCTGCGCGAGGCCCAGTTCGTGTCCTCCAACGCCAGCGCGCTGCAGGTGCTGGAGCTGATCCGACAGCATCCGGTGCCGCTGGCGGTGGCCGTGGATGAGTACGGCAGCGTGGAAGGGCTGGTGACCGCCAACGATCTGCTGGCCGCCATCGCAGGCGACCTCGCCGATACCCAGGACGAGCGCTATGGCATCACCGAGGTCGCGGCGCAGCACTGGGAGGCCGATGGCGCGCTGACCCTGGACGACCTGCAGCGCATGGCCGGCATCCGCTTCGAGCGCAGCGGCGACTACCAGACGCTGTCCGGGCTGGTGCTGCATGCGCTGGACCGGATGCCGCAGGCCGGCGATGTGGTCGAGCATGCGGGCTTCCGCCTGCGCGTGCTGTCGATGGCCAGGCGCCGGGTCGGACGGGTGGCGTTGCAGTGCAATTCTGAATGAGTCAGCTGCGTTTGTTGCCCTGAACAGGCACGAGGCGGCGGATCGTGTCGTACACGGTATGCTGGTCTTCACGCGTTGAACACATTGCTGATTGCGTAATGTGAAGGTTGTCCGGTCGGGGGAGGGCACGTACCGCATTGCGGTCCGCCAGACCCGGCTGGAATCCCTCCGGCCAAGTGGGCATGCATTGGCATGCACTGCTGGCCCTATCCAGCAGGAAACTCCCATGGCGGCATTGCAGCAGCGCACCCTTGAACTCATCCGCAGCAACGAGGAACAGGTCCTCACGCAGTGGCAGCAGAACCTTGCCGCCGCAGGCCAGGGACAGGACAACCGTATTTCCAGCCAGGAGGTGGATGCGCAGCTCCGTGAGTTCTGGCGCCTGTTCCTGCAGGCCATCTCGGCCGCCGATGTCGGCAGCCTGCAGGGCCAGGAATGGCAGGGCATCCGCCGCTTCCTGGAAGACCTGTCCACCGACCGTGCGCGCAGGGGCTTCAATTCGTCGGAGACGGCGAGCTTCATTTTCTCGCTGAAGCGCCCATTGTTCGCGCAGGTCCAGACCGCACTGGCAGCCGATCCGCAGCAGCTGGGCGACCAGCTGTGGGCCATTTCCGAACTGCTGGACCTGCTCGGCCTGCAGACCGTCAAGGCCTTCCAGAAGAGCCGCGAAGAAGTCATCCAGCGCCAGCAGGAAGAAATGCTGGAGCTGTCCACCCCGGTGGTGAAGCTGTGGGAGGGCGTGCTGGCGCTGCCGATGATCGGCACGCTGGATTCGCAGCGCACCCAGGTGGTGATGGAGTCGCTGCTGCAGCGGATCGTCGACACCGGATCGGAGATCGCCATCATCGACATCACCGGCGTACCGACGGTGGACACGCTGGTCGCCCAGCACCTGCTGAAGACCGTCACCGCCATCCGCCTGATGGGCGCCGATGCGATCATCAGTGGTGTGCGGCCGCAGATCGCGCAGACCATCGTGCACCTGGGCCTGGACCTGCAGGGCATCGTCACCAAGGCCAACCTGGCCGACGCGCTGGCGTTGGCGCTGAAGCGGACCGGCCAGACCGTGACCAAGGTGGCTGGCTGAGATGGATCGCATTCCGATCCTGCAGATGGGCGATCTGCTGCTGGTGACCATCCAGGTGGACATGCACGACCAGCTGGCATTGACCCTGCAGGATGACCTGACCGAGAAGATCCAGCGTACGTCCGCCCGCGGCGTGCTGATCGACATCTCCGCGCTGGATATCGTGGACTCGTTCATCGGCCGGATGATTTCCACCATCTCCGCGCTGGCGCGGATCATGGATGCCACCACCGTGGTGGTGGGCATGCAGCCGGCAGTGGCGATCACCCTGGTGGAGCTGGGCCTGGACCTGCGTGGCGTGCGCACTGCGTTGAATGTCGAGCGTGGCATGAAGCTGCTGCAGCTGCCTGTAGGCGATCCATGATCGCCGATGCGGGGACGATCCCCGTGCGGATCGAACAGGACGTGGTGCTGGCGCGGCAGACCGTGCGGCAACTGGCGGTGGCCTTCGGGTTGCGGCTGGTGGACCAGACCAAGCTGGTCACCGCCGCCAGCGAGCTGGCGCGCAACGCGGTGATCTACGGCGGTGGTGGCGACATGCACTGGCGGATCGTCGAACGCGGTGTCCGCCGCGGCATCCAGCTGGAGTTCGCCGACCAGGGGCCGGGTATCCCGGACCAGGTGAAGGCGCTTACCGACGGCTGGTCGTCGGGGTCGGGGATGGGCCTGGGCCTGTCCGGATCGCGTCGTCTGGTTGATGATTTCGATCTGGACTCCGCCGCAGGGCAGGGCACGCGGGTAACCATCACCAAATGGATCTGAATTTTTCCGGTCCGCTTACCCGTGTCGTGGTCGTCGAGGAAACCACCCAGGTCGGGCAGGCACGGCGCGAAGCGTTGCGCGTGGCCGCCGAAGCCGGCTTCAACGAGATCGATGCCGGACGGGTCGCGCTGGCCGCCACGGAAATGGCGACCAACCTGTGGCGCCACGGCGGTGGCGGTCGGATGCTGCTGTCGGTCATCGCCGCAGCGCACGGCCATGCCGTGGAACTGTGCACCATCGACCGGGGACCGGGTTTCGTGCTGGCCCAGTGCCTGCAGGACGGCTACTCCACCGGTGGCAGCCAGGGGCTCGGCATGGCGGCGATCGCGCGCCAGGCACGGGTCATGGACGCCTGGTGCGACGCACGCGGTGCGGTGCTGCTGGTCAGGATCCATCCCGAGCGCGCGCCGCGCGACGCCGATCTCGCCTACGGCGCTCTGCGCCTGCCGATGAAGCATGAAGTGGCGTGCGGCGATGCCTGGCATCTGCGGGTGCAGGACCAGCAGCTTGCGCTGACCGTGATCGACGGCCTCGGGCACGGGGTGCTGGCAGCCGAAGCATCCGAAGGTGGGGTGCGTGCGCTCGCCGCGCGGCCCCCGGCCGGCCAGGCAGTGGATGCCATCAACGACCTGCATGCTGCCCTGTCGGGCTCGCGCGGCGGCGCGGCGGCGGCTGCTTTCGTTTCGCTGGGCAGCGGCGACATCGACTACGCCGGCGTGGGCAACATCGCCGGCACCCTGCTGATCGGTGATACCTCGCGTGGCATGGCGTCGATGCCCGGCATCGTCGGCGTGCAGTACCGCAAGGCGCAGGCATTCAGCCTTCACGCTCCGGCTGGCACGCTGCTGGTGATGCACAGTGATGGACTGCAGGCGCGTTGGAGCCTGCGCGATTACCCGGGATTGCAGCATCGCCATCCGGCGTTGGTGGTTGCCGTGCTGCAACGTGATTTTGATCGTGGTCGCGATGATGTCTGCGTCGTCGCGCTGCGCGTGGGAGCCTTCCGATGAGCGTCACCGATCTGTCCCTGCAGCAGGAAATGGAGCGTCTCCGCGTGGAGAACGAGGGCCTGCGCGCTGAGCTGGACGAGACCAACCAGGGGGTGCTGGCGCTGTATGGCGAACTGGACCAGCAGGCCGAACAGCTGCGCCAGGTGTCCGAGTTGAAGAGCCGCTTCCTGTCCTACATGAGCCATGAGTTCCGCACCCCGCTCGGCTCGATCCTGAGCATGACGCGGCTGCTCGACGACGGCATGGATGGCGAGCTCAGCAGCGGGCAGCGCCAGCAGGTACTGTTCATCAGCAGTGCTGCCAGTGAGCTGCGCGAGATGGTCGACGACCTGCTCGACCTGGCCAAGATCGAGGCCGGCCGGATCACCATTTCACCGGGCTGGTTCGACCTGATGGACCTGTTCTCGGCCCTGCGCGGCATGTTCCGCCCGTTGGTGGACGGCAACGACATCGAACTGGAGTTCATCGCGCCGCCGCAGCTGCCGATGCTGTACACCGACGACAAGAAGCTCGCGCAGATCCTGCGCAATTACGTGTCCAACGCACTCAAGTTCACCCCGCGCGGCCGGGTGGTGGTATCGGCCGAACTGGAAGGCGAGGCCGCCGTGCGTTTCAGCGTGCGCGATACGGGCATCGGGATACCGGTGGAGATGCACGCTGCGCTGTTCGAGGATTTCGTGCAGGTGGATTCGCCGCTGCAGAAGCGCCTGCGCGGGACCGGGCTGGGATTGTCGTTGTGCAAGCGCTTCGCGGTACTGCTCGGCGGCCACGTCGGCGTCAACAGCGTGCCGGGCGAAGGCTCGGAATTCTTCGTGGTGGTGCCGCTCAACCTTCAATCCGCAGCAGAGGCCCTTGATGCCGCACCGTGACCGCATCCTGATCGTGGATGACAACGTCGCAACGCGTTACGCGGTGCGCCGCGTGCTGGAGCACCATGGCTACCGCGTGGACGAAGCCGGGCTTGGCCAGGATGGCCTGGACGCGGTGGCGGGCAATGAGTTCGCTGCGCTGGTACTGGATGTCAACCTGCCCGACATGAGCGGCTTCGACGTGGTGCGCGAACTGCGCTCGCAGCCACGCACCGCATTGCTGCCGGTGGTGCACGTGTCGGCGGCATCGATCAGCACCGGCGACATGATCACCGGCCTGGACGCCGGCGCGGATGGCTACCTGACCCACCCGGTGGACCCGGAAGTACTGCTGGCCACACTGCGCAGCCTGCTGCGGGCGCGCCGCGCCGAGGATGCACTGCGCGAGGCCGAGGCGCGTTTCGGTGAAATCTTCCGCCAGATCAACGCGCCGATCGCGGTATTGAACGCGGACCTGACCGTTCGCGATGCCAACGCCGCGTTCGCCCGCCTGCTCGGTACCGGGCTCAGCGACGGGTCACCGCTTGACCGGCTGGGCAATGCCGGCGAGTTCATCGACGGACTGCGCGACGCGCTGCGCCTGCGTGAGCGCTGGCAGGGCACGGTGGCGCTGCCTACCCCGGGCGGTACGCCGCGCATGACCCAATGGCGGCTGACGCCGTACCAGCAGCCGGACCTGGGCCTGGTGGTGGTGGAAGACATCACCGCCCACCACGAACGCGACCGCGAACAGCGACGCGAACTGGCGTACCAGATTTCCGAGCGCGAGCGCACCGAAGCCGAGCTGCTGCAGGCACAGAAGATGGACGCACTGGGCCAGTTGACCGGCGGCATCGCCCACGATTTCAACAACCTGCTGACCACCATCATCTCCGGCCTGGACATGATCGAACTGGCAGCGGACAGCGGCAAGCTGGACCGCCTCGGGCGCTACATCGACGCGGCGTCCAGTTCGGCCACCCGCGCCGCGGCGCTGACCCAGCGCATGCTCGCCTTCGCGCGCAAGCAGCCGCTGGATCCGCAGCCGTTCGACGTGGCCCAGCGCGTGCATTCGCTGGAAGACCTGCTGCGGCGGACCATCGGCGAGAACATCGAACTGGAGTTCGAACTCGGCGACGAACCGCTGGTGGCGCTGGCCGACCCCAACCAGTTCGAAAGCGTCGTGCTGAACCTGGTGATCAATGCGCGCGATGCGCTGGGCGGCAACGGCCTGATCCGCATCCGCGGTGAACGCACCACGGTGGAAGGCGACTACAGCCTGGCCGCCGGCGACTACATCAGCGTCAAGGTGATGGACAACGGCAGCGGTATCGAAGCACACCTGCTGAAGAAGGTCTTCGAACCGTTCTTCACCACCAAGCCGCAGGGCGAGGGCACCGGACTGGGTCTGTCGATGACCTATGGCTTTGCCCGCCAGAGCGGCGGCGTGGCACGCATCAGCAGCGAACCCGGCGCAGGTACCGAAGTGGAGCTGCTGTTGCCGCTGGGCGATGCGGCGAAGATCGAGGTGGCCGGTGAGCGCGGTGAAACGCCGGTAGGCCGTTTCGAGCGGATCCTGGTGGTGGACGACACCGATTCGGTGCGCCAGATGGTGCAGGACATGCTGCGCGAGGCAGGCTACGAGGTCATCGCGGTGGCCGATGCGCGCCAGGCGCTGCGCGAGCTGCGCGACGATGAAGGCATCGCGCTGCTGCTGTCCGATGTCGGCCTGCCGGGCATGAACGGCCGTGAGCTCGCCGACGCGGCACGTGAGCTGCGTCCGCGCCTGCCGGTGCTGTTCATCACCGGCTATACCGAACGGGCAGCGGTGCGCAACGAGTTCCTCGGGCCGGGAATGGGCCTGCTGCCCAAGCCGTTCAACCTGTCCGAACTGCTGCGTGCGGTGAGTTTCGCCCTGCGTTGAGCGGGGCGCCGGTGCCCTTAGATGCCGCCTTCGCGCGGCAGCGGCGCGGGAACATTCAGCTGGCCGCCGGCCGCGACGTAGGCGGCCAGCGCCTCGCCCTGGCTGAGCAGGTGGCGGTTCATGGTCGCCTCCGCGGCCACGGCATCCCGACGGCGGATGCAGTCCATCAGCTCGCGGTGTTCGGCCAGCGACTGCGCCATCCGGCCCGGCGTCAGCAGCTGGCGGCCACGGTGCATCTTCAGGATCCGGTGCAGGTCATGGGTCACCCGGATCAGCCACGGATTGCCGGCGTGGGTCTGCAGGGACTCATGGATGAAGTAGTTGTTGCGGTAATACTCGGCCAGGTCACCGCACGCGGCGGCAGCTTCCATCGCATCGTGCAGGGCCTGCAGCTGGGCGATGCCGGCATCATCGATGCGGCGCACCGCATCGTGCGCGCAGCGACCTTCCAGCATCGCCATCACCGGGAACAGCTGGTTGAGGTCTTCAAGGGTGAGCCGGGTGACCCGGCTGCCACGGCCGGCATCGATCTGCACCAGGCCTTCGGCGGCGAGCAGCTTCAGGCTTTCGCGCAGCGGCGTACGGCTGATGCCCAGTTCTTCGGCCAGCGCCGGCTCGTCGATCCATTCGCCCGGTGGCAGCAGGTAATCGTAGATCTTCTGCCGCAGTTGTTCGGCCACCTCTTCATAGAGTGGCACGCGGCGGGTGCTTTTACGGGGGCCGGGGGCCAGGGGCATGGTCGAAGCGCAGTCCAGGTGGATGCATCAGTCTAGCGGGTGCACCCGGGGGTGACGACCAGCGGTCGCCACCCCCGGCACGGCTTACATCCAGCCCGGTACCACGAACAGCAGCCACGCCAGCAGCGGGCCGAAGGCCACCACCAGCCCGCTGTAGACCAGGAAGCGACGGAACAGCGCCTCGCGCTCTTCCTTCGCCGCCGACGCCACCACCAGCGCGCCATTGGTGGAGAACGGGCTGACGTCCACCACGGTGGACGACACCGCCAGGGCGCAGATCACGCCGGCGGCGCTGAGGTGCCCCTGCATCAGGAACGGGACCGCCAGCGGAATCGTGGCGCCGAGCACGGCCGCCGACGAAGCGAACGCCGAAACGATGCCACCCACGTAGCAGACCAGCAGCGCACCCAGCAGCGGAATGCCGATGGCACCGACGCCGTGGCCGACGAAATCGACCGCACCGGCTTTCTGCAGCACCGCGACGTAGGTCACCACGCCGCTGATCAGCAGCACGGTGGACCAGCTGATGCCATCCACCGCGCCCTTCTGCGCGGACGGCGAGGCCAGCGCGATGGCCACCGCAACGGTGATCGCCACCAGGCCCACGTTGAGGTCATACACCAGCGCCGCCACGCCCAGGCCCAGCAGGCCGACCAGGGTGATCAGGCGGTCGCGGTTGATGCGTACCTCGTCCAGTGCCTGCGGATCATTGGACAGGGTGCCACCACCGGCGCTGACCACGGCGCCATGGCCTTCGATGGCGAACTGGCGCGAAGAGGCCTGCACCCCGGCGACCAGCGGTTCCTCGGCAACCGCACGCCCACGCCGCAGCAACGCGATGCCACCGAAGGCGAAGAAGCAGATGAAGGCCATCAGCAGGTTGAAGCCGAGGCTGGTCAGGAACACCGCCATTTCCGTGACTTCCAGTCCTGCCTTCTGCACCACCTGGTTGGTGATGCCGCCATACACGCTGATCGGCGAAAACCCGCCGGCCTGTGCGCCGTGGATGACCAGCAGGCCCATCATCAACGGGTTGATCTTGTACTGTTTGGCGAAACGCAGCGCGACCGGGCCGATGATCGCCACCGCCGCCGGACCCAGCGCGCCGAATGCGGTGAGCACTGCGGTCACGATGAACATCACCCACGGGATGGCCACGATATGGCCTCTTACGGCTTTCACCGCCCAGTGCACCAACAGGTCGATGGTGCCGTTCTTCTGCGCGATGGCGAACAGGTAGGTGATGCCGACCAGGGTCAGGAACAGATCGCCGGGGAATCCGGCAAGGACTTCCTTGCCGTCCATGCCGACCCAGATGCCGCCGACG
This sequence comes from Stenotrophomonas chelatiphaga, assembly GCF_001431535.1. GTDB lineage: Bacteria > Pseudomonadota > Gammaproteobacteria > Xanthomonadales > Xanthomonadaceae > Stenotrophomonas > Stenotrophomonas chelatiphaga. The sequence goes on from NZ_LDJK01000003.1 coordinate 14,995, forward strand.
ATGAACGCCAATGCAAAGCCGACGGCACCCATGTTGATGGGCAGGGCCGTGGCCACGATGAACATGATCACCAGACCGATGATCGTTGCAATTTCCGGACTCATGCGCCCTCCCGAGACACCTGGTTCGTTGCTTCCGATGGCGACCCGCCATCCAGGGGTAGTGCTTCAACTGCGTGGCCGATGCGCCCGCTCATACGCGCGCGCAGGCCGTTTCCACCCATTCCGCCACGCCCTCCAGCGTGTGGAAATCCTCCACCGACCGCGCCTGCAGCTGCGGATGCAGCTCGCGCGCGAGACGGCTCAATGCACTGCCGGGGCCCAGTTCCAGGAACACCCGCGCACCGCGTTCAACGGCCTGCTGCATCACCGCCTGCCACTGCACCGTCTGGGCGATCTGGCGCGCCAGCGTGTCGCGGACCTGGTCCGGCGTGGCCACGCGGCGGCCGTCGATGCCGGCCAGCAGCGGCAGGCGCGGTGCCTGCAACGGGGCGGCGGCCAGCCGTCCCCCGAATCCGGTGGCGGCCGCGGCCAGCAGCGGGGTATGCGCTGGCACGTGCACCGGCAACACCACGCAGCGAGCGCCGCGTTGTTCGGCATATGCCTGCACCGCCAGCAGATCGGCGTGCAGGCCGCCCAGCACCACGTGGTCGTCACCGTTGACGATGGCGATGGACACGCCGTACTCAGCACACAGCGCTTCGATGCCGCCGCGTTCCAGCCCCAGCACCGCCAGCAGGCCGGCGTCGGCGGGACTGGCCGCATCCATGCAGGCGGCGCGGTGCACCGCCAGCTGCAGGCAGGTGGCTGCGTCGTAGCTGCCGGCTACGGCATGCGCGGCCAGTTCGCCAGCACTGTAGCCGGCAACGACGGCGGGTACCGGCAGGCGTGCTTTCAGCGCCAGCCAGTGGGTGAGTGCGCCGGCGCAGACCAGCGGTTGGGCGATGGCGTTGTCGAAGCGGCTGGGGCGGCTCGCAGCGTCGATGGGCGCATCGCCCAGCAGCGCCGCCGCCGCAGCCAGCAAGGCGCAGGCATCCGGGTCCGCCTGCACGCGGCGGAACATGTCCGGGTGCTGGCCGCCCTGGCCGGGGCACAGGATGGCCAGGCTCATGCGGCCTCCTGCTGCAGCAGGAACAGCGCGCAGGCCAGCAGGTCGGCGCTGCCGCCCGGGCTCAGGCGGCGCTGTTCGAAGGCGTTGCAGATGCGTGCCATGTGCGCGGATGCGTCGGCTGCGCGCACGCCGCCAGCGGCGAGGAAGCCGCGCGCCTGCGCCTGTGCGAAGGCCAGGCCTTCGGCCCCGCCACGATGCAGCAGGTTGAGATCATCGGTGACCGCGACCAGCTGCATCAGTGTCTGCAGCAGGGCGGCCTCGCGCGGCAGCCCATCGGCCAGCGCGGCGCGCAGCACCGGTACGGCGACCTCGCGCAGCAGCGGGAAGCCGGCGGCAGCCTGTTCGCGCACCCCCGGTACCGCGTGGCGGGCACGGGCACGCTGCCCGGGGCTGGTGGCATCCAGTGGCGCCTGCAGCAGGGCGTGGCGCCACTGTCGCACGCCGTCGCACACCGCATCGGCCGAGCGGGCAGGGCAAGCTTCGGCGCGCAGCCGCGCGGCCGACGCAACCAGCAGGCCGAGGCTGAAGATCGCGCCGCGATGCGTATTGACGTTGCCGGTGGCGGACAGCATGCCGCGCTCGGCCTGGATGCCGAGCTGGCGCAGCGGCGCGAAGTCGGCGCAGGTGGCCGCCTGCGCGGCGATCGCGGTGAAGTAACCGCGCAACGCGAACAGGCTGCGCAGGAAGGTGCCGGCATCCATGTCCTGGTGGCTGCCACGGCTGAACGGAGTCACCAGTCCGGGCTTGGGACTGCAGGCCAGTTCGGCATGCAGCGCGGCGATCGCAAGGCGGCCGAGCGGACGCGCACGCGGCAGGACCGGCGCGGCCGAACGCGGGCGGGCCAGCGCGCTCATGCGGGCAGCTCCTCGCCGGCAAGGCATTCACGCGCTGCCAGCCAGCAGGCAGCATCGCCCTTGACCAATACCCGCGTGGCGTCGCCAGCGTACTCGCGCCAGTTCACGGCGTGCGCCGCATCGAACACCAGTTCGCCGTCGGCACGCAGCCCGTGCAGCGCTTCCCAGTCCTGCAGCAGGCGGCAGACCTGCGTTGCCTGGCCGGCTCCATCGACCTGCCAGAGCAGGTCCAGGTCCGAACCGGCATGCAGGTAGTCCAGGCCGGTGATCGCCTGCCAGGCATGGCTGCCGAATACGCGCGCGGACAGGTCCTGCGCCGTGCAGCGCTGCTGCAGCGCCTGCAGGGCAGGGCGCCACGGCGCGGACAGCGCATCGATCACCTCGGTCAACCGCGGCGGTGGCGCGTGCCGGATGACCGCCGCGCGATCAATCCGCAGTGACAGCCGTTGCCGCCCCTCATCCAGTGGCAACGGCACGCCGAGCCGCAGCTGCGCGCCGTCCACGACCGGGTCACGCCGTGCCACCACCAGCGGCAGGCGCGCCTGCACCCACGCACGCAGGCGCGGTTCGGCATGCGGGCTGAGCGTGGTCCACGCCGCCTGCGCGTCGATCCACACCAGGTCGTGGCGATGCATCGCTCAGGCCTCGCCTGCGGCCACGGCGCGGGCGACGGCGTGCGCCAGCAGGCGGCCGCCACGTTCAAGCCCGCGCTCGCGGCGCAGGTCGAGCCGTTGCGGTTCGGCCAGCGCGGCGGCCAGCGCGGCGGCAAGATCGCCCTCCCAGACCGCCTCCACCGCGCCCATGCGCACGTAGTTGTCCACGCCCGGTGCGAATACCGGCGAGCTCTCGCTCAGTGCCTGCAGCTTTTCCAGCGGTTGCTTGGTGACACGCGCCATCGCGCGCAGGTCCATCACCCGCACCTGCGCCTCGGGCAGGGCGAAGATGCGGTCGGCCATCAGGCCGAAGGACAGGAAGCCGCCGCTGACCGATTCACCGTAGACCAGGCTGACCAGCGCGGCGCCGCGCCGGCGCGCCAGCTCCAGGCTGCGTGCCAGGTGGGCGAAGCAGCCGTTGATGCCCAGCAGTTCATCGCGCCGGGCCAGCCGCTGGCCGGCGGTATCGACCAGCATCACGATCGGGCGCGTGGGATGGGCGCGGGTACTGGCCAGCACGCAGGCCGACAACGCCAGCGCATGGTCCACGCCGACCTCCAGCTTGTTGGCCGTGCCGATCACCGTCACCTCGCCGCTGGCGGTGGTGGCCGTACCGGTGAGCACGTCGTCGTTGCGTTGGATGTGGTGACCGGCGGGAAACAGCGCCGGCAACAGCTGATCAAGCGTCATGGCAAGCTCCGCGCGGCGACCGCGTCGAGGAAGGCGGCGGTATCCAGCAGCGGCAGCCCGGCGGGATCGGCGATGCCCTGGCGGGCCCAGATTTCCAGGCCGTCACGGCAGTCGCCGTAGGCCGCGATGCGTGCTTCCAGCTGCTGTTGCGCCTGCTCCAGCGCCGCCAGTGGATCCTGGTCTGGATCGCAGGCCGCGATCGCGGCGACCGCGGCATCGGCGAAGGCCTGCATGCGGTCGGCGACCAGTGTGGCCGCTTCGCCGATCAGGAAGCGGTGCTTGCCACCGGTCACCCGCCACACCAGCGCGCGATCGCGCGAGTCGAACTCTTCCACGCCGCGCACGGTTTCGATGACTTCCGGACCAGACAGCGACAAGCGGCCTTCTTCGGACATCAGCACGGCCGAGCAGCAGCGGGCGACGATGCCCATGCCGCCGAATGCCCCATTGCCGCTGCCCACCAGCGCGATGACCGGCACGCCCTCGGCACGCGCAGCGAGGACCGCGCGCATGATTTCGGAGATCGCGATCAGCCCGGCATTGGCCTCGTGCAGGCGCACCCCACCGCTGTCCAGCAGCAACAGCACGGCCTCCGGGCGCAGCTCACGGGCACGTTCCAGCAGGCCGGTCAGCTTGGCGCCATGCACCTCGCCGACACCGCCGCCCATGAAGGCCCCCTGCTGCGCAGCGACCAGCACCTCGCGCCCCTGCAGCCGACCGGCACCGACCACGATGCCATCGTCGAACGCGCCGGGCACGTCCAGCTGCGCCAGGTGCGGGCTGATGGTACGGCGGCGCGGACCGAAGAACTCGCTGAAGCTGCCGGCATCCAGCAGCCCTTCGATGCGCTCGCGCGCATCGGCTTCGTAATAACTGCGCTGGTTCATGCGTCACTCCCGCGTTCGGCAAGGGTTTCCAGCGCCTGCTGCAGGCGCAGGCTGACCACGGCCGGCGTGGCGCCGGCATCGTTCAACGACAGGCGGACATCGCGCAGCGGATGGCGGGCGGCGAAATCGGCCAGTACCGCCTGCCAGACCTCGCCGAAACCGCGCGCGGAGGTGATCACCTCGATCTCCATCGCGCCGTCCAGTGCGGCCGGCTCGACCAGTACTTCCAGGTTGCCGGAGGCGACCACGCCGACCAGCGCATGCAGCTCGGCGCTGCCAAGCGCCTGGGTGCCGGGAAAACGATAACGAAGGGTTTCCATGGAGAGTGTCCCTTACCAGTTGCGGAAACGTTTGGGCGGGTCGTACAGGCCGCCGGACCAGTGCACCAGGTCCTTCACCGAGCGCGCGGCCAACAGGTCGCGGCTGGCATCGCGGCTGCGCACGCCAAGGTCTTCGGCGCGGCGGATCACCCCGCGGTCGCGCAGGTTTTCCACCATCGCCTTGTCGCGGGCCATGCCGACGGCGGTGTAGCCGGCGACCCCGCGGATCGCCTGTTCGCGCTCTTCCGGCGTACGGCACAGCAGCAGGTTGGCGATGCCTTCTTCGGTGAGGATGTGGGTGACATCGTCGCCATAGATCATCACCGGCGGCAGCGGCATGTTCGCCCGCTCGGCCAGTTCCCAGGCATCCAGCCGCTCGACGAACGCGGGCGCCATGTGTTCGCGGAAGGTTTCCACCATCTGCACCACCAGCTTGCGGCCGCGCGGCATCTGGCCGGGCAGGGCGGCCTGCCCGCCGGCCTTCAGCCAGGCCGGGCTGGCATGCCGGCGGCCGCGGGCGTCGGAACCCATGTTGGGCGCGCCGCCGAAACCGGCGATCCGGTCGCGGGTTGCGGTGGAGCTGTTGCCCTGCAGGTCGATCTGCAGGGTGGAGCCGATGAACATGTCGCAGGCGTACAAGCCGGCGGTCTGCGAGAACGCGCGGTTGGAGCGCATGCTGCCGTCGGCGCCGGTGAAGAACACATCCGGTCGGGCCTGGATGTACTTCTCCATGCCCAGTTCGGAACCGAACGAATGCACGGATTTGACGAAACCGGACTCGATCGCCGGGATCAACGCGGGATGCGGGTTGAGTGCCCAGTGGCTGCCGATCTTGCCTTTCAGCCCCAGCGATTCGGCATAGGTGGGCAGCAGCAGTTCGATGGCGGCGGTATCGAAGCCGATGCCGTGGTTGAGGCGCTGCACACCGTATTCGGCGTAGATGCCCTTGATCGCCATCATCGCCATCAGCACCTGGATCTCGGATATCTGTGCCGGATCGCGGGTGAACAGCGGTTCGATGTAATTGGGGCGTGGCGCCAGGGTCACGAAATCGACCCAGTCGGCCGGGATGTCGACGCGGGGGAGGGTGTCGACGATCTCGTTGACCTGGGCGATGACGATGCCACCACGGAACGCGGTGGCCTCCACGATCACCGGGGTGTCTTCGGTATTGGGACCGGTGTAGAGGTTGCCGTGGCGGTCGGCGGCCTGCGCGGCCACCAGCGCGATCTTCGGGGTGAGGTCGACGAAATAGCGGCCGAACAGTTCCAGGTAGGTGTGGATGGCACCGATGTCGATGCGGCCTTCGGCCACCAGCCCGGCCAGCCGTCCGCCCTGCGGACCGGAGAAGGAAAAGTCCAGGCGCTTGGCGATGCCGCGCTCGAACACATCCAGGTGCGAGGGCAGCGACAGCACCGACTGCACCATGTGCAGGTCGCGCACCCGCTCCGGATTGACCTGGGCCAGCGATTCGGCGAGGAAATCGGCCTGCTTCTGGTTGTTGCCTTCCAGGCAGACCCGGTCGCCTGGTTCGATGACGGCCTCGAACAGGTCGATCACGCGGGCATGCGGCACCTCGCGCTGCAGTCCGGCTTCGGTGGCCCGCTGCAGGCGTTGCTGGCGCTGTTGCTCAAGGGTGTTCCAGACACGGGCCATGCCACTGACCTTTGTAATTACGGAGTAATTACGACGCTATCACCGGATCCGGAGCGCTGCAAGCGCGAGTGCAGCAGAAGCGGCAGCACCCGCAATCCAGTGCGGATGCGTATCATCCGTATCTTTGGCCCGCTGCCGGAGTCCTGCTTGACCTCTCTTCGCCCGATCAGCCCGATGGGCCGCGTGTTTGCGTGGACCGCTTTCTTCGAAGCCCTTACCTGGGCTGGCCTGCTGCTGGGCATGTGGCTGAAATACGGCCCACAGACCACCGAGTCGGTGGTCTGGCTGTTCGGTCGCCTGCACGGGGTGGTGTTCATGGCGTACGTGGCGGTGACCGTCGTCGCGGCACTGCGCCTGCGCTGGCCGTGGTGGGCGACCCTGCTGGCGCTGTTGGCGGCCGTGCCGCCGCTGGTCACCCTGCCGCTGGAATGGTGGTTCCGCCGCCGCGGATTGTTGTCGGTGCAGCGCTGACGCGCCGCCGCTCAGCGCACCGCGCGCGCCGCGATACCCACCAGCAGCAGGGCAATGGCCACCAGCACGAAGGCGACCACCAGGCTGCTCCGGTGGGCCACCAGGCCGACCAGTGCCGGACCGGCCAGTACGCCGGCATAACCCAGCGTGGTGACCGCAGGAATGGCCAGGCTTTCAGGCATCGCCTTCTGGTTGCCGGCCAGGGTGAACAGCACCGGGACGACGTTGGCACAGCCCAGGCCCACCAGCGCGTAGCCGATCAGCGCCAGCGGCAGCACGCTGGCAAAGGTGGCCAGCAGCAGGCCAGCGGCCGCCACCGCGCCGCCGATCAGCACCGCACGCTGCTGGCCCAGCCACGCGACCATCCGGTCACCGAACAGCCGGGTCAGCGTCATCGCCACGGAAAACACCAGGAAGCCAAGCCCGGCGCGGCCCGCCGGCACGCCCTGCACCTGGTTGAGGAACACCGCGCTCCAGTCCAGCATCACGCCCTCGCCGAGGAAGGCGACAAAGCACAGCAGGCCGATCAACAGCACGATCCCGCGTGGGATGGCGAACATCGGCGCATCGCCTGCGGCGCGCTCATCGCGCCAGTGTGGCGCGGCCACCAGCACCACCATGGCCATCGCCGCCAGCAGCAGGCAGGCGCCCACCCACGGTGCTACGCCGAGCGCGAGCAGGCCGGTCATCGCCGCCGCACCGACCGCCCCGCCGATGCTGTAGAAGGCATGGAATCCGGACATCATCGGGCGCCGGGCATCGCGCTCGACCATCACCGCCTGCAGGTTCATGACGCAGTCGCAGGCGCCGATGCCTGCCCCGAACACGAACAGGGCCAGCGCCAGGCTGATCGCCGACGGTGCGATGGCAAGCAGCGGCAGGGTCAGGCCCGCCATCAGCAGGGTCACCAGCATCACCACGCGGCAGCCGAAGCGGGCCGCCAGCGCGCCGGCCACCGGCATCGCCAGCAGCGAGCCGGCGCCCAGGCACAGCAGGGTCAGGCCGAGGCCGCCTTCGTCCAGGCCGGTGCGTGCCTTGGCGAAGGGAACCAGCGGAGCCCAGGCCGCGATGGCGAAGCCGGGAAGGAAGAACACGGCGCGCGTGGCGTGCTGCTGCCGCGCGGCAACGGGGAAGGAGGCTGCAGACATAGGTAGGCCCGGTCGGGGAATCAGGAGGAGGGGGCGGCGCTGACGATCACGTCCAGCCCCTGCAGGCGCAACGCATCGACCAGCGCGGCGGGCGCATCGGCTTCGACCAGCAGCAGGTCCAGCTGCGCGCGCGAGGCGATCCGATGGCTGGCGACCGCACCGAGTTTTTCATTGCTGGCCACCACCACCACGCGATCGGCGCAGCGCACCAGCGCACGCTTGAAGGCCGCTTCCTCGCCGTCCACCGCCCAGGCGGTGCCCTCGCGATCGATCGCGCAGGTGCCGGCGAAGCAGACATCCACGTGCAGGCCGGCGAGGCTTTCCATGGCCTGGCTGCCGAGCACCGCGCCGGAGCGCCGGTCCACGCGGCCGCCGATCAGGCTGACCTCGATGCCCTCGCGCGCCATCAACAGCAGCGCGATGTCCGGTGCATTGGTGACCACCTGTAACTGCAGGTCACGCGGCAGCACTGCGGCAATGGCGCTGTTGGTCGATCCGGCATCCAGTGCGATGACCTCACCGTGGCGGACCAGGCCGGCCGCCTGCAGGGCGAGTGCGTGCTTGCGCGGCAGGTCCTGCTGCTGGCGCTCGGCCAGCGGCGGGAAGGTCGGGGTGAGGGGCAATGCGCCGCCGTGCACGCGCCGGCACAGGCCGCGCTGGGCCAGGTCGCGCAGATCGCGGCGGATGGAATCCTCGGACACGCCGAACTGCAGCGCCAACGGTGAAGCAAGCACCCGGCCGTGTTCGCGCAGCAACTGCAGGATGGCCTGCTGGCGCTCGCCGGGCAGGGTGTCGGCAGTGTTCATCGCGGTGCCTGCGCGGCAACCGGCAGGCCCAGCGCATGCAGCGACGCGCGCAGGCTGTCGGCGTTGCGGAACAGCAGCGAAGGAATCCCCTGTCCCATTGCTGCCTGTACGTTGGCCGCGGCGTCATCGATGAACAGCGTGGCCGATGGCTCGACGCCGAAACGCTGGAGCGCGCGTTCGAAGATGCGGGGGTCCGGCTTGGCCAGGCCTTCCTCGCCGGACACCAGGATATCGTCGAAGGCGGACAGGAAGCCGAAGCGTTCGCGCGCGATCGGGAAGGTCTGCGCCGACCAGTTGGTCAGCGCATACAGCGCAACGCCCGCGGCCTTCAGCTCGGCCAGCAGGGCGACCGTACCGTGCAGCGCATCGCCCAGCGTTTCCTGCCAGCGCAGCCAGTAGGCGGCGATCAGCTCGCGTTGGTGCGGATGCTCGGCCGCCAGTTCGTCGACCGCCTGTTCCCAGCTGCGCCCCGCATCCTGCGCAGCATTCCACTGCGGGCTGCAGACGTGTTCGAGGAAGTGCTCCATCTGCGCGGCATCGTCGAACAGAGTGCGGTACAGATAGCGCGGGTTCCAGTCGATCAGCACGCCGCCGAGGTCGAAGATCAGCGAGGACGGCGGCGCGGAAGGCAGCAGGGCGCGGGGCGGCGATGAGGGCATGGGCGGGCACAGGGTCGGGGCAGGGCGCCATGCTAGCGCATCCGTGCAGGTTCGTGCACGCCCGTGCAGGGCCGTGCATACGTATGCATTGTGCTGCTGCACAGCCGGCTGCCTCGGCCGGCGCGCGATCGCCCGCGCTCGCGGCCGCACGGGTGCCTCCTCAATCGGCAGGCAACCGAAATGGAATGCTGCATGCTGCACAGCGCTGCAGCCCGGCATCGCAACGCGCGCGAAAGTCATCCCATCACGACGGCGCGGACGGTACGCTGGAGCCCATGATGGCGATGGGAAGTGGACGGATGGACAACGCATGCCGGTAGGACGGGTAAGTGCAATGATTGATGGGGACGCCCCCGCGCTCGGCGACAGCTTTGGCCGTCGCTTCCCGTATCTGCGCCTGTCGCTCACCGAAGCCTGCAATTTCAGTTGCAGCTACTGCCTGCCCGATGGCTACCAGGGGGAGGCCGGTCCGCGCTTCCTCGGCGTCGCGGAGATCCAGCGGCTGGTGCGTGGCTTTGCGGCCCTGGGGATGCACAAGATCCGCCTGACCGGTGGCGAGCCCAGCCTGCGCAAGGACCTGGAACAGATCATCGAAGCGGTCGCCGCCGTGCCGGGCATCCGCAAGGTGGCCATCACCACCAATGGCACGTTGCTGCCACGCCGGTTGCCCGGCTGGCATCGTGCCGGCCTGACCGCGTTGAACGTCAGCATGGACAGCCTGCAGCGCGATCGCTTCCATGCTTTGACCGGCCATGACCGGCAGCCGGAGATCCTGCAGGGCCTGCAGATGGCCCAGGCACTGGGCATCGCGTCGGTGAAACTCAACGCGGTACTGCTGCGTGGCGTGAATGACGACGAACTGCCGCAGTGGATGGAGTTCCTGCGCGAGCGGCCGGTCAGCGTGCGCTTCATTGAACTGATGCGCACCGGCGACAACGAGGCCTACTTCCTGCAGCACCACCGGCGCGCGGACGAGGTCATCACCCAGTTGCTGGAGGCCGGCTGGAGCGAGCGCCCGCGGTATCCCGATGCGGGGCCGGCGCGCGAGTTCGGCCATCCGGGCCACCGTGGCACGGTTGGCATCATCGCCCCGTATGCCCGTGACTTCTGCAGCAGCTGCAACCGCCTGCGGGTGACCGCACGCGGTGACCTGCGGCTGTGCCTGTTCGGTGAGTTCGGCGTGCCACTGCGCCCGCTGCTGCAGTCCGACGACGATTTCGATGCCCTGCTGGCCCGCATCACGACCCAGCTCGGGTTGAAGGCGGCCGGCCACGGCTTGCACCAGGGCCAGACCGGGCTGATCCCGCACCTGGCCTCCATTGGAGGATGAAACACAGCATGAGCGGTGAGATGAGCGCGGCCTTCCACATGGCCGATGTGCGTGACAAACGGATCACCCGACGTCGCGCGGTGGCGGTCGGCGAACTGCTGGCAGGTCCGCTGGCGTACCCGATGATCGTCGAGCGCCGCCTGCCCAAGGGCGATGCGCTGGTGATGGCGGAGATCGCCGGGCTGCAGGGCGCCAAGATGGCCTCCGCGCTGATGCCGCTGTGCCACCCGCTGCCGCTGGAACTGGTGCGCGTGCACTGTGCGCCGGTGCCCGCACGGCACGCCATCCGCGTGTGGTGCGAGTGTGCCAGCGAGGCCCGCACCGGGGTGGAGATGGAGGCCCTGGCCGGGGTCAACGCCGCGCTGCTGACCCTCTATGACCTGACCAAACCGGTCGAACCGGCGCTGGAGATCGGTGGCATGCGGCTGCTGTTCAAAGAAGGTGGCAAGCGCGGGGTATGGATCCATCCGCAGGGCATGGATGCGCAGGAAGCCGAACGCTTCGCCCCGCGTGCGCCGTTGCAGTTGGAGGGCGCGCGAAGTGCGGTGCTGACCCTGAGTGATCGGGCCAGTGATGGCCGCTACGAGGATCGTTCCGGACCGGTACTGGTGGAGGGCCTGCAGGCGCTGGGTGCGCAGGTCCTGCACGCGGAGCTGCTGGCCGATGGCATCGAACCGCTGGCCTCGCGCCTGCGCGCGCTGGCGGCGGAGGGCGTGCAGCTGTGCCTGTGCACCGGCGGCACCGGACTGGGGCCGCGTGACCTGACCCCGGAAGCGCTGCAATCGCTGGGTGGCCGGCGGGTCGATGGGCTGGCGCAGATGCTGCGCGCGCTCAGTGCCCAGCACACGCCGATGGCCTGGCTCAGCCGCGCCGAAGTGGTGCAGCTGGACGGCATGCTGGTGTTCGCGCTGCCGGGCAACCCGCGCGCCGCCACGCAATGCCTGGAGATGCTGGCGCCATTGCTGGGCCATGCACTGGCGATGGTGACCGGCAGGGGGCACGCGTGATCGCCTATGCCGAGGCACTTCGCATCGTGATGGAGGCGGCAGCATTGCTGCCGGACGAGGCGGTCGCGCTGGACCAGGCGTGCGGTCGTACGCTGTCCGCGCCGGTCTACAGCCCGCAGTGCGTTCCTCCGTTCGACAATTCGGCGATGGATGGCTTTGCGCTGCGCCTTGATGGATCCACGGCCACGGTCGGCAGCGAATTCGACGTAGCAGGGTGGCAGGCCGCGGGGGATGCGGCGAGCGTGGCGGGCAACGGCGCCTGGGAAATCATGACCGGGGCACGCCTTCCCGATGGACTGGACAGCGTGGTGCCGGTGGAGCAGGTGGAGATCCTGTGCAGCGAAGGGGGACGCCCGCTTCGCATCCGTCTGCGCGCCAACGTGGCACCGCAGCAGTTCGTGCGCCTGCGCGGGCAGGATGTGCAGTCCGGCGAGCAGGTGCTGGCCGAAGGTGAGTGCCTGGACCTCAATGCGCTGAGCCTGCTGCACGCCATCGGCGCAGGACAGGTGAGGGTCCGGGTGCGTCCGCGCGCGGCCGTCATCGCCACCGGCAAGGAGCTGGTCAGCCAGGCAGGGCAGGCCCTGCAGTCCGGACAGATCCGTGACAGCAGCCGACCCGCGCTGATTGCCCGGCTGCAACTGGCGGGTGCGCAGGTGGTTGCCGATGCGCTGGTGGGTGACGACGCAGCCGCCTTCGATCAGGCGATGGACCAGGCGCTTGCCGGCGGCGCACACGTGCTGGTGAGTACCGGCGCGGTGTCTGCCGGCCGCTACGATTTCATTCCCGCTGCGCTGCAGGCGCGCGGGGCGCAGATCCTGTTCCACAAAGTGGCGATCCGTCCGGGCAAGCCGGTGTTGTTCGCGCGACTGCCCTGCGGTGCGCTGTATTTCGGCCTGCCGGGCAACCCGGTATCGACCGCGGTCGGCCAGCGCTTCTTCGTGGAGCCGCTGTTGCGCGGCATGCTCGGCCTGCCTGCGGAGATCGCGCTGCGCCTGCCCCTGCTGGCCGCCGCGGACAAGCCGGAAGGCCTGCGCTTCCACGCGCGTGCTCGGGTGGAGGTTGATGCCAGCGGGCAGCTGGGCGTGCGCGTGTTGGCCGGGCAGGAGTCATTCCGCCTGAAGTCTTCATTGCAGGCCAATGCGTGGGCGGTACTGGATGAAGCGGGTAGCCATGCCCCGGCGGGAACCCAGGTGCAGGTGATGGGCTGGGGCCATGCAACGCCCCTGCAGGTGAATCGACAGGAGCAGGCATGAGGCAGGTGACGGTGCAGTTGTTCGGCGCGTTTTCCGAACTGGATCCCACGCGCGAAATCGCGGTGGAGGTGGCCGGCGGCCAGGTAGCGGATCTGCGTGCGGCATTGAAGGCGCTGCTGCCGCTGCGCTGGCCCGCGTTCCGCGCTGGATTGCTGGACTATTCGGCGTTCTCCGACCAGCAGCAGGTGCTGCGCGATGATGACGCGCTGCCCGATGACGGGCGCGTGGCGATCCTGCCGCCGGTGAGTGGAGGATGAGCATGCCAGAGCAGGACCAGTGGATGATCGTCGAACGCGCCAGCGCGGCCATCGATGCGGCCGAGGCGATCGCGTTCGTGTCCGATCCCGGCTTCGGCGGTATCGATGTATTCATCGGCAAAGTGCGCGACCTCAATCACGGGCGCCCGGTACAGGGCATCACCTACGACCTGTTCGACCCGTTGGTGATGGCCGAGTTCGAACGACTGGTCGCTGAAGTGCGCGCGCAGTTCGGGCCGCGGGTGAAACTCTACGTGGCGCATGCCAAGGGGCGCCTGGCGGTCGGCGATACGGCGGTGGTGGTGGCCGCCGGAACGCCGCACCGCGACGAGGCCTTCAAGGCCTGCCGCGCGCTGATCGAAGCGGTCAAGCATCGCAGCCCGATCTGGAAGCAGGAGCACTACCTGGACGGCGACAGCGTCTGGAGCGAAGGTTGTTCGCTGTGCCACGCCGACGATGGGGCCCGCCCCGCACCGCCGCCCCCGGTACCCTGAAAGAGACCCATCCGATGAAATCCCTGATTGCCACGTTCCTGCTGCTCGTCGCGGCGCCGCTGGCGGGTGCCGCAGAGTTGACCGTATCGGCGGCCTCGAGCCTGACCGAAAGCTTCCGCGAGATCGCCAGCGCCTACCAGAAGGCGCATCCCGGCACCCGGGTCGACCTGAACTTCGCCGCCTCCCTGGTCCATGGTGGCCTCATCGGCCGACGCAAGGACGTCCACCGGCGCCCCGCGCGCGATCTGCTGCAGCAGGACGCCGGAGGCGGCGAAGTTCAGGTCGACCCGGGTGCCGGGATGCGCCTTCTGGTAGGCGCTGGCGATCTCGCGGAAGCTTTCGGTCAGGCTCGAGGCCGCCGATACGGTCAACTCTGCGGCACCCGCCAGCGGCGCCGCGACGAGCAGCAGGAACGTGGCAATCAGGGATTTCATCGG
>NZ_LDJK01000030.1 GCF_001431535.1 Stenotrophomonas chelatiphaga
CGTGATCGACCGCCTGGATCCGCGCGGAAACACCACCGTCCACTAAAAAAAAGGGGACGGAGGGGATTAAGTCGCAATCGGCCAAGCTGATTACGACTTAATCCCCTCCGTCCCCTTTTTTTTAAATGAGCCGGTGCGCATGACGTTGTTGGCCCTTGATTTGAAGGCGCAGAACGCGCGGAATCGGGGCGATTCCATGGAACTGCCACTGGCAGCGGGAACAGACAATGAAGTCCATCCTGAGATCGCTGTTCTCACGTCGAAACGCCTTGTCCGACCTGGAGCGACTGGTCCTCGACGAAGCGAAAACCTGTATGAGCCTGGAAACGGCCGTGCTGTGGCAGCGCCAGGTGGACGGTATCAACGACGTCCAGCGCGCGGTGGGAGGCGGTACCGTGGCACTGCGCCGCACGGTACGGGGCCGGCCGGCAGTCGATGACGCGATCGCGTTTACGAACAGGGAGCCGGTCCTTGAAGTGGCAACAGTGGTGTTGGTGGTCGACGGCGGATTTGCGCCGATGAAGGCGCTGGTCAGCAGCTCTGGCGGGTTTCTTTCCTGCATCAGCTACGAAGGCAATGCCGCCTGGCTGGAGCAGTTGTCGCGGATGAAGCAGGCGTTTGATGTGCGCCTTGAGGCGCAGTTGAAGACCGATCCGGGAGTGGGGTGAGGGAACCCGGTTTGCCGCTTCGCTCGCCGAGCGTGGCTCGGCGCTACCCCCACCCCCAAGCGCGCGCTACCATCGGCGCATCACTCGTTGGCGGGGAAGCGCATGGCCGTAGCGTTGCTGGGAGTAAAGGAAACTGCACCAGGAGAGCGCCGTGTGGCGCTCACCCCGGAAACCGCGAAGAAACTGGCCGCGCGCGGTGCCACGGTCTGGTTCGAGGCCGGTGCGGGCACATCGGCGGGCTTCCCCGACCAAGCCTATCTGGATGCCGGCGCACTGCTGGTCGACGACAGCCGCTGGGCGGATATCGATGCGCTGCTCTGCGTGCAGTCACCCGATCCGGCGCGGCTGGCACGGTTGAAGCCCGGTGCCAGCGTGGTGGGGCTGCTGCAGCCGGCGCGCGATGCAGGGCTGGCTGCACTGGCCACGCAGCCGGGGCTGCAGCTGTTTCCGCTGCAACTGCTGCCGCGTACCACCCGCGCGCAATCGATGGATGTACTGAGTTCCCAGGCCGGCATGGCCGGTTACAAGGCCACGCTGATTGCCGCCCAACGGGCGCCGCGCTTCTTCCCGATGCTGACCACCGCTGCCGGTACGGTGCGCCCGGCCAAGGTGCTGGTGGTGGGTGCCGGCGTGGCGGGGCTGCAGGCTATTGCCACGGCACGGCGGCTCGGCGCGCAGGTGGAAGGCTTCGATGTGCGACCGGAAACCCGTGAGCAGATCCAGTCGCTGGGCGCGCGCTTCCTTGACCTGGGGGTGAGTGCGGCCGGCGAGGGCGGCTATGCGCGTGCGCTGACCCATGAAGAGCGCGCGCTGCAGCAGCAGCGGCTGGCCGACCATCTGCGTGGCGTGGATGTGGTGATCTGCACGGCGGCAGTGCCGGGGCGGACTGCGCCGGTGATCCTGAGCCAGGCGATGGTGGAAGGCATGGCGCCGGGCAGCGTGATCGTCGACCTTGCGGCGGAGAGCGGTGGCAACTGTGCGGTGACCGTGCCGGGCGACTGCATCGAGCACGCCGGGGTGGTGGTGGATGGCCCGCTGAACCTGGCCAGCCTGGGCGCGGCGCAGGCCAGCGAGATGTATGCGCGCAACGTGTTGAACTTCGTCAGCCTGTTCGTGCAGGACGGGGAAGTGCGGTTCGACTGGGACGATGAGTTGTTGGCCAAAACGCGCTGGATGGCGGGTGCCTGAGCGGCAGTGACGGCCGCTGGCCGTCAAGCCGGGAGTGCGTGGTTGACGGCCAGCGGCCGTCACTACCGGAGCAACAGCGTGACGACCAGCGGCCGTCACCTACCGAAACCGCAACAGGACGGCCAGCGGCCGTCGCTACCGGTCAGTCGCGGTTGCGCGGGGGCGGCGGGTTGTCGCGCACCCACTGCCGGCGCTGGTCGTTGGTCATCGTGCCCCAGCGTGCGCGCAGTTCATTGCGCTGTTCCGGGCTCATGCCGCGCATCTTGCCGAACAGTGCGCGGGCCTGTTCGCGCTGCTCCGGACTCATGCCATCGAAACGGCGCATGCCTTTACGCGCCTGGTCGCGCTGCTCCGGTGTCATCGATTGCCAGCGCTGGCCGTGCTGCAGCATGCGCTGGCGTTGCGCAGGTGGGGCACTGTTCCAGCGGTCGCGCAGCGGCGCGACCAGTGCATCGCGCTGGTCCGGGCTCAACTGTTCCCACGCCGGCGGCGCGGCATCCTGCGCGAATGCCGCGCCACCGGCGCTCAGCATTACCAGCAGCACAGGCAGCAGGCGGGAAGGGAGATAGGCGTTCATCAGGTCACTCCATCGCCAGGTCGGTGCTGGCCAGCCACAGGTAAAGATCGGGGTTTTCATCCAGTGCGGTGCCATCGCTTTCCAGCGCGGCCACCATCGGCGCCACCGCAGGCACCGACGAAGGGGGCGAACGCAGCTGCAGGCTGAGGCCGATGCCCAGCGCCGCTACCCCTGCGAAGGCGGTGGCCATCCACCACGCCGGGCGCCGCGGTGATGCCGCCGTGGCATGCCGCGCGCTGCGCAGGCGCGCCAAGGTGGCGGGCGACAGCGTCTGCACGGCCTGCTGGTGCAGGGCCTGCAGCTGGTCGTCGGGGGGCAGGGTGCGGCTCACGTCGGATTCTCCATCAGGGTTCTCAGCGCGTCGCGGGCACGCGCCAGGTGGGTCTTTACCGCGCCTTCGCTGCAGCCCATGGCGCGTGCGGTGGTGGCGCCGTCCAGGTCCTGCAGCACGCGCAGGGTGAAGGCTTCGCGCTGTCGCGGCGGCAGCGCGCGCAGCGCCTGCACCAGCGCATCGTACTGTTCGCGCTCGGCATGGACCTCGGCCGGGCCCGGACCCTCATCAGCCCAGTCCACCGGCTCACCGTCGCTGTCCACGTTGTCGCGCCAGAACGGCAGGCGAAAGCGGCGACGGCGCTGCAGGTCGATCACCCGCCGGCGCAGGATGCTCCAGAACAGCGGCGGCCACTCGGCGGCCGGCTTCTCCCGGTAGTCCAGCATCCGGATCAGGCTGTCCTGCACCGCATCCAGTGCATCCTCGCGATGGCGCAGGCCGGCCTCGGCGAAGCGGAACGCACGCGGTCCCACCCCGGCCAGGAACTGGTCCAGCGATGCGGGCGGTGCGTCGGCGGTCGGGGCCAGGGGGCTGCTCACCAGCACAGGGTACGGATCCTTCGTCGGGCTCACCATGGACAACGCGTGCAGGCAGCCGGCGTTGACAGCACAGCGCGCACGGTTCAGCGCGTGGTTATGATGGGGCCTACATCCAGAGCGGGAGTCGTGCCGGTGAGTGACGGATTCGTGGCGCTGTACATCTTCATGCTGGCGGCCATCGCCGGCCATGTGATCATCTCGCGGGTGCCGGTGATCCTGCATACCCCGCTGATGTCCGGTTCGAACTTCATCCACGGCATCGTGCTGATCGGCGCGATGGTAGTGCTGGGCCATGCGCAGACGCCGCTGGAAAAGATCCTCGGGTTCGTCGCGGTGGTGCTGGGCGCAGGCAATGCCGCCGGCGGCTACGTGGTCACCGCGCGCATGCTGGAAATGTTCAAGCCCAGCATCAAGCCGGCGCCCACCGATGCCGCCAAGGAGCCGCAGCCTTGAACGTCAGCACGCCTGAACTGCTGGATTGGCTGGTCAAGACCAGTTACCTCGTCGCTGCCACGCTGTTCCTGCTCGGCCTGCAGCGCATGGCCTCCCCGCTCACCGCCCGCAGCGGCATCCGCTGGGCGGGCCTGGGCATGCTGGTGGCCACCGTGGCCACTTTCTTCCTGCCTGAACTGCACAACATCCCGCTGATCCTGGTCGCGCTGGCGTTGGGCGGCGGGTTGGCGTGGTGGTCGGCCGGCAAGGTCGCCATCACCGACATGCCGCAGATGGTGGCGCTGTACAACGGCATGGGCGGTGGTTCGGCCGCAGCCATCGGTGCGGTGGAACTGCTGCGCTGGTCCGCGCTGGCCAACCGCGATACCAGTCATTGGAGCGCGCAGGCACTGGCCGACCTGGCCGCACGCCAGCCCTCGGCGATGGTGCTGACGCTGGCAGTGACCGGTGCGGCCATCGGCGCGGTGTCGCTGTCCGGTTCGGTGATCGCCTGGGCCAAGCTGGACGGCCGCCTGGACCGGCGCATCACCTGGCCAGGGCAGCAGGCGCTGAACATGATCGTCGCGGTGGCCGTGGTGGTGCTGGGCATCATCGCCGCCAGCACCCTGGCGCCGTGGTCAATCATCGCCTTCTTCGTGCTGGCGCTGGCGCTGGGCGTGCTGATGACCCTGCCGATCGGCGGGGCGGACATGCCGGTGGTGATCTCGCTGTACAACGCGTTCACCGGCCTGGCGGTGTCCTTCGAAGGCTATGTGCTGGGCAACGAGGCGCTGATCATCGCCGGCATGATGGTCGGTGCGGCCGGCATCCTGCTGACCCGGCTGATGGCCAAGGCGATGAACCGGCCGATCAGCAACGTGCTGTTCTCCAACTTCGGCGGCGGTGCAGGCGGCGAGGCGCAGGAAATCACCGGCGCGCAGAAGCCGATCGATGCCTCCGACGTGGCGGCGATGATGGCCTTCGCCGAACGCGTGGTGATCGTGCCGGGTTACGGCATGGCCGTGGCGCAGGCGCAGCACAAGATCTGGGAGCTGGCGCAGCGGCTGATCGCGCGCGGGGTGAAGGTCAAGTTCGCCATCCATCCGGTGGCCGGTCGCATGCCCGGGCACATGAACGTGCTGCTGGCCGAAGCGGGGGTGCCGTACGACCTGATCGCCGACATGGACGACATCAATCCCGAGTTCCCCAGCACCGACGTGGTGCTGGTGATCGGGGCCAACGACGTGGTCAATCCGGTGGCCCGCACCGATCCGGCCAGCGTGATCTACGGCATGCCGATCCTGGACGTGGTCAATGCGCGCAACGTGGTGGTGATCAAGCGCGGGCGCGGGACCGGCTTTGCGGGGATTGAGAATGCGCTGTTCTATGCGGACAACACCCGCATGCTGTACGGCGATGGAGCGGCCGCGGCGGGTTCGCTGGTGAGTGAACTGAAAGGGCTGGATGGGGGGCACTGAAGCCTCCCGCCGCAACGGCATGACGGCCAGCGGCCGTCACTACCGGGGGCAACAGCGTGACGACCAACGGTCGTCACCCACCCGGACAACGGTCACCCACCGGACAACGGTCACCCACCGGACAACGGTCGTCACCCACCGGAGCCATACCCCGGGTTCGCGTCAGACGCGCTTCTGCCAGCCCAGCCAGGTGGCGAACACCAGCGCCACCGGCAGCCACAGCCAGTCGGCGGTGACGTTGGCCAGCCCCACCAGCGTCCACGCCAGGTGCGGGCCCATGCGCAGCGCGGACTCCCAGGGCGTCAGCCCCATCGACCCGCCCAGCCAGGCGCTGGCGATGCTCCACCAGGCCAGCGCGGTCACCAGCAGCGTGCCGCCGGCTACCAGCAACGCGCGCAGCACGCCGCCGCGCAGGGTGCCCAGGCGCAGCATGAACAGCAGTTCCAGCGCCACCACGACTGCCATCCAGCCCAACTGGCGGCCGGTCATCAATGCGAAGAACACCCAGGCCAGCAGGGCCGTGCCGGCGCCGATCAGGTACATCACGGGCCAGAGCCAGGACACGGTCCTGGTGCGTACAGCAGGAGAGGGCATGCGGATTTCCCTTTGGATGCCAACAGGATACTGGGTTTGCCGCAGTGCACGGGCGGGCGCCGGGCCGCTGGGCTAAAATGTCGCCTTGCGCGGCGCGTCCGCAGCCCCCAGATCGAGCCTCATGTACTCCCGTAGCAGTGAACCAGTCCACTTCGAACGCGACTGCGAGGCCGTCATGGTCCCGCAGGGCGAAACGGTGACCCTGCCCGCCGGCAGCTATGGCTACATCACCCAGGCGCTGGGTGGCAGCTATACGGTGTTCGTCGAAGGCAACCTTTTCCGCATCGCGGGGCGGGATGGCGATGCCATCGGCAAGGAGGCCCCGGCGCCGCTGGAGCTGGCCGACGACGCCAGCGACGAGCAGGTCGAACAGCTGGTGTGGCAGCAGCTGCGCACCTGCTTCGACCCGGAGATCCCGTTCAACATCGTCGATCTGGGCCTGGTCTATGAAGTGGACCTCAAGCACCTGGACGACGGCCGTCGCGAGGTGGACGTCAAGATGACCCTGACCGCGCCTGGCTGCGGGATGGGCGACATCCTGGTCGATGACGTGCGCAGCAAGCTGGAAATCATCCCCACCGTGGCCCAGGCCGACGTGGAACTGGTGTTCGACCCACCGTGGGGCCGCCACATGATGTCCGAGTCGGCGCGGCTGGAAACCGGCATGCTCTGACCCGACCGTACGCCGCCCGCGTGGTGGAATCCCGGTAACAACCGCAACCAGAACAGGAAACATCCGGTGTCCCAGTCCAACATCAGCTTCGACGTCACCCGCTCGGCCCATCCGCGCAGCGCCGATGAGCGCGCCGCCATCCTGGAAAAGCCGGGCTTCGGCCTGCACTTCACCGACCACATGGTGGAAGTGCGCTGGGACAAGGACACCGGCTGGCACAACGCCAACGTGCGCCCCTACGGTCCGCTGCTGCTCGATCCGGCCGCCGCGGTGCTGCATTACGGCCAGGAAATCTTCGAGGGCATCAAGGCCTACCGCCACGCCGACGGGTCGGTGTGGACCTTCCGCCCGGATGCCAACGGCCGTCGCCTGCAGCGTTCGGCGCAGCGCCTGGCGCTGCCGGAACTGCCGGTGGACATCTTCGTTGAATCGTTGAAGCAGCTGGTCGCGCTGGACAAGGACTGGGTGCCGTCGGCCGACGAATCCAGCCTGTACTTCCGTCCGTTCATGATCGGCGATGAAGCCTTCCTCGGCGTGCGTGGCGCGCACAAGGCCGGTTACTACGTGATCGCCAGCCCGGCCGGCCCGTACTTCGCCAAGGGCGTGGCGCCGGTGTCGATCTGGCTGTCCACTGAATACGCGCGCGCAGCCAAGGGCGGCACCGGTGCGGCCAAGTGCGGCGGCAACTATGCGGCTTCGCTGCTGCCGCAGCAGAAGGCGCAGGCGCAGGGCTGCTCGCAGGTGCTGTTCCTGGACCCCACCGAAGGCAAGTACCTGGAAGAGCTGGGCGGCATGAACGTCTTCCTGGTCTACAAGGACGGCACGCTGGTGACCCCGCAGCTGTCGGGCAGCATCCTGGAAGGCATCACCCGCGAAAGCATCCTGCAGCTGGCCCGCGACCGTGGCATGAAGGTGGAAGAGCGCAAGGTCAGCATCGACGAGTGGAAGCAGGGCGTGGCCTCCGGTGAGATCACCGAAGTGTTCGCCTGCGGTACCGCCGCGGTGGTGACCCCGATCGGCCAGCTGAAGGGCGAAGGCTTCGAAGTCGGCGACATCAATGCGCCGGCCGGTGAAGTGACCCTGTCGTTGCGCAAGGAACTGACCGACATCCAGTACGGTCGCCTGCCGGACCGCCATGGCTGGCTGGTCAAGCTGGGTTGATCGGCTGACGGTGTGCCGCCGGGCCCCGTTCGGCGGAAGCCCCCAGAAAGCCCGTCCCCGTGACGGGCTTTTTTAGTGCCTGGCCGATGTCGGCACAGTCATGCCAGGACAGGCCAAGGACAGCCGAAGACCGTTAAAGGCGTGTGAAAGTTCCTTCACCTTTACAAATTTTTGACACCAGAAGTCTCACTTCCGACATTTCATGTCCCTGAAGTGGGGCTGATACGTTGTCGTTTTCGGCTCGAACCGACTAGCTTCGGTCCTGTGGACAGCGCACGGGGGACTGTCCGCCCCGGTCACCGATTCCTGCCAATGCAGCGCAGCCTGCGAATCGCGACCGGCGCCATCTGCCGAATCCGGCATCCATGCCAGAACCCAGAAAAGGAAATCCGATGTCCCAGGTTTCGCAACCGCGTTTGCGTCAGCGTGCATTGGTCGTCATGGGGGGCTCCGTGCTCACCTCGTTGCTGCTG
The DNA here is from genome assembly GCF_001431535.1 of Stenotrophomonas chelatiphaga. Classification (GTDB taxonomy): domain Bacteria; phylum Pseudomonadota; class Gammaproteobacteria; order Xanthomonadales; family Xanthomonadaceae; genus Stenotrophomonas; species Stenotrophomonas chelatiphaga. Next base: position 8,115 of record NZ_LDJK01000030.1, read on the forward strand.
GTGGCCCCGGCTTTCGCCGGCGATGTCCACCTCAGCGGCCTGTCGTCAGCGCCGACCCACAAGCAGTTCATCGTCAAATTCCGCGACAACAGCCCGCCGCTGGCCACCCCGACCGCGCTGGCGAGCTCGCTCAAGACCGCTGCATCGGGCCTCTCGGCTGCGCAGGGACGCGCGCTGGGCCTGCAGCAGGTGCGCCGGCTGGCGCTGGGCCCGACCGTGGTCCGCGCCGACCAGGCGCTGGATGCCGCGCAGGCCGAACTGCTGATGCGCAAGCTCGCCGCCGACCCGAACGTGGAATACGTGGAGGTCGACCAGATCATGCGACCGACCCTGGTGCCCAACGACGCCCGCCTGGGCGAACAGTGGGGCTTCGGCACGTCCAATGCGTCCATCAACGTGCGTCCGGCCTGGGACAAGTCGACCGGCACCGGCGTGGTGGTGGCGGTCATCGATACCGGCATCACCAGCCATCCGGACCTGAACGCGAACATCCTGCCCGGCTATGACTTCATCAGCGACGCGGCCATGGCGCGCGATGGCGGTGGCCGCGACAACAATCCCAACGATGAGGGCGACTGGTACGCAGCCAACGAATGTGGCGCGGGTTATCCGGCGTCCAACTCCAGCTGGCATGGCACCCACGTCGCCGGCACCGTCGCCGCAGTGACCAACAACAGCACCGGCGTGGCCGGCACGGCCTACAACGCCAAGGTGGTGCCGGTGCGCGTGCTCGGCAAGTGCGGCGGCTACACCTCCGACATCGCCGATGCGATCGTCTGGGCCTCCGGCGGCACCGTCAGCGGCGTGCCGGCCAATGCCAACCCGGCCGAAGTGATCAACATGTCACTCGGCGGGGGGGGCAGCTGCTCGGCCACCTACCAGAACGCGATCAACGGCGCGGTGGGACGCGGCACCACCGTGGTGGTGGCGGCCGGCAATGAAGCCAGCAACGTCTCCACGTCGGTCCCGGCCAACTGCGCCAACGTGATCGCGGTGGCTGCAACCACCAACACCGGCGCGAAGGCCAGCTTCTCCAACTTCGGTGCCGGCATCGACATCTCCGCACCGGGCCAGGCCATCCTGTCCACCCTCAACACCGGCACCACCGTGCCGGGCTCGGCAACCTACGCGTCCTACAACGGCACCTCGATGGCGGCCCCGCACGTGGCCGGCGTGGTCGCGCTGATGCAGTCGGTGGCGCCCACCCCGCTGACCCCGGCGCAGGTGGAAACCATCATCAAGAACACCGCGCGCGCGCTGCCGGGTGCCTGCTCCGGTGGCTGCGGCGCGGGCATCGTCAACGCCGATGCGGCGGTGGTGGCTGCGCAGGGCGGTGGCGGTGGCAACCCGGATCCGGGCACCGGCACGGTGCTGCAGAACAACGTGGCAGTGAGCGGACTCGGGGCGGCATCCGGTGCGGCGCTGAGCTACACCGTCAGCGTGCCCAGCGGGGCTACCCAGCTGCGCGTGGCGATCAGCGGCGGCAGTGGGGATGCCGACCTGTACCTGCGTCAGGGCAGCGCGCCGACCGACACGACGTACACCTGCCGTCCCTACCTGAGCGGCAACAACGAGACCTGCACGATCAGCAACCCGGCTGCGGGGACCTGGCACGTGCGGATCAAGGCCTACAGCACGTTCTCCGGATTGACCGTGCGCGCGCAGTACTGACGAAACCCGTTCCAGCGTGTCTCCCGACGCCCCGGCCCTGCCGGGGCGTCGTCGTAATCGGCTTGATGGCCGTCGCCGGGGGCGACGAAGATGCGCGCTGCGTCCAGGCTCCTCTGTGAACCATCGCTGCAGATGAGGTGATAGGGGCGTCTCTGGCTGCCGTTCGTGTTGAAGGAAAAGCAAGGTATCCATGGGAGGATGGCCTGCAATACCCGCATGGTCCGGCTCCTGCCGAGGAAGACCTATGACCATGCGAGAAAAGCAATGTTCCGATACCGCGCATCGCGTTGCGTTTGCAGCCTTTCTGCTGGCCGCGTCTGCGACCATGGTGAGCGCCTCGGCGGGGGAGTTGCCTGGCGACGCCGACATTCCCGATGATCCGCAATACGCACAGCAATGGGCACTGGGCGACGAGCCGACCGGAATACATGCCAGGGCTGCCTGGCAGAAGGTTGCTGGTGCAGGCACGATCGTTGCCATACTCGGGCCTGGCATCACGCTGCACCCGGAGATGGCAGGGCAAGTACTGCCGGGATTCGATTTCATCACCGACCCGCAGCGTGCCCGTGATGGGGACGGCCGGGATCGCGACCCCAGCGATTCCGGTGATTGGCAGGCGCCTTACGCGTGCGATCTCCAGCCGCAGGAGCGTCCCTCACGGTGGGATGGAACGCGCGCGGCAGGCGTCATCGCGGCGCTCACCGACAATGCCAGAGGGATTGCGGGTGTGGCCCATGGTGCCAGGGTTGTCCCCGTGCGCGTCCGCGGCGCGTGTGGTGTTTCCGATACGGACCTGGCCGATGCCGTTCGCTGGGCCGGCGGGGACCATGTGGACGGGGTGCCACGCAATACAAACCCGGCAAGGGTCATGCTGGTGGAGGCCGGCGGAGAGGGGGATTGTCCGGCGCTCGTCGAAGCGGCCATCGCCATCGTCCGGGAGAGAGGCGCCAGCGTGGTGGTCGCAGCGGGCGACCAGGGCGGCGAGGCCGCGGCGACGTATCCGGGGAACTGTCATGGTGTCATCACTGTTGGTGCTCACGATCTTGAGGGTCACATCCCGGACTTCTCCAATCACGGGACTGCGGTGGCGCTGACTGCACCCGGCCTCTCGATCCTGTCGTTGGCCAACAGCGGTCCAAAGGAACCGTCGTGGCCGATCTATTCCACGTCGAACGGCACCTTCATGGCTGCAGCACACGTGGCAGGCGTGATTGCGCTGATGCAGTCGGCAGCGTCTGTTCCCCTGATGCCGGACCAGGTAAGGAACGTCCTGCAGGCCAGTGCGCGACCATTGCCCTTTCCCTGTACACAGGGCTGCGGTGCCGGTGGAGTGGATGCCGGTGCTGCGGTAAGCGTAGTTTCCCCATGACGGGACATATCGCGACCCTATCGGAGTACTGACCGATCTCGGCGGATTTTCATTGAGCGTTGGCTGTCGATGACGACGGCTCACGCCACGCGCCCACCTGCGCGAAGAAGGCAGTGCACTGGAGCGTGGCGAAGCGCGATGCGGCGGCACTGGATCGTGCTGGATCCCGGCTGCGCATCGACACCGGTGGTTCGCATCCTGAAGCCGACGCCGGATCCCGACGATCCCCGGTTGAACGAACGGTGGCGCTTCTCCGCCAGTGCCGCATTACGGGCGGTGCGCTGCAGTCGGGCGTTACGACGACTCCATTAACGGAGACTGCGTCGGCGCGGCTGCGGCTTTTCCCGATGATCGGCGGCGTCGCAGCAGCGCAGCATGAGCGTGCCGGTTACGCCGTGGCGGTGCCGAATGCTGCTCATCGCGTCGCCAGTGACAGTGCCTGCTGCGGCTTTTTCCTTCTCCGTAGTGACAGGTGCCGTCCCACTGCGAGGAGTCAGCAACCATGTCCACCCATTACCGTGTGATCCCCCGGTCCCATCCCGTCGCTGCAGCCGTTGCCCTCGTGGTGGCAGGTCTTTGCGCGAGCCCGCTTTCCCATGCCGGTAGCGTGGATCTGCAAGGGCTGGCCGGCAACACCGCGCATCAGCAGTTCATCGTCGCCTACCGGCCGGGCAGTGCACCGGCATCGTCACTGGCAGGCGCGGCGCGAAGCTTGCAGCGGGCGGCGGATGCGCTTCCCCGCAAAGGCGGCAGGGCGGTGCAGGTCCGCGCACTGCGCCGCATGGCGATCGGCAGCACGGTCGTGCGTACCAGCGTTCCCCTGGATGCCGCCGAGGCCGAACAGCTGCTCCGCGCGCTGGCACTGCAGCAAGACGTGGACGCCGTGCAGGTGGATGCCATCCTGCGGCCTTCATGGGATCCCGATGATCCGCGGCTGGCCGAGCAATGGGCCTTCGGCGCCAGCAACGCCTCGCTGGGTATCCGCCCTGCCTGGGACATCGCCCGTGGCAAAGGCGTGGTGGTGGCGGTCATCGACACGGGCATCACCGGCCATCCCGACCTCGACGCCAACATCCTCCCGGGCTACGACTTCATCAGCGATCCGGCGATGTCCCGCGATGGCGATGGGCGCGATGGCGATGCTACCGATGCCGGCGATTGGTACCCTCCCGGCGAATGCAATTCCGCTGGCGGTTCGCGTTCGAGCTGGCACGGCACGCATGTGGCCGGCACCGTTGCAGCATCGACCCACAACGGCATCGGCGTGGCCGGCACTGCGTTCAATGCCAAGGTGGTGCCAGTGCGCGTACTGGGCCGCTGTGGCGGTTTCCAGTCGGACATCGCCGATGGCATCGTCTGGGCCGCAGGCGGGCGGGTGCCAGGGGTGGCGGACAACCCGCATCCAGCGCAGGTGGTCAATCTTTCACTGGGTGGCTTCGGCACCTGCGACCGGGCCAGCCAGGCCGCGGTGGATACGGCCATTGCCCATGGTGCGTCGGTGGTCGTGGCGGCGGGCAATTCCAACGACGACGTAGCGCGTTACCGTCCGGCGAACTGTCGCGGCGTGATCGCCGTGGCGGCCACCAACGCCGCAGGCAGCCGCGCATCCTTCTCCAACTACGGTGCGCGCATCACCGTGGCCGCGCCGGGCGAAAGCATCCTGTCCACCTTGAATGATGGGCAGCACGGCCCGGCACAACCCAGCTATGCCGCTTACAGCGGCACCTCGATGGCGGCCCCGCACGTGGCGGGCGTGGTCGCGCTGATGCAATCAGTGGCGCCCAAGCCGTTGCTGCCCGCGCAGGTGGACGCCTTGCTGCGAAGTGCCGCACGGCCCTTGCCCGGTACCTGTACCGGCGGCTGCGGCGCCGGGCTGGTCGACGCTGCCGTCGTCGTCGCCAAGGCGGCCGCCGGCGATACCGGTCCGGATCCAGACCCCGATCCGGACCCCGATCCCTCGGACCTGGAAAACGACGTACCGGTCAGGGGACTGAGCGGCACTGCCGGGAGCGAGCGCTGGTACACCTTCAACGTGCCGGCGGGCAGCAACATGCTGGTGGTGCAGATCGGCGAAGGATCCGGTGACGTTGACCTGTACACCCGCCACGCGCTCCGGCCCACCGACACCGAATACAACTGCCGTCCCCAGGGCACCGGCAACAGCAAGACCTGCGTGCGTGTCTGGCCAGGCTCTGGAACCTGGCACATACGGATCAAGGCGATCACCGATTACAGCGGACTGATGGTCAAGGCCAAGGCCGAGTAGCGCAGCGCCCCAACATCCTCGCCGTCGGACCGGGCTGAAGAGATTTCCTCCGTGCCTGCGCGATGTGTGGGAGGGAGCAGGTGGGTAAATGGCCGATATCTGCCGTAGCTGGACAAGCACACGATCGACTGGCCACAAAACCAGAGGAGACTCCAGATGAAAATGTCCTGCCAGAAAACGTTCCTGTCACCTGCCATTGCCTGCGTGCTGGTGGCGATGTACAGCGCACCGGCCCATGCCGGCGACGTAGATCTTTCCGGCTTGGTACAGTCGGACACCCATCAGCAGTTCATCGTCCACCTGCGTGAAGGGAGCGCGCTGGGCGAGGATGAAGGCGCGATGCAGGCGGCACTGGTCCGTGCCGGATCCGGTCTGCGCATGGCAACCGGCGGCATGCAGGTGCTGCGCCAGATGGCCACCGGGCCGATGGTGGTGCGCGCGGGAAAAGCGCTGGACCGCGCGCAGGCCGGTGCCTGGATGGCGGCCATGGCGAGTGATCCCGACGTGGACCACGTGCAGGTGGATCGCATCCTGAAGCCGGCGCTGGATCCCGACGATCCGCGCTTGAACGAACAGTGGGGCTTCTCCAGCAGCGCCGCATCACTCAACGTGCGGTCGGCCTGGGACAAGGCCACCGGCGCCGGGCAGGTGGTGGCGATCATCGACACCGGCCGTACCCGTCATCCGGAGCTGGATGCCAACACGCTTCCGGGTTACGACTTCATCAGCAACGGCAGCATGGCCGGCGACGGCAATGGTCGGGATGACAACCCGGATGACGTCGGCGACAGCCAGTGGGGCCGACCCTCCAGCTGGCATGGCACCCACGTGGCCGGTACCGTTGCCGCAGCCACGAATAATGGGCAGGGGGTCGCCGGAACGGCCTTCAACGCCAAACTGGTGCATGTCCGCGTCCTCGGCAAGGGCGGCGGTTACACCTCTGACATCGCCGACGGCATGGTGTGGGCCGCGGGTGGCACCGTCAGGGGCATTCCGCGCAATGCAAATCCCGCCAAAGTGCTGAACCTGTCGCTGGGCGGGCAGGGAGCCTGCGATCGCGCATCACAGGCCGCCGTGGACGGCGCGATCCGCAACGGTGCAACGGTGGTTGTCGCAGCGGGAAACAGCAACGCGGACGTGTCGCGGTTCAATCCGGCCAACTGCCGTGGGGTGGTGGCGGTGGCGGCCACGACCTCACGCGGTGCGCGCGCGGGGTTTTCCAACTATGGCAGGGGAATCACCCTGGCGGCGCCGGGTGAGAACATCCTTTCCACCTTGAACAGTGGACGCACCTCGCCGGGTGCGCCTGCCTATGCCGCCTACAACGGCACCTCGATGGCGGCCCCGCACGTCGCCGGCGTAGTGGCGCTGATGCAGTCGGCCGCTGACGGCAAGCTGACCCCTGGACAGGTGGTCGACATCCTCAAGACCACAGCACGACCGCTGCCGGGGGACTGCCGTCAAGGCTGTGGTGCCGGTATCGCCAACGCGGATGGCGCCGTAGACAAAGCGATGGAAGTCGCAGGCCAGTAACGCATTGCCTGCATTGCAGGCAATGCCCGGGGGGCGGACTGAGTTCGTCCCCCAGTTGGCAAAAGGAATCGTCAGGCCGCTTCGAAGCGGTTTTCGGCCACGTTCTTGCGCACGCTCTGCGGGTCCCAGATGCGTCCGTTCATCGCGATGTACACACCGGCCGGCAGCGACTGCACCGCGCCGATGGCGCAGCCGATGTTGAACTCCGCATCGGATCCGCGGAAGCGGGCCGGGCTCAACGCGCCGGTCATCACGATGGTCTTGTCGGGGATGGTCGACAGCACCTTGCCGGTGGCCACCATCGAGTCGGTGCCGTGGGTGACCAGCACGTGGCGGGTCGGCTGGGCGGCGATGGTGGCGCGGATCAGCTCGCGGTCGTCATCGCTGATATGCAGCGAATCCTTGCGCAGGATCGGAATGACGTTGAAGCGGAAAGTCACGCCGAGTTCGCGCAGGATCATGCCGATCTGCGGGTCGCCGATCTGGTAGTCCGATTTGTCGTCGAAGTAGATCTTGTCGATCGTGCCACCGGTGGTGACGATCAGGAGGTCTTCCATCATGGGCATGTCTTCGGAGCCTGGAACGGCGCTGCAGGAACAGGAACGCAGATGATACCGGCCCCCGGTGGGGGCGTCAGCGTTGCTTTCGGCTGAAACGGGCGCGCAGGCCGGGCAGGCTGCCGGCAAAGATCACCACCAGCGACAGGCCGATCGCCAGCCAGGCCAGCAGGCGCGTCCCGGCATCGCTCCAGGCGCTCATCACGCCATGGCTGAACCAGCCCAGCGCCAGCACGCAGGCCCAGAATCCGGCCTTGCGCCAGCCCATCCGCAGTGCGATCGCCAGCGCCAGCGGCGGGGCGGTGAACACCAGCTGGGTGGCCAGCCAATGCCGGTCATTGAAGAACCAGCACGCGTACAGTGCGGCCAGCCCCAGCAGGGCGAGCAGCAGCACGCTGCGCGCGCCCGGGGCCATCAGGCCAGCCGCCGTGCGATATCGGCGACCCGACGGCCGAGCGCGCGCGCCAGCGTGGCTTCGTCCTCGCTGGGCTGTGGATCATCGTTGGCACCGGCGACATGGCTGGCACCGTAAGGTGTGCCTCCGCTGGTGGTATGGCTCAGCGCGGCTTCTGTGAAGGGAATGCCGACGATCAGGCAGCCGTGGTGCAGCAGCGGCAGCTGCATGGACAGCAGGGTGGATTCCTGGCCGCCATGCATGGAGGCGGTGGAGGTGAACACCGCGGCCGGCTTGCCGGCCAGGGTGCCATTGACCCATTCCGCGCCCAGGCCATCCAGGAAGTGCTTCATCGGGGCGGCCATGTTGCCGAAGCGGGTAGGGCTGCCGAGCAACAGCCCGTCGCACTCGGCCAAGTCTTCCACGCTGACATACGGCGCGCCTTCATCGGGGACCGGCGGACGCGCGGTCTGGGTGACGGCGGCCACGGCGGGCACGCTGCGCAGGCGCGCGCCCATGCCGGGGACCTCGCCGATGCCCCGCGCGATCTGCCGCGCCAGCCGTGCCACCGAACCGCCTCGGCTGTAGTAGAGCACCAGGATTTCGCCCATCACCAACCCGCTTTCTCGTCCAGGAGACGCCAGTATGGCTATCCTGCGGCCATCCTGCATCGGGTACCCTTGCGCCGATGGAACCGTTGAACACGATCAATCTATGGATGGAGCGCGCGCGCGACCGTCCGCGCGCGGCAAGCTTCGGCCGTTTCCTGTGGCGGCGCTTTCTTGATGACCGCCTGTTCCAGGCCGCTGCCGCGCTGGCCTACACCACCGTGTTCGCGCTGGTACCGCTGGCGATCGTGGTGTTCGGCGTGCTGTCCGCCTTCCCGGTGTTCGACCGCTGGAGCGACCAGCTCAGCGACTACGTGTTCTCCAACTTCGTGCCCAGCGCGGCGCGCGCGGCCGAAGGCTACCTGCGGCAGTTCAGCGCCAGTGCCGGGCAGCTCACCGCTGCCGGCTTCATCGCGCTGGTGATCTCGCTGCTGATCACGCTCAACAGCGTGGAAGAGACCTTCAACCAGATCTGGCGGGTGGGATCGTCGCGGCCCAAGCTGACCCGTTTCCTGGTCTACTGGACCGTGCTGACCCTGGGCGCGATGCTGGCCGCCGCCTCGCTGGCGGTGTCGGCGCGGGTCTTTGCGCTGCCGTTGTTCGGTACCCAGGAAGGGCAGTGGCTGGCGGACTTTTCGCTGCGGCTGGCGCCGGTGCTGATCGAGTTCGTCTGCATCACGCTGGTGTACCGCGTGGTGCCGCACCACACGGTCAAATGGAAGCATGCCGTGCCCGGCGCGATCCTGGCGGCGATCCTGCTGGAACTGGTGAAGTGGGGCATTGGTGCCTACCTGGGCAGCTTCCAGTCGTACCAGAAGCTGTACGGCACCGTGGCGTTCGTGCCGATCCTGCTGCTGTGGATCTACCTGTGCTGGGTGGCGGTGCTGCTGGGGGCCTCGCTGGCTTCTTCGATGGCCGCCTTCCGCTACCAGCCGGTGGAACTGCGACTGCCGCAGGGCTACGAGTTCTATGCGCTGCTGCGCCTGCTCGGGCGCTTCCAGCAGGCGCGCGCGCTGGGCAAGGCACTGGACGAAGACGAAATCCTGCAGCACGAGCCGATGATGACCGACTCGCTGCTGCAGCAGCTGCTGTGCGACATGGAGCGCATCGCGCTGGTGCGTCGCGTGGAAAGCGGCGAGTGGATGCTGGCACGGGACCTGGATCAGCTGACCCTGGGCGACCTGTACGAATCCACCCAGCTGCGCATCCCGGTGGCCGAACAGCACCTGCCGTATCGCCAGGACAGCCTGGGCCAGGCCGCGCTGGCGGCGCTGGACGAACTGCGCCTGCCACTGCGTGAGAAACTCAAGCGTCGCGTCAGCGACATCTATCCCCCCGGAGATACGCCCCGATGAGATGCACGTTGTTGGTCGTCACCCTGTCCGTGCTGCTGGCCGCCTGCAAGCCGGCCGCCGAGCCTGCTGCGAACGCCCCGGCCGCCACCCCGCCGGCGACCGATGCGACCCCGCCGGCGCCTGCCGCCGATCCGGATGCCGCGCTGGGCGCAGCCGATGGTACCGCCGCCGCCGAGCGGGTCACCGCCGAGTTCCCCACGCTGAAGGTCAAGACCGTCGACGGCGCCGACTATGACCTGGCCGCGCATCGCGGCAAGTGGGTGGTGGTGAACTTCTGGGCCACCTGGTGCGCCCCGTGCCGCAAGGAGATGCCGGAACTGTCGGCGCTGCATGCGATGCGCAGCGAGATCGAGGTGGTCGGTCTGGCCTATGAAGAGATCGAACCGGCCGACATGCAGGCGTTCCTGAAGGAGCGCCCGGTGACCTATCCGATCGCCATCGTCGACCCGTACGATCCGCCGGCCGACTTCGCCACCCCGCGCGGCCTGCCGCTGACCCACCTGGTGGACCCGCAGGGCAAGGTGGTGCACTCGTTCGTCGGACCGGTGACGGCGGCGGACATCGAAGCGCGTATCGCCAGCAGCAAGTCCTGAGACCAGCTGGCAGGCAAGGGGCCAGGTTTCTTCTGCAGCGCAGAAGGCACCTGCCCCCGAAGCGCTGGCTCAGTCGATCGGGAACGCATCGATCGGTTCCAGCAGCGCGTAGTGCTCGCGGTGCAGCTTGCCTTTCAGCTTCGGCAGCTTCGGCAGCGCCTCGTCGACATGGGTATCGGGCAGCCGATCGAGCAGGTTGCGCACCAGGGTCAGTCGTCCCGTGCGCTGGTCGTTGAAGTCCACCAGCGTCCACGGCGCACCGGGACGGTGGGTGGCCTGCAGCATGGCTTCGCGGGCCTGGGTGTAGGCCTCGTACTTGTCGCGCGACTGCAGGTCCACCGGCGACAGCTTCCAGCCCTTCAACGGATCGGCATGGCGTTCTGCGAAACGTTCCTCCTGCTGCGCCTGGTCCACCGCCAGCCAGTACTTGAACAGCAGGATGCCGTCGTCCACCAGCAGCTGTTCGAACACCGGCGCCTGCTGCAGGAACTGCCGGTACTGCGCATCGCTGCAGTAGCCCATCACCTGTTCCACGCCGGCGCGGTTGTACCAGCTGCGGTCCATCAGCACGATCTCGCCGGCGGCGGGCAGGTGGCTGGCATAGCGCTGGAAGTACCACTGGGTGGCTTCACGGTCGGTCGGCTTGGGCAGTGCGACCACCCGGCATTGGCGTGGGTTGAGGTGCTGGCTGATGGCCTGGATGGCGCCGCCCTTGCCCGCGGTGTCGCGCCCTTCGAACAGCACCAGCACGCGCTGCCCGGTCAGCTGCACCCAACGCGCCATGGTGGCCAGTTCCAGCTGCATCGGTTCCAGCAAGGCCTCGTAGGCCTTGCGCTTGAGCTTTGCCATCGGCGACTCCGGTCAGAGGGAAGCCGCAGTGTGCCGCGTGCGCGGTTCAGGCGGTGTGCGCGCCCTGCCAGCCGTATTCGCCGGCCAGCTGCTGCAGCAGCCGGGACAGGTCGGCGGCGAAGCCGCCCATGTCGAACAGGCCGCTGCCGGCGCGTGCCTCGGCCAGCTGCGCGCGCAGCAGCGCCAGCGCGGCGGGGTCATTGCCCAGTGCCGTGGCGCGGGCGATGAAAGCGGCATCGTCGGCCACGTTCATCGCATGCAGGCCGAGGTGGTGGTTCAAGCTGCCGGCCACGCGCGCGGCGAAGGTGCCGCCGGGGCAGGTCAGGACCGGGCAGCCGGCCCACAGTGCATCCGATGCGGTGGTGTGCGCGTTGTACGGATGGGTATCCAGGAACAGGTCGGCCAGTGCATAGCGGGCCAGGTACTGCGCATGCGGCAGCTTGGCCATGAACACCAGCCGCGCCGGATCCACCCCGGCTGCGCACGCCGCATCGCGCAGGCGGGCATCGGCGCGGCCCGGCCCGGACAGCAGCCACAGCACGCTGCCGGGTACGCCCTGCAGCACCTGCAAGGCACGCGCCATGCTGCGCGGATTCAATTTGTAGCTGTTGTTGAAACAGCAGAACACCACGCCGTGCTCCGGCAGGCCGCAGGCGGCGCGCGACGGTGCCGGCAGCAGCAGGCGGGTGTTGTCCGAAGGCTGGAAGGCACGCGGCAGGCGCAGCACGCGTTCGCTGAACTGTGCGTCCAGCGCGGCCGGCAGCACGAACGCATCGGCCAGCACCACGTCCATCCACGGCGCGCCGGAGGTGCCCGGATACGCAAGCCAGTTGACCTGCAGGGGCGCCGGGCGCAGCGCCAGCACTTCCGGCGCACCGCCGCCGCCCCAGCCGCGCAGGTCGAACAGCACGTCGATGCCTTCGGCGCGGATCCGTGCCGCCACGTCGGCATGCCGCAGGCCGGCCACCTCATGCAGGCGGGTGGCGGCAGTCAGGCGCTGCCGGATGGGGCTGCCATCGTCGCGGTTGAGCGCGAACAGATGGATATCCAGCGCCGGGTCCTGCCGCAGCTGTTCGAACACCGCCACGGTCAGCAGGCCGGTGGGGTGCGCGCCGAAGCCATTGGAGAGCAGGCCGATCCGCAGCGGGCCGCGTTGCCGCACCGCGGTCGGCGGCAGCGGCCGCACGCCGCTGAACTGCGCCGCGCGCAGCCGCGCACAGGCCAGCTGTTCGGCGGCACTGGCGTCTTCGCTGAGGAAGGCGAACGGTTCCACCGCGCCGCGGCCGCTGGCCACGGCATCGCGGACCTGCCGCGACAGCGCATCGATGTCCTGCCAGTCACACAGGCGGCGCTGCCAGGCCAGCCGCTGCGCGGCGATGTAGGGCTCGTCGGGCAGCAGCGCGTGGGCGCGTCGGTACGCATCCGCCGCGCCTTCGGCATCGCCGGCATCTTCCAGTGCGTGGCCCAGCCACAATGCGATGCCAGGGTGCTGCGGCGCGCCGGCCGCGGCCTCGCCAAGCAGCTGGGCGGCATCGCCGTGCGCGCCGGCCATCCACGCCACCCGGCCCAGCCGGGCCAGCGCTTCGGGATGCCGCGGACGCAGCTGCAGGGCACGCCGCGCGGCCTGTTCACCGGCTGCCAGGTCGCCGGCTTCCAGTTCGGCATCGGCCAGCATCACCCAGGCGATGAAGTCCGCCGGCTGGCGGCGGACCGCCTGCTGCAGCTGCTGGCGCTGGCTGGCCGGCTGCATCAGGGCGACGCGGCCAGCTGGGCCAGTGCGTCGGCCTGGTGTTCCTGCGAAAGCCGCTGCAGCAAGGCATCCATGTCGCCGGCCATCACGTTGGGCAGGTCATACAGCGTCAGTCCCTCCACGCGGTGGTCGGTGATGCGGCCCTGCGGAAAGCTGTAGGTGCGGATGCGCTGGCTGCGGTCGCCGCTGCCGACCTGCAGGCGTCGGGATTCGGCCTGCGCTGCATCCTGGCGCGAACGCTCGGCATCCAGCAGCTGCGCTTTCAGGCGCTTCATCGCCTTGTCGCGGTTGGCGTGCTGGCTGCGCTCGGTCTGGCATTCCACCACCACACCGGTCGGGACATGGGTGATGCGGATGGCCGATTCGGTCTTGTTGACGTGCTGGCCACCGGCGCCGGAGGAGCGGAACGTATCCACCCGCAGGTCGGCCGGATTGATCTGTATCTCGTCGATTTCATCGGCTTCGGGGATGATCGCCACCGTCGCCGCCGAGGTATGGATGCGGCCCTGCGATTCGGTCGCCGGCACCCGCTGCACGCGGTGCGTGCCGGATTCGAATTTCAGCCGCGAGAACGCGCCGCGCCCGACCACCCGGGCCACCACTTCCTTGTAGCCGCCGTGTTCGCCGGGGCTGTCCGATTCGACTTCCACCTTCCAGCCCTGGCGTTCGGCGTAGCGGGCATACATGCGGAACAGGTCGCCGGCGAAGATCGCCGCTTCGTCGCCGCCGGTGCCGGCGCGCACTTCCAGGAACAGGTTGCCCTCATCACGCGGGTCGCGCGGCACCAGCAGCAGCGCCAGGTCATGGTCCAGCTGCGCCAGGCGGGCCTGCGCGGCGTCCACTTCTTCGTCGGCCAGCTCACGCAGGTCCGGGTCGGCGCGCATCGCCTCGGCGGCGGCAAGGTCGTCCTTGGCGCGGCGCTCTTCGGCCAGCGCGGTGGCCACCGGTTCCAGCTGCGCGAACTCGCGCGAAAGATCGCGGAAGCGCTTGTTGTCGGCCACCACGCTGGGGTCGGAAAGCAGGCGTTCGAGTTCTTCGCGGCGCTCGGCCAGCGCTTCAAGCTTACGGCGCAGGGTCGGCGTCATCAGGTCTCACGGCAGGATGGTGGTATCCCGGCTGCGCCGGGAACAGGCGCTCGGCGGCGCGGGTCAGGTCGGCATCGCCGGTCAGCGCGGCGGCGCGCAGGGCGGCGGTGGGCGGGTGCAGCAGGCGGTTGGTCAGGCCATGGGCGAGCAGTTCCAGTACTTCGTCGGCCGGCTTGCCGTTGGCCAGCTGTGCCCGCGCCCGTTCCAGCATTTCCGCGCGGGTGGTTTCGCCGAACGCGCGCAGCTGCTTCAGCGGCGCATGGTGTGCGCCCGCCTGCTGGGTTTCCACGAAACGGGCGACCTGCAGCTCGATGATGGCTTCGGCTTCAGCGGCGGCCTCGCGGCGCCCGCGGCGGTTGTCTTCCACCGCCCGTTCCAGGTCGTCCACGGTGTACAGGAAGGCATCGGCGAGTGTGGCCACGCTGGCTTCGATGTCACGCGGCACGGCCAGGTCGAACAGCAGCATCGGCTTGTGCCGGCGGGCACGCAGCGCCGCGGCCACCGCGTCGCGGTGGATCACCGGCTCGCGCGCGGCGGTGGCGGAGAACACGATGTCCGCTTCGGCAAGATGGCGGTCCAGCTCGGCCAGCGGCAAGGCCACCCCGCCGTGCCGGCTGGCCAGGTCCTGGGCGTGGGCCAGGGTGCGGTTGGCGATCAGCAGGCGGCGCACCTTGCCATCGCTGAGGTGGCGCGCGGCCAGTTCGATGGTCTCCCCGGCGCCGACCAGCAGCACGGTGGAATCGTCCAGCCGCGCGAACGAGTTCTGCGCCAGCCGCACGGCGGCAGAAGCCACCGAGACCGGATTGGCGCCGACCTGGGTATCGGTGCGGGCGCGCTTGGCCACCGAGAAGGTCTGCTGGAACAGCCGGTCCAGGCGCTGGCCGAGCAGGCCGTGTTCGCGCGCCACCGACCAGGCGTCCTTCACCTGGCCCAGGATCTGCGGTTCGCCCAGCACCATCGAATCCAGCCCGGTGGCGACCCGGAACAGGTGGCGCACCGCATCGGCGTCGGCATGCTGGTACAGGTAGCCCTGCAGGTCACCGGCCTGGCCCTGCAGCCACTGGTTCAGGGCGGCTTCGGAGTCGGCCACCGCATACAGTTCGGTGCGGTTGCAGGTGGACAGCAGCACTGCCTCGGCGATCTGCGGGGTGTCGCGCAGCGAACCGAGCGCGCGCGGCAACGCCTCACCGGCGAAGGCCGCGCGTTCGCGCAGGTCCACCGGTGCGGTCTGGTGATTCAGTCCGAGCACCCACAGGGTCATTGTTCAGTTGCTTGCGATAAGCTGCTGGCCATAGGCACACATTTTAAGGCCCCAATGCCGTCGATGCCCGCATTGATTCGCATCTCCAGTGTTCTGCTGCTCAGCCTGATGGCGGGCGAAGCGCTGGCAGCCCCCTCCATCGCCCGCGTACTGGACCAGGCCGAACGTGCCCAGGAGCCTTCGCTGGAGCCTGCGCTGGTGGGCGAATTCGCCCTGCAGGCGGGCAAATTGCCCGACTCGGCGGCGCAGTACCTGCTGGCCGCGCAGGCCAGTGAAGGGGATGCCGGGCTGGCCGAACGTGCCACCCGGATCGCCATGCTGGCCAATGATGATGCCCGTGCCGCGCAGGCGCTGGCCTTGTGGCAGCAGCGCGCACCGCGCTCGCTGGCGATGCGCAGTGCCGCCGCGGCGCTGGCAATGCGGCAGGGCAAGCCCGAGGTGGCAGAAGCCGAACTGAAGGCGCTGCTGGCCGCACCCGGCGAGGAGGGCTGGCGCTTCAGCCTGGCCGCGCTGGTCGGTGGCGGGCGCGACCCGGGAGTGCCGGCGCAGGTGCTGGAAGCCCTTGTCGAGGCCGATGCGATCCCCAACCGGATCGAGGTCTGGCAGGAGTTCGGCCGGCTGGCGATGCGCATGGACAAGCCGGAACTGGCCCAGCGCATGGTGGACCAGGTGGTACGCCGCTTCCCGCAGGACCCGCGCGTGGCGCTGCTGCGGGCCAGCCAGCTGCAGCAGACCGGGCATACCGCTGAAGCGGTCACCGTGCTGCAGGCACTGGAGCCGCAGACCCGCACCAGCGTCGACCTGCGCAATGCGGTGGCCATTGCCTACGACAGCATGAACGAGGCGGTGGCTGCCGAGCGCGTGCTGTCCAGCGGACCGCAGGACACCCAGACCTACGGCATGCGCGCATCGCTGTTGGCCAAGCAGGATGACGCCACCGCGCTGACCGCGCTGTACACCGAGCTGTCGCGTGCGGCCAGCAAGCCAGATCCGGCGCAGCGCCTGCTGCTGGGCAAGATCGCCGAATACCTCAAGCGCTACCAGGAGGCGGTGGACTGGTACCACAGCGTGCCCGGGGGCGAGGAACTGAGCGAAGCCCGGCTGCGCGCGGCCAACGCGCAGGGCCTGCTCGGCAACCAGGCCAAGGCGCTGGAAGAGGTGCGCGCCGTGCAGTCCGATGCGGTGCTGGCCGAAGAAGCCCGCCGCGACGCCTACCTGCTGGAAGCCGAGCTGCGCCTGCGCGCCGGCGACGAGGCCGGCGAGCTGGACGCGCTGGCCCGTGGGCTGGCCGCGTATCCCGATGAAAACGCGCTGCTGTACGCCCGCGCGCTGGCCTGGGAGCGCCGCGATGACATCCCGCGTGCGGAGGCCGACCTGCGCAAGGTGCTGATCACCGAACCTGAAAACGTCGCCGCGTTGAATGCCTTGGGCTACACCCTGGCCGACCGCACCCACCGCTACCAGGAGGCGCTGGAGCTGATCGACCGCGCCCGCGTGGCCGAGCCGGACAACCCGGCCATCATCGACAGCCATGGCTGGGTGCTGTATCGGCTGGGGCGCAACGAAGAGGCGCTGGTGCAGCTGCGTCGTGCCTACGGGCTGGCCAAGGATGCCGAGATCGCCGTGCACCTGGGCGAAGTGCTGTGGGTGAGCGGCCGGCAGGACGAGGCGCGCCGTTACTTCGACGAGGCCGCCAGGCTGGACCCTGACAACCGCGCGCTGCAGCGCGTCCGCGAGACCCTGAAACCATGATGCATTCAATGATCCGGCCGCTGCTGTTGGCCGCGGCCACGGTGGCGCTGGCCGCCTGTACGTCGGTCGGCTCGCAGAAGACGCCGGTGCCGGACGTGGCCTATACCGTTTCGCCGGCCGCCGAACGTGCCGAAGCGGCACGCGTGCAGGCGCTGCGGGCACAGCCGGACTGGTCGTTCCAGGGGCGGGTGGCGGTCAGCAAGGGAAAGAACGGCGGCAGCGGCCGGATCGACTGGGAGCAGCAGGGCAGTGCCTACCAGGTGCAGCTGAGCGCCCCGGTGACCCGGCAGAGCTGGCGCCTGCAGGGCGACGCCCTGCAGGGCAGCGGCCGGCTGGAAGGCCTGGACGGTGGTCCGCGCGAGGGTGCGGATGCGCAGGCGGTGCTGCTCGCGGCGACCGGCTGGGACATCCCGGTCAACCAGCTGCCCGACTGGACCCGTGGACTGGTGTTGGAAGGCAGCGGCGAAGCCGCCCTGCAGCGTGACGCCGAAGGGCGCCCGCGCCAGCTGCGGCAGGCCGGGTGGCAGGTGGATTACCTGGACTGGTACCCCGCGCAGGACGGCCGGCAGTCGCTGCCGCGGCGCATCGAAGCCAGCAAGGGCGAGGCCAAGGTGCGGCTGGTGGTCGACCAGTGGGGCGAGGCCAACCCATGAATCCGTCGTGTGATGACGCCGATGACTGGTCCTGGTGGCCGGCGCCGGCGAAGCTGAACCTGTTCCTTCATATCACCGGCCGTCGCGCCGATGGCTACCACCAGTTGCAGACCGTGTTCCGGCTGCTCGACTGGGGTGACCGGATCGGCCTGCGGCTGCGCCAGGATGGGCTGATACGCCGCCACGGCGCGTCGCTTCCCGGTGTCGCCGAGGCTGATGACCTGGCGGTAAGGGCAGCAGTTGCGCTTAAAAAAGCCGCGAAAAGCGATCAGGGCGTGGATATCGTCGTCGAAAAGCACGTCCCAGCCGGTGGTGGCTTTGGCGGTGGGTCGTCCGACGCGGCGACCGTGCTGGTGGCTTTGAACCGGCTCTGGCGCACCGGGCTCGACCCGGATGCGCTGGCCGCGCTGGGCCTGCAGCTGGGGGCGGACGTGCCGGTTTTCGTGCGCGGACACAACGCCTGGGCCGAAGGCATCGGCGAGCAGCTGACCCCCATCGACCTGCCGCCGGCGTGGTACGTGATCGCCGATCCGGGGGTCCACGTGCCCACGCCGGCCCTTTTTGCAGATCCGGATTTGACGCGCGACAGTCCAATGGCGAAAATAGAGGACTTCGTTTCCGGATACCTGTCCGGCAATGCGTTCGAACCGGTGCTGCGCCGTCGCGAGCCTGCCGTAGAGGCCGTGCTTGCTGCGTTGAGCAACATCGGCACGGCGCGGCTGACAGGGTCGGGAAGTGGGTGCTTCGTCGAGTTCCCTTCGCAGCAGGCTGCGCAGGCGGGCAGGGCGGGGTTGTCCAAGGAGTTGCGGGCGTGGGTGGTGGCGGGCGTTGGCCGGTCACCACTGCTGGATGCACTCGAGCGTAACTGATTCATTTGATGCAGGGGCGTCGCCAAGAGGCCCAAGGCACCAGGTTTTGATCCTGGCATTCGGAGGTTCGAATCCTCCCGCCCCTGCCACTTGCGGCTTGGTCCGCGCCAACCAGCGCAGCTGTCTGCGCGGGACGTGGAAATGCCGTGGTGCAATCAGCCGCAGGGGCCTTCGGGTGCCTGGGGTTACCCGATCTCCGCCACTCGCCCCCGCCCGAGACAATCATGATGCAAGATTCGCCCAACCTGCTGGTGTTTTCCGGCAACGCCAACAAACGCCTCGCACAGAACATCTGCAAGGAACTGGGCGTGCGTCCGGGCAAGGCACTGGTGTCGCACTTCTCCGATGGTGAAGTGCAGGTGGAAATCGAAGAGAACGTCCGCAAGCAGGACGTCTTCGTGATCCAGCCGACCAGCGCGCCGAGCGCAGAGAATCTGATGGAACTGCTGGTGCTGATCGACGCGCTCAAGCGCGCATCGGTGGCCAGCGTCACCGCCGTGGTGCCGTACTTCGGCTACTCGCGCCAGGATCGCCGCATGCGGTCTTCGCGCGTGCCGATCACCGCCAAGCTGGCGGCGAAGATGTTCAGCACCGCCGGTGCCGATCGGGTGTTGACCGTGGACCTGCATGCCGACCAGATCCAGGGCTTCTTCGACATCCCGGTGGACAACGTATATGCCTCGCCGCTGCTGCTTGCCGATATCTGGCGCGCCTACGGCACCGAAAACCTGATCGTGGTGTCCCCGGACGTGGGTGGTGTGGTGCGTGCGCGCGCCGTGGCCAAGCGCCTGGACGACGCCGACCTGGCGATCATCGACAAGCGCCGTCCGCGCGCCAACGTCTCCACCGTGATGAACATCATCGGTGACGTCGAAGGCAAGACCTGCGTGATGGTCGATGACATCGTCGATACCGCCGGCACCCTGTGCGCCGCTGCTGCTGCCCTGAAGGCGCGCGGTGCGCTCAAGGTCGCCGCGTACTGCACCCACGCGGTGCTGTCCGGCCCGGCGGTGGACAACATCACCAATTCCCAGCTCGATGAGCTGGTGGTGACCGACACCATCCCGCTGAAGGACGCCGCGCGCGTGTGCAGCAAGATCCGCCAGCTGAGCGTGGCGGAGATGCTGGCCGAGACGATGCGCCGCATCGCCTTCGGTGAGTCGGTCAGCTCGTTGTACGTGGATTGATTTTTTTTCGTCCCCGCCGGTAACGGCAGGGACCTCCAAGGGCACTTCTGGTCGCGGAAGTGCCTTCATCCGCCCCGCCACACGGCAGGGCACCCAACAGGTAGTAGAAAATGTCCAAGACCCATGAAATCAAGGTCACCAAGCGTGAACTGCAGCGCAAGGGTGCGAGCCGCCGCCTGCGTCACGCTGGCGTGATCCCGGCGATCGTCTACGGCGGCAACGCCGAGCCGGTCGCCATCAGCCTTGACCACAATGAAATCTGGCTGGCCCAGTACAACGATTGGTTCTACTCGTCCATCCTGGACCTGAACCTCGATGGCAAGGTCGAGCGCGTGCTGCTGCGTGACATGCAGCGCCACCCGTTCAAGCAGCTGATCCTGCACCTGGATTTCCTGCGCGTGAACGAGAACGAAGTCCTGACCGCTTCGGTGCCGCTGCACTTCATCAATGAAGAAACCTCGCCGGCCGGCAAGGCTTCGGACATCGTGGTCACCCACGAAGTGAAGGAAGTCACCGTGTCCTGCCTGCCGAAGGACCTGCCGGAGTCGATCGAAGTCGACCTGGGCGCCCTGGAAGCCGGTGGCGTGATCCATCTGTCCGACCTCAAGCTGCCGAAGGGCGTTGAGCTGCCGGCGCTGGCGCTGGGCAAGGATCACGACGATGCCGTGGTCACTGCCAAGCACGGCAAGGAAGATGCTGCCGACGCTGCTGAAGACGCAGAAGCCGCAGAGTAATGCCGTTGCGGCGCCTGTCCTCCGGGACGGGCGCCGTACCTGCCGGCAGCGCTGGCAGGCCGTGACAGGAAGAGACAATGGCAGGATTGCGACTGATCGTCGGCCTGGGCAACCCAGGTGCCGAGCACGCCCGGACCCGGCACAACGCTGGGTTTCATTTTGTGGAGGCCCTGGCCGAAAAGGCGGGCGCACGCTGGAGCGTGGACAGCAAGCTGTTCGGCGAGACCGCCAAGGTCGATATCGCAGGCCAGCCGGTCTGGCTGCTGAAGCCGGCCACGTACATGAACCTCAGTGGCAAGTCGGTGACTGCCGCGCAGCGGTTCTGGAAGATCGAACCCGAAGAAACCCTGCTGGCCCACGACGAACTGGACCTGCCGCCGGGTGCGGCGCGCTTGAAGTTCGATGGCGGCCACGGCGGGCAGAACGGCCTTCGCGATACCATCCGCCTGCTCGGGCATGCTCGCTTCCATCGCCTGCGCGTGGGCATCGGCCATCCCGGCCACAAGGATCGCGTGGTGCCGTGGGTGTTGGGACGTGCATCGAAGGACGACGACGTGCTGATCGCGCGCGCCATCGATGATGCGATCGACGTGCTGCCGTTGGCGGTGCAGGGTGATTTCAGCGAGGCGATGAAGCGCCTGCACACCCCGAAGTAACCCAGAAGCGTGATGGCGCCGGGCCCTGCCCGGCGGCGGTACGACGAAAATGATTTGCCAAACAGCGCGTGCGCTTTTTCGCCAATCACTTTCACCCCAAAGGTTGTCGAACATGGGTATCAAATGCGGAATCGTCGGCCTGCCCAACGTGGGCAAGTCGACGCTGTTCAATGCGCTGACCAAGGCGGGTATCGCCGCGGCCAACTTCCCGTTCTGCACGATCGAGCCGAACGTCGGCATCGTGCCGGTGCCGGATCCGCGGCTGAACGAACTGGCGGGCATCATCAATCCGCAGAAGGTCATCCCGACGGCGGTCGAGTTCGTCGACATCGCCGGCCTGGTGGCCGGTGCGGCCAGCGGTGAAGGCCTGGGCAACAAGTTCCTGGCGCACATCCGCGAAGTGGATGCGATCACCCACGTGGTGCGCTGCTTCGAGAACGCCGACGTCATCCACGTCAACAACAAGGTTGATCCGCTGTCGGACATCGACACCATCGATACCGAGCTGGCGCTGGCTGACCTGGACAGCGTGGAGAAGGCGCTGAACCGCGCCGAGCGTTCGGCCAAGGGCGGTGACAAGGAGGCAGCGGCACGCAAGCCGGTGCTGGCCAAGCTGCAGGCGGCGCTGGCCGACGGCAAGGCCGGCCGTGCGGCCGGCCTGGACGAAGAAGAAAAGGCGCTGGTACGCGATCTGTTCCTGCTGACGCTCAAGCCGGTGATGTACATCGCCAACGTGCTGGAAGATGGCTTCGAGAACAATCCGCACCTGGATGCCGTGCGTGCGCGCGCTGCCGAAGAGGGGGCCAAGGTGGTGCCGGTCTCGGCGGCGATCGAAGAAGAGCTGTCGCAGCTGGATGACGAAGACCGCGATACCTTCCTGGCCGATCTCGGCTTGACCGAGCCGGGTCTGAACCGCGTCATCAACGCGGCTTACCAGCTGCTGGGCCTGCAGACCTATTTCACCGCTGGCGTGAAGGAAGTCCGTGCCTGGACCGTGCGCAAGGGCGCCACCGCGCCGCAGGCCGCTGCGGTCATCCACACCGATTTCGAGAAGGGCTTCATCCGCGCCGAAACCATCGCTTACGACGACTTCATCAAGTTCAAGGGCGAAGCCGGTGCCAAGGAAGCCGGGCGGTTGCGCCTGGAAGGCAAGGAATACCGCGTGCAGGAAGGCGACGTGCTGCACTTCCGCTTCAACGTCTGATCCTGCAACGGGCGATCGGAAGCCCCGCCTGCGGGCGAACGGCAGGGCCCCTCGTGGTGGGGCGCGCCTGATTGGTTCGTGCGGTTGGGCTGGGCGGGTGGGCGCTGCGGGGGACGGCAGAAGCCGCTCC
>NZ_LDJK01000031.1 GCF_001431535.1 Stenotrophomonas chelatiphaga
AGGGGCTCCGCCGTTCGCTGGCTGCCCGAAGGCCTTGATAACGGGACAATCACCCTCACCCCTTGCCCAGGCCGCACACGCTGGCGCGGCAATGACACGGAGCTCCATGCCATGACTGAAACGACACAGACCGAAACCCTTGGCTTCCAGACCGAAGTCAAGCAGCTGCTGCAGCTGATGATCCATTCGCTGTACTCGAACAAGGAAATCTTCCTGCGCGAACTGGTCTCCAATGCCGCCGACGCCGCCGACAAGCTGCGCTTCGAAGCATTGACCCAGCCGGCGCTGCTGGAAGGTGACAACGACCTGCGCGTGCGGGTCAGCTTCGATGCCGATGCCCACACGGTGACCATCGAAGACAACGGCATCGGCATGAGCCGCGAGGAAGCCATTGCCCACCTGGGCACCATCGCCAAGTCCGGCACCGGCGACTTCCTGCGCCAGCTGTCCGGCGACCAGAAGAAGGATTCCCAGCTGATCGGGCAGTTCGGCGTCGGCTTCTACAGCGCCTTCATCGTTGCCGACCAGGTCGATGTGTACTCGCGTCGTGCCGGCGCGCCGGCGGCCGAAGGCGTGCGCTGGTCCTCGCGCGGCGAAGGCGAGTTCGACATCGCCGCGGTGGAAAAGGCCGAGCGTGGTACCCGCATCGTGCTGCACCTGAAGGACGGCGAGCATGACTTCGCCGATGGCTGGCGCCTGCGCAGCATCCTGAAGAAGTATTCGGACCATATCGGCCTGCCGATCCAGATGCCGAAGGAAGCCGCTCCGGCCGAAGGTGAGACGGAAGCACCGGCGCTGGAATGGGAGACCGTCAACCGCGCCAGCGCGCTGTGGACCCGACCGCGCACTGAAGTCACCGATGCCGAGTACACCGAGTTCTACAAGCACGTGGCGCATGACCACAGCGATCCGCTGGCGTGGAGCCACAACAAGGTCGAAGGCAAGCTGGAATACACCTCGCTGCTGTACGTGCCCGGCCGCGCACCGTTCGACCTGTACCACCGCGAAGCGCCGAAGGGCCTGAAGCTGTACGTGCAGCGCGTGTTCGTGATGGACCAGGCCGAGCAGTTCCTGCCGCTGTACCTGCGCTTCATCAAGGGCGTGGTCGATTCCAACGATCTGTCGCTGAATGTTTCGCGCGAAATCCTGCAGTCCGGCCCGGTCATCGACTCGATGAAATCGGCGCTGACCAAGCGTTCGCTGGACATGCTGGAGAAGCTGTCCAAGGACAAGCCGGAGCAGTACGCCACGTTCTGGAAGGAATTCGGCCAGGTGCTGAAGGAAGGCCCGGCCGAGGACTACAACAACCGCGAAAAGGTCGCCGGCCTGCTGCGCTTTGCCTCTACCCGCGGCGAAGGCGATGCGCAGACGGTGTCGCTGGCCGACTACCTGGGCCGCATGGCCGAGGGCCAGGACAAGATCTATTACCTGACCGGCGAGAGCTACACCCAGGTGCGCAACAGCCCGCACCTGGAAGTGTTCCGCAAGAAGGGCATCGAAGTGCTGCTGCTGACCGACCGCATCGACGAGTGGCTGATGGGCTACCTGACCGACTTCGACGGCAAGCGCTTCGTGGATATCGCACGCGGCGACCTGGACCTGGGCGCGCTGGAAAGCGAGGAAGACAAGCAGGCGCAGGAATCGGCGGCCAAGGACAAGCAGGCGCTGGTGGAACGGTTGAAGACCGCCCTCGGCGATGACGTGGCCGAAGTGCGCGTGTCGCACCGCCTGACCGATTCGCCGGCGGTGCTGGCCATCGGCGAGCAGGACCTGGGCCTGCAGATGCGCCAGATCCTGGAAGCGAGTGGCCAGAAAGTGCCCGACAGCAAGCCGGTGCTGGAGATCAACCCGGGCCATCCGCTGATCGCCAAGCTCGACGCCGAAGCCGATGGCGAGCGCTTCGACGACCTCGGCCGGGTGCTGTTCGACCAGGCCGCGCTTGCCGCCGGTGACAGCCTGAAGGATCCGGGTGCCTACGTGGCGCGCTTGAACAAGCTGCTGCTGGAACTGTCTGCCTGAGCAGAGGGTGGGTGACGACCGCTGGTGGCTGACGACTGTTGGTGGCTGACGACCGCTGGTGGCTGACGACTGTTGGTGGCTGACGACCGTTGGTCGTCACGCCTCCAGCCGCTGCGCACGCCGAGCATGGCTCGGCGCTGCCGGTCACGGGCGCCGCCACGAAGGCGCCGCCCACCGGTAGTGACGGCCGCTGGCCGTCATTACCTCCCTGCGCTGCCCCCCTCCACACGGGCCCTGACGGGCCCGGTGGTAATCTACCCCCTGATCTAAAGCCGTTACCTGCCAATGCTCAGTTTCTTCCGCCGCAAAAAAGCCCAGGACGCCTCGCAGGTCGATGCGCCCAAGACCCAGCACTACTCGGCTGAAGAGCTCGCCGCTGCGTTTCCATCGGCCAGGCCGGCGCAGCCGCCGGAGCCGGTCGCCGCGCCGCTAGCGGAGGCACCCGCGCCCGTAGCGGAAGCAGCGCCGCAGCCGGTTGCACAACCGCCTGCAGCAGCGCCCGTGTTTGTACCTGCACCTGCGCCTGCACCTGCACCTGCACCTGCACCTGCACCCGTACCTCAATCTGCACCGGCCGCTGCCGCCCCCATCGCCGCGCCCACCCCGGAACGCGTGCTGGCGCCGGAAGATTTCGAAGCAGAAGCCCTCGCCGCTGCGGCGGTACTAGCTCCACTGGCCCCGGTCACCCCGGCGCCTGCACCGGCCGCCCCCGCCGCCGACCTGCCCGTGCTGGTCGATGCCGAGCCCGCCCCGGCCGGCAAGACCGGTTGGCGCGAGCGCCTGCGCAACAGCACTTTCGCACGCAGCTTCGGTGGCCTGTTCTCGCGCAATCCCAAGCTCGACGATGATCTGCTGGATGAAATCGAAACCGCACTGATCACCGCGGACGTGGGCGTCACCGCCAGTACGACGTTGGTGGAAAGCCTGCGCAAGCGCATGAAATCGCGCGAGTTCGCCGATGCCAATGCGCTGCTGGCCGCGCTGCGCGCGGACCTGATCGCGATCCTGAAGCCGGTCGCCCAGCCATTGCTGATCGACCGCAACGCCAAGCCGTTCGTGGTGCTCACCGTGGGCGTCAACGGCGTCGGCAAGACCACCACCATCGGCAAGCTGGCCAAGCGTTTCAAGGACGAAGGCCACAGCCTGATGCTGGCCGCCGGTGATACCTTCCGTGCCGCCGCCGTGGCGCAGCTGCAGGCCTGGGGCGACCGCAACGGCGTCACCGTGATCGCCCAGGGCCAGAACGCCGATGCCGCTTCGGTGGCCTTCGATGCGTTGCAGGCCGGCAAGGCACGCGGCACCTCGGTGTTGATCGCCGATACCGCCGGCCGCCTGCATACCCAGTCCGGCCTGATGAACGAGCTGGGCAAGATCCGCCGCGTGCTCGGCAAGATCGACCCCGGTGCGCCGCATGAAGTGCTGATGGTGATCGATGGCACCACCGGCCAGAACGCGCTGTCACAGCTGCGTCAGTTCAACGCGGCGGTGAATGTCACCGGCCTGGTGGTGACCAAGCTGGACGGTACCGCCAAGGGCGGCGTGGTGTTCGCGCTGGCGCAGGAGTTCGGCATTCCGATCCGTTTCGCCGGCATCGGCGAACGCCCGGAAGACCTGCGCGTGTTCGATCCCGAAGCCTTCGTCGACGCGCTGCTGCCCGAAGCGCTCGGCAGTGCCTGAGGCCGCCACCGCGGTTGCGGCCACGCCAGCACAGGCGTCGGCCGCCGGCGGTGATGACCGGTTCGTCGCACGGCTGCTGCACTGGTTCGACCAGCACGGCCGCCATGACCTGCCCTGGCAGCACCCGCGCACGCCGTACCGGGTGTGGCTGTCGGAAATCATGCTGCAGCAGACCCAGGTCGCGACGGTCATCCCGTATTTCCTGAAGTTCCTGCAGCACTTCCCCACCCTGCCCGACCTGGCTGCGGCCGACAACGATGCGGTGATGGCGCAGTGGGCCGGACTCGGCTACTACGCCCGCGCACGCAACCTGCATGCCGCCGCCAAACGCTGCGTGGCCGACCACGGCGGCGAACTGCCGCGCGACTTCGATGCGCTGCACGCGCTGCCCGGCATCGGCCGCAGCACCGCCGGCGCGATCCTCAGCCAGGCCTGGAACGATCCGTTCGCCATCCTGGATGGCAACGTCAAGCGCGTGCTGACCCGCTACCACGGTATCGAAGGATTCCCCGGCCTGCCGGTTGTCGAACGGCCGCTGTGGGCGTTGGCCGAAGCGCACGTGGCCCACGTGCCGGCCGGACGGATGGCCGATTACACCCAGGCGCAGATGGACCTGGGCGCGACACTGTGCACGCGCAGCCGGCCGGCCTGCGTGATCTGCCCGCTGCAGGAAGACTGCGTGGCGCGACGCGAGGGACGCACCGCCGAACTGCCTACGGCCAAGCCGGGCAAAGTGCTGCCGGAACGCGAAGCGACGGCCCTGTGGCTGCGCGACGGACACGGACGCGTGCTGCTGCAGAAGCGCCCGGAGACCGGAATCTGGGCCTCGCTGTGGACCCTGCCGCAGGCCGACAGCGGCGCGGCGCTGCAGGAGTGGTTCGATGCGAACGTGGACGGGGCGCTGGAAGATGCCGAGGAACTGCCGGTGTTGCAGCACACCTTCAGCCACTACCGTCTGCACCTGCAGGTACTGCGCACGCGCGTGCAGGGCCTGAAGCACGAGCATCCGATGCTGCGCTGGGTGGCGGCCGTGGACCTGCCCGCACTGGGCCTGCCCGCGCCCATCCGCAAGCTGCTGCAGGCAGGCTGAGCGCAGGCACCCGGCCGCGCCGAGCCATGCCTGGCGCGCGTTGTCCCGCCACTGCGATCCCGTATACAAAGGCCGCCGAGCGTGGCTCGGCGCTACACTAGCCCTTCGAACACGAGTACCTGCCCATGCCCCGCACCATTTTCTGCCAGTACCAGCAAGCCGACGCCGAAGGCCTGGATTTCGTGCCCTACCCCGGCGAGCTTGGCCAGCGCATCTTCGCCAACGTCGGCAAGCCGGCCTGGAGCGCGTGGCTGGCCCACCAGACCATGCTGATCAACGAAAACCGGCTGTCGCCGCGCGATCCCAAGCACCGTGCATTCCTGGAAGAAGAACTGGTCAAGTACCTGTTCTCCGGCAACGCGGAAAAGCCGCCGGGCTTCGTGCCGGAAGCCTGATCAGTCCTCGCGCGCCTGCGCCTGCGCGTGCCGCAGCTGCTGCTCTGAAGTCCGCAGTGCCTTGACGTCCAGCGGGCGGATGCTGCCGATGTAACAGGGCATCTGCGGGCCCGGGCCCGGCCCGCGCACCAGCACCTTGTCCAGCCGCGCCGATACCCGCCCGACCCGGCTGGTCAGCCCGATCGCCTGCGCATACGGCAGGTCCGGGCACGGCCCGGTCAACTCCAGCAGGAAGGCCTGGCCCGGCCGGGTCCACACCGCCAGCGCGCTGTCGCCCAGTTCGTTCCAGCCGTTGAGGTTGCCCTGGAAGGGCATGTCGCTCTGCGGCGCACCGGCGTGGGCGCGGTACAGCGCCAGCCGTTGGTCGCTGCCCAGCCGCCCACTGCTGGCACAGGCGGCAAGGCTGGCGCACAGGACGGCAATCATCAGGCGTTTCATGGCGGGGCTCCATGGGGATCAAGCCGATGATGCAGCCACGCCCGTGAACCCGGTAGTGACGGCCGCTGGCCGTCACAGCAAATGACGGTGGACGACCGTCAGCAGAAATGACGGCCAGCGGCCGTCACTACCCTCAGATCTCGGCGTGGGCCAGCGCGTGCAGCTTGCCTTCGCGCAGTTCCAGCACGCGGTCCAGCTTGCGCGCCAGGCTGCGGTCATGGGTGACCAGCACCAGCGAGGTATGCCGGGCGCGATTGAGTTCCAGCATCAGCTCGAACACGGTGCCGGCGGTGCGGTCATCCAGGTTGCCGGTGGGTTCGTCGCCTAGCACGCAGGCCGGCTGGTTGACCAACGCGCGCGCCACGGCAGCGCGTTGGCGCTCGCCACCGGACAGTTCACCGGGCTTGTGCTGCAGGCGATGACCAAGGCCCACCGACTCCAGCAGCTGCCGGGCGCGGTCATTGGCCGCCGCCACTTCGCCACCGCCCAGCAGCACCGGCATCATCACGTTTTCCAGCGCGGTGAACTCCGGCAGCAGGTGGTGGAACTGGTACACGAAGCCCAGCGCACGATTGCGCAGCAGGCCACGGGCGCCGTCGGACAGCGTGGACATCTGCTGGCCGGTGACGAACACCTCGCCTGCACTCGGCGTGTCCAGCCCGCCCAGCAGGTGCAGCAGCGTGCTCTTGCCGGCACCGGAGGCGCCGATGATCGCCACGGTTTCGCCGGCGCTGACCTGCAGGTCCAGTCCATCGAACACCGGCGTATGCATCCGGCCTTCGGCATAGGTCTTGCCCAGCGCCTGCGCGCGGATCACTTCCTGCCCGGGGGAGAAAACTTCATTCATAACGCAGCGCCTCCGCGGGCTGGGTGCGGGCGGCGCGCCACGCCGGGTACAGGGTGGCCAGGAAGCTCATCAGCAGCGCCACCACGGTGATCACCACGATGTCGGCGGTCTGCATGTCGGTCGGCAGGCCGGTGATGTAATACACGTCCTCCGGCAGCAGCTTGACGTTGAACACCGCCTCGATGGCGGCGAGGATCCGTTCCAGGTTGAGGGTCAGGGTGATGCCGCCGATCACGCCGGCGACGGTGCCGATGATGCCGATCAGCGAACCCTGCACCATGAACACCCCCATCACCCCGCGCGGGGTCAGCCCCAGCGTGCGCAGGATGGCGATGTCGGCCTGCTTGTCGGTCACCAGCATCACCTGCGAAGACACCAGGTTGAAGGCGCCCATCGCGATGATCAGCGACAGCAGGATGCCCATCACCACCTTCTCCATCCGCAGCGAGTGGTACAGGTTGGCGTTCTGCTGGGTCCAGTCGCTGACCCGGTAGCCGCCACCCAGGCGCTGGGCGAGGTCCACGCCCACGGTGAGCGCCTGGTCCATGTCATGCAGCTTCAGGCGCACGCCGGTGGCCCCGTCGATGCGCAGCACGCGCTCCAGGTCCTGCATGTTCGCGAAGGCGACGCCGCGGTCGATTTCGTTGTAGCCGGCTTCGAAGATGCCGCTGACGGTGAAGCGTTTCATGCGCGGGATCGCGCCCATCGGCGTGCCCTGCACTTCGGCCAGCGTCGCCACCACCTGGTCGCCGACATCCACGCCCAGCCAGGTCGCCAGCTCCTGGCCGAGGATGATGTTGTAGCTGCCCTGCGCAAGGCTGTCGAAGCGGCCCTTCTTCATCTTCTCGGCAACCACCGAGACCTTCGGCTCCATCGCCGGGTCCACGCCCTGCACCAGTGCGCCCTGCACGCGCGGACCGCTGATCATCGCCTGGATCTCGATGTACGGCGCGGCACCGGCCACGCGCGGGTCCTTGTAGGACACGTCCACGGCGCGCTGCCAGTCGCTCATCGGCTCGCCATCGCGGGTAATCGTGGTGTGCGCGGACATCTGCAGCAGGCGGTCGCGGATTTCCTTCTGGAAACCACTCATCACCGCCAGCGTGGTGATCAGCACGGTCACGCCCAGCGCAATGCCGAGGATCGATGCCATCGAAATGAAGGAGATGAAGCCGTTGCGGCGCTTGGCCCGCAGGTAGCGCAGGCCGATGGCCACGGGAATGGGTTTGAACATGCAGGTGCGCCAATAGATTCAGCGTATGGTGCCACCTACGGCGGCTTACGGGAAACCTGCCGTGCGCGGACGGCCAGACGCAGTTCACGTCGTTGGCCGGCAGACAGCACATCCGGCCAGAAAAGCAGCACGCCGCGCTGTTTCCCCGGGCCCTGCCAGCGCAGCTGCAGCCACGGGCCGCGTACGTACAGCGCAGGGTCTTCCAGCTCCCGCCCATCCAGCAGCAGGGGGCGCGGCGCGTCCTGCAGCCACAGCACGCGACACGACGCGCCCAGCCGGCGCCACAGCAGCACCGCCAGCACCAGCCAGCACAGCAGCACGGCCGGCGGCTGCAGGCGCGCAGGCAGCCCACTGGCGCCGATCAGCCACGGTGCGGCCAGCAGCACCAACGCCTCGGCCACGGCCTGCAGCCGCGACGGGCGCCATTCAAGCCTTGAGGGTGCGGATCCGGTCGAGCAAGGGGACGGCGTGTGCATGCGGGCAGGCCTCGTAACCCATGAACCACCGCCACAACTTATCGTCCTCGCAATCGAGCAGGAACAGGAAAACCTCCCGCTCTTCGGCCGGGGCCGTGGCCCATTCGCGGTCGAGGTAATGCTCGAACAGCTGGTCCAGCTCACGCATGCCGCGGCGGCAACGCCAGCGCAGCTTCTTCAACAGGATCGCTTCGTCCATCGTCATTCCCGGATAACGCAACGCCGAGCAGGGCTCGGCGTCGCGGGGTACTACACGGCAACCGCACCAGTCAGGCGCGGCGGGCCATCATCAGCTTCTTGATCTCGGCAATCGCCAGCGCCGGGTTCAGGCCCTTCGGGCAGGTCCGTGCGCAGTTCATGATGGTGTGGCAGCGGTACAGCTTGAACGGATCTTCCAGATCGTCCAGGCGCGCACCGGTGTCCTCATCACGCGAATCGATGATCCAGCGGTAGGCCTGCAGCAGAATCGCCGGGCCCAGGTAACGCTCACCGTTCCACCAGTAGCTCGGGCAGCTGGTGGAGCAGCACGCGCACAGGATGCACTCGTACAGGCCGTCCAGCTTGCGGCGGTCTTCCGGCGACTGCAGGCGCTCGCGGTCCGGCGGTGCCGGGGTCTGCGTGCGGATCCACGGCTTGATCGACGCATACTGCGCGTAGAAGTGGGTCAGGTCCGGCACCAGGTCCTTGACCACGCTCATGTGCGGCAGCGGGTAGATCGGCACTTCCTTCTTGCCGCAGTCCGCGATGGCGCGGGTGCAGGCCAGCGTATTGGTGCCGTCGATGTTCATCGCGCACGAACCGCAGATGCCCTCGCGGCACGAACGACGGAAGGTCAGCGTCGGATCGATCTCGTTCTTGATCTTGATCAGCGCGTCCAGGACCATCGGGCCGCACGCATCCAGGTCGATCTCGTACGTATCGGTACGCGGGTTGCTGTCGTCGTCCGGACTCCAGCGGTAGACCTTGAAGGTACGCAGGTTCTTCGCACCGCTGGCGGCGGGGAAGTGCTTGCCCTTCGTGATCTTTGAATTCTTCGGCAGGGAAAACTCGGCCATGGCTGCTCTCGTTGGCTCAGGCGGCCCGCGCCGTCAAGGCGCGGATTGCATGGTAGGCGGGGGTCGCGATCAGTACACGCGCGGCTTCGGCGGCACCACGTCAACCTCGTCGGTCAGCGTGTACATGTGCACCGGACGGTAATCGAAGCTGCACTTGCCCTTGTCGTCGACCTTGACCAGCGTGTGCTTGTGCCAGTTGACGTCGTCGCGGTCCGGGAAGTCTTCGTGCGCATGCGCACCACGGCTTTCCTTGCGCTGCTCGGCCGAGTTGATCGTCGCCACTGCATTGAGCAGCAGGTTGTTCAGCTCGTAGGTTTCGATCAGGTCCGAGTTCCAGACCAGCGAGCGATCGCTGACCTTGACGTCCTGGAACGAATCGAAGATGCCGGCCATCTTCTCGCAGCCTTCCTTCAGCGTCTGGCTGGTGCGGAACACGGCCGCATCGGCCTGCATGGTCCGCTGCATGTTGTCGCGGATCACCGACGTCGGCGTATCGCCCTTGGCATAGCGCAGCTTGTCCAGCAGGCCCAGCGCCTTGTCGCAGGCATCGGCCGGCAGCGGCTTGTGCGAAGCGCCCGGCTTGATGGTTTCGGCGCAACGGTTGGCCACCGCACGCCCGAACACCACCAGGTCCAGCAGCGAGTTGGAGCCCAGGCGGTTGGCGCCGTGCACCGAAACGCAGGCCGCTTCGCCGATGGCGTACAGGCCCGGGATCACTGCATCGGGGTTGTCGCCGTCGATGCGCACCACTTCACCGTGGAAGTTGGTCGGGATGCCACCCATGTTGTAGTGCACGGTCGGGATGACCGGGATCGGCTGCTTGTGCACGTCCACGCCGGCGAAGATGCGCGCGCTTTCGGCGATACCCGGCAGCTTGTCGTCGATCACGCCCGGGCCGAGGTGGGTCAGGTCGAGCAGGATGTGGTCCTTGTGCTCGCCGACGCCGCGGCCTTCGCGGATTTCCACGGTCATCGAACGTGCAACCACGTCGCGCGATGCCAGGTCCTTGTAATGCGGTGCGTAACGCTCCATGAAGCGCTCGCCGCTGCTGTTGCGCAGGATGCCGCCTTCGCCGCGCACGCCTTCGGTGATCAGGCAGCCCGCGCCGTAGATACCGGTCGGGTGGAACTGCACGAACTCCATGTCCTGCATCGCGATGCCCGCGCGCATGGCCAGGCCGCCGCCATCACCAGTGCAGGTGTGGGCGGAGGTGGCGCTGAAGTACGCACGGCCGTAGCCGCCGGTGGCCAGCACCACGCCCTGGGCGCGGAACAGGTGCAGCGAACCTTCGGCCATGTCGATGGCCAGCACGCCGCGGCAGGTACCGTCTTCGTCGAAGATCAGGTCCAGCGCGAAGTATTCGATCATGAAGCGCGCATCGTGCTTCAACGACTGCTGGTACAGCGTGTGCAGCATGGCGTGGCCGGTACGGTCAGCCGCCGCGCAGGTACGCTGCGCCGCCGGGCCTTCGCCGTACTTGGTGGTCATGCCGCCGAACGGGCGCTGGTAGATCTTGCCCTCTTCGGTACGGCTGAACGGCACGCCGTAGTGCTCCAGCTCGATGATCGCCGGGATCGCCTCGCGGCACATGTACTCGATGGCGTCCTGGTCACCCAGCCAATCCGAGCCCTTGATCGTGTCGTAGAAGTGGTAGCGCCAGTCGTCCTCGCCCATGTTGCCGAGCGCGGCGGAGATGCCACCCTGGGCAGCAACGGTGTGCGAACGGGTCGGGAAGACCTTGGTCAGGCACACGGTCTGCAGGCCCTTGGCGGCCAGTCCGAAGGTCGCGCGCAGGCCGGCACCGCCGGCGCCCACCACGACCATGTCGTACTTGTGTTCGGTGATCTTGTAAGCGGACATCTACTCTGTATTCCTGTCTTGGTGCCTGGGTTCAGGCCGCGCCGAGCGCGATGCGGACCACAGCAAACACACTGACAATGGCGCCGAGCACGGCAACGAACTTCACCGTGGTCTGCAGCGCGAGGGCCAGCAGCGAATTATGGATGTAGTCTTCCAGCACGATCTGCAGGCCAAGCTGGGCGTGCCAGAACATGGCGACCAGGAAGCCCACCACCAGCACCGCATTCCACGGCTTGGCGATGGCCGCCGTGGCGGTCACATAATCGGCGCCGAGCAGGCTCAGCACGAACACCAGGAACCAGATCGACAGCACCACCAGCGCGGTGGCGGTCAGGCGCTGGTGCACGAAGTGCTCGGTGCCGGTCTTGGCAGCGCCGAGGCCACGCACGTTCTTCAACGGGGTGCGGTAACGGTTCATGCGGCACCTCCGGAAACCAGCACGTAGGCCCAGACCAGGGCGGTGATGACCAGCGATGCGAACACCGACAGCCAGCTGCTGCGCACGAAGGCCGGGATGCTGAAGCCGATCGCGAAGTCCTGCACGATATGGCGCAGGCCATTGCACAGGTGGTACGCGAAGGCCCAGGTCCAGGCAAACAGGAACAGCTTGCCGTACCAGGCGCCAGCGTGGTCGGTGAAGCAGGTCCAGGAGGCGGGGCCCATCATCAGGGCGAGCAGGCCGCCGGCGATGATCAAGGCTCCAACAGACAGAAAGATGCCCGTGGCTCGATGCAGGATCGAGGTGGCCATCTGGATCTGCCAGCGATACACCTGGAGGTGCGGGGAAAGGGGGCGTTCTCGGGTCGCCATTCGCTGGGCTCGTTGTCTCGGCTGGGCGGCACAACTGCCGCGTTGGCTCAATGCTGGATCAGAAATCGATGCAGCGTCCGTTTTTCTCCCAATCACCGTACCGCACCGGATCAAGTCCGCCGCGGCCACCGTATTCCTTCTGCTCAGCAGGCGTGCCTTCGGGCGCGGGCGCCTTCGGATCCAGCGGGGCTTCAGATTCGGTGTCGGGAGTGGGGGTTGTTTGGCCTATCATCAGGATTCTCGCAACGCACAAATTCTAGACCTCGTTCACGTGCCTGACAACCTTTCCCCCGAATTAGTTCCATATGCCCTGCTGGAAGACCGCCAGTTGGTGTCCCTTTCCGGACCCGATGCGGTGGTGTTCGCGCAGGCCCAGTTCTCCAGTGATGTGGCCGCGCTGAGCGATTCGCATTGGCAGTGGAGTGCGTGGTTGACCGCCA
This sequence comes from Stenotrophomonas chelatiphaga, assembly GCF_001431535.1. Lineage (GTDB taxonomy): Bacteria > Pseudomonadota > Gammaproteobacteria > Xanthomonadales > Xanthomonadaceae > Stenotrophomonas > Stenotrophomonas chelatiphaga. The sequence goes on from NZ_LDJK01000031.1 coordinate 12,342, forward strand.
AAGGCCGCACGATCGGCGTGTTTCAGCTCATCCGCCTGGATTCGGATGCCTTGCTGCTGGTGTTCGCAGACGGCGACGCAGATGAGATTGCTTCGCAGTTGCAGCGTTTCGTGTTCCGTCGCAAGGTCAAGATAAGCCGTCGCGACGATCTGCAGGTGCGGGGCACATTTGCCGAACCGCAGACCGCCGTGGGCGCAACCGTGAGCGGTTCGCTGGATGACATGCTGGAGCTGGACCTCGGTACTGCGGACCTGCCGCGGGCGATGCGCATCACCGCCGCTTCTGCCGGCGATGCCGCAACACAGAGCGATGCCGCCTTCACCGCGGCATGGCGCCAGGCCGACCTGCGACTGGGCCTGCCCCGCCTGGTGCCGGGCCAGCGCGAACACTGGACCCCGCAGCAGTTGGGGCTGGATCGGCTGAACGGCTACAGCGTCCGCAAGGGCTGCTACCCCGGCCAGGAAATCGTGGCGCGCACGCATTTCCTGGGCAAGGCCAAACGGGCATTGCAGCTGCTGCAGCTGTCTGCCGGCGCCGAACCGGGTGCCAGCGTGGAGCAGGATGGCAGCGTGCTCGGCAGTATCGCCAGCGTAGCCGACGAACTGGCACTGGCGGTGTTGCCGCTGGAAACCAGTGATGCCGCGCTGAGCGTGGGCGGCCAGCCGGCGCAGCGCTTGCCGCTGCAGGACGGCCTGGCAAGGTAGTGACGACCGTTGGTCGTCACCGGGGTTGCTGACGGCCAGCGACCGTCACTACCGGGCCGGCGGCCGTCGCTACCGGGATCACGCGTTGAGGCGTTCGCCGGTTTCCGCATCGAAGAAGTGCAGTGCGTTGGGCTGCACGGCCAGTTTCAGCGTCTCGCCCACCGCCGGCAGCGCGCGTGGCGCCACGCGCATGGTCAGCGCATGCTGGCCGCTGACCAGGTTGACGAAGATTTCGTTGCCCACCGGCTCGATGCCTTCGATTCGTGCCTCGAAGGTCCATTCGGCACCAGCGTCGGCCGGCTGCAGGTGCTCCGGGCGCACGCCCACCGCGATCGGCTTGTCCAGCCAGCGCGGATCGATGGTGGCGTGGCCCAGCGGCGCCTTCCAGTCGCCATCGCTCACCACCACGCCGGACGCGCTGGCCTGCAGGGTGCCACGCAGCACGTTCATCGCCGGGCTGCCAAGGAAGCCGGCGACAAACAGATTGGCCGGACGGTCGTACAGCTCCATCGGCGTGTCGATCTGCTGGATCACGCCGTCCTTCAACACCACGATGCGCTGGCCGAGCGTCATCGCCTCCACCTGGTCGTGGGTGACGTAGATCATCGTGGTACCCAGCTTGCGGTGCAGCTGGGCGATTTCGGTGCGCACGCTGTGGCGCAGCTTGGCGTCCAGGTTGGACAGCGGCTCATCCAGCAGGAACACCGCCGGCTCGCGCACCAGCGCCCGGCCCAGCGCCACGCGCTGGCGCTGGCCGCCGGACATCGCCTTGGGCAGCTTGTCCATCATGTCGGTCAGGCCCAGCGTCTGCGCCGCTTCGCTGATGCGCTTGTCGATGGTGGCCTTGTCGTGGCCGCGCAGCTTCAGGCCGAAGGCCAGGTTCTCGGCCACGGTCATGTGCGGGTACAGCGCGTAGCTCTGGAACACCATGGCGATGTCACGGTCTTTCGGTGCCACGTCGTTGACCACGCGCTCGCCGATGGTCAGCGTGCCGCCACTGATCTCTTCCAGGCCGGCGATCATCCGCAGCAGGGTCGACTTGCCACAGCCCGACGGTCCCACCAATACCATCAGCTCGCCATCGGCGACCTCGAAGGTAGCGTCCTTCACCGCGACCTGGCCGTTGTCGTAGACCTTGCGCACACCCTGCAACTGCACTTTTGCCATATCACTCTTCCAGTCCGCCCGTCGCCGGGGCTGTTGCACGTGGACTGCCTTCGGCCCTCCCGATGGCAGTGTTTTTGCCTCAGTGCCGCATGACGGCGCCAATGCAATCGAATACAGTTGCACATTCTGCCATGTAAACGTTTTCACGTGGCAGTATCCCTAGGTCGAAACGCATCATCTGCGTCACGATGTACGGACAGTACCCCGCCCGCCCGTGGCTGGTCGTACCGGCAGACGCCGGATGGCCCGCTGCAGCAGGCGGACAACGCAGTAAAAAACCTTCCCCGGAACCCAGCCAGGCAGCGATTGACAACGATGTCACCCGGATCTGAAACTCGAGCGATGCACGATACCCTCTTCCTGTTCGGCGCCACTGGCGATCTGGCCCAGCGCTATCTCTTCCCGTCCCTGCTGCGCCTGCTTGGCGATGGCCTGTTGCCGGAAGACTTCAAGGTCCGCGCCCTGGCGCTCTCACCGCATGACACCGAGGCCTTCCGGGACATCCTGCGTCCTCGCCTGCAGCAGGCGATGCCGCTGGCCACCGCCGAAGACATCGCCTCGCTGCTGCAGCGTATCGACTACCGTTCGGTGGACCTGCGCAACGCCGATTCGGTGGCCGAAGCGGTGTCCGACCTGGTCGACCGCCGCTGTGTCAGCTACCTGGCCATTCCGCCGGGCCTGTACATCTCCACCTGCGAAGGCCTGGCCAAGGGCGGCGCCCTGGCGGCACCGCACCGGCTGATGCTGGAAAAGCCGATCGGCAGCGACAGCGAAAGTGCCGAACAGATCATCAGCACCATCGGCCAGTGGATCGACGAAGACCGCGTGTTCCGCCTGGACCACTACCTGGGCAAGGCGGCGGTGCAGAACCTGATCGCACTGCGCTTCGGCAACACCCTGCTGGAAGCGGTATGGAACCGCAACTACATCGAATCGGTGCACATCCTGGTATCCGAGAGCGAAGGCGTGGACGGGCGCGATGCCTACTACGCACGCTCCGGCGCGCTGCGTGACATGGTGCAGAGCCATATCCTGCAGCTGCTGTGCCTGGTGGCGATGGAGCCGCCGGCATCGCTGGAAGCCGACCGCATCCGCGATGAGAAGGTCAAGGTGCTGCGCTCGCTGCGTCCGCTGGATGCCAAGCACGCCGCGCGTGACAGCGTGCGTGGCCGCTACACCGCCGGCACCATCAACGGCCAGCCCGCCCAGGCCTACCAGCCGCCGGAAGGCAGCGACGTGGAAACCTTCGCCGGGGTCACCGCGCATATCGACAACTGGCGCTGGAGCGGGGTGCCGTTCCACCTGGTCACCGGCAAGCGCCTGCCCGAGCGCACCAGCCGCGTGGTGGTGACGCTCAAGCCGGTCACCCACTGGCTGTTCGAACGTCCGCACCGTGGCCAGGCCACGCCGAACCGCCTGGTGTTCCAGCTGCAGCCGCAGGAAAACATCGAACTGGGCCTGATGAGCAGCCTGGCCGGCCCGGAATGGGGCGCGCTGGAACTGCAGCCGCTGGAGCTGGAACTGTCCGTGCCGACCGGCCTGCACCGCCGCATCGCCTACGAGCGCCTGTTCCTGGATGCATTCAACGGCAACCACGCCCTGTTCGTGCGCGATGATGAAGTGCGTGCGGCCTGGCAGTGGATCGACAGCGTGGCCGATGCCTGGAAGAACGCCGAGCTGCCGCTGCAGCCCTACCCCGCCGGATCGTGGGGCCCGGACGCCGCAGCCGGCTTCCTGCCCGGCGACGTCGATGGCAACACGGTCGGGGACAAGGCATGACGGGGCTGGCGCAGCCGATCCTGGTCGCCGACATCGGCGGTACCAACGCGCGTTTCGCGCTGGCGGACACCGCCGACAGCAGCCCCCTGCTGGAAGACAGCATCCGCGAATTCCCGGTGGTGGACTTCCCTTCGCTCGGTGATGCCGCGCGCCACTACCTGCAGGAAGTGGATGCCGAAGCCAGCCGCGGCGTGTTCGCGGTGGCCGGCCGCGTGGACGGCGACGAGGCCCGCATCACCAACCACCCTTGGGTGATTTCGCGCAGCCGCACCGCCGCCATGCTCGGTTTTTCCGAGCTGCACCTGATCAACGATTTCGCTGCCCAGGCCATGGCCATTTCGCTGCTGCAGCCCAAGGACGTGGTGCAGATCGGCGGGGCCAGCTGGAGCCCGCGACGCAGCGGTGCGCCGGCCAACTACGGTGTCATCGGCCCGGGCACCGGGCTTGGCGTCGGCGGCCTGGTGATCCGCCACGACCGCTGCTTCCCGCTGGAAACCGAAGGCGGCCATGTCAGCTTCCCGCCGGGCACGCCGGAAGAGATCCGCATCCTGGAAATCCTCTCCGAAACGTTCGGTCGCGTCTCCAACGAACGCCTGATCTGCGGTCCCGGCCTGGTCAACATCCATCGCGCCGTGTGCGAGATGGCCGGCTTCGATCCCGGCCACCTGAAGCCGGCCGACGTCACCGCACGCGCTGGCGCGGGTGATCCGCAGGCGATGCGTGCGGTGGACCTGTTCTGCGCCATCTTCGGTGCGATCGCCGGCGACCTGGTGCTGATCCAGGGCGCATGGGACGGCGTGTTCCTGACCGGCGGACTGGTGCCGCGCATGCTGGAATCCCTGCAGCACTCCGGTTTCCGCCAACGCTTCGAACACAAGGGGCGTTTCTCTTCGATCATGGGCCGGGTTCCGTCCCTGGCGGTGATCCATCCCAATCCCGGCCTGCTGGGCGCGGCGGCTTACGCCGTCGATGCCGAGTGCGCCGTTGCCGGAGCTGCTGCCTGATGCCTACTGCGTTCTCTTCCGACCGCGTCGAGTTCATCGCCCACCGCGAGGCCGATGGCTGGATCGAAGCGGTCGCCGCCGACATGGCGAAGATCCTCAATGCCGACATCGCCGAACACGGCCGTGCGCGCATGCTGCTGTCCGGCGGCACCACGCCGGCACCGGTGTACCAGGCACTGGCCGAACTGGACGTGCACTGGGACCGGGTGGAAGTGAGCCTGGCCGATGAGCGCTGGCTGTCGCCGCAGGATCGCGACAGCAACGCGCACCTGGTCCGCGAAAGCTTCCTGCAGCGCGCCGAAGGGGCGCATTTCGATCCGCTGGTACGCATCGGAAAGCCGTTGCCGGAGTGCGTGTACACCGCCAACCTGCAGGCCCAGTACAGCCTGCCACCGAGCGTGGTGGCGCTGGGCATGGGCAATGACGGGCACACCTGCTCGCTGTTCCCCGGTTCGCGCGACCTGCAGCGCGCCCTGGAAAGCACCCTGCCCTATGCCGCACTGGATGCGACCGGTTGCCCCGGTTCGAACCAGTGGCCGCTGCGCATCACGCTGACCCCGCACGGCCTCCGCGCCTGCCGCCAGCGCCTGCTGCTGCTGCGCGGCAAGCAGAAACTGGAAGTCCTGCAACACGCGCTGGACAGCAACGACGTCCAGCAGTATCCGATCCTCGCCGCCATCGACCAGCCCGGCCCGCGCCTGCGCGTGCACTGGGCCGACTGATCCGACGTTCCCTCTCGCCACCTCTTCCACGCTGGTAGCCAATGAGTCTGCATCCGCAACTGCACGCCATCACCGAGCGCATCGTGCGCCGCAGCGCCGCTTCGCGCGCTGCTTACCTGGCCGGCATCGACGCCGCCCTGCGCGATGGCCCGTTCCGCAGCCGCCTGAGCTGCGGCAACCTTGCCCACGGCTTCGCCGCCTGCGGTGGCACCGACAAGAAACGCCTGCGTGGCGGGGTGACGCCGAACCTTGGCATCATCACCTCCTACAACGACATGTTGTCGGCGCACCAGCCGTTCGAGACCTATCCCGAGCAGATCCGTGAGATCGCCCGCGAATGGGGCGCGACCGCGCAGGTGGCCGGTGGCGTGCCGGCGATGTGCGACGGCGTGACCCAGGGCCGCGGTGGCATGGAACTGTCGCTGTTCTCGCGCGATGTCATTGCCCAGTCCACCGCCATCGGGCTCAGCCACGACATGTTCGATGCGGCGATCTACCTCGGCGTGTGCGACAAGATCGTGCCGGGCCTGCTGATCGGCGCGCTGGCCTTCGGCCACCTGCCCTCGGTGTTCGTGCCGGCCGGCCCGATGACACCGGGCATTCCGAACAAGCAGAAGGCCGAAGTGCGCGAGCGCTATGCCGCCGGCGAAGCTACCCGCGAGGAACTGCTGGAAGCCGAAGCGGCGTCCTACCACGGCGCCGGTACCTGCACGTTCTACGGCACGGCCAACTCCAACCAGGTGCTGCTGGAAGCGATGGGGGTGCAGCTGCCGGGCGCCTCGTTCGTCAACCCGGAACAAACCCTGCGCGGTGCCCTGACCCGCGAAGCCACCGTGCGTGCGCTGGAAATGACCGCGCTGGGCGATGATTACCGTCCGATCGGGCGGATCATCGACGAGCGCGCGATCGTCAACGCGATCGTCGCGCTGATGGCCACCGGCGGCTCGACCAACCACACCATCCACTGGATCGCAGTAGCCCGTGCGGCCGGCATCGTGGTGACCTGGGACGACATGGATCAGCTGTCCCAGCTGATCCCGCTGCTGACCCGCGTGTACCCCAACGGCGAGGCCGACGTGAACCGCTTCGCCGCCGCAGGCGGTCCGGCCTTCGTGTTTGGCGAGCTGATCCGCGCCGGCCTGATGCACGGCGACATCGTCACCGTCGCGCGCGGCGGTATGGCCGACTACGCGCGCGAACCGCGCCTGCAGGACGGCCAGGTCACGTGGGTGGACGGCATCATCCGCAGTGCCGATGAAGACGTCGCCCGCGGCGTGGACAATCCGTTCGAAAGCCAGGGCGGCCTGCGCCTGCTGCGCGGCAACCTGGGCCGTTCGCTGATCAAGCTGTCGGCGGTCAAGCCGCAGTACCGCAGCATCGAGGCGCCGGCGGTGGTGGTCGATGCGCCGCAGGTGCTGAACAAGCTGCATGCCGCCGGCCTGTTGCCGCAGGACTTCGTGGCCGTGGTGCGCTACCAGGGCCCGCGTGCCAACGGCATGCCGGAACTGCATTCGCTGGCGCCGTTGCTGGGCCTGCTGCAGAACCAGGGCCGGCGCGTGGCGCTGGTGACCGATGGCCGCCTGTCCGGCGCGTCGGGCAAGATTCCCGCGGCGATCCACATGACGCCGGAAGCCGCGCGCGGCGGCCCGCTGGGCAAGCTGCGCGAGGGCGACATCATCCGCCTGGATGGCGAGGCCGGCACGCTGGAGGTGCTGGTCGACGAGGCCGAATGGGCGGCACGCACGCATGCGCCGAACACCGCGCCGGCGGCCAATGACCTGGGACGCAATCTGTTTGCGGTCAACCGCCTGGTGGTGGGGCCGGCCGACCAGGGCGCGATCTCGATTTCGTGCGGGCCGGCGGCGGCCGATGGCAGTGCGTGGGATTACGATGCGGAGTATGAGCTGGGGCATGATGCCGCGGCGGCGGATGCGCCGCATGAGGCGAAGGACGCCTGAGGGATTGAAAAGCGTTGCGGGTATGCGTGGGCGGTAAGTGTCCTGGCTGAGGCGGCGGGTAGCCCCCACCAGGACACGCCGTAAACCCCTCCATGGGGGCTCGGTCGCGGCATCCATGCCGCTCACGGTCCTGGTGGGGGCTACCCGCCGCCTCCGGACAGTTTCCCGGCGCCCTCGCGCCGCGAAGTGATCACTGAAAATCAAATTCGAAAGCAAAGGCAGAAGCAGAGCTATGGGTATCGAACAACATCAGGTGCGGGCGGCGGAATTGCTGACGGCGGCCGGCATTCTGCCGGTGGTGACGGTGCATACGCTGGATCAGGCGCGGGCGGTCAGTGCGGCGCTGCTGGAAGGCGGGTTGCCGGCCATCGAGCTGACCCTGCGCACGCCGGTGGCGATGGACGCGCTGGCGATGTTGAAGCGCGAGCTGCCCGGCGTGGTGGTCGGTGCCGGCACGGTGCTGACGGTGGAGCAGATGCAGCAGTCGATCGATGCCGGTGCGGATTTCCTGGTTACCCCGGGGACGCCGTCGCACTTGGCCGATGCACTGGCCGCTGCGCCGCTGCCGGTGGTGCCTGGCGCGGCGTCGCCGACCGAACTGCTGGCGCTGTACGCGCGCGGCTTCCGCGTCTGCAAGCTGTTCCCGGCCACGGCGGTGGGTGGACTGGCGATGATCAAGGGCCTGGCCGGGCCAGTGCCGGACCTGAAGCTGTGCCCGACCGGTGGCATCACCGAAGACAGTGCGGCGGAGTACCTGGAGCAGAAGAACGTGGTCTGCATCGGCGGTTCGTGGATGGTGCCGGGCAACTGGATCGCCGACGGCGCATGGGACAAGGTGCGCGATGCGGCCGCCGGTGCGGCGAAGATCGTGGCGCGCATCCGCGGCCGCTGATGCGGTAGCGCCGGGCCATTGCCCGGCGAAGGGTAGCGCCGAGCTTGGCTCGGCGGGGAGAAGAGCGTGACGACCAACGGTCGTCACCCACCACGACAAACGGTCGTCACCCACCACGACCAATGGTCGTCACCCACCCCGATTACATCGGTCGTGCCGGGTCCACCAGGCCGTACTGGCTGGCCATGCGGGCCAGCGCGATGTTGTCGTGGATGCCCATCTTCTCGAACAGGCGCGCCTTGTGCGTGTTGATGGTCTTGGCGCTCAGGCTGAGCCGGCGCGCGATGTCTTCCTGGCGCAGCCCCTGGGTCAGCAGCAGGGCCACTTCCAGTTCGCGCGGTGACAGGCTGTCGAACGGCGAGGCGCTGCCTTCCACCGTGGACAAGGCGAGGTTCTGCGCGCGTGGACAAGGCGAGGTTCTGCGCGATGTTGCTGCCCAGGTAACGCCGCCCCAGCGACGCATCACGGACCGCGCGCAGCAGTTCCTGTGCGTTGCAGCCTTTGCTGATGTAGCCCGATGCACCGGCTTCCAGCAGGCGCTTGGGCATCGGCCCGTCTTCCAGCACCGACACGATGACGACCCGGGTGGCCTCCTGGCCGCGCACGATCCGTTCGGTCACTTCCAGCCCGCTGACGCCCGGCAGGTGGAGATCGCACAGCACCACGTCCGGCTTCAGTTGCCGGATCTCGCGCAGCGCATCTTCGCCGCACTCCGCCTCGCCGATGACCTCCATATCGGTTTCGCCGGACAGGATCATCTTCATACCGGTGCGGACCAGCGCGTGGTCATCCACCAGATAGACACGAATCGTCATGCATCTTCCCCTTTCACTACCGCTTCCGACTTCCACGGTAGGTACCGGGAAGAGGTCCCACAAGCGCAATATCCGACAGCAGGTTCCGAATTGCGGCCGGAATCACACTGCCCCGGCTCCGGCGTTCGAAGGTCCGCCATGAATCCACGTTCTCGATCAATATAGCCTACTAACGGCCCGATCTTTATGATTCATTCACGCCACCGGAACATCTGCACCCCGGCGCCATGGCCGGTGCTGGCGGAACATCACCAGATAGCAGCCGACCACCCAGACCAGCGCGGCGCACCAGCCGGCCAGGATGTCGGACGGGTAATGCACCCCCAGGTAGACCCGGGACACGCTCACCAGCACGGCGAACACCGGGGCAGCCACTGCCACCGGCCAGCGCCATCGGGTATTCCAGGCCAGCAGCACGGCAACGCAGGCGAAGGTCATCGACCCCATCGCATGGCCACTGGGGAAGCTGTAGGTCGCTTCGGGCGCGATCGACTCCCACAGGCTGGGCCGGTCACGCTGGAAGAACTGCTTGCTGCTCATGTTCAGCAGCGCCGATCCGACGAAGCCGACGGCCGCGAAGCTCGCCTCGCGCCAGCGCCTGGCCCACAACAGGGCCGCCACGATCACCACGTCGGCGGGGATCAGGAACCACTCGTAACCCAGCCGGGTGATGACCACCACGACCTGGTCCAGCACCGGACCATGCCAGCCGTGCATCCGCCACAGCAGCGGTGCATCGAAGTGGAACGCCTCGAATTCATGCACCTCATCGGCCAGCGCGACGAACACCGCCAACGGCAGCAGCACGCCGGCAAACAGCAGCACGAAGCGCCACGCGTTGCGCGACATCCAATGGCGGACGCCTGCCGCCTCTTCCCCGGGACCGGCCAGCATCCCGGGCTTATCCGGCGTTTCGGACATAGTTCTGTTCGACGTAGTCGTCGATCAGCTTGACGAAATCCTGGGCGATGTTCTCGCCGCGCAGGGTGATCTTCTTCTCACCATCGACGAACACCGGCGCGGCCGGTGCTTCACCGGTACCCGGCAGGGAGATGCCGATGTTGGCGTGGCGCGATTCACCCGGCCCGTTGACGATGCAGCCCATCACGGCGAGCGTCATGTTCTCCGCCCCCGGATGCTCGATCTTCCACAGCGGCATGCGTTCACGCACGTGGTTCTGCACCACCTTGGCCAGCTCCTGGAAGAACTCGGACGTGGTGCGGCCACAGCCCGGGCAGGCCGTGACCAGCGGGGTGAAGGCACGTTGACCGGTGGTCTGCAGCAGCTCCTGGGCGACGATCACTTCCTGGGTCCGCGACTGGCCCGGTTCGGGCGTCAGCGAAATCCGGATGGTGTCACCGATGCCTTCCTGCATCAGCACCGCCAGCGCCGCTGCCGAAGCCACGATGCCCTTGCTGCCGATGCCGGCTTCGGTCAGGCCCAGGTGCAGGGCGAAATCCGAGCGCTGGGCAAGATCGCGGTACACCGCGATCAGCTCCTGCACGCCACTGACCTTCGCCGACAGCACGATGCGGTCGCGTGGCAGGCCGAGTTCGACCGCGGTTTCGGCCGAATCCAGCGCCGAGCGGATCAATGCCTCGCGCAGGACGCGGCCGGCATCCCAGGGCTGCTCGCGCAGGGTGTTCTCGTCCATCAGCCTGGCCGCCAGCGACTGGTCCAGCGAGCCCCAGTTGGCCCCGATGCGCACCGGCTTGTCGTAGCGGATCGCGAACTCGATCAGCTGCGCGAACTGCAGGTCCTTCTTCTTGCCGAAGCCGACGTTGCCCGGATTGATCCGGTACTTGGCCAGCGCTTCGGCACAGGCCGGCTCGGCGCTCAGCAGCTGGTGGCCGTTGTAATGGAAGTCACCGATCAGCGGCACCTCGATGCCCATCATCGCCAGTTTGTCGACGATGCGCGGGATGGCCGCGGCGGACTCGGGGTTGTTGACCGTCAGCCGCACCATTTCCGAACCGGCGCGCCACAGCTCGGCCACCTGCTTTACGCTGGAGGCCACGTCGGCGGTATCGGTGTTGGTCATCGACTGCACCACCACCGGCTTGCCACCGCCCACCACCACGCCGCCGATGCGGACAGGCTGGGTCAGTCGGCGCGGCCAGGAAGTGGGCTCGGCGGGCGGGGTCGGTCGGGAGACGGCGTCATGCATCGCAATATTCTAGCGCTGCTGCAGGACCGTCGGGTGACTCCCATTCAGCCGCGGTGGCATCTGCGGCCGATTGTCGCAGGCGGTGCACGCAGGCAACGCATACGATGGCAGCCATGACTTCCCCTGACGCCCCCTTCCTGCAGACCCTGTGCAGCCTGCGCTGGCTGGCCACCGCCGGCCAGGCGGCCACGATCCTGGTCGCCACCTGGGTGCTTGGCCTGCCGCTGCCGCAGGTTCCACTGTGGGCCGGCGTGGCCGTGCTGGCGCTGTTCAACACCTACGCCCAGCTGCGCGTACACGGCACCGATACCGCTCCGGTGACTGCGTTCGGGCACATTCTGGTCGATGTGACCGTGCTGACCTGGATGGTCGGCTGGAGCGGCGGCATCACCAATCCGTTCGGCTCGCTGTTCCTGATCCTGATCGCGCTGGCTGCGCTCGCCCTGCCGGCGCGCTGGACGCTGGCGGTGGCTGCTGCCTGCCTGATCGGCTACTGCGTCAGCGCAGCGTTCGGCCTGCCGCTGCCGGCGGGCGGCTACTTCGCTCCGGATGTCCTGCAGCAGTGGGGCGTGGTGGCGAATTTCCTGATCTCGGTGACGGTGGTGCTGGCCTTTTCCACCCGGCTGGCGATCGCCCTGCGCCAGCGCGAACACGAACTGTCGCTGCTGCGCGAGCGCTTCGCGCGCAACGAAGGCATCGTCGCGCTGGCTACCCATGCGGCGTCGGTCGCGCACGAACTCAATACGCCCCTGGCGACGATGACCCTGCTGGCCGACGACATCGCCGAACAGAACCAGAGCACCGACGTGCGCGAGGACGTGGAAACCCTGCGCGAGCTGCTGGTGCAGTGCCGTGAACGGGTACTGGCGCTGGCCGCCCCGGCCTCCCCGGATGCCCCTGGCCGCGGACCGTCCACCGCCCTGCAGGTGCTGGAACAATGGCGACTGGTGCGCCCGACCATCACCCTGAGCCGCAATCCGGATGCGCCGCTGACCCGTCCGCTGGATGCCGGCGTCGGCCACCTGCTGATGGTGCTGTTGAACAATGCCGCCGAAGCCGGCGAGCAGGTCGGGCGTGCGGAAGTGGAGCTGTCGCTGCGCATCGAGGGCGACGATCTGGTCGGCGAGGTGCGCGACTTCGGTCCCGGCTTCGATACCCGCAAGGCGGTGCTGCCCGGCACCTTGTTCAGCTCCAGCAAGAGCGAGGGCATGGGCGTGGGACTGGCCCTGTCCCACGCCACTATTGAACGACTGCACGGTGAAATGTGGATGCGGCCGGCGCAGGGCGCCGGCAGCCGCGTCGGCTTCCGCATCCCCCTGGTCCCCCGCGAGGAAACCCCATGAACACGCCCTTCCCCACCCCGGCCTCGCTGCACGGTGATGGCCTGCTGGTCGATGATGACGAGCTGTACCTGCGCACACTGCAGCGCAGCCTGGCGCGCAAGGGGCTGGAAACGCGCACGGCGCAGGACTCGGCCAGCGCGCTGCTGCTGGCACGGCAGCAGCCGCCAGCGTTCGCCCTGATCGACCTGAAGCTCGGCAGTGAGTCCGGACTGGCACTGATCCAGCCGCTGCGCGCGCTGCGCGCGGACATGCGCATCCTGCTGGTGACCGGCTATGCCAGCATCGCCACCGCGGTGGAGGCGATCAAGCTGGGCGCGGATGATTACCTGCCCAAGCCGGCCACGGTGCCGATGATCCTGCGCGCCTTGGGCGAAGAAGATGACGGTCCCGACGACGACGGCGAGCTGGAGCTGCCCGATGCGATGACGCCGATCAGCCGGCTGCAGTGGGAGCACATCCAGCAGGCGATGCATGAAACCGGTGGCAACGTGTCGGCCGCCGCGCGGCTGCTGGGCATGCACCGGCGCTCGCTGCAGCGCAAGCTGGCCAAACGGCCGAGCCCGGAACCTTCGCGCTGAACGATGCTGGCGTCTGGCGATGCCAGGTGGGCGGCGTGGCCGGGCAGGAGCTGACGGCCAGCGGCCGTCACTACCGGGTACAGCGTCGCTACCGGTTACTTCAGCAGGCCGAGCACTTCCAGGGTCAGTGGATCGGTGATGTCCACCGCCTCGCCCTGCAGCGCCGGCAGCAGCTGCCCGGCAAGCTGCTTGCCCAGCTCCACGCCGAACTGGTCAAAGGCGTTGATGTTCCAGATCACCGACTGCACGTACACCGCATGTTCGTACATCGCGATCAGGGCACCCAGCGCCTGCGGGGTCAGCGCATCGAGCAGGATCAACGTGCTCGGCCGGCCGCCCGGATAATCACGGTGCGGATCATCACTGGACTGGCCGTTGGCCAGGGCTTCGGTCTGCGCCAGCAGGTTGGCCAGCAATGCCTGGTGGTTGACGGTGTACGGATCGTCACTGCGCACGCAGCCGATGAAATCGGCCGGGATCACGCTGGTGCCCTGGTGCAGGGCCTGGAAGAAGCTGTGCTGCACATCGGTGCCCGCCCCGCCCCACCACACCGGCACGGTATCGCTGGAAACCGGCTGGCCATCGCGCTGCACGCGCTTGCCCAGGCTTTCCATCACCAGCTGCTGCAGGTAGGCCGGCAGCAGCGCCAGGCGCTGGTCATAGGTCATCACCGCGTGCGTGGCATGGCCCAGCACGTTGCGGTTCCAGATATCGGTCAGCGCGTGCAGCACCGGCAGGTTGCGCTCCAGCGGCGCATCCAGTGCGTGCGCGTCCATCTGCGAGGCACCTTCCAGCAGGGCTTCGAAGCGCTCGAATCCGATCGCCAGTGCGATCGGGAAACCGACCGCCGACCACAGCGAATAGCGACCGCCGACCCAGTCCCACATCGGCAGCACGCGGCTGGAGGCGATGTCGAAGGCCTTGGCGGCGCGCTCCGGGTTGGCGCTGACCGCATACAGGCGTTCGCTGCCACCCAGCCAGTCGTGCAGGATCTGCCCGTTGAGCAGGGTTTCCTGGGTACCGAAGGTCTTGGAAATCAGGATGCCGGCGGTACGCGCCGGGTCCAGCGTGGCCAGCGTGCGCTGCATGGCGGCGCCATCCACGTTGGACACGAAATGCACGCGCAGGCGGCTGCCGTCCACCGGACGCAGGGCGTCGGCAACCAGCCGCGGACCGAGGTCCGAACCGCCGATGCCCACGCTCACCACATCGGTGACGCCGCTGTTTTCCAGCGCGCGCACCTGTTCGCCCATCCGCTGGCGGACCTCGCGCGCGGTAGCGAAGGCGTCTGCAGCCACCGGCGCATCGACCACATCACCGCGCAGCGCGGTATGCAACGCGGCACGGCCTTCGGTCAGGTTGACCTGCTCGCCGCGGAACAGGCGCGCGATGGCACCGCCGACGTCACGGTCAGCGGCCAGCGACAGCAACGCCTGCAGGGCGGCGGCGTCGTATTTCTGCCGCGCGAAGTTGACGTACAACGGACCGACCCGCAGTGCCAGATCCTTTACCCGGCCGGGTTCGGCCGCGAGCAGGTCGGGGATGCGCGCGCCACGCAGGCGCTGGGCATGGGAGTGAAGCGTGTCGAGTCCGTTGTTCGTTGTCATGCGGCCTGGGTCGGGATGCTGTCGTTGGTATGGGAGATCTGGTTGTTGCCGTCCACATATACCAGCTTCGGCCGGAAGCTGTCTGCTTCCTGCTCGCTCATGGTGGCGAAGGCGGCGATGATGATGATGTCGCCGACCTGCACATGACGGGCGGCGCCGCCGTTGAGCGAGACCACGCCGCTGCCCGCTTCGGCACGGATGGCATAGGTGCTGAACCGGGCGCCGTTGGTGACGTCCCAGATGTGCACCTGCTCGAACTCACGGATGCCCGTGGCCGCCAGCAGGTTGTCGTCGATCGCGATCGACCCTTCGTAATTCAGCTCCGAATGGGTGACGGTGGCGCGGTGGATCTTGGTCTTCAGCAGGGACAGGTGCATGGCACAGGCAACGCGGTAAAGGAAAGCCGGGATTCTACCACCTGGGACGTTGGCGACAGGGTCACCTGGCGCCGGTCAGGCAGCGGTTCAGGTCCGGCCGACTGAACCCGTCAGCGGCGCAGCGGCGCACGGCGCGAAACGCACGATTCCCGCAAGCGTGCTTTGCCTGCATCTGCTGGACTACCCTTCTCAACCCGGAGTCCACATGCCTTCCACCGCCGCCGCCACCCTCAGCCGTGCCCCTGATTTCGACAAGCTGGTCAAGCGCTTTTCCGGGCCTACCTGGATCGGCGAGCCACCTGCCAAAGCGCGACGCCCGCGATCGCGTTCGGTAACCGTGCGCAACCAGGAAGATCGCCCCGCCCTGCCCCGCGCGCGCAGCACAGACGCGCGGGCGCGGGCATCAACAGCGGCACCTGCACCGGCGCAGGCAACAGCTCCTGCGGCGATGCCTGCGTCATCCCCCCGCGCTGCCGCGCCGGATGCGCGGACGGGTGGGTACCGCGAGCTGTTCCCCGCCACCGGCATCTACGACGCACACCCGCTGCTGCGCAGGATCGCCAACCTGGAAGCACGCCTGACGCGGGCGGCGTGGGCCGAAGCCGAACAAGCGGACAAGGCGAGGTCGGTAGCCAGCGGCTTCCGCTACCGCGCGTGCGCTGCGGCCCCCGTTGCGGCGGCCAGCCGCGGGCAGGCCGGCCTGCCACGCGCACCGACCACGCTCGATCTGCAATCAGACAGGGCGATGGAGATCGCGGTGCGTATCCATCAGGCGCGGATCGCGTGCGGGCAGCCGGTCTACCCTGACAGGACCTGGTACCGCGAGGGCCTGGTCCGGCGCGCGCTGGAACAGCTGTAAAAAAGGGCTAGCGTCCTTTTCGCTTGGCGGAAAGGACGCCTGCCCCTTCAGGGCGCTGTCACGCAACCCGGCGCGTCAGAACTCGAGGTTGTCGATCAGCCGGGTGCTGCCCAGACGCGCGGCGATCAGCGCCACGCGCGGCCCGCCCTCATGCGGCGGCTCGATCAGGTCCGGCGTACGCAGCGCCGCGTAGTCCACCTGGAAGCCCGCGGCCTGCAGGGCAGCGGCCGCATCGGCTTCGATGCGCTCACGCGACAGCCCGGTGATGTAGCCTTCGCGCATGCCCTGCAGCACCCGATGGATCGTCGTCGATGCCGGGCGCTGCACCGCATCCAGGTACTGGTTGCGCGAACTCATCGCCAGC
Source organism: Stenotrophomonas chelatiphaga (assembly GCF_001431535.1). Lineage (GTDB taxonomy): Bacteria > Pseudomonadota > Gammaproteobacteria > Xanthomonadales > Xanthomonadaceae > Stenotrophomonas > Stenotrophomonas chelatiphaga. Next base: position 28,678 of record NZ_LDJK01000031.1, read on the forward strand.
CCGTCGTCTTCGCGCACGATGTCGCCGCCGACGATCTGGATCGGGAACGCCAGGTCGGCCACCATCTGCCGGATCACCGCCAGCTGCTGGTAGTCCTTCTTGCCGAACGCCGCCACGTCGGGCTGCACCTGGTTGAACAGGCGTGACACCACCGTGCAGACACCGTCGAAGTGACCGGGGCGATGCGCCCCTTCCAGCAGCCCGCTGATCCCGGGCACGCTGACGTTGGCCGCCAGCTCCACGCCGAACGGGTACATCGACTCCACCGTCGGCAGCCACAGCACGTCGCAGCCAGCCGCTTCCAGGCCACTGGTATCGGCCTCGGGCGTGCGCGGGTAACGGGTGAAGTCTTCGTTCGGCCCGAACTGGGTCGGGTTGACGAACACGCTGGACACCACGCGATCAGCGTACTGCCGCGCAAGCGCGACCAGGGAATAGTGGCCTGCGTGCAGGTTGCCCATGGTCGGCACCAGCGCCACGCGCAGGCCTTCGCGCTTCCAGCCGCTGACGATCGCGCGCAGCTGGGCAAGTTCGGTAACGGTCTGGATCATGAGGCGTAGGCGTGCTCGGCATCGGGGAAGGTGCCGTTGCGCACGGCATCGGCGTAAGCGCGGGTGGCACCGGCCACCGAACCACCTTCGGCAAGGAAATCCTTGACGAACTTGGGCCGGCGATGGCCACTGTCCAGGCCCAGCATGTCATGCATCACCAGCACCTGGCCGTCGCATTGCGGACCGGCGCCGATGCCGATGGTCGGCACCGCAACGGCGGCGGTGACCTCGGCGGCCACCGGCGTGGGCAGGCATTCGAGCACCATCATGCTGGCACCGGCGGCGACCACGGCCTTGGCATCTTCGACCAGCTGGCGGGCGGCATCGCCGCGACCCTGCACGCGATAGCCGCCCAGGCGCAGCACCGACTGCGGGGTCAGCCCCAGGTGCGAGCACACCGGGATTTCGCGCTCCACCAGGTGGCGGATGATGTCCAGCTTGAAGCCGGCGCCTTCGATCTTGACCATCTCCGCGCCCGCCTGCAGCAACTGCAGCGACGCATCGAAGGCACGTTCCGGGGTGGCGTCGGCGCCGAACGGCAGGTCGGCGATGAGCAGCGCGCGCTGCAGCACGCGGGCCACCACGCCGGTGTGGTAGACCATGTCGGCCACGGTCACCGGCAGGGTCGAATCGTGCCCCTGCACCACCATGCCCAGCGAGTCGCCGATCAGGATCAGGTCGACCCCGTTGGCATCGAAGGTCCGGGCGAAACCGGCGTCGTAGGCGGTCAACATGACCAGCTTCTGGCCATTGCGCTTGGCCTCGGCCAGCGCCGGGACGGTCCAGGGTTTGCTGTCTGCGTGGGTGCTCATCAGGAAATAACCGGGGGTGATAACCGCCCCATTATCCCCTTATCGGCGCGATCCCGCTGGTCGGCACCTGCATCACTGCATCCCGCACGCGGCCGTGCCCGGGAATCAGCAGGTCCGGCTCCACTTCGGCCAGTGGCACCAGCACGAAGGCGCGCTGGTGCAGGTACGGATGCGGGACCTGCAGGCGCGGCAGGTCGATCACCTGGTCGCCGTACAGCAGCAGGTCCAGGTCGAGCAGGCGCGGGCCCCAGTGCACGGCCGGATCACGCACCCGACCGAAGCCGGTTTCCAGCGCCAGCAGGGCGTCGAGCAAGGCCAGCGGCGGCAGGTCGGTCTGGACGCAGGCCACCGCATTGACGAACGGTGGCTGGTCCTCATTGCCCCAGGCCGGGCTGGCGTACAGCAGCGAGGCGCGGGTCAGTTCAGTATCGGCCAGGCCGTCCAGCGCCTCGATCGCCGCACTGACCGTACTGGCGGCGTCACCGAGGTTGGCGCCCAGGCCGATCCATGCCCTGACCACGCCGCTTACTCGGCAGCCGGTGCGCCGGGAGCACCCGGGCGACGACGGCGGCGGCGGCGCTTGCGCGGCTCGTCACCCGCATCGTCGGCATCCTGCGTGTGCAGGTCATCCAGCGCGCTTTCCAGCTCACGGCCGGACTGCTGCTGCGCTTCGCGCCAGAACGCCACGTCGCTGGCATGTTCGCTGGAGGCCACCTGGCGCAGGATCAGGAAGTCGAACGCTGCGCGGAAACGCGGGTGGGTCAACGTGCGGAACACGCGCTTGCGCTGGCGTGAGCCGAAGCGGGCCTGCAGCAGCCAGATCTCCTGCATCGGCAGCGAGAAGCGGCGCGGCAGCGCGATGGTGGTCAGCTGGTGCAGGGTCACCCGGTCGGCGGCGCGACGCTGCGCTTCTTCTTCGGCGACACCCTGCTTGAGCAGCGTGGCCTGGGTGCGGCAGAACGCCGGCCACAGCAGCAGCGCGAACAGGAACGACGGCGACACCGGCTCGTCGTTGGCCACGCGCTGGTCGGTGTTGGCGAGGCCTTCGATCAGCATGCGGCGCAGCGCACCACTGCGGTTGGAACGCAGCGCCTTGCCACTTTCCGGGAACATCACATCGAACAGGCCGTAACGCTCCAGGCCCTCGAAGCTGGCCACGCCATGCCCGCCCAGGAACAGCTTGAGCACTTCCTCGAACAGGCGCGCCGGGGCCGCTTCGTTGAGCAGGTTGGCGAGCTGCGGGATCGGCGCGGCGGTCTTTTCCTCGATCTGGAAACCGAGCTTGCCGGCCAGGCGCACCGCACGCAGCATGCGCACGGGATCTTCGCGATAACGCTGTTCCGGATCGCCGATGAGCTTCATCAGGCGGGCCTGCACGTCTTCGAAACCGCCGGTGTAATCACGCACCGAGAAATCCTCGATGGCGTAGTACAGCGCGTTGCAGGTGAAGTCACGGCGGATGGCATCGTCTTCGATGGAGCCGTACACGTTGTCGCGTACCAGCATGCCGTTTTCCATCTCGCGGTCGCCGCTGCCGTCATCGATGTTGGCACGGAAGGTGGCCACTTCGATGATCTCGCGGCCGAACACCACGTGGGCCAGGCGGAAGCGGCGACCGATCAGGCGGCAGTTGCGGAACAGCTGCTTGACCTGTTCGGGCGTGGCATCGGTGGCCACGTCGAAGTCCTTGGGGTGGCCATTGACCAGCAGGTCGCGCACGGCGCCACCCACCAGGTAGGCGCCGAAGCCGGCATCCCGCAGGCGGTACAGCACGCGCACGGCGTTGGGGCTGATGTCCTTGCGCGAGATGGTGTGCTGGTCGCGCGGGATGACGCGCAGGCTGATCGGAGTTGTCACGGAGGGAATGATGTTGGCGCTTCCGGTTGAAGTTTCGGGATTGCCCAATGGCATCGAGATGCATATACTAGCGCGCCTGCCCCGGCAGTGACACTTCAAACGCTCCCTTCGTCTAGAGGTTAGGACGTGGCCCTCTCAAGGCTAAAACAGGGGTTCGAGTCCCCTAGGGAGCACCAGTCACTGCAGCAGGAAGCAAAAAGCCCGCCATGAGCGGGTTTTTTTGTGCCTGTTGGCGTGTCGTTGAAGGCCCGGCGCGGTGGCGCCGGGCCCTGCGTGGAGGTCAGCCTTCCATCTGTTCCAGCTCCTTGCCCTTGGTCTCGCGCACGTAGCGGATCACGAAGAAGATCGACAGGAACGCGGCTACCGCATAGATGCTGTAGGCACCGGCCAGGCCGATCCCGGCCAGCAGGATCGGGAAGGTCACGGTGATGGCGAAGTTTGAAGTCCACTGCGCCGCACCCGCCACGGCCAGCGCCGAACCGCGGATCTGGTTGGGGAACATTTCGCCCAGCATCACCCACATCACCGGGCCCCAGGACATGTTGAAGAACACCACGTAGACATTGGCCGCCACCAGCGCCAGCCGGCCCATGCCATCGGACAGCTGCAAGCGGCCATCGACCAGGCTGCCGCTGGAGAACGCCACCACCATCAGGGCCAGCGCGATCGCCATGCCCACCGAACCCACCCACAGCAGCGGCTTGCGACCGATGCGGTCGATCAGCACCACCGTCACCAGGCACGCCCCGATGCTGAGTGCACCGGACAGCACGTTGATCAGCAGCGCATCGTTTTCGGAGAAGCCCACCGCCTGCCACAGCACTGCGCCGTAGTAGAACACCACGTTGATGCCGACCAGCTGCTGCAGCACGGCCAGCCCGATGCCCACCCAGACGATGCCGCGCAGCTTGCCGCTCGCCTTGTCCTTCAGATCGGCGAAGGACGGCCGGTGCTGGTGCTGGGCCAGGCTGTGCTCGATCTCGCCGAGCTTGGCCTGGGCCTCCACCGCACCGTACAGGCGGGTCAGCACCGCCGATGCTTCCGCCCTGCGCCCCTTCACCACCAGGAAGCGCGGGCTTTCCGGGATCACCAGCAGCAGCGCCAGGAACAGCAGCGAAGGAATGGCCTGCATCCAGAACATCCAGCGCCATGCTTCCTGTCCCAGCCACAGCACTTCGGTGGACGCACCCGCCGCGCGTGCCAGCAGGTAGTTGCTCAGGAAGGCCGCGAACAGGCCGCTTATGATGGCGATCTGCTGCACCGTGGCGAGCTTGCCGCGATAGCGCGCCGAGGCGACTTCGGCGATGTACGCCGGGGCCATCACGCTGGCCGCGCCGACCGCGAAACCGCCGATCACGCGCGCGGCGACGAACAGCCACGACGCATGCGCCGCGCCGGCCCCCAACGCCGACAGCAGGAACAGCACCGCCGAGATGATCAGCACGCTGCGCCGTCCCAGCAGGTCACCCAGCCGCCCGGCCAGGAACGCTCCGATGGCACAACCGAGCAGCATCGAAGCCACTTCGAAGCCGAGCGCGGCTTCGCTGGAATTGAACGCGGTTCGAAGGCCGTCGACGGTGCCGTTGATGACCCCGCTGTCGAAGCCGAACAGGAAGCCACCAATGGTGGCCACGCAGCTGATCAGCACGATGAAGGCGGTGTTCTCGCCCTGCGTGCCGGAGGAAGCGGATAGCGCTGTGGACATGGGTTTACCCGGTTGCGATGGACGCCTGCCGCTCAGCGCAGCAGGTACTGGTTGAGCAGGTTCTCATACGCTTCCTGCCGGCCGCTACGCTGCCGCGGCTCGCCGGCCTGCTGGGCGTGCGCGCACAGGTCCTGCAGGGTCAACTGGCCATTGGCGAACGCAGCGCCCGCGCCACTGTCGAAGCTGGCATAGCGTTCGCTGCGCCACTGTTCCAGCGGCGAAGCGGTGACCAGTGCATGGGCGACCTCCAGGCCGCGGGCAAAGGTATCCATGCCGCCGATGTGGGCGATGAACAGGTCCTGCGGGTCGCTGGATTCCCGACGCACCTTGGCATCGAAGTTGAGCCCGCCATCACCGAAGCCGCCCTGCCGCAGCACCACCAGCATCGCGCCTACCGCGTCATACAGGTCGGTCGGGAACTGGTCGGTATCCCAGCCGTTCTGCGGGTTGCCGCGGTTGGCATCGATGCTGCCCAGCAGGCCGGCATCGGAGGCCACCTGCAGGTCGTGGGCGAAGGTATGCCCGGACAAGGTGGCGTGGTTGGCTTCGATGTTGAGTTTGAAATCGCGGTCCAGCCCATGCGCGCGCAGGAAACCGACCACCGTGGCACTGTCGAAATCGTACTGGTGGTGCATCGGCTCCATCGGCTTGGGTTCGATCAGGAAGGTACCGGTGAAGCCGATGCTGCGCCCGTAATCGCGCGCCGCCGCGAGGAACCGCGCAAGATGCGCCTGCTCGCGCTTCATGTCGGTATTGAGCAGGCAGGCGTAGCCTTCGCGGCCACCCCAGAACACATAGTTGCTGCCGCCCAGCGCCACCGTGGCATCCAGCGCCGCCCTGACCTGCACCGCAGCGCGCGCGACCACGGCGAAATCCGGATTGGTCGCTGCACCGTTCATGTAGCGCGGGTGCGAGAACAGGTTGGCCGTACCCCACAGCAGCTTGACCCCGGTCTGCCGCTGGCGCTCGCCGGCGATTTCCACCATGTGCCCCAGGTTGGCGCGGTACTCGCCGATGTCATCGGCATCCGGCGCCAGGTCGACGTCATGGAAGCAGTAGTACGGCACGCCCAGCTTGGTGACGAACTCGAAAGCGGCATCGGCCTTGGCCTCGGCACGCGCCAGCGGCGTGGCGCCCTGGTCCCACGGATAAACGCGCGTACCGGGGCCGAACGGGTCGTGCCCTGCCCCACAGAAGCTGTGCCAGTACGCCACGGCGAACCGCAGGTGCTCGGCCATGCTGCGCCCGCCGATCTGTTTGTCGGCGTCGTAGACCTTGTAGGCCAGCGGATTGTCCGAATCGCGGCCTTCGAAGGGAATGCGACCGACGCCGGGGAAGAACTCGCGCTGGCCAACGTAGAACGAAGAACTCATGGGCAACATCCTCTGGGGGAAATCAGGGCAGGCGCTGGCTGTACAACGGCAGCGAGGCCTGCAGGTAATGGACGAAACGCTGGTAGCCGCGTGCATACGAAGCACCGCGGACGGGATCGGGCTGCGCTGACAGGGCCGGGTCGAACACCACGTGCGCATCGACCAGGTCAGCCAGCGGCATGCTGGCGCCGGCACATGCCCACGCCGCCTGCAGCGCCGCGCCGAAGGCCGCGCCTTCGGCTTGCACGGGCACTTCGACCGGCAACTGGAACAGATCGGCGATCAGCTGGCGCCAGGCGGCGCTGTTGGCACCACCGCCGGTGAGCACCACCCGCGCGCCCTGCAGGCCCGCCTCGTGCAACGCGTCATAGCCCAGTTTCAGGCTGTAACTGGCGCCCTCCATGGCCGCGCGATACAGATTCGCCGGGGACAGGTTGTGCAGGTCCATGCCGTGCAGGGCGCCCTTGGCCAGCGGCAGGTCCGGACTGCGTTCACCGTTGAAGAACGGCAGCAGCACAAGCCCTGCCGCGCCGGGCAGGCTGGCCTGCAGCAGCGCCTCGGTCTGGTCGTGCTGGATACCGAGCAGCGCGGCGACCTGGTTGGTGGCGACCGTGCAGTTCATCGTGCAGATCAACGGCAGCCAGCCTCCGTCGGAGGCACAGAACGCGGCCCAGCGCCCCTGCGGATCGATCTTCGGCCGGGCACTCCAGGCAAACAGCGTGCCCGACGTGCCCAGGCTCATGCTCAGGCGACCTTCGCGCACTGCACCGGTGCCGATGGCGGCCATCATGTTGTCACCGCCGCCGACCGCCACGCGTATCCCGGCCGGCAGGCCTAGCGCAGCGGCCACCGCAGGCAGCAGGGCGAAGGTGGTGTCGGGCGCCACCAGCGGCGGCAGCAGGCCGGCCAGATCGCGATCCGGATCGGTCGCGGCCAGCATCTGCGGCGACCACTGCCGCGCACGGACATCCAGCCAGCCCGTGCCGGAGGCATCGCCACACTCCATGAAGCGTGCGCCGGTCAGCCACAGGTTGAGGTAGTCATGCGGCAGTGCGATGCCGTCCAGCGACGCGTAGGCCTGTGGCCGATGCTGCTTCGTCCACGGCAGCTTGGACGCGGTATAGCCCACCCGCAGCGGATTGCCAGCTGCCGCGATACAGGCGCTTTCACCACCGACGGCGGCGGTGATCGCATCGCACTGGGCGGTGCTGCTGGTATCGCACCACAGCTTGACCGGTGCCAGCACCGAATCATCGGCCGCCAGCGCCACCAAGCCATGCTGCTGGCCCGACACCGCCAGCCCCCCGACGCGCGCACGCACCGCCTCCGGCAGCGCCAGCACGCAGTCCTGCAGGGCCCGGATCCAACTGGCAGCGTCCTGTTCGCGACTGCCATCGTCGGCGCTGTCCAGCGCCAGCGAACGCGACTGCTGCCCCACCACCTCGCGCGCTGCCGGATCGTAAGCCAGCACCTTCAGGCTCTGCGTCCCGGCATCGATGCCCAGATAGACCGCCCCTTCCCCGCTGTTTTCCTGCCGCACCCGCCACTCCCATGTCGCGATGTCCACCGATGGACATCGAGTGTTGCCGGGCCGTTCCCGCATGGCAATGTGCAGTGCATCAATTGCCACGGCGCGGCCGGGCTGCGGCCTGCCTCTCACGGCCTGCGGGCATCCGCCGACCATGGGTCGGCGCTACCCGGCCTGGTGGCACCGCGCGGAACCTGTCAGAGGGTCGGGCGGCGGGCGGGTGGGGTCTGCAG
>NZ_LDJK01000032.1 GCF_001431535.1 Stenotrophomonas chelatiphaga
GTCAGCGGGTCGGGCGGTGGGGCTGGGCGGGGGCGTTGAGCGCCATGGATGGCGCGAAACGAGGCCCGCATGGATGCAGTTTTTGCCGTCCCCCGCACAGCCCCACCGCCCGGCCCAGCGCCGTATACATGAAGCCCCACCCGCGAGGGGGTCTCACCCGTTCGCTTCCACCTGCAGCACGCCATTGACCACCGCCACCACCCGCACCGGCGTTCCCGCCGCCAGGTCCGGCCCGGTCACCTGCCATGACGCATCGTCGATGCTCACCCGCCCCTGCCCCGCCACGATGCCCTGCTGCAGCACCGCCACGCGGCCCACCAGCTGTTCGCTGCGGCGGTTCAACAGCGGCTTGTCGCTTTCGCGCCCACGGGTGCGGCCCCAGCGCCGATACGCCTGGATCGCCACCACGCTCAGCACCACGAAGGCCACCACCTGCCACAGCACCGGAATGCCCGGCACCAGCGCGGTGATCAGGAACACCGCCGCCGCCCCGATGCCGATCCACAGCATGAACGCGCCCGGCGCCATCGCTTCGGCGGCGAACAGCAGCAGGGCCAGTGCCCCCCATCCGACCACTTCCCAGCGCATGTCAGTCTCCAAAGCGCGGCGGTACCGCGCGGGTAGCCTTGTTCTCTTCCTGTTTGGCGAAGGCGTGCCTGGCCAGCTCGGCGACGCCGGCGATCGAGCCGATCACGCCACTGGCTTCCATCGGCATCAGCACCAGCTTCTGGTTCGGCGAGGTCGCCAGTTCCTTGAACGCTTCGACGTACTTCTGTGCGATGAAGTAGTTGATCGCCTGCACGTCACCTTCGGCGATCGCCACCGACACCATCTGGGTCGCCTTGGCCTCGGCTTCGGCCAGGCGCTCGCGCGCTTCGGCATCGCGGAATGCCGCTTCACGGCGGCCCTCGGCTTCCAGCACCGTCGCCTGTTTCTCACCGTCCGCACGCAGAATCTCCGACTGGCGTGCGCCTTCGGCTTCGAGGATCTGCGCGCGCTTCTCGCGCTCGGCCTTCATCTGCCGCGCCATCGCATCGAGCAGGTCACGCGGTGGCTGGATATCGCGGATCTCGATGCGGTTGACCTTCAGTCCCCAGGGATTGGTGGCCTGGTCGACCACGCTGAGCAGCTGGGCATTGATCACTTCGCGCTGGCTGAGCGATTCATCCAGGTCCATCGAGCCGATCACGGTCCGGATGTTGGTCTGCACCAGGGCGATCATCGCCACTTCCAGGTTGGACACTTCATAGGCCGCCTTGGCCGCATCCAGCACCTGGAAGAACACCACCCCGTCCACGCGCACGGCGGCGTTGTCCTTGGTGATCACTTCCTGGCTCGGCACGTCCAGTACCTGTTCCATCATGTTCACCTTGCGCCCCACCCCGTAGACGATCGGGATCAGGAAGTGCAGGCCGGGCGACATGGTGTGGGTATAGCGCCCGAAGCGCTCCACCGTCCATTCATACCCCTGCGGCACCATCCGTACGGCCTTGAACAGGATCATCACGGCCACCAGGGCCAGCACCACGGTAAAGAACATCGTCGGGAACATCGCGCTTCCTCTTCCATGAAAACCGACCTGCAGCATACCGCGCGGGGTGGGTATGCCGCGCTGGCGGCTTTTTTTCCCTTTCGCGCTGCGGCGGCAGGCAGGGCTGTGCAGGACACGCCGCAAGTCCCGCTCCGCGGCCCGGCCCATCCGCCGGCGGCTGTGCGTTCGAGCGCATGCGAGGCAGTGCCTCGCAAGCAATGCGCGCTCACCCTTGTAGGCTACTGTTCGGCTCCTGCCTCACGACGGTCCTGCACACCCCTGCCTGCCACCGCCGGACAGTGGGTCGGTCCGCCCGGGGCAAACGAGAAGAAAGAAGAGGTAGCGCCGAGCCATGCTCGGCGGACGCCATCCGCACGCATCGACAGCCAGCCGCCGAGCATGGCTCGGCGCTACCGCATCCTTTCAGATGCGCGTGGTCGCCATGAAGCGTTCGCGGTCGTGCGCGGTGCGGCGGCGGATCTCCGCCAGGGCTTCGTTCTCGGTGGCTTCCAGCATCGCCTCGAACAGGCGCTGGAAGTGATGGCGCATCGCGTTGCGCGCTGCAACAGGATCGCGCGAGGCCAGGGCCTCGAAGATCGCCATGTGCTCGTCCGCGCGGCTGGCGCCATCGTCGTGGCACACCCGCGAATAGACCTCGGCCACCCGCGGCAGGTCGCTGCGCATACGCCAGATCTGCTGCACGAAGTATTCCACCACCGGGTTGCCGGACAGGCGCGCGATGGTCAGGTGGAAGCGGCGGTCGAAATCACCCGCCTCGGCATCGGTGAGGTCGCGGCGGCACAGCGCCTCGGCCAGCACCCGCAGTTCGGCGATGTCCGCATCGTCCAGGTTGCCGGCCGCCAGCGCCGCTGCTTCGGCTTCGAACACCGCACGCGCCGCGGTCAGGTCGAAGGCGCTTACGTCAGGGAAACCGCCCTGCCCGTCCAGCGGACGCGGTTTCACATAGACACCCGAACCGATCCGGATGGCGATCCAGCCCTGCGCTTCCAGGGCGATTTCCGCCTCGCGCACGGTGACCCGGCTCACGCCGAAACGTTCGGCCAGCTCCCGTTCGCCGGGCAGGCGCGCGCCGGGCGGGAACTCTCCGTCCTCGATCAACTTGCGCAGTTTTGCGGCGATGGTCTGGTACAGGCGGTTGGCGGACATGGGCTGACCCTCGGTGGTTCCCTCCGGCACCGTCCCGGGCCACCGCACGCGGGGCTGGTCCGGTTGGAGCAACGGCGCGATCACCAGGACCGCGCCGTCTCGTTCAGAACTTGTATCGTACACCGAAAAATGCACGTCGCCCGTAGCTCACCACCTCGCGGAAGTTGCCATAGGAAGGCTGGTAGGCCACGCGCGGTTCATTGGTGATGTTCATCAGTTCCAGCGACAGCGACAGGTTCTTGTTCACCCGGTAGCGGGCGCGCAGGTCCACGCTGGTGTTGTCATCGTAGTAACGGTTCTGCTGCGCGGTGTTGCCGGTGAAGTCCTGGTAGTAGTGCGAGCGGAACTTGGCGATGGCCTGGATGTTGAACGGGCCGACATCCCAGTACAGCGATCCGGACAGCACGTGCCGCGAGAACCCGCTCAGGCCCGCCGGCGCCACGATCGCCGGGATCAGCGTGCCATCGCTGGCCAGCTGCTCGCCCAGCCGCGAATCCTGGGTTTCATAGTCCGAATCGGCGTAGTTGTAGCTGACCTTGAAGCCGAGGCCATCGAAGGGCTGCGGCAGGTAGGAGAAGCGGTGCGTGGCACTGAGCTCCATGCCGGTCAGCGTGCTGTCTTCGTCGGTGGTGACCTGCTGGCGCACCGGCACGGTGACCGACTGTCCGTTGATGGTGTAGGTCTCATCGACCAGCGCGGTGGCGGTACCGCCATTGAACTGCTTCCAGTAGACGGCGGCGGCCAGCAGCGTATCCGGGTTCGGATACCACTCCAGCGACAGGTCGCCGTTCCAGCTCATCAGCGGCTGCGCGGCCGGATTGCCGCTGGCACTGATGTCATCCAGCGCATCGGCCAGGTTGCCGAAGCTGGCATCGCTGTTGACGTTGATGGTGCGGCCGGCGCCCAGCGCGGAGATGTCCGGACGCGACATGGCGCGGTAGCCGGCCACGCGCAGCAGCAGGTCGTCGCGCAGTTCGAAGGAGGCGTTGACGCTGGGCAGCAGCTTGTCGTTGCCGGCCTTGAAGGTCTGGGTGGTGAAGTCGCCGGTCGGCTGCAGGCGGATGGTGCCATCGCCGTTGTCCAGCACGGTCAGCCCGGTGCGCACGCCCTCCGAGCGCACATCGGTCTTGACCCAGCGCACGCCGACATTGCCGGTCACCGGCAGGCCGAACCATTCGCTGGCGAACTCACCCAGCAGGTACAGCGAGCGGGTCTTTTCGGTGATATCGACGTTGTTGGGATCCGGTTGCGACGGGTCCAGCAGGCTGTCGCTGGTGCCGCGGAAGGACTGGTACAGGCACATCGGGTCGAAGTAGGCCCACTCGGAGATCGTGTTGCCACTGGCGGCATCCATGAAATCCTTCTGCGGGAAGGCCGTGCGGCAGGCCCGGTTGGCGGCGATGATCGCGGCCTTGTCACCCGCTACGCGCGGGTCGTAATCGGTAAGCAGGGTGTTGTCGCGCAGGGTGTAATCGGCCTGGCTGGCGCGCACGCCGCCCTTGATCCGGGTGAAGAAGCCGGATTCTGGCATGAAGCTGGCATCGAAGCGGCCGGCGCGGATCTGGTGGTCGTTCTCGGTCTGGCTGGAGGTCACGCGCGCCGCGCCGGTGTAGGCGTCCCAGTTGCCCGGGTCGAAGGCCGGATCGAGGTAGACGCTCGGCACTTCGCCCTGCCACGCCCAGTCATAGTTCACATAGCCGGTGGCGCCGCTGCTGATGCCCGGCACGATGGCGTTGGCGGTGTCGCGCTGGTTGGCGCGCAGGCGGGTGGCGCGTTCGTTGTCCAGCCGCTCGGTATGCGAATACGACAGGTCGGTGGACAGCTCCCAGGCGGGGCTGGGGCGCACGATCAGGTTGAGTCCGCCGCCGGTGTATTCCTCGTTGCGCCAATAGCGGTTGGAGGTCGAATCGATCGACGTGCTGCCGGACAACGCGCGCACCACGCCGTTGTCGTCCACCTGGCGGTTGATGATGCCGCGGCGGGTGTTGGAGAGGCTCAGGTCGCTGCGGTTCTCATACCAGTTGCGGTCGGTGTGTTCGACATCGACATTGACCTCGACCACGTCATTGGGCCGCCACTGCACTGCGGCGAACTCGCTCTGGCGGTCGTTGCGCTCCTGCTTCAGGCGGTAGATGCGGCTGCTGGGCACCAGGTAATACGGCGTGCCGGCGGCAATGGCTGCAGCACCCGGCTCGGTGCAGTTGGCGTTGGCGACGTTGACCCGCCCGTCGCAGGCGTACCAGGTGGAGCCACTGGTGATGCTTTCTTCCGGATCAGACCCTTCCAGGCGCTGGATGCCCAGCGAGACGCCGAGCTTGCCGCCGTTGCTGAACTCGAACTGGTCGATGTAGCTGGCGGTACCGCGGTAGCCGATGCCATCGTCGTCCTTGTACTTCTTGTCGTACTCCGCCCAGCTGCCGCGCAGGTCCATCTGCACCGCGCGCTTGCCGTATTCCAGCGGTTTCACCGTCTCCAGCCCGATCGTGCCGGCTACGCCGCCTTCGATGATGTCGGCGCGCTGGGTCTTGTAGATCGCCACGGTGTTGATCAGCTCGGCCGGGAACATGTTGAAGTTCACCGAACGGTCGCCGCTGCCGTTGGTGATTTCGCGGCCGTTGAAGTTGGTGCTGCTCAGGAACGCGCCCAGGCCGCGGATCGAGATTTCCGAGGCACCGGTCTTGTCGCGGGTGGAGGCCGCGCCGGTCAGCGTCTCGATGGCGTCGGCCAAAGACGGCGCCGGCAGGTCACCGATGTCTTCTGCCGACAGCACGTCCGAAATGACCGTGTCGTCGCGCTTCTTGTTGATCGAACTCTGCATGGATTCGCGGATGCCGGTGACCTGCACCTGGTCTAGCGTGGTGGCCGCACCGGCGGCCGGCGGGTCGGCCTGCTGGGCCATTGCCGGGGCGGCAGCGCACAGGGCCACAAGCAGGGCGGCCGCGAGCGGGCTTGGATGGAACCGTGAAACGGGCAGTTCGGTACGACGCATGATGTCCTCCTCCCAAAGGATGTCCCGCAGACCGGGCATGGGGCGCACTTTCCACATGCCGACACATAAATGTCAACCAATTGGACTGATTCTTTCGTCTTACCTTTGGTATAGGCCAATTCAGAGGAAAAAGATGTGCTGTTGCAGCATGACTTGCCGATCCTATTGCCCTACTTTGCATCCCAACTGGACTAGCACTACGGCTTACAATCATCCCCTGCTTCGCAGGCCACGCTTCGGAGGGAACACCATGCCGTCTGCATCACGCCATCTGACCGCCGCCCTGGTGCTGGGCTTGGGAATTCCGTTCGCACCGCAAGCCGATGCAGCCAGTTACCTGGTGCAGGACGCCGCCGAATACGCCACCGCCTCCGCGAACCTGCAGCCGGGCGATGAGATCGTGCTGGCCAGCGGCACCTGGAACAACGCGCGCCTGCTGCTTAAAGGCAACGGCACCGCGGCCGCGCCGATCACTCTGCGCGCGCAGGCGCCGGGCCAGGTGGTGCTCACCGGACAGTCCGACCTTCGCCTGGCCGGCCAGTACCTGCACGTGGCCGACCTGGTGTTCCGCGATGGCTACAGTCCCAGCGATGCGGTGGTCGCCTTCCGCGAATCCAGCAAGGCGGTGGCGCGCAACAGCCGGGTCACCGGCCTGGTGATCGACGATTACAGCAACCCGGATCCAGCCGACCAGGACCAGTGGGTGATGCTGTACGGCGCGTTCAACCGGCTGGACCACAGCCAGCTGCGCGGCAAGACCAACGCCGGCCCCACCGTGGTGGTGGTGCGTGATGCTACCCAGGGCCTGGACAACCAGCACCGCATCGACCACAACTGGTTCGGCCCGCGGCCTGCGCTGGGCGTCAACGGCGGCGAAACGCTGCGCGTCGGCACCAGCGATACCTCGCTCAGTGATTCCAACAGCACGGTCGAAGCCAACTGGTTCGAAGGCTGCGACGGCGAAACCGAGATCATTTCCAACAAGTCCGGCGGCAACACCTATCGCGGCAACGTGTTCTACCGCTCGGCCGGGTCGCTGACGCTGCGCCACGGCAACGGCAACCGCGTGCTGGACAACGTGTTCATCGGTGAGGGCAAGGCCGGCACCGGCGGCGTGCGCGTGATCAACGCGCAGCAGCAGGTCAGCAACAACTATTTCCAGGCGCTGGCCGGCAGCAGCAACCGCGCCGGGCTGGCGGTGATGCACGGGCAGGCCAACGCCGCGCTGTCCGGCTACTCGCCGGTGGTGGACGCGCTGATCGAGCGCAATACCTTCGTCGACGTGGCCAAGGTCAGCTTCGGCGTGGGCTACAACGCGGCCAGCGGCATCGTGGTGCCGCCCAGCAGCAGCCAGTTCCGCGGCAACCTGATCGTCAACCGCAGCGGTGCCAACCCGGTGACCGTCGATGGCAGCCTGGCCGGCGTGGCGTTCAGCGGCAACGTGCAATCGCCGCTTGCCTCCACCGCGCTGCCCGGCGGCGTGGACAGCATGACCGTGACCCTGGTGCAGGCGCCGAACGGCCTGTGGTCACCCTCGCCTGCGCTGGCCGCAGTGGGCGCGGCAACCAACCTGGCGGTGATGCCGCGCGACGCTACCGGGGTCACCTGGTATCCCAAACAAGGGGAATGGACGGATGCGGCCACTGTTGGCCACCGCCTGCCCGCCAACGGAGCTGATCGATGAAACACACGTGCCTGTCGCTTGCCCTCGCCGTGGCCACCGCTACCGGAACCCTGGCCCTGCTGCCAGCGTCGACAGCCTTCGCCGCAGCCCCGGCCCCGGCCCCGGCAGCAGCGGAAAGCAGCACCGCCCCGGTGCTGGTGACCGCCGCGCAATGGCAGCAGATGGCCAGCGATGGCGCGCGCTATCCCTGGTTCGCCAAGGAACAGGCGCGCAACAAGGCCATGCTGGAAAAGATGATGAAGGCGGGCATCGACGTGCCCTTCCCCAAGGACAAGGGCGGCGGACGCACCCACGAACAGCACAAGCGCAACTACCAGGCGCTGCTGGCCGCCGGCACGCTGTACCGGCTCACCGGTGACACCGCCTACGTGGACTACGCGCGGCGCATGTTGCTGGAGTACGCCACGCTGTACCCGACGCTGGGGCCGCATCCGGAAGGCCGCGGGCAGATCCCGGGACGGGTGTTCTGGCAGGTGCTGAACGACTCGGTATGGCTGGTCAATGCAGTGCAGGGCTACGACGCGATCCGCGATGCACTGCCGGCCAAGGACCGCCAGACCATCGATGACAACGTGTTCCGTCCGATGGCCGAATTCCTCGCCAGTGAGCCGAAGAACTTCGACCAGATCCACAATCATTCCACCTGGGCGGTGGCCGCCACCGGCATGACCGGCTACGTGCTGCGCGACCAGGAGCTGGTTGAGAAATCACTGCGCGGCAGCCGCAAGGACGATGCGTTCGGCTTCCTGCGCCAGGTCGACCTGCTGTTCTCGCCGGATGGATACTACGAAGAAGGCCCCTACTACCAGCGCTATGCGCTGGCACCGTTCCTGCTGTTCGCCAATGCGATCGAACGCAACGAGCCGCAGCGCGGGATCTTCCAGCGACGCGATGGCGTGCTGCTGAAGGCGGTCGACGTGCTGGTGCAGAGCAGCTATGACGGCCTGTTCTTCCCGATCAACGATGCGATCCTGGACAAGGGCGTGGACACCGAGGAACTGGTGGCCGGCATCGGCATCGCCTACGCCCGCAGTGGCGACGACCGCCTGTTGTCCGTCGCCGAACAGCAGGGCCGCCTGCTGCTGACCCCGGAAGGGCTGAAGGTGGCGCAGGGCCTGGCCGCCGGCAAGGCCAAGCCGTTCGATTACGCCCCGATGCTGCTGCGCGATGGCCCGGACGGCGACCGGGGCGGGCTGGCGATCCTGCGCATGGGCGGTGAGCGCGGCCAGGTGCTGGTGCAGAAGGACACCATGCAGGGCATGGGCCACGGCCACTTCGACAAGCTCAACTGGCTGTTCTATGACAACGGCCAGCGGGTGGTGACCGATTACGGTTCGGCGCGCTTCCTCAACGTGGAAGCCAAGCGCGGTGGCATCTACCTGGCCGAGAACCGCAGCTGGGCCAAGCAGACCATCGCCCACAACACCCTGGTGGTGGACGAGAAGAGCCACTTCAACGGTGACTGGAAGGTGGGCGAGGACCATGCTCCGTCGGTGCGCTTCTTCGAGGCGGGCAAGGACACCCAGGTCGCCTCGGCGACGATGCGCGATGCGTATCCCGGCGTGGTGTTCACCCGTACCCAGGCCCTGCTGCAGCATCCGGAGCTGGGCCTGCCGGTGGTACTGGACCTGCTGCAGGTGAGTGCGGACAAGGCCGCGCGCTTCGACCTGCCGCTGCACTTCAACGGCCACATCGTCAGTACCGGATTCGAGGCCGAACGCTTCGTCGACCAGCGCCCCGTGCTGGGCAGGGAAAACGGCTACCAGCACCTGTGGCTGGATGCGCGCAGCACGCCGGGCAGCGACCAGCGCACGCTGGCCTGGCTGCTGGACGGCCGCTTCTACAGCTACCGCTTCGGCAGCAGCGCGCCTTCGCAGGCCCTGCTGGTGGAGAGCGGCGCCAATGATCCCGAGTTCAACCTGCGGCGCGAGCCGGCGCTGGTGCAGCGCGTGGACGGGCAGCGCGCGGTGAGCTTCTTCAGCGTGCTGGAACCGCATGGTGAGTACAACGGCACCGCCGAATACGTGCACGGCGCCGACAGCCAGATCCGCGAGCTGAAGCGCGCACGCGGCAGCGATGCCGAGCTGATCGAACTGACCCTGGCCAGCGGCGCGCGCATCGCGCTGGGCGTGGCCGATGACAGCAGCGCCGATGTCGAACACAGCGTCAACGTCGAAGGACGCACTTACCGCTGGCGTGGCAGCCATGCGCGGATCGACCGCGCGGCCGGCAAGGGCGGCAGCCGATGAACGGCCCTACCGCCATCGCGCAGCTGCGCAAGGTCCCGGTGCGTTCGGCCGTGCGCTGGCTGATCGTCGGGCTGATCGCGGTCGCCACGGTGATCAACTACATCGACCGCAACGCGCTGGCGGTGATGTGGCCGGAGATCGCCCGCGAGGTGGGTGCGACCAAGGATGACTACGCGCTGCTGGTCACGGTGTTCATGCTGTTCTACGCCGCCGGCCAGTTCCTGTTCGGGCGCCTGTTCGACCTGATCGGCACGCGGATGGGCTTCGCCCTGTCGATCAGCGTCTGGTCGCTGTCCATCGCGCTGCATGCGGTGACCCATTCAATCCTGTCCTTCAGCCTGGTGCGGGCGATGCTGGGCGTCAGCGAAGCCGGCGCCTGGCCGGGCGCGGTGAAAGCCAACGCCGAATGGTTCCCCGCACGCGAACGTGCGCTGGCCCAGGGTGTCTTCAATGCCGGTGCCTCGATCGGTGCGATCGTGTCGGCCCCGGCGATCGCCGCGCTGTACCTCTGGCTGGGCTGGCGTGGCACCTTCGTGCTGGTCGGCGTGATGGGCTTCCTGTGGCTGCTGCCGTGGTTGTTCGTGTACCGCGCCGGGCCGGACAAGCATCCCTGGGTCAGCGATGCCGAACGTCGCCTGATCATGGAAGACCAGGCCGGTGCCGCGGATCCGGCAGCCCCCCGCCGCAGCGTGCGCGAACTGCTGGCGCACCGGCAGAGCTGGGGCATGCTGGCCTGCCGTTTCCTGCTGGACCCGATCTGGTGGCTGTTCGTGTCCTGGCTGCCGATCTACCTGGCCGAAACCTTCGGCTTCGACATCAAGCAGATCGGCCTGTTTGCCTGGGTTCCGTTCGTCGGCGCGATGCTCGGCAGCCTGACCGGTGGCTGGCTGTCCGGCCGGCTGATCCGCGCCGGCCACAGCGTGGATCGCGCCCGCAAATGGTCGATCACCCTCGGCTGCGTGGTGATGGCCCCTGCCCTGCTCGGCGCGGTGCTGGCGGCCGAGCCGCTGACCGCGGTGCTGACCATCGCGGCGGTGTTGTTCGGCTTCCAGGTGGCGATCGGCAACATCCAGACCCTGCCGGGTGACCTGTTCGGCGGGCGCTCGGTCGGCACGCTGGCCGGCCTGGGTGGCCTCGCCGCGGTGGCCGGCACGCTGATCACCACCTGGCTGGTGCCGGTGCTGACCCGCGAGTCATACGCGCCGATGTTCATGCTGGTGGCCGCGCTGGTACCGCTGTCGCTGATCGCGTTGTGGTGGATCACCGGTCCGGTGCGCCGCCTCGATGCCCCTTCGTCGGATTCCTGAGCGCACGCCTGCGCTCCCTCTCTCCCTCACGTAAACAAGGAGTTTCACCCCATGTCATTCCAGGACAAGGTGGCTATCGTCACCGGTGGCGGCCGCGATATCGGCCGCGACATTTCGATCAAGCTGGCCGCTGCCGGCGCCCGCGTCTGCATCAACTACGCCAACGATGAAGCCAGTGCACGACAGACCCTGGAGCTGATCCAGGCTGCCGGTGGACGGGCCATCGCGCACCGCGCCGACGTCACCGATCCGGCCGCGGTGGCCGGCCTGGTCGCTGCGGCGCAGGCCGCGTTCGGTCCCCGCATCGACGTGCTGGTCAACGTGGCCGGCGGCATGGTCGAGCGTCGCCCCTTGGCCGATATCGATCCGGCGTTCTTCCACAAGGTGATCGACCTCAACCTGACCTCGACCTACCTGACCACCCACGCGGTCGTTCCGCACATGGGCGAAGGCGCGGCGATCGTCAACTTCGCCTCGCAGGCCGGACGCGATGGCGGCGGCCCGGGTGCGGCGATCTACGCCACTGCCAAGGCCGGCGTGATGACCTTCACCCGCGCGATGGCCAAGGAACTCGGGCCCAGGGGAATCCGCGTCAATGCGCTGTGCTGCGGCATGATCGCCACCCGCTTCCACGACGAGTTCACCAAGCCGGAAGTGCGCACCGCGGTGGCCGCCGGGACGCCCCTGCGTCGCCAGGGCCTGCCCGCAGAAGCGGCCGACGTGGCGGTGTACCTGGCGTCGGACGCGGCGGCCTTCATGACCGGTGCCAACGTGGACGTCAACGGCGGTACGTTCTTCTCCTGACCGGAGCTTTGCCATGCTGCGCTGGATCACCGCTGTTTCGTTTGCCGTTGGTTCGGCGCTTTCCGCATCGGCTGCCCCTGCGCAGCCGGTGTGGATCACCGCATGGACCGCCTCGCCCGCGCCGGATCGCCTGGATGGCACGCCGCAGGCCCCCGTGCAGTTCGCCGCGCAGACCGTCCGCCAGGACATGCGGCTGGGCAGCCGCGCCGATGCGTTGCGGCTGCGCATCAGCAATGAGCTCGGGGTTGCCCCGCTGCGCCTGCAGGATGTGACGGTGCAGGGACCGTCCGGCACTGCGCTGCCGGTGAAAGTGGCCGGACGCGATGTCATCGAGGTGCCGGTCGGCGCAGCCCTGCTGACGGACGTGGTGCCGCTGCACGCGGCCGCACTGGATGAGATCCGGGTCACCGGCTACTTCCCGCAGGCGACCCGGCCGGCGGTGCGCCGCACGACCGTGCGGGTCGTCGATGGCCGTCATCCGCGCATCGCCGATTCGGTGGCGGTGTCCTACCGGCAGAATGTGTTTTCCGCGGTGCTGGTGCAGCGCGCGGATCGGCCATCGGTGATCGTGGCGCTGGGTGATTCCATCACCGAAGGCGCGACCGCCCAGCGCGGCGCGTACAACCAGTGGCCGGAACGCCTGGCGGTGCGGTTGCAGAACGCCTGCCCGGACCGCTTCGTGGTGCTCAACCAGGGCATCAGTGGCAACAAGCTGCTCGACCACGGCCGCAGCCACAGTGCCTTGTCGCGGCTGGATCGCGATGTGATCGCAACGTCCGATGCCGACCAGGTGATCGTGTTCGAAGGGATCAACGATATCCGCCATGGCGGCGGGCCGGCACCGCTGCCCGGACGCAACGCGGCGGACATGCAGGCCGGCTACCGGCAGATCGCCGAGCGGCTGCACCTGCACGGCGCGCGGGCCTTCATCGGCACGCTGACCCCGTTCGGTGGCTCGGAGCGCTACGAACCGGTTTCCGCGGCCACGCGCACGGCGATCAATGCCTGGGCACGTGGGCCGGACAGTGGCTATGACGGGGTGGTGGAGTTCGATGTGGCGCTGCGCGATCCGGCCGCACCGGAATCACTGCCCGCCGGAATCACCCGCGACCACCTGCATCCAAACGATGAAGGCTACGCACGCATGGCCGACGCGATCGATCTCGGGATGCTGGGCTGCCGGGCGCGCTGATCGTCCAGCCGCGGTGGGTGGACGACAGGTGACACGGTGGGTGACAGGTGACACGGTGGGTGACGACCGTTGGTCGTCACGCTTCTGGCTGGCGAGAGCGTGACGACCAACGGTCGTCACCCACCAGGATCGTGGGTCGTCACTCACCAGGATCGTGGGTCGTCACCCACCAGAATTCTGGATCGTCCCCCAGCCGATCATCAGCCGGTGCGCGGGGCGAACATGATCACCGCCATGCCGGCCAGGCACAGCCCTACGCCGATCAGGTCCCAGCGGCCGGGGCGGATGCCGTCCACCAGCCACAGCCAGACCAGCGCGGTGCCCACGTAGACACCGCCGTAGGCCGCGTACACGCGTCCGCTGGCCTCCGGATGCAGGGTGAGCAGCCAGGCGAACAGGGCCAGGCTGGCCGCCGCCGGCAGCAACAACCAGGCGCTGCCATCGCGACGCAGCCACAGCCACGGCAGGTAGCAGCCGATGATCTCGGCCAGCGCCGTCAACAGGAACAACCCGAAGGTTTTCACGACGCGCTTTCGGCCGCCTTCGCGTGCTGCCAGAGCGCTTCCTGGGCATCCAGGTCCAGCTCGGCCAGGCGCGTGCCGTGTTCGCCGGCGCGGGCTTCCATCGCGCGGAAGCGTCGCTCGAACTTGTGGTTGGCCCCGCGCAGCGCCGCGCCCAGATCAAGTTCGGCGTGGCGTGCCAGGTTGGCGCAGACGAACAACAGGTCGCCGAGCTCTTCCTGCAAGCGGGCCTTGTTTGCCGCCACGTCACCGCGTTCGAATTCCTCGCGCAGTTCCTGCAGCTCCTCGGCGGCCTTGTCCAGCACCGGCAACGGGCCGGGCCAGTCGAACCCGACCTTGGCCGCGCGCGACTGCAGCTTCATCGCCCGCTGCCATTCCGGCAGTCCGCGCGAGATGCCGGCCAGCGCCGAAGCATCCGTCTCGCCCTTGGCGGCGCGCTCTTCGCGCTTGATCGCGTCCCAGTTGCGCAGCACCTCGGCGGCATCGCCGGCACTGGCATCGGCGAAGATGTGCGGGTGGCGGCGCACCATCTTGTCGTTGATGCTGCGTGCCACGTCGGCGAAGGCGAACGCGCCCTGCTCCTGCGCCATCTGCGCGTGGAAGACCACCTGCAGCAGCAGGTCGCCGAGTTCGTCGCACAGGTCGTCCAGGTCGCCGCGATCGATCGCATCGGCTACCTCGTAGGCCTCTTCGATGGTGTACGGCGCGATGCTGGAAAAATCCTGCTCCAGGTCCCATGGGCAGCCGCCCTGCGGGTCGCGCAGGCGCGCCATGATCGCCAACAGGCGGCCCAGTTCGGTGGCAGCGTCGCTCGTGCTCATGCAGTCTCCGGTTCGTCGGGGGGCAGCCAGTCGCGCCATGCCAGGCGGGTATCACCCAATGCCATGAAATCACCATTGAGCAGGCTTTCGCGGCGGTTGTAACGGAACGGCTTGCCGGTGGCGGTGGACAGCACCGCACCACCGGCCGCGTGCAGCACGCACTGCCCGGCGGCGGTATCCCACTCGCTGGTCGGACCCAGCCGCGGATACACATCCAGGTCGCCTTCGGCGATCCGGCAGAACTTCAACGAGGAGCCCTGGGCCACGGTCTCGATATCACCCATGCGATCCAGCAGCGCCTGCGTGCGCGCCGAACGGTGCGAGCGGCTGGCGGCGACCCGCAGCGGTGACTGCGCCGGCACGCGGGTGCGCAGCACGGTGTCATGCGCGCCCTGCCGACGGTAGGCCTGCTCCCCGCGCATCGCGTGCCACACCAGCCCGGTCACCGGTGCCAGCACCACGCCGAAGGTCGGCGCGCCCTGGTAGACCAACGCGATGTTGACGCTGAATTCGCCATTGCGCTTGATGAACTCTCGCGTGCCGTCCAGCGGATCCACCAGCCAGTAGGCGCCCCAGTGGCGCCGCGTTTCCCAGGCAGCCGCGGTGGCTTCCTCGGACAGGATCGGCAGGTCCGGCGTCAGCCGCGACAGGCCGCTGACGATGCGCTGGTGCGCGGCCAGGTCGGCGGCGGTGACCGGGCTGTCATCGGCCTTCAGGGTGATGTCGAAACCGGAGGCGTAGACCTGCATGATCGCCGCTGCGGCATCCTGGGCAATCGCGATCACGGTTTCGCGCAGGTCGGTGGTGAGGCGTGCGTGGGTCATGGCCCCGTCGCGCCGCGTTGCAGCCACTCACGGGCGATGAACAAGGCCGCCAGCGAACGGCCCTCGGAGAAGTCTTCGCGCAGCATCAGCTGGTCGATCCGCGACAGCTTCCACGGCACCACTTCCAGTTCTTCCGGCTCATCCCCCTGCAGCCGTTCCGGGTACAGATCGCGCGCCACCACCAGCCACGACTGGTGGCTCATGTAAGTGGGAGCGAGTGTCATGGCACGCAGCACGTCCACCCGGTGCGCGCCGTAGCCGGCCTCTTCCTTCAGCTCGCGGTCGGCTGCCTGCTCCGGCGTTTCGCCGGCATCGATGCGGCCCTTGACCAGTCCCAGCTCATAGCGGTGCATGCCTGCGGCGTATTCACGCACCAGCAGCACGGTGTCGTCGTCCAGCATCGGCACCACCACCACCGCACCGTGGCCGCGGCTGACCAGGCGCTCGAAGCGGCGCTGTTCACCGTTGGAAAACTCCAGGTCCAGGTGCTGGCGCTGGAACGGGCCGTTTTCCTCATCGGTGATGCGATGGATGATCGGCAGGGGACGGCTCATGCGGTATGCCCCGCGCGGGCCGATAGAATGGACGGAGGAAGCAACATGTTCATGAGCCCACGATGCTAGCAGAGACACCCCCCTCCCCGCAGGACGCCCGCCCATCCGCTCTGGAGAACGCCCCATGCGCGTGACCCGCTGCCCCGTGTCGATGCCCCTGCAGGCCGGCCAGACCGTGTCCCTGCCCGAGGACGCCGCCAACCACCTGCTGCGCGTGATGCGCCTGCGCGAGGGCGATGCCTGCGTGCTGTTCAACGGTGATGGGCATGACTACGCGGCGACGCTTGTCGTGGCCGGCAAACGCGATGCACAGGTGCGCATCGACGCCGCCACGCTGCTGGCCAATGAATCCCCCCTGCGGATCACCCTGCTGCAGGGCGTGGCGCGCGGCGAGAAGATGGACCTGATCCTGCAGAAGGCCACCGAACTGGGCGTGGCGGCCGTGGTGCCGGTCAATGCCGAGCGCACCGAAGTGAAGCTGGATGCCGCGCGCGCGGAAAAGCGGGTCGCGCACTGGAACAACGTGGTGCAGTCCGCCTGCGGCCAGTCCGGGCGTGCGGTGATTCCGCGCTTGGGTCCGCCCTTGGCGTTGGCCGCGGCGATGGCGGTACTGCCCGCCGACACCCTGCGCCTGACCCTGGATCCAGAAGGCAGCCACCGCCTGTCCACCCTGCAGGCGGCCCCTGCAGGCGGGGTGGTCATCGCGATCGGTCCAGAAGGCGGCTGGTCGCCGCGCGATCGCCAGCAATTGGCCGCCGCGGGCTTCCAGGGGCTGCAGCTGGGGCCGCGCATCCTGCGCACGGAAACAGCCGGGCTGGCGGCCATCGCGGCCCTGCAGGCGCGCCTGGGCGACATGGGCTGAAGCGCGCTGGATCGAGGCTTTGTAGGTGACGACCGTTGGTCGTCACGCTTGGGCTGGTTCAAGGCGGTGACGACCACCGGTCGTCACCTGCCGGTTTACTTCGTCAGTGCAGCGAATCCAGCGCGGTTTCCACCGCGTCCAGGTTCGGCAGCAGCGCGCTCTGCTCACCCAGCAGCACGCGCATGTGCACGCTGTCGGGAAGCGTTTCTTCGGAAGCGTCGGCCAGCAGGCCATCGCGCGGCACCGAAATCAGCTGCGGGAAGCTCTGCGTCAGCAACGCGAAATACGGGCGCTGCGCGTTGCCGGCCAGTGCCTTGAGCACCACGACCTTGTTGTTGCCGCCGATGCTTTCCTCGCCTAGCCCGGACAGCCGTGCGAACGACACCAGCGGCACGTCCCAGCCGTGCCAGGCCAGCGTACCCAGCAGCCAGTCAGGACCTTCGGCGCTCGCCTGCACCTGCACCTTGGCCATCATTTCGGCCACGGTGGCATTGGGCAGCAGCACGCGTTCGGGACCGGACTGGATCAGGACCCCGCGGATTTCATCGTTGTTGGCATGGCTCACTGCGCTTCCCCTTGTTCCGGACGTGCCCAACGGGCACTGATGGCCTGTGCGAGCTCCTGCGGTTCGCCGGCGAACATGCCGGCAGCCACCACGGCGGTGGCCGCGGCGGGGTCGTAGCAGCCCTCGCCCACCTGGCCGCCCACCCACGCGCCGGCCTCGGCCAGCGTCAGCGCGGGGTCGACCTGCAGCAGATCGGCGCCGCTGAGCAGGATGACCGCGCTTTCGCCCGGCGGAAGCCGCGCCAGCTCCAGGCCCTGGGGCCGGCTTTCGAAATACAGTCCGCCGTCGCGCAGCGCGGTGGCGCTGTCGTCGGACAGGATGTAGACGTGGCCTTCCAGCACATCGGCGCCGGTCTCCGCCAGCAGCACCGGCAGGGGCGAAACGCGCGCCATCTGCTTGACCAGGTTGCCGTAGCGCGCGCCGTCCAGCGGCATCCGCACCAGCAGCGGCACGTCCAGCGCCGACGGCAGCGCCGCCAGCAGGCGCCGCAGCGCATCCGGGCCGCCAATGCCGGCCAGCACCACCACCGCGCCGCGGGCGCCACGGCGTGGCCCGGTGCCGGGCGGCGTGTCTTCCATGTCCACCAGTGAAAGGTGTGCCGAATCGAACACCGGCAACGCCGGCGGCGCGGCGGCCTCGCGGGTCACCGCGGCCGGTGCGCTGTCCTCGTCGAGCAGCGCCCAGCGGCTGTGGTCACCCAGCGGCGGCGGCGCCACCGCGCCGGCATCGGCAGGCGTGGCAGGGGCGTCGCTGTTGGCGTCGGCGTGGGCTTGCGGCAGGTCCGCCGCCAGCGCCTGTTCCAGCGTCTGCGGTTCCTGCCAGTGCGCGGGGGCCTCATACAGGCTGTCACCCGCCAGCAGATCCGCCGCGTCGGCCGCTTCGTCCAGGTGGAAATCCAGCGGCGCATCGACATGCAACTGGGCCGGCGTGTCCGGCATGCCGGGTTCGATCTGCAGGTCTTCTTCGACTTCCGCACCGGGTGGCAGCACCTGGCGGTGACCATGCAACTTGGCCGCCAGGTGGCGCGCCCAACGCTGGGTTTCCCAGCCTTCGCGGCGTGCCGCCAGTTCGGCCTCGTCGAACACCAGGGTGAACGCCGGCGAAGACAGTGCGTCGTCCAGTCGCTCCAGCGCCGCTTCCACCGCGGGTTCCAGCGCGATCACCACGGCCTGCGGGGCAACCGCGATCAGCGTCGCGGCGTCCAGCACATCCGGGTCTTCTTCCAGCACCAGCGCCACGTCGGCCTGCACCAGCGCTTCGCGCAGGCGGTCACGGGCCGCGCCCGGGCGTGCCAGCAGCGCGACGGCCGGCGGCAGGCTTGCATCATTCTCGGACACGGGCGATCCCCAGCAGGTCGTACACGTTACGCATCAGGTCCAGCTCCTGGTACGGCTTGCCCAGGTAACGCTGCACGCCGATTTCGAAAGCGCGCTGGCGATGCTTGTCGCCGCTGCGCGAGGTGATCATCACGATCGGCACATCGCGGTAACGAGGATCGGCGCGCATCGCGGTAGCCAGCTCGTAACCGTCCATGCGCGGCATTTCGATGTCCAGCAGCATCAGGTCCGGCACGCGTTCTTCCAGCCGTTCCAGCGCTTCCACGCCATCGCGCGCCACGCTGACGTCGAAGTTGTGGCGTTCCAGGATGCGGCTGGTGACCTTGCGCATGGTCAGCGAATCGTCGACCACCATCACCACCGGCACCTGGCGCTGCTGTTCCAGTTCGGCCACCGGCAGCGGACGCTCCGGGTTGGCGACGAAGCGGCGCACCAGCGGTGCCACGTCCAGGATCACCACCACGCGGCCATCGCCGGTGATGGTGGCACCGTAGATGCCCGGGACCGAGGCGATCTGCAGGCCGACCGGCTTCACCACGATTTCGCGGTTGCCCAGCACCTGGTCGATCGCCACGGCGGCACGCAGGTCGCCCGCACGCACCAGCAGCAGCGGCACCTGGGCCTGCCCTTCGGCACGTGCCGGGGCCTGGCCGATCAGGCTGCCCAGGTCATGCAGGGTGTAGTCCTCGCCGCTGTAGCGGTAGGTGCTGTCGCCTGCCTCGAAACGTTCGCGCGAAATGCGGCCGATGCCACTGACCGAACCTACCGGGACGGCAAAGGTGGTCTCGCCGATCTGCACGAACACCGCCTGGGTGACGGCCAGCGTCTGCGGCAGGCGCAGGGTGAAACGAGCGCCCTGTCCGCGGACCGAGTGGATTTCCACGCTGCCGCCGAGCTGGCGCACTTCATTGCGCACCACGTCCATGCCGACGCCGCGCCCGGCCAGCTGGCTGAGCTGGTCGGCGGTGCTGAAGCCGGAGGCGAAGATCAGGTTGTCCAGTTCGTTGTCGGCCAAGGTGGCATCGGCCTGGATCAGCCCGCGTTCCAGCGCGCGCCGGCGGATCGCTTCGCGGTCCAGTCCGGCACCATCGTCGGCCACGTCGAGCACGATTTCAGAGCCTTCGCGGTGCAGGCGCAGCGAGATCTCACCTTCCACCGGCTTGCCCGCCGCACGTCGCTGTTCGGCCGTTTCCAGGCCGTGGGCGACGGAGTTGCGCAGCATGTGTTCCAGCGGCGCCACCATGCGATCCAGCACGTTGCGATCCAGTTCGCCGTGGGTTCCTTCCAGCGTCAGGTGGACCTGCTTGCCGGTATCGGTACCGGCCTGGCGGACCACGCGACGCAGGCGCGGCACCAGCCCGTCGAAGGGCACCATGCGCGCACGCATCAGCCCATCCTGCAGTTCCGAGCTGACCCGCGACTGCTGTTGCAGCAGCGAATCGTACTGGCGCGAGAGGTCGTCCAGCACCCCCTGCAGGCCGCCAAGGTCGGCTGCCGATTCGTTCAGCGCACGGCTGAGCTGCTGCAGCGTGGAGAAGCGGTCCAGTTCCAGCGGATCGAAGCTGTGGTCGGCCTGCTCCTGCTCGCGCTGGTAACGGGCAACGATCTGCGCCTCGGTTTCCAGGTCCAGGCGGCGCAGCTGGTCGCGCAGACGCGCATTGGTGCGGTCCAGTTCGCCCATGGCGCCGCGGAAGGCACCCAGCTGCTGTTCCAGCCGCGAGCGGTAGATCGCCACTTCACCGGCGTGGTTGACCAGCCGGTCGAGCAGGTCGGCACGCACGCGCACCTGTTCCTGCTGCGGACGCGCGCCGCCTTC
The DNA here is from genome assembly GCF_001431535.1 of Stenotrophomonas chelatiphaga. GTDB lineage: Bacteria > Pseudomonadota > Gammaproteobacteria > Xanthomonadales > Xanthomonadaceae > Stenotrophomonas > Stenotrophomonas chelatiphaga. Next base: position 20,224 of record NZ_LDJK01000032.1, read on the forward strand.
TTCCTCGCCGCCGGCTTCCACCGGCAAGGGCGCGGACAGCGGCAGGCTGGCGATGAGCGCGGCGGCGCTGGACGCGGCAGCGGCCGGTTCTTCTGCCTCGGCCTGCGTGGCGGGGCGGCCCTGGGTGCGTGCCTCGAAGGCGGCCACCAGGTCATCGGCCGCCGCCACCTGGCGATGGTTGCCGGTGAGGGTCAGCATCTGGTGCAGGCGGTCGAAGCCACGCTCCAGCAGCTGCACATCGCTGTGTTCGATGCTGGTGCGTCCGGCGAACACCGCTTCCAGCAGCGATTCGATGCCGTGGCCAAGATCACCGATCGGGTTGATGCCGGCCATGCGCGCGCCGCCCTTCAGCGTGTGCAGGTCGCGCTGCAGGCCGGCCAACGGCTCACGGTCCTCCGGCGCGCTGCGCAGCTCGCTGATCAGGCCATCGCAATGGTCAAGCAGGTCCTTGCCTTCCTCGACGAAGATGTCGACCAGCTCGCGGTCGAGCACGCTGAAGTCCAGCGCATCGGCGGCCACCTCGGTGTCTGCTTCGACGGTTTCGACGGTTTCGACCGTTTCGACTGCTTCGACCGTTTCGACTGCTTCGACCGTTTCGACTGCTTCGACTGCTTCGACTGCTTCGACCGTTTCGACTGCTTCGACTGCTTCGACCGTGACACCGCCGTCTGCCTCGACGTCCTCGGCGTGGTCAGCGGCCTGCAGGGAAACGTCCTGCACTTCCTGCAGCGCCTCGGCGCTGCCAGCGTCCACGGCAGACGGTTCGTCTGCTACGACGCCAGCGTCAACGGCGGAATCTGCTGCCGGTGCAGCAACTGCCTCCATTTCGAAATACGGCTGCTGAGCGGCTTCGGCTTCGGCTTCGGCTTCGGCTTCGACGTCGGCTTCCGCTTCGGCTTCTGCTTCGGCTTCTGCTTCGGCTTCGGCTTCTGCTTCTGCTTCGGCGGCAGTCGGCTCCGGCTGGTCGACCTGCGGTGGCAGGGACGGGGCCTGGTCTTCGATGAACTCGCCAAAGGGCGCTTCGTCGTCTACCGATGCATCGTGGCCGGCAGCGGAGACTGCCTCGTCGGCGTCATCCTCGACTGCGTCGTCGATGACGTGCATCCCTTCTTCCAGCGCCTCCTGCAGCGACACCGCATCGCCGAACGCCGCGCTGCCCTGCAGTTCTTCGGGCAGCGCATCCTGCGCCTGGTCATCGCCTGCCTCGAAGCGGGGTTCAAGCGGTTGCTCATGCGGCGCCGGCGCTTCGATCGCGCCCGGCACGTAGCTGTCAGGCAGTGCAGCATGCGCTGCATCATCCAGGTACAGCGACAGATCCTCTGCGCCGGTCAGCTGGACCTCGACATCGCGGTCCTGCACCGGTTCGCCGGTGACCGGCACGCGATCTTCGGCGGTTCCGGCAGCATCGTCGGCCTCTGCAATGACGACCGGTTCGACGTCCCATTCGTGGCCATCGGACGAGGCCGGAGCCGGGGCCGGATCCAGGAACGAGGAAAGATCGTGGGCGCCGGTCAATTCCACCGCGGTATCGGCAGCGTCGGCGGACGCAGCGATCTGCTCGTCGCGCGATTCATCCGGGACCAGTGCGGTATGTCCGTGCTCAGCCAGCAAGGCGGATTCGCTGACCTGCAGTTCGCCGTCGTCCACCATCGCTTCGGCGATCTGCTCGACCTCGGCCTGCTGGACCAGATCCGCAAAGTCGATCGCATCGACATGGCCGTGGGCATCGCTGGCTTCGGTGGCATCGCCGGCATCTTCCTCCTGCGCCTCTTCAGGCGCATCGGACACGTCTTCCAGCACCGGCCAACGCGCTTCCGGCAGGGTCGCGGCCAGCGCCTGCAGGCGTTCGGCAAGCGCCTGCTGCAGCGGGACGCGGGGCGATTCGGCCTGCAGCGCCAGCATGGTGGCTTCGATCGCGCGCGCAGTGGCATCCAGCGCGTGCACGCCGTCATGGCTGGGCACTTCGGACGCCGCCAGCGAGCGCTTGATGTAGCTCTCGGCCGCGCCGGTGACGGAGGTGATCTCCGGCACATCGGTCATTGCGAAGGCACCGTTCATGGTGTGCACGGCGCGCAGCAGCGGATCGGAGACCGGCTGCGGTTCGACCCGCGACGAGGCCAGCCACCCGTGCAGGGTGGCCATGTGCGCTTCCACTTCGGCTTCCAGGATCTCGCGCAGCACGCTGTCGATGCTGGCCGGCGCGCCTTCCAGCGACGCAGCCTCCGCATCGGCGGCGAACGCTGCTTCCAGCGCATCGATCCCGGGCTGCTCGTCCGCCGCGGAACCCGTTGCCGCCACCGGATGGGCGGGCAGCGGCACGTGGAAGGTTTCTTCGCCGGCGCCAACGCGGTCGGCAATCGACTGCAGCGCCTGCAGGTCCGCGCTGACGCGCTGGCCACTGCGCAGCGCTGCATTGAGTTCGGGCAGGGCGTGGTAAGCCTGTTCCACCACGGCCACCACCGCCGGCGTTGCCGGGCGGGAGCCATCCAGCACGCGGTTGAGCATGCCTTCGATCTTCCAGGCGAACTCGCCCAGCGTACGCGCGCCCACCAGGCGGCCACTGCCCTTCAGGGTGTGGAATACGCGGCGGATCGGGCGCAGCCGGTCCATGTTGTCCGGCTGCGCGCGCCAGGCCGGCAGCAGCCCGCCCAGGTTGATCAGTTCTTCGTCGAACTCTTCCAGGAACACCTCGCGGATATCCTGGTCGATGTTCTCGGCCTGCTCGTCGAACCCACCGTCAAGCGTTTCGGCGGTGGCAACGGGCGTTTCGGCCAGCACCGGTGCCTGCGGCTCCGGCTGCGGATTGAAGTCCGCCGCCGCGGCGGCCAGCTCGGCCAGGAAACGTGCATCGGCATCGTCGACCGCAACGGCCGCGACCGGCGGCGCGTCGACGTCGATCGACTGCTCGGTTGCCGTCGGCGCGAACGCTGGCGGTTCGGCTGCGGTGATGACATCGAAGCCTGCCGGCGCTTCGATGACCGAAGCTTCCAGCGCTTCCAGCGACAGGACATCGTCGGCTCGGCTGATGGCGCCCTCATCGAAATGGAAGCTGACCGGCATGACCGCATCGTCTTCCGCATCAACTTCGGCGAGCACCGGGTCGAAGTCAGCGCCATCGATCAGCAGCAGGCCCTCGTCGGCATCGCCGAGCACTCCCGGCACGTCGCCGTGGGTAGGCTGGGTATCGGCAACGGCCGTCAGATCCACCTGGGCGATCGGTTCGACCGTCCAGCGCGTGGCATCGGCGGCGTCTTCTGCAACGACCGGATCGAAATCGGTGAAGGTCGGCGCGCGGCTGTCGTTCGCATCCGCTTCCGCGTGGAAGCTGCCGAGTTCCCAGGCCGGGACCGGCGGAGGAACCGCGGTGGTCGCGGCGAACACCAACGTCGGTGCGGTCGGTTCGGTCGCTGCGCGCTGCAGGGGCGTGTCGTCGGAGGCCTCGACCGACGGGGCTGCGACGTCTTCGTCGGCAACGTCCGCTGCGGTTTCCAGCACCTGCGCCTGCACTGGCGGCGCGGCGTCGAACACGAAGTCCGGCAGTGGCGGCGGGACCTGCGCGGGCGCCGCCGCCAGCGGCGGCAGCTCCAGCGTTTCCAGCCCCGGCACCGTGAGCGGCGGCGGCAGCACGGCTTCGCGCTGCACCGGCTGCGGCGCCGCTTCAACGTTCGGTTCGACGGCGGCCGCGTTGGCCACCGGCAACGGCCAGTAGCGCAGGGCTTCCAGGCTGCTGCGGGTGATGTCCAGGATGCTTTCGCGTCCGGCGCGACGATCGCGCAGCGCTTCCAGGTAGTACTCCAGGCTGGCCATCGCATCGGCCAGCGTGTCCAGCTGGCGTCCGCTGGGCACGCGCTGGCGACCGATCAACTCGGCGTCGATGTACAGCTGGACGCCCTTCAGGTAGTCGGCCGGTACCGGCAGATCGAGCATGCGCAGCGCGCCGCCGACTTCGCCCAGCAGGCGCGGTACGTCCTGCAGCTGTTCGTGGTTCCAGTTGGTTTCGATGAAGGCGACGAAGTGCTCACGGGCCACGGTGAAGTTGGCGATCGCTTCATGCGCCAGCACTTCCAGCGTACGCCGGGTTTCAGCGGCGGACGGGTCGTCTTCGCCGCTGCCGGTGGCGCCCAGGTGGGCGACCTGGTCATCCAGCGAGGCGTCCACGTACAGCAGCGCACCGGCCACGTCGAGCAGCAGGCTCTCGTCGATCTGCTGCTCGCCCGCAACGACGCTGCTGAGCGCATCGCGCTGCTGCACCACCACGTTGCGCGCTACGTCCAGGCCCATCATGGCCAGCGTATCGCCCACCGCGGCAAGTTCGTTGACCTGCTGCTGCAGCTGCTGCGGCTGTCCGCCGGTGCGCAGGTGCAGGTCCAGCGCATCCTTGATGCGCAGCAGTTCTTCCTTCACCGCATTGCCGACGGTGTCGAGCAGCTCGCGGTTGCGTCCGCTCAGGCTGCCACGGGCATGGTCGAGTTCGGCTTCGGTGGCGCCGACGCTGTCCGGCGCAAAGGCCAGCAGCACGCTTTCATTGATGCCCGCCACGCCACGCGCGGCACGGATTTCGTTGAGCAGCGGCAGCAGCACGATCGGAATGTCGCGGTGGCCGTTCTGCAGGCGTTCCAGGTAATCCGGAAGCAGCACGCTGCCGCGCATCAGGGTCGCGCAGGATTCATCGCGCTCGGCGACCTCGCCACTGCCGATCGCCACGGCGAGCTGTTCAAGTTCCTCGGCCACCATCGCCGGTGCATACAGCTCCACCATGCGCAGCGTGCCCTGCACCTGGTGCAGGTAGCCGGCGCACAGGCGCATGCGGCTGGCGTCGGCGGGCGCCTCGACGAAGTATTCGACCTCGTTGCGCACCTGGCGCAGGGTCTCATCCAGCTCCGGCTTCACCCAGCCCAGGGCGGCATGGCTCATTGCATCGCGCAGGGTACTCATGGGCGGACTCCGGTCGCCAGCGAACGCATGCCGCGCGGGGCATGGCATGCAGTGTGGCGGAAATAGTGACGATGCTTCATCAGATGATCCTTGCTTCCCCGTACTGCCGGCTTACGCCGGCAGCTTGAAGTCGGCGACCGAGCGGCGAAGGTCGGCGGCCAGCTGTGCCAGGTGGCCGATCGATTCGGCGGTCTGCCCCGCACCCTGCGAGGTCTGGCCGGTGATCTGCCGGATCACGCCCATGGTATGGGTGATGTCCGATGCGGCCGACGACTGCTGCTGGGCGGCCACGGAGATGTTCTTGATGAGGTTGTTGAGGGCGTTGGACACGCGCTCGATCTCGGTCAGCGCGGTGCCGGCGTCTTCGGCCAGGCGTGCACCGGACACCACCTCGGCGGTGGTCTGCTCCATCGAGGTAACCGCTTCGTTGGTATCGGCCTGGATGGCCTGCACCAGGCCTTCGATGCGTCGCGTCGCACCGGAGGTGCGTTCTGCCAGGCGCTGCACTTCGTCGGCCACCACGGCGAAACCGCGACCGGCTTCACCGGCCGAAGCCGCCTGCACCGCGGCGTTCAAGGCCAGGATGTTGGTCTGCTCGGAAATGTCGTTGATCAGTTCCACGATAGAGCCGATTTCCTGCGAAGACTCACCCAGCCGCTTGATGCGCTTGGACGTTTCCTGGATCTGGTCGCGGATCTGGTCCATGCCCTGGATGGTTTCGCGCACCACGCCGGCGCCTTCGGCGGCGATCACCACCGAGCGCTGCGCCACTTCGGCGGACTCGGAGGAGTTGCGCGACACCTGTTCGATGCTTGCCGCGATTTCGCCGATGCGGTCCGATGCGGTGGTGATCTGGTTGGCCTGGTGGCCGGCCGCTTCGGCCAGCTGCATCGCCGTGGCCTGGGTTTCCTGGGTGGACACGGCGACCTTGGCCGAGGTGTCGTTGATGGTGGTCACCAGGTGGCGCAGCTCGTCGACGGCGTAGTTGATGGCGTCTGCGATGGCGCCGGTCATGTCTTCGGTCACCGACGCTTTCACGGTCAGGTCACCCTCACCGAGCGAGCTGATTTCATCCAGCAGCCGCATGATGGCCTGCTGGTTGCGGCTGTTGAATTCCACCTGGGTCTGGTAACGCAGCTCCTGCTCGCGCGAACGTCCGCGCACCGAGGTGCTGACGAAGCCGATGATGGCGATCAGCGACAGGATGCCGGACAACACGCCGATCCAGAAATTGGGGAACAGGCGGGTATCGCTGACCGAGCCAAAGGACGAGAACGCGTTGAACAGGCCCTTGCTGTCGGCCAGCATGTCCGACGAACCCGCGGTCAGGCTGGCGGCGGCGGCCTGGGCGGCGAACAGCTGGCGCGAACTGGCCAGGATCGCATCGGCGTCGGTCTTCATCGCCGTCCACTGCTGCTGGGACTGCTCCAGCGCGGCCAGCGCGGCGGCGCCACGTACCGCGACGATGCCCATGTCTTCGTTACCGTTGCGCAGGCCGTCGAGCACCTGGCTGAACACGGTGATGTCGCGTGCCAGTGCATCACCGGCTGCCGCGGCGGTCGAGCCACCGGCGCGCATTTCAGTGACCCGGCGCGCCATGGTGCCGGCGACCACGACCTGCTGCAGCGCGCTGTAGATCTGCGATGACGGTGCGCCGGAGGCACTCATCGCACGCACCACTTCGTTCAACTGGGCCTGCAGGCCCGGCACCGCACCGGTGAAGTTGTTGGCGTTGCCGGCCAGGGTCAGCACCGCCGGCTCGCTGGACACCAGCTGGGCGGCGCTCTTGGCCAGTGGCTGCCAGGTCGCGGCCAGCTTGCCGATCGGGGCGGACACACCGGGTTCGGTGCCGTAGCGGCCCTGCAGGGTGGCGACGTTTTCATCGATCGCGGCGCGGGTGGCCTTGAACGCGGTGAAGGCCTGCGCGTTGCCGGCCACTGCCTCTCGTCCCTGGTTGGCCAGCTGCTGTGACAGCACCTGCAGGTCGGCCGCCTTGGTGCTGGCGTCGGCCAGGCGGCTGCCCTGCCAGGTGGCCACGCCGGTGTTCAGGCCGAACAGGGCCATCGCCAGCAGCAGCAGGATCAACCACGCGTTGGTGCCACCGAGGCGCACCTTGGCCGCCTTGCTGGTATCGGAAGCAGTACTCATCGTTCAACCTCGATGTTCAATGCAATGCAGGAACGGAAACCGCGGTTCAGGCCGCGGCTTGCCGGAATTCGGGAGTGCGCGACAGCAGCGAGAGCGAGAAGACGCCCCAGTCGTGTTCGTCGGCATGGAAGGCACGTTCGACGAAGTGGGCGTAGCGCCCTTCGGCCAGTCCGCCCACCGCCACTTCCTGGTCCAGCTCGAAACTGCGCTGGCCGTAGAGTTCGTCGATGGTCAGGGCCACGTCGCCGCCGGCCTGGCGCATGACCAGCACGCGCTGGCCTTCCTGCTGCACCGTGCGCGCGCCTTCCAGGAACAGCTTCAGGTCGATCACCGGGAACAGGTTGCCGCGCAGGTTGCCGACGCCGAGCAGCCAGGGCTGCGCGCAGGGCACCGGCGTCACCGGTGGCATCGGCACGATTTCCACCACTTCGCGGAAGTCAGAGACCAGCCGGCGATGGCCGACCCGGTACCCGACGCCACGCCAGAGATCCTGCGCGAACTGGCGTTCCGGCAACTGCACCGCATGGGCCAGGCTGCGGCGCTCATAGGCTTCGAGGATGTCGAAGGGAGAGCGCATCAGGACACCAGCTCGTTGATCCGCGCGATCAGGTCTTCCTCGCGCGGCGGCTTGACGATGTAATCGGCAGCGCCCTGGCGCAGGCCCCAGGCCTTGTCGGTTTCCATCGCCTTGGTGCTGACGATGATCACCGGGATGTGCTTGGTGGCCGCATCGCGGGCCAGTGCGCGGGTGGCCTGGAAGCCACTCATGCCCGGCAGCACGACGTCCATCAGCACCAGCTGTGGCAACTGGCTGCGGACCAGTTCCAACCCGGCTTCGGCGTTGTCTGCCTCTTCGACTTCATGCCCTGCCTTGCGCAGCCATTGGCTGAACACCGCACGGTCGGTCGGTGAATCCTCGATCAGGACGATACGAGCCATTTTGCCTTTCCCCCCTGGTCAGGCGTTGACGTATGTGCGGATGGCACCCAGCAGTTCTTCGCGCGTGAAAGGCTTGGTCAGGTACTGCTCCGAGCCGACGATGCGCCCGCGCGCCTTGTCGAACAGACCATCCTTGGACGACAGCATGATCACCGGCGTCGACTTGAACAGCTGGTTGCCCTTGATCAGCGCACAGGTCTGATAGCCGTCAAGACGCGGCATCATGATGTCCACGAAGATGATCTGCGGCTGCTGGTCTGCGATCTTGGCCAAGGCCTCGAAGCCGTCGGTGGCGGTCACCACCTCGCAGCCTTCGCGTTTCAGCAGCGTTTCCGCCGTCCTTCGAATGGTCTTCGAATCGTCGATGACCATCACCCGGAGTCCTGCGAGCTCCCCGCCCGCAGTCATGTTCTCAGTCATTACCGTTCCCCATGCGCGGCACTTCGGTCGGCGCCGCTGCGAAGGCGTATCTATATCGCACTTGCGTGACCGCCAGCAAGTTCGGCGACGACTTTCCTGCGCGAGGCCCGTCCGGCCGTGGCGAAGGGGGGTGGATCGATTGCCCGCACGCACCGTTGCGCGCAGACAGGCGGGCACGCCGCGGGCGGAGCCGCTACCATCAGCACCTTGCCTGACAGGTGCCGCCATGCCGTTGAACGTCATCGTGGTGATGGACCCCATCGCCCATATCAAGATCGCCAAGGACACGACCTTCGCCATGCTGCTGGAGGCCCAGCGCCGCGGCCACGCCCTGCACTACGTGAAGCCCGGCGGATTGAGCCTGGACAACGGCCGCGCCGTCGCCCTCACCGCCCCGCTGCAGGTGCGCGACGACCCGACCGACTGGTACACCCTGGGCGGGTTCAGCCAGACGGTGTTCGGCCCCGGCCAGGTCGTGCTGATGCGCAAGGACCCGCCCGTGGATGCCGAGTTCATCTACGACACCCAGGTGCTCGACGTGGCCGCCACGGCAGGCGCGCGGGTGGTCAACAATCCGCAGGGCCTGCGCGATTACAACGAGAAACTGGCTGCCCTGCTGTTCCCGCAGTGCTGCCCCCCGACCCTGGTCAGCCGCGACGCCAAGGCGCTGAAGGCCTTCGTGCTGGAACACGGCCAGGCGGTACTGAAGCCGCTGGACGGCATGGGCGGACGTTCGATCTTCCGCAGCGGCACCGGTGATCCGAACCTCAACGTGATCCTGGAAACGCTGACCGACGGCGACCGCAAACTGACCTTGGCGCAGAAGTTCATCCCCGACATCACCGCCGGCGACAAGCGCATCCTGCTGGTCGACGGCGTGCCGGTGGAGTACTGCCTGGCGCGGATCCCGCAGGGCGATGAATTCCGCGGCAACCTGGCCGCCGGCGGACGCGGCGAAGGCCGCCCGCTGAGCGAACGTGACCGCTGGATCGCGGCCCAGGTGGGCCCGGAAATGAAGCGGCGTGGCATGCGTTTCGTCGGCCTGGACGTGATCGGCGATTACCTGACCGAGGTCAACGTGACCAGCCCGACCTGCGTGCGTGAACTGGACGCGCAGTACGGGCTGAACATCGCCGGCCAGCTGTTCGACGCCATCGAGGCCGACCTGCCGCGATGAGCGCGATGGTTTCCCTCGCTGCCGGCGGCCGCGAATCACAGCGGCTGGGCGCGACCCTGGCCCTGTCCGTCGCCCTGCATGCGCTGCTGATCCTGGGCGTGGGGTTCGCGGTGCGCGGCGATGCCCCCCTGGTGCCGACGCTGGACGTGATCTTCACCCAGACCCAGACCGCGCTGACGCCCAGGCAGGCTGATTTCCTGGCCGCCGCCAGCCAGGTCGGCGGCGGTGAGCATGACAAGGCGATGCGTCCGCGCGAAAGCCAGGCCGGGGTGGTGCCGCAGGCGCTGCCCGGCAGCAGTCCGGTGCCGCAGCAACGCCAGGATGCCGCTGCCCCGCCGCCACCGCAGTCGCGGGTGGTGAGCAGCCGCAATGGCGAAGAGCAGGTCGCACGCGCCCAGCAGCAGCCGATGCCGGAACAGCCGCGCCCGGATGCGCCGTTGAACGCGCGCGAGCAGCGCGATGCCGAGATGGCCCGGCTCGCCGCCGAGGTGCACCTGCGCTCGGCGCAGTATGCGAAGCGGCCCAACCGCAAGTTCGTTTCCGCCAGCACCCGTGAGTACGCGTGGGCCAATTACCTGCGCGCTTGGGTCGACCGGGCAGAACGCGTGGGCAACCTGAACTACCCCGATGAAGCGCGCCAGCGTCGACTGGGCGGACAGGTGGTGATCACCGTGGGCGTGCGCCGCGATGGCAGCGTGGAAAGCGCGCGCATCCTGCGCTCCAGCGGGACCCCGCTGCTGGACGAGGCGGCCCTGCGGGTGGTGCGGCTGGCGCAGCCGTTCCCGGCGCTGCCGCAGACCAAGGATGACGTGGACATCCTGCAGGTGACCCGCACCTGGGCGTTCCTGCCCGGTGGCGAACTGCGCGACGACTGAGGGTGTGCGTGCCGGGCTGCGCCCGGCGGCTGCTTGTTCGAGCAAAGCCCACTGCAACGTCAACGTCAACAGCTGCAGGGTTGCTTGCTGGCGGGGCGGGATGGGCTGGCGGGGGACGGCAAGAGCCG
>NZ_LDJK01000033.1 GCF_001431535.1 Stenotrophomonas chelatiphaga
GTTCACCTCGGCCGGCCAGCATGGTCATCACCTTGTCCGCGATGTCGTCCTGCACGAACAGCACGCGGGCGGCCGAACAACGCTGGCCGGCCGAGGTGAACGCCGAACCGATCGCATCCTTGACCAGCTGTTCCGGCAGCGCCGACGAATCGGCGATGAAGGCGTTCTGGCCGCCGGTCTCGGCGATCAGTACACCGATCGCGGCATCGCGTGCGGCCATCGCGCGGTTGATCGCACGGGCGGTGTCGGTGGAACCGGTGAAGGCCACGCCGGCCACGCGCGGGTCGGCAGTCAGCGCCGCACCGACGGTGGCGCCGTCGCCCGGCAGGAACTGCAGCACGCCTTCCGGTACGCCTGCATCCAGCAGCAGCTTCACTGCGTAGTAGCCGATCAGGTTGGTCTGTTCGGCCGGCTTGGCGATCACGCTGTTGCCCGCCGCCAGCGCCGCAGCGACCTGGCCCAGGAAGATCGCCAGCGGGAAGTTCCACGGGCTGATGCACACGAACACGCCGCGGCCATGCAGCTGCAGTTCGTTGGATTCACCGGTCGGGCTGGGCAGCTTCTCGGCGTGCGCGAACTGCTCGCGTGCCTGCTTGGCGTAGTAGCGCAGGAAGTCGACCGCTTCGCGCACTTCGGCCACGCCGTCGGGCAGGCTCTTGCCGGCTTCCTTCACGCACAGCGCCATGAACTCGGCGATGCGCGCTTCCAGCTGGTCGGCGGCGTGTTCCAGGATCGCCGCGCGGCTGGTCGCCGGGGTGCGGTTCCAGGCCGGCTGCGCGGCGACGGCATTGGCCAGGGCCTTCTGCACGGTCGCCGCATCGGCGGCCTGCCAGTGACCCACCACCTGGCGGGTGTCGGCCGGGTTGGTGACCGGCAGCGAGGCGCCGGTGACGGTGGCGCCGGGCACCAGCGGTGCGGCAGTCCACGGCTTCACCGCGGCATTGAGCTGCTCGGCAAGGGCGCGCAGGGCGTTGTCGTTGGCCAGGTTGATGCCCATGGAATTGTTCCTGTCGTGGTTCTGGCTGCGCAGCAGGTTCACCGGCAGCGGGATCTTGGGGTGGGCGATGTTGGACGGCGAAACGGCGGCGAAGGCACTGACCATTTCCACCGGATCGCGGACCAGCTCGGCAATCGCCACGCGGTCGTCGGTGATGCGGTTGACGAAGCTGGAATTGGCGCCGTTCTCAAGCAGGCGACGCACCAGGTAAGGCAGCAGGTCTTCGTGCGAACCGACCGGCGCGTACACGCGGCAGGGCAGGCCCAGGCGGTCGGCCGGGACCACTTCGGCATACAGGTCATCGCCCATGCCGTGCAGCTTCTGGTGCTCGTACACACCGCCCTTGGCGATGGTGCGGATGGCCGCGATGGTGTGCGCGTTGTGCGTGGCGAACATCGGGTAGATCGCATCGCTATGGCCGAACAGGCGCTTGGCGCAGGCCAGGTAGGACACGTCGGTGTTCTGCTTGCGGGTGAACACCGGATAGCCCGGATAGCCTTCGATCTGCGCGCGCTTGATCTCCGCATCCCAGTACGCGCCCTTGACCAGCCGCACCTGCAGGCGACGGCCGTTGCGGCGGGCCATGTCGGCGAGGAAATCGATCGTGTACGGGGTGCGCTTCTGGTACGCCTGCACCACCACGCCGAAGCCATCCCAGCCGGCCAGCGAGGCATCGGAGAACACCGCATCGATGATGTCCAGCGACAGTTCCAGGCGGTCGGCCTCTTCGGCGTCCACCGTGCAGCCGATGCCGTAGCTTTTCGCCAGCTGCGCCAGCTCCAGCACGCCAGGCACCAGGTCCTGCAGCACGCGGGCGCGCTTGGCGTGCTCGTAGCGCGGGTACAGCGCCGACAGCTTGATCGAGATGCCCGGGGCGTTGTTGACGTCGCCCTCCGGGCGGCCACCGCGGGCCTTGTGGTCACCACCGATGGCATGGATCGCGCGGCGGTAGTCCTCCAGGTAACGCAGGGCATCCTTCATGGTCAGCGCGCCTTCGCCGAGCATGTCGAACGAATAGCGGTAGCTGGCGTTGTCACCCTTGTGCGAACGCTCCAGCGCCTCGCCGATGGTGCGGCCCATCACGAACTGGTGGCCCATGATCTTCATCGCCTGGCGCACGGCCAGGCGGATCACCGGCTCGCCCACGCGGCCCATCAGGCGCTTGAACGCGCCCGGTACGTCGGCACGGGTGACGTCGTTGATCTGCACCAGCTTGCCGGTCAGCATCAGGCCCCAGGTGGACGCATTGACCAGCACCGAATCGCTGCCGCCCATGTGCTTCTTCCAGTCCGCATCGGCCAGCTTGTCGCGGATCAGCTTGTCGGCGGTGTCCTGGTCCGGAATGCGCAGCAGCGCTTCGGCCACGCACATCAGCAGTACGCCTTCCTCGCTGCCCAGGTCGTACTGGCGCATGAAGGCTTCGATCGCGCCCTGGTCCTTGGCGCGCACGCGCACCCGGGCCACCAGGTCGGCGGCCAGCGCCTGCACCTGGGCCTGTTCGTCGGCCGGCAGGCGCGCCTGCGCCAGCAGCTCGGACACGTGGGTCGCCTCGTCCTTCAACCAGGCATCGGTGATCGCCTGGCGGAAGGGGGAGGGAGATGCCGGCAGTTCCGGCGACAGCAGCGCGTCGGCCGGCGGCGTGAAGCCGGGGGCAGCGGGCGAAAGAGTAGGTGCGTTCATGCCGGTCCGGCCAGTGGAAAACTTGGCGATTTTAATCATTTTTTGGCCTGCGGATAGCCCCCTGATCGCCCCTCACGGGATTCCTGATAGCACCGCCCTGTAAAGGATTCAGCTGGATCGACAGGCATGGCTCGAATTATGCCGAAATCGGCAAATCGGCCGACGACACATTGCTGTGCTGCAGCATCGCATTTACCGTGAATGGACCTTGTAAGTGTCGAGAGGGCAGGGCTACCATCGAGACGTAACTCGCGGCAGGAACGCAGTTGCGACAGGATCAGGGCGCCGAACGCGCTGCGGGGGATCTGAATACGCAACGGCGACGGTGTCCCCCACGGACGCTTGATGCCCGGGACCAGCTTGAAAGCTTGCTCGCCGCCAGCGATGGCGGTCACCGATGACGTCAAGGGTCTAGGCAATGAAGCAAAGCAGCGCGTGGGGCGGCAGGTGCGTGTCCGGGATCGCCATGATGGCGGCCGGAATGGCTTTTCCGGCACTGGGGTGGGCGCAGTCCGCCGATCCCAAGCCATGGCAGTTGAACATGGGCCGGGGGGTTACCCAGACCTCGCGACTGGCCTGGGAATCGAACATGCTCTCGCTGATCGTGGTCACGGTCATCGGCGTGATCGTGTTCGGCGCGATGGCCTATGCCATCTTCAAGTTCCGCAAATCCAAGGGCGCTGTCGCGGCGACCTTCAGCCACAACACCAAGGCCGAAATCATCTGGACGGTGATCCCGGTGGTGATCCTGGTGGTGATGGCGTGGCCGGCCACCGCCAACCTGATCAAGATGTACGACACCCGCGATGCCGAGATGACCGTCAAGGTCACCGGTTACCAGTGGATGTGGCGCTATGAATACCTGGGCGAAGGCGTGGACTTCACCAGCCGGCTGGACCGCGAGTCCGACCGCGTGCGCCAGAGCGGCAAGGTGCCCACCCGCGAAAGCAATCCGCACTACCTGCTCGACGTGGACAACCGGCTGGTGCTGCCGGTCGATACCAAGGTGCGCTTCGTCATCACCTCCGATGACGTGATCCATGCCTGGTGGGTGCCGGCGCTGGGCTGGAAGCAGGACGCCATCCCGGGCTTCATCAACGAGGCCTGGACCAGCATCGACACCCCCGGCGTCTACCGCGGGCAGTGCGCCGAACTGTGCGGCAAGGACCATGGCTTCATGCCGATCGTGGTCGAAGCGGTGTCCAAGGAAGACTTCAAGCAGTGGCTGGCGCAGAAGAAGCCGGCGCCTGCCGCCGCACCTGCCACGCCGAACGCGCCGGAGACCACCACGCCGCCCGGCGATGGCAGCGCGCCCCGGCAACCGGTGACCCCGGCCGAGCCTGCTGCTGCACCGGCCCCGGCGCCCACCACCGACGCCTGACCCAACCGCCCGTGGCCGCACCGCGGCCACCGTGACAAATCGATCTGAGAGGTGTTTTGCAATGGCGCACTCGGCAGTTGGGCACGACGAACACCACGGTCATGCACAGGGCTTTTTCCAGCGCTGGCTGTTCAGCACCAACCACAAGGACATCGGCACGCTGTACCTGCTTTTCAGCTTCGTGATGTTCATCATCGGCGCGGCGATGAGCGTGGTCATCCGCACCGAACTGGCACAGCCCGGCCTGCAGTTCGTCAAGCCGGAATTCTTCAACCAGATGACCACCATGCATGCGCTGGTGATGATCTTCGGCGGGGTGATGCCGGCCTTCGTCGGCCTGGCCAACTGGATGATCCCGCTGCAGATCGGTGCGCCGGACATGGCGCTGCCGCGCATGAACAACTGGTCGTTCTGGCTGCTGCCGGTAGCCTTCGGCATGCTGCTGCTGACCCTGTTCCTGCCCGGTGGCGCACCGGCCGGCGGCTGGACGCTGTATCCGCCGCTGTCGCTGCAGGGGGGCTACAACGTGGCGTTCACCGTGTTCGCCATCCACGTGGCCGGCATCAGTTCCATCATGGGCGCGATCAACATCATCGCCACCGTGCTCAACATGCGCGCACCGGGCATCGACCTGCTGAAGATGCCGATCTTCTGCTGGGCCTGGCTGATCACCGCCTTCCTGCTGATCGCGGTGATGCCGGTGCTTGCCGGTGCGGTCACCATGCTGCTGACCGACAAGTTCTTCGGCACCAGTTTCTTCAACGCCGCCGGTGGCGGTGACCCGGTGATGTTCCAGCACATCTTCTGGTTCTTCGGGCACCCGGAGGTGTACATCATGATCCTGCCGGCGTTCGGCGTGGTCAGCGAAATCATCCCCACCTTCAGCCGCAAGCCTCTGTTCGGCTACCAGGCCATGGTCTACGCCACGGCCGCCATCGCCTTCCTGTCCTTCATCGTCTGGGCCCACCACATGTTCACCGTGGGCATGCCGCTGGGTGGCGAGATCTACTTCATGTTCGCCACCATGCTGATCTCCATCCCGACCGGGGTGAAGGTGTTCAACTGGGTCAGCACGATGTGGCGCGGTTCGCTCACCTTCGAAGCGCCGATGCTGTGGTCGGTGGCGTTCGTCATCCTGTTCACCATCGGCGGTTTCTCCGGCCTGATGCTGGCCATCGTCGCGGCGGATTTCCAGTACCACGACACCTACTTCGTGGTCGCGCATTTCCACTACGTGCTGGTCACCGGCGCGGTGTTCGCGCTGATCGCGGCGGTGTACTACTGGTGGCCGAAGTGGACCGGCCGGATGTACAGCGAAAAGTGGGCGAAGTTCCATTTCTGGTGGTCGATCGTGTTCGTCAACCTGCTGTTCTTCCCGCAGCATTTCCTCGGCCTGGCCGGCATGCCCCGGCGCATCCCGGATTACAGCGTGGCCTTCGCCGACTGGAACCTGATCAGCTCGATCGGTGCGTTCGGCATGTTCGCCACGCCCTTCATGATGGCCGCGATCCTGCTGGCCTCGCTGCGCAACGGTGAAAAGGCCGAAGCGCGCAGCTGGGAAGGCGCGCGCGGGCTGGAATGGACGGTGCCGTCACCGGCGCCGGCGCATACCTTCACCACCCCGCCGGTGATCCGCCCGGGCGATCTGGCCCACGATGACATCAGCCACTGAGGTGCCCATGCACGATGCCAACCCGGTCCGCGATGACATGGCCCTGCGCCGCCAGCGCGCACGCCGCACTGCCCAATGGGTGGGGGCGGTTGCGGTGCTGGTGTATGTGGGCTTCATCCTCAGTGGGGTGATCGGCCGATGAACGCGCCGCAGGCTACCGCCCCGTCCCGGCATGCCGGCCTGCCGCGCCTGATCGGCGTGGCGGTGGCGGTGTTCCTGCTGACCTTCTCGCTGGTGCCGCTGTACCGCATCGCCTGCGAAAAGGTGTTCGGCGTACGCCTGGAACGCGGCCCCGGCGCGCAGGCCAGCGTCGGCGCCGCGGCCGGCAAGCGCACCGTGCGCGTGGAATTCGACGGCGGGGTGAACTCGCAGCTGCCATGGGCCTTCCATCCAGAACAGCTGACCATGGACGTGGTGCCCGGCGAGCTCAACGAAGCGCTGTATTTCGCGCGCAACGACGGCAAGGTCGCCATCGTCGGCAGCGCGGTACCGTCGGTGGCCCCGGCGCGCGCGTCCGGCTATTTCAGCAAGACCGAATGCTTCTGCTTCACCGCACAGACCCTGCAGGCCGGGGAGAAGCGCGACATGCCGGTGCGTTTCATCGTCGATCCGTCGCTGCCGCCGGAGATCCGCACCATCACCCTGTCCTACACCTTCTACAAGAACGACGCGCTCTCCGCGCGCCTTGCACCGGCCAGTGTGCCGGCCGATGCGCACGCCGCGCCCTGAGCGCGCCACCGAACCGGACAACGACCATGGCCCAGCTTCCTTCCGACGCCAACGTGTACTACGTGCCGACCCACAGCCGATGGCCGTTCATCGGCTCCATCGCGATGATGGTGACCATGGTCGGCGTGGCCAGCTGGCTCAACGACGCGACGTGGGGCAAGTGGAGCTTCTTCACCGGGCTGGCGATGCTGGTGCTGACCCTGTTCTGGTGGTTCAGCGACGTGGTGCGCGAATCGCAGGCGGGCCACTACAACCAGCAGGTGGACGGCTCGTTCCGGATGGGAATGGTGTGGTTCATCTTCTCCGAAGTGATGTTCTTCGGCGCCTTCTTCGGCGCGTTGTTCTATACCCGCGCGCTGGGCCTGCCGTGGCTGGGCGGCGAGGGCGACGGGGTGATGACCAACGAACTGCTGTGGCAGGGCTATTCGTCGGGCTGGCCGACCAACGGCCCCGCCGCGATCGGTGGTCAGTTCCAGACCATCCCGGCGTGGGGCCTGCCGCTGATCAACACGCTGATCCTGCTGACCTCCGGCGTCACCCTGACCATCGCCCACCATGCGCTGAAGGCCGGCCATCGCCGCCAGCTGCTGACCTGGCTGGGCATCACCGTGGTGCTGGGGCTGGTGTTCCTGACCCTGCAGGCGGAGGAATACATCCACGCCTATACCGAGCTCAACCTCACCCTCGGTTCGGGCATCTACGGGTCCACGTTCTTCATGCTGACCGGTTTCCATGGCGCACACGTGCTGCTGGGAACGATCATGCTGGCGGTGATGTGGCTGCGCGCGGCCAAGGGCCACTTCACCCGCGACAACCATTTCGGCTTCGAAGCCGCGGCCTGGTACTGGCACTTCGTCGACGTGGTGTGGCTGATGCTGTTCCTGTTCGTCTACGTGCTTTGATTCACGTAACGCTTGCCTCAGCGGGCGATGCCATGCGGCTGGATCCAGCCGCCCCAGATGCCGATGACCACCAGCAGGATCAGCGCCACCGACACCGCGATGCGCCGGGTCAGTGCATTGACGGTGCGCTTGGTCTGGCCCCGATCCACCAGCAGGTAGTACAGGCCGGCGCCCAGGTTCCAGACGATGACGATGAGGAACGCAATCACCAGCAGGGTCTTCAGCGAATCGTTCATGCGCGGCTCGATGGCGGGGCGGATGGGCCTATCTGACCGCGTTTGCGGCCGTTTGTCATGATGCGACGGCACACGCGGTTGCTGGGCTGGATGCTGGCCCTGGTGGCGATGGCGGTGTTCTGCCTGCTCGGCTGCTGGCAGCTGCAGCGCATGCAGCAGAAGCAGGCCTTGCTGCAGGCGCAGGCCGCGGCGGCCGCACAACCTTCCAGCACCCTGTCGCGCGCGCTGGCCGCCGCCGGCCCCGTGCACGGCATCGTCGACCACGGCCGCTTCCTGACGGGGCTGGTGCTGCTGGACAACCAGATGCGCCACGGCCGCGCCGGGGTGAAGGTCTATCGCCCGTTCCGCAGCGACGAGGGCGCGCTGCTGCTGGTGGACCTGGGCTGGCGCGTGCTGCCTGCCGATCGCACGCTGCCGGTGATCCCGCCGCCGCCCTCCCCGGTGGCCGTGCGCGGCCTGCTGGCGCCCGCGCCGGCGCCAGGGCTGGCGCTGGGGCCGGTGGCGAGCCCGGCCGGTCCGCAACGCTGGCTGGCCAGCCGCCTGCAGTCCGACGCGCTGGCCCCTCTGCTGGGCCTGCCCGGCCTGCCCACGCGCGTGCTGCGGCTGGATCCCGCGCTGCCGTTCGGCGACGAGCGCGACCTGGACCTGCTGCCCAACACGCTGCCGCCGCAGCGTCATCTCGGCTATGCGGTGCAGTGGTTCGGCCTGGCCCTGACCGTGCTGGTGGTGGCGCTGGTGCTGGAATGGCGCCGCCGCCGGCGGTAGTGACGGCCGCTGGCCGCTGGCCGCTGGTCGCTGGTGGGTGACGACCGTTGGTCGTCACGCTCTTGCCGGCAGCAGAAGCGTGACGACCAACGGTCGTCACCCACCGAACCCACCACCGAACCCACCACTCCTCCCACCGGCACACCCTTCCCCAACATGAGAAAATGCTGCCCATGAACGCTGCTACGTCACCGCAGGACACCGCGCGCGGCAAGGGTCGCCGCACCCTGGTGCTGCTGTTCGTCCTGTTCTTCGGCGCGATGGCACTGGCCGGGGTGCTGCGTTTCTCCGGCTGGCAGCCGGCCGCCCACAAGAACGTCGGCCAGCTGCTGCAGCCGCCGGTTGACCTGCGCCTGCAGCCGCCCGTGCTGGCCAGCGGCGCGCCGTACGCCTGGAAGAGCGAAGAAAAGATCTGGCGCATCCTGGTCGCGCCGCCCGCCGCGTGCGCCGAACAGTGCGTCACTTTGTCGCAGGGACTGGCCAAGGTGTGGCAGCTGTTCGGCCATAACGCCGATAATGTAAAGATCCTTTGGCTGGGAACGCCGCCGGCGCCCCTGGCTGGAACCCCTGCACTGCGCGCGCTGGCACCATCGCCGGCACTGCGCGCTGCATTGCCCGGTGTCGACGACCCGGCCGGCGTGCCGGTCTACATCGTTGATCCGAACGGCTTCGTGATCATGCGCCATGCGCCCGGCACCGACCTCGGTGGCCTGCGCAAGGACCTGTCCACGTTGCTGAAACTGAAGTGAGCCCTGTTTGATGAGCCTTTCCGCGCGTCCGGCGCTGCACCGCAATTTCCACCGCCTGGCGTGGTTCGCGATGATCATGACCGCGAGCACCATCCTGTTCGGTGCCTTCGTGCGCCTGTCCGATGCCGGCCTGAGCTGCCCTGACTGGCCGACCTGCTATGGCCAGGCCACCTGGCCGCAGCACGTGGAAGAGACCATCGGCCATCCGGCCGCGGACATCCGCCCGCTGGAAACGCACAAGGCGTGGCGCGAGCAGGTGCACCGCTTCCTGGCCGGCGCGCTGGGCATCGAAATCCTCACCCTGGCGCTGCTGGCCACGCGCCGCCGACGCTTCGGCAGCGCCGCGGTGGTCACCGCCTGCGTGCTGGTGGCCGCGGGCATCCCGTTGTACATGATGGGCTGGCATGCCACCGCCAGCGTGCTGGCGCTGCTCGGCGAGGTGATCCTGCTGGTCGCCGCGTTCCGCTGGAGCAACAGCGACCTCGCCCGCGCCGCCGTGATGACCCTGGCCGTGGTGATCTTCCAGGCGCTGCTGGGCATGTGGACCGTTACCTGGCTGCTCAAGCCGATCGTGGTGATGGGCCACCTGCTGGGCGGCATGCTGATGTTCGCGATGCTGGCCTGGATGGCCTGGCGCGCGACCCACCTGCCGATCACCCTGGCCGAAGCACCGAAGCTGAAGTGGCTGCTGCGCATCGGCATCGCCGTGCTGACCGCGCAGATCGCGCTCGGCGGCTGGGTCAGCGCCAACTACGCCGCGCTCGCCTGCGGCGGCGGCAGCCTGTCGCTGGACAATTTCCCGCGCTGTGCCAACCAGTGGTGGCCGCAGCAGAATTTCGCCGAAGGCTTCACCCTGTGGCGCGGCATCGGCGTGGATTACGAAGGGGGCATCCTGGATGGCGCCTCGCGCATCGCCATCCAGATGGGCCACCGCATGTTCGCCATCGTGGTGGCGGCGTACCTGCTCTGGCTGGGCGTGCGCCTGTTCCGTACGCCGAGCATGCGCGGCTGGGCGGTCGCCCTGATCGTCGGCCTCATCGCACAGGTCAGCCTGGGCATCGCCAACGTCAAGATGGCACTGCCGCTGCCGGTGGCGGTGCTGCACAACGGCGGCGCGGTGCTGCTGTTGTTCGTGATGGTCAGCCTGCTGGCCCGCCTGCGGGCACCGGACTGACGCCATGGCCAATTATCGTCAGTACTGGGACCTGACCAAGCCCAAGGTCGTCGCCCTCATCGTGTTCACTGCGCTGGTCGGCATGGTGCTCGCCATTCCCGGCGTACCCAGCTGGGAGCAGGTGCGCCTGGGCGCGCTCGGCTTCTTCGGCATCTGGCTGTCGGCCTCCGCTGCCGCAGCGATCAACCAGCTGCTGGATGCCAAGATCGATGCGCAGATGGCGCGCACCTCGTGGCGCCCGCTGGTGGTGGGCAAGGTCAAGCCGTGGCAGGTGCTGGCCTTCGCCGGTGCGCTGATCGTGCTGTCGATGACGATCCTGGTGGTGTGGGTCAACGTCATCACCGCCATCCTCACCTTCGCCTCGTTGATCGGCTATGCGGTGATCTACACCGTGTACCTCAAGCGTGCCACCTCGCAGAACATCGTCATCGGCGGACTGGCCGGCGCGATGCCGCCGATGCTCGGCTGGGCCGCGGTCACCGGCATGCAGACCTCGGCGGACTGGTGGTATTCGGCGCTGCTGGTGCTGATCATCTTCATCTGGACCCCGCCGCATTTCTGGGCGCTGGCGATCTTCCGCCGCGAAGACTACGCCAAGGCGAAGATCCCGATGCTGCCGGTCACCCATGGCGTGGTGCATACGCGCAGGCAGATCCTGGCCTATTCGATCGTGCTGGCGATCATCTGCGTGCTGCCGTACGTGGTCGGCATGAGCGGACCGTTCTACCTCGGCGGGGCGATCGTGCTCAATGCCGTGTTCCTCTGGTACGCGTGGCGCATGCAGGACCCGCCGGACGAACTGTTCTCGATGAAGATGTTCAACTGGTCGGTGGTCTACCTGATGGCGCTGTTCGCCTTCCTGCTGGTGGATCACTGGATCCTGCCCGGGTTGTAATGCCCGGCCGGCAACAGCGCTGACGGCCAGCGCCCGTCACTACCGGCGCGCGCTGACCGTTGGTCGTCACGCCCGCCGCGGATAGTGCACCACCTGCTTCGGTAGCGCCGAGCCACGCTCGGCGGAATGTGTCCGGCGCCGCTGCAGGAAGCCGCCGAGCATGGCGCCGCGCTACCGTCATCTGGCACCTCCAACCCTTCCAAACGCTCGCGGTTCGTCAGGAGCTTGGAAGGTGGCACACGGACAAGCCAGTGTCCTGCCCTGAGCTGCGTGATGAGCATCGTACTTTCCCTCTGGCGCGAGAGCTCAAGCGCGTGCAGGAAGGGATAACGGTGATGCACGAATGTCCGTGCGCGACGCGGGAAGCCTCCATGCAGAAGCGCATGAGTGCAGTGTGGGCACTAATTTCTCCAGCACTACCGATTCTGGCGCCTACAGCATCCGCTGGAAATTCGCTCTTGATTCTTGCTTGTGGTGCGTGCCCGGAGGTGTCTGCGCAAGCAGCGCCGAACGTAGACGCGATAGGCCAGTGGCTACGGGATCTGACTGAAGAAGGCGTTGCCCGCCAGCAGGAAGCGTTGCTGCAGGATGCGCCCAGCGCTGAGGGGGCCTACGTCGTGCAATCCATCGCGGACTTGGACGCACCCCCGATAGTGAAGACACATTTCCAGGACGAGGCAGTCGCGCGGTACGCAGGCGTGATGACTGTAGCGATGGGCACAATTCCATCGGTCGCTGCACTGATGGCTCAAACGCCGGTCCGGGTGCTGTCTGACCAGATGCTTCGTGAACGGCTGCCCGTCCCGCCGGCTGGCATTGCTGGCACGCCGCTACGGGCTGCCCGGCTCGTCAACACGGATTGGTGGGGAACCCGCAGTGGTATCAACGCTACCGGGCTAAGCCGGATCTACCTCCTGGAGGGGACGGGCTTCATAGAGTTCAGTGAGGACAGTTATCGCTTGGGCGCAGGAAAAATCATTCAGTTCAAGGAAGCGCTCAACGCAACGGTGGGTGATACACCCGCCATGTCCCACATGGAGCGCTCTGTCGATGGAAGGGGAATGGCAGTCCTGTCCTGGGTAACGCCTGAAAAGTCGTTCCAACTGAGGCTGGTGACCGATGATGGTGCGTCGATAGAAAAGGGTGCTGGGCTGCTGATGCAGATTGCAGAGGGCATAGACCGATAGCGCCACGCCAGACTCGGCGGAATGCTGCAGCGTTGGTGATACTGGATGGGACAACCGCCGGGCTGCCTTGAATTGCGCGCAGTACGCCACCATCGCCTCCGTACCTACCCGAAGGAAGCGAGGTGGCACCGATGCACCGATGGATGCGTAGCGCCTGCACGCTGCTGTTGAGCCTGTTGCTGGCCAGTCCCGCGCTGGCCGATGAGACGACTGCCGCGCAGATCCGCCAGCATGCCGGCGAACATCGCCTGCTGGTGATTGGCGAGTACCACGGCACGCGTGAAACGCCGTTGCTGGTGAGGCAGCTGGTCAATGACTACAGCCATGAGGGCGCGCCGGTGGTGCTGGCGCTGGAATTGCCGCGCGGCGAGAATCGGTTGCTGGCGGACTACGTGGAATCGAACGGTGATGTCTCGGCGCGCGATGCACTACGCACCAGCGGCTTCTGGACCGTGCGTGACGACCAGCATGATGGCCGTCGCAGCCGCGACATGCTCGATCTCATCGAAGCCGTACGCGTGCTGAAGGAGCATGGCCGCAGTGTGTCCGTGCTGGGCTACGACGTGGATTTCAGCGACGGGAGCAACCAGGTCCGGGACGACGCACTGGCCGCCGAACTTCGACGCGCATACCGGCGCTTGCCCGTGGATGGGACGATGCTGGTGCTGGCCGGCAACGTGCACGCCATGCGTCATCGACCGATGGATGCGCCAAAGGAAATGCAACAGCGACCGATGGCTTCGCAGCTCGTTGATCTTGACGTGTACAGTGTCCGGCTGGAGGCCGTGCAGGGTGAGTTCTGGGCATGCCTGCAACGCTGCCAGGCGCTGCCGCTGCGTGCACGGGCGGCGCGGCTGCCGCGCGTGGAAACAGCCAAAAATCGCATGTACGACCTGACCGTGTGGATGCCGGAAATCAGCGTGGCGCGGTTGTTTGATTGACGGCCAGCGGCCGTCACTACCGACGCGTGCGGTGCCTCTGACCTGGGTAGCGCCGAGCCACGCTCGGCGGAATGTTTCCGGCACCGCTGCAGAAAGCCGCCGAGCATGGCGCCGCGCTACCGGGGCGAGCGCTGACGGCCAGCGGCCGTCACTACCGGGCTTACCGTGCTTCTTTGGCGTAGCGCTGGGCGATGATGCCGCACACGATCAACTGGATCTGGTGATAGATCATCACCGGCAGCACGATGGCGCCGAGGCTGCCGCCGGCGAACAATACCTTGGCGATCGGGATGCCGGTGGCGAGGCTCTTCTTGGAGCCGCAGAACACGATCGCGATCTCATCTTCGCGGCTGAAATGCAGTTTGCGCGCGGCCAGCGTGATCAGCGGCATCGCGATGCCCAGCAGCACCGCCGCTACCACCGCGACCGCGGCCAGCGAGATCAGTGGGGTCTTCGACCACAGCCCTTCGGTCACCGCCGCGCCGAACGCCGAATACACCACCAGCAGGATGGTGGCCTGGTCGGTGTAGCGCAGCAGGCCACGCTGGCGTTCCACCCAGCCGGCGATCCATGGACGCAGCAGGTGGCCGGCCACGAACGGCACCAGCAACTGCAGCATGATGCCGCCGATGGCTTGCAGCGGGTTGTGGATGCCGCCCTGGGTGCCGGCCAGCGCGGTCAGCAGCAGCGGCGTCAGGAACACCCCCAGAATGGACGACAGCGACGCGCTGCACACTGCCGCGGGCACGTTGCCGCGCGCCATCGAAGTGAACGCGATCGACGACTGCACGGTGGAGGGCAGGGTGCACAGGAACAGCACGCCCAGGTACAGCTCAGGGGTGAGCAGCCAGCCGGACAGCGGATGGAACAACAGGCCCAGCAGCGGGAACAGTACGAAGGTGCAGGCCAGGATCAGCAGGTGCAGGCGCCAGTGCAGCAGGCCGCCGATCACTGCCTCACGCGGCAAGCGCGCGCCGTGCAGGAAGAACAGCAGGCCGATCGCCACGTTGGTGACATCGTCCAGTACCAGTGCGGCGGGGCCGGTCATCGGCAGCAGCGAGGCCAGCAGTACAGTGCCAAGCAGGGCGAGGGTGAAGTTGTCCGGTCGCAGTCGCGACCACCAGCGTGTCATGTCGGGCAGGCTCCTTGGCGGGCGCCCACGCGATCAGATGCGCAGGCTGGCGCGGGCCTTCAGCAGCTCGCGCATTTCGAACTTGTCAGTATCGTCCAAGCCGTGTTGTCGCTGCTTGGCGTTAAGGTCTTCGATGCGCTGGAACAGCAGCTGCTTTTCCAGCTGGCCCACCGCATCGTGCAGCTCTTCGGTCCACTTCGCTTCGTCGCCGGCCAGCGTCTGCGCGGCCAGCGTATGCAGCGATGCCTGCTCTTCGCGGCCATCGAAGTGTTCCAGCAGCGCGCCGGTGCTGATGTCCGGGCGCTGTTCCACCAGTGCCAGCAGCTCCAGCAGCAGCTCGATGCCGGGCAGGCGCAGGCCATGGAAATGGTGCTGGCCGCCCAGCGACATCGCCAGCGAAGGCTGCTGCAGCAGGATCGCGATCGCCGCGCGGACCAGGCTGCGCTTGGCCACCGGGGTCACCGGGCGGCCCGACGCTGCGCGTGCGGCCGGTTGCGCACGCTGGGCGGAGTTGCCGCCCAGCCCGGTCAGCACGCCCAGCTGTTGCTTCATCAGGTCACCGAAGGCGCCATCGGGAATCTGCGCCAGCATCGGCCGGGCCCGTTCGGCCAGCCGTGCCTTGCCATCCAGCGTGCCCAGGTTGATCTCGCGGGTCAGCTCGTCGAAGAAGAACTGCGACAGCGGCGTCGCCTGTTTCAGGCGCTCGTCGAAGGCGGCGGCGCCTTCCTTGCGCACGATGGTGTCCGGGTCTTCGCCATCGGGCAGGAACAGGAAGAACGCCTGGCGGCCATCCTTCATGCGCGGCAGCACCGATTCCAGCGCCTTCCAGCCGGCGCGCCGGCCGGCCGCATCGCCATCGAAGCAGAAGAACACATCCGGGGCGTTGCGGAATAGCAACTCGGCATGGTCCGGGGTGGTCGCCGTGCCCAGCGTAGCCACCGCCTGGGTGACCCCGAACTGGAACAGCGAGACCACGTCCATGTAGCCTTCGACCACGATCAACCGTTCGATCTTCTGGTTGGCCTGGCGGACCTGCCACAGGCCGTACAGTTCGCGCCCCTTGTGGAACAGCGCGGTCTCCGGCGAATTGAGGTATTTGGGGCCGTCGTCCTTCTCGAACACGCGGCCGCCGAAGGCGATCACCCGGCCACGGCGGTCGAAGATCGGGAACATCACCCGGTCGCGGAACTTGTCGTAGACGTGGCCGCGGTCGTTCTTGGAAAACAGGCCGGCGCGGTCGAGCAGCTTCATCCGCCGCTCGTCCTTGCCCAACGTGTCGCGCAGCCCGCTGTAGCCATCCGGCGCGTAGCCGATCTGGAAACGCGTGCGGTTGGCTTCGTCCACGCCGCGCCCGTCCAGGTAGGTGCGGGCCTTTTCGCTGTCCTCCAGGTTCTTCTGGAAGAAGCGCGCGGCCGCATCCAGCGCCGAATACAGTTCGCGGCCTTCGTCCTGCTGCTGGGCGTTGCGCGGGTTCTCGCTGCGCGGCACTTCCATGCCGACCCGCTTGGCCAGTTCGTCCACCGCATCGAGGAATTCGAGGCGGTCGTAGTTCATCAGGAAGCTGATCGCGGTACCGTGCGCGCCGCAGCCGAAGCAGTGGTAGAACTGTTTGGTGGGCGATACGGTGAACGAGGCCGAGCGTTCGTCATGGAACGGACAGCGCGCCGAATATTCCTTGCCTTGGCGCTTCAGCGGAACGCGGCTGCCCACCACCTCGACGATGTCGGAGCGGGCCAGCAGGTCATCAATGAAAGCGTCTGGAATGCGGGCCATGGCAACCGGCAGGGCACCGCCGGAAGGCAGTGCGGGCGAACGGAAAGTCCGCCTAGTTTACCCGTTGCCGGTGGCCGCGCCCGGCTTGGGCGGCTCGATGCCCGCGGCAGCCAGGTGGTGCTCTGCCCGCAGCCTCTCGTCGATCACCGAGGTCATCAGCGCGCCGACGAAGAACACCACCATGGCGTAGTAGATCCACACCAGCGAAATCACCAGCGCGCCCATCGAGCCGTACGCGCTGCCCGGCGCCACCTGCGCGATGTACACGCCGATCCCATAGCGCCCCAGCGCGAACAACGCCGAGGTGATGGCGCCGCCGATGAAGGCCTGGCGCCACGCCACGCGCCGGTCCGGCAGGTAGTGGTACATGAAGGCGAACGCCACCGTGTACAGCAGCAACGTGCTGATGTAGCCCAGCGCGGGCAGCAGCGAAGGCAGCTGCGCGAAGGCTACCTGCAGCATGGTGGTGGCGGTCATCGACACCACCAGCAGCAGGCCCAGCGCCAGCACCACGCCGAAGGAAAAAACGCGCTTGCGCAGCCACGCGGCCAGCCCGTCCAGGCGCTCGCCGCTGGTACGGAAAATCAGGTTCAGCGCGCCCTGCAACTGGGCGAACACCGCCGTGGCACCGATGAACAGCAGCAGGGTGCTCCAGATGCCGGCCAGCGAGCCGATGCTGGGCTGCTGGTCGGCATTCTTCAACACGGTTTCGGCGACCACCGCCACGCTGCTGCCGGCAGCGGTGCCGATCTGGTCGACCAATGCCTGCTGGGCCGGCGGGTACAGCGATGCGGTCAGCCACAGCAGCAGCACCAGCAGCGGCGCCATCGACAACAGGGCGTAGAAAGACACCGCAGCGGCCTGGCTCAGCACGTCCACTTCGATGAAGCGGTTGAGCACCGCCATCGGGAAGCTGCGGTTGAGCCGGTCCACGTACTTGCGCATGGCATGCGGGACACCGCGGTGCGGATCGGCGGCGGCGGCGGGGGCGTTGGTCGGATCGGACATGCGGGCTGTTTTACCAGCGGCAGGTCGAAGAAAGGGTGAAGCGAGGGGCAGGGGAGCGCCAAGCCATGCCCGGCGGCTTCCTGTTACGGCGT
Organism: Stenotrophomonas chelatiphaga; assembly: GCF_001431535.1. Classification (GTDB taxonomy): domain Bacteria; phylum Pseudomonadota; class Gammaproteobacteria; order Xanthomonadales; family Xanthomonadaceae; genus Stenotrophomonas; species Stenotrophomonas chelatiphaga. The sequence goes on from NZ_LDJK01000033.1 coordinate 17,314, forward strand.
TGCAATGCGGTCGGCCGAGCGGGGCTCGGCGCAACCGGGGCAGGCGTTCGCGTCAGCCTGCGAGCTGCTGCTTGACCAGCTTGGACACCAGGCCCATGTCGGCCTTGCCGGCGACCTTCGGCTTCAGCGCGCCCATCAGCTTGCCGATGTCGGCCGGGCTGGTCGCGCCGGTTTCCGCCACGGCGGCCTGGATGGCGGCGACGATCTCGGCTTCGCCCATCTTGGCCGGCAGGTAACGCTCGATCACCACCATTTCCTCGCGCTCGATCTGCGCCAGGTCTTCGCGGTTGGCCGCTTCGTACTGGCTGATCGAGTCCTTGCGCTGCTTGACCATCTTGTCCAGCACGGCGACCACGGCGGTGTCGTCCAGCTCGATGCGCTCGTCCACTTCCTTCTGCTGGACGGCGGCCTTGATCAGGCGGACCACGCCCAGGGTGTGCTTGTCGCCGCTCTTCATGGCGGCCTTCATGTCGTCGGTCAGCTTCAGCTTCATGCTCATGGAGCACCTCGTGTGTCGTAAGTCAGGCAAATGGGGGACGCCGTGGCGGCGGCCCGGGAACGCAAAAAGCCGGCGACGCTTGCGCGTGCCGGCTTCTTCCCCACCGCGACAGGCAGAACCTGTCGCCATGAGTGCGTCCGATCAGTACAGGCGCTGACGCTTGGTGACGTCGCGCGACGAACGGCGCAGCTGACGCTTCACTGCAGCAGCAGCCTTGCGCTTACGTTCCTGGGTCGGCTTTTCGTAGAACTCGCGCTTACGGGTTTCGGCCAGCACACCGGCCTTTTCGCAAGTGCGCTTGAAGCGGCGAAGAGCAAACTCAAAAGGTTCGTTCTCGCGGACTTTGACGCTGGGCATGGAATCTCCGGACACTGTGTAGAACCGGGTCTATACCCGGCGAGCCGCACATTATAGCGGCGCTTCGACAAACTGCAAGCATCCCGGCCTGAATACGGGCCGGTTTTCTTGCATCTCAAGGGCCTGCATCGCCCCTGAGGAGCACGCAGGGGGCGCATAATACACCACATGCGAGTACTTGGTATTGAATCATCGTGCGATGAGACCGGCGTGGCGGTGTATGACACCGACCTGGCCGGCATCGAAGCCCTGCGCGCCCACGCGGTGTACAGCCAGATCGCGCTGCACGCCGAGTACGGCGGCGTGGTGCCGGAACTGGCCAGCCGTGACCATGTGCGCAAGCTGCTGCCGCTGATCCGGCAGACGCTGGACGAAGCCGGCATGACGGTCGGCGACATCGACGGGGTGGCCTACACCGCCGGTCCCGGCCTGGTCGGCGCGCTGCTGGTCGGTGCCGGCGTGGCGCGTTCGCTGGCCTGGGCACTGGAGGTGCCGGCCGTGGGTGTCCACCACATGGAAGGCCACCTGCTGGCGCCGCTGATGGAAGATGACCCGCCGCAGGCGCCGTTCGTGGCGTTGCTGGTGTCCGGTGGCCATACCCAGCTGGTGGCGGTGGATGCCATCGGTAAATACCGGTTGCTGGGTGAGACGCTGGACGATGCCGCCGGCGAAGCCTTCGACAAGACCGCCAAGATGATGGGCCTGCCATATCCGGGGGGGCCGCAGCTGGCCGCGCTGGCCGAACAGGGCCGTCCGGGCGCCTACCGTTTCTCGCGCCCGATGACCGACCGCCCGGGGCTGGATTTCAGCTTCTCCGGACTGAAGACCCAGGTACTGCTGGCCTGGCGCGACAGCGACCAGAGCGAGCAGACCCGCGCCGACATCGCACGTGGCTTCGAAGATGCCGTGGTCGAGACGCTGGTGATCAAATGTGGGCGCGCGCTGGAAGCGGCCGGCACCAATGTGATCGTTGTGGCCGGCGGGGTCGGGGCGAACAAGCGCCTGCGCGTGCGCCTGCAGGAAATGGCCGCCAAGCTGGGGGGCAGGGCATGCTTCCCGCGCCCGGCGCTGTGCACCGACAACGGCGCGATGATCGCCTTTGCCGGCGCACTGCGCCTGCAGGCCGGGCAGCACAATCCGCCGCGCGTGGACGTCACCCCGCGCTGGGACATGGCGACGCTGCCGGCGGTGTGATCGGCAGCGCACCGGCCATTGAATGTTCTGATAATGGCCGCTTGGACGCTGGTTGATGGTTGCGTGAGTGCAATACTCCTTCATGCCTGACCGAACCGAGGAAAGCCTCATGCTCATGGTCCATCCGAAAATCGTCGTGACACGGCAGATGGTGCGCGATGCCAATGCTCGCCTGATAGCACGATCTTCCCTTCGCGGCGCAGAGGCGCCACCGCGGCTTCCCTTGAGGTTGAGCCGCGAGATGATCGATCGCGCCGGTAGGATTGCGCTCGGGTCGTTGAAGCACGGTTGATGTGGTGATGTCCGATCGTCTGACCTTCGCAAGGCTGGTCAACGATGAGGGCGATATGGCCGGTCATGTCGCCTATGCGCTGTACACGCGTGACAAGTTGACCTTCATCGAGACATTTCGCCTGGACAAGGGGCGGCTCCCGAGGGACGAGGAGCTTGATGCATTCATCGTCACCGCCAACCTTGACCTGCGTGTGTCGGCCTATCGGTCTGAGGCTGAGCGATCACTTGAGGTGTTCGTTCAGGAGGTGCTGGAGGAGTCGACAGGGGAAATCGCACGGCTCTATCAGCGCGAGCTTTGCCGCCAACTTGCCCGCAGCAGGTCGTTCATCCGCGCTGTTGCCGAGAATCTTGCGGCCAACCTGCTGGCAGCGGCCTGTGTCGCGGTGCTGGCAGTGGTTCTCTACGGGTCGCGTATTGGTTTCGGCAATCTCGTGGCCGATGTTTTTGGATACCACGTCATTTCAAGGCCCAGCGACCCGCCCCTACGCCCGGGGGCCGGGGATCTCCCAGCCGTGCCTGCGAACCACTGAGCAGGCACGGGCCCCGCTGTTCATCCCACGTCCCTGCACCCCGCGGCCTGTCCCGTTACCATGACCGCCTCTTTCGTGTGGCAGGCATCATGGACAAGGTATTCATCGAAGGGCTGGAAATCGACGCCCTGATCGGTATCTACGACTGGGAACGACGGATCCGCCAGACGCTGGTGTTCGACCTGGAAATGGGCTTTGACAACCGTCGTCCGGCCGCCACCGACAACATCGAGCACACCCTCAATTACAAGGCCGTCAGCAACCGGCTGCAGGAGTACGTGCGGGCCTCGGACTTCGGCCTGGTGGAAACCCTGGCCGAGCGCTGCGCGGAGATCGTGCTGCAGGAATTCGACGTGCAGTGGCTGCGGCTGAAGCTCAGCAAGCCCGGTGCCGTACGCGGTGCGCGCGCCGTCGGCGTGATCATCGAGCGCGAACGGGCCCTGTAACCCGGCAGTGCCGGCCCCGGTCGGCTACCGGAAACCAAAAAACGACCTACAAGAAGGAGGCGACCTGGTGGTGGATGCGGTAGTGGTGGTGAACTGGCTGGACAGCCTGCAGGATTCGTTGGCGCCGTATCCCGGTGCCTATCTCGCGCTGATGCTGTCGGCGCTGGTGATCGCCGCCGCGCTGGCCAACTGGGTCACCAAGCGCATCCTGCTGCGTGGCCTGCGCCGCCTGCTCGCCCGCCTGCCGGGGGCTGATTCCGGCCGCGGCAGCAATGTGATGCGGGTGATCTCCCGGCTGTCGAATGTGGTGCCCAGCCAGGTCATCGCCTCGGGCATCACCTACGTGCCGGACCTGCCCGGCGGGCTGGTGGCGTTCATCGTCGCGGCCTGCCAGGCCTGGGCCATCCTGACCGTCTCGATGGCACTGTCGCATGCACTGGATGCCGCCAACGATCTGTACGAGCGCCGGCCGGACGCGCGCAACAAGCCGATCAAGGGCTACCTGCAGGTCGCCAAGATCGTCATTTTCGCGATTGCCGGGCTGGCGATCGTGGCGACGCTCGCCGGCGTGGAACTGCGTTACCTGGTGACCGGCCTGGGCGCGGCTACCGCGGTGCTGATGCTGATCTTCCAGGACACCATCCTGTCGCTGGTGGCCAGCGTGCAGATCAGCGGCGATGGCCGGATCCGCCTGGGTGACTGGATCGAGATGCCCAGCCAGAACGCCGATGGCGACGTCATCGACATCGCGCTGCACACCGTCACCGTGCAGAACTTCGACAAGACCATCACCACCATCCCGACCAAGAAGCTGGTCACCGAATCGTTCAAGAACTGGCGTGGCATGCAGGAGTCCGGCGGCCGCCGGATCAAGCGCGCGCTGTTCCTGGACCAGCACAGCGTCGGTTTCATGGACGCCGAGGCACGCGCGCGGGTCGGCCAGTTCGCCCTGCTGGCCGATTACCTGCACGAAAAAGATGCCGAGCTGGACCAGTGGAACGCGCAGCTGCGCGCGCAGGGAGCCGGTGAGATCAACAGCCGGCGGGTCACCAACCTGGGCACCTTCCGCGCCTACGTCGAGCGCTATCTGCGCAGCCACGCGGGGATCAACACCGACATGACCCTGCTGGTGCGCCAGTTGCAGCCCACCACCGAAGGCCTGCCACTGGAGCTGTACTGCTTCACCCGCAGCGTGGCCTGGGCCGAGTACGAAAGCGTGCAGTCGGATGTCTTCGACCACCTGCTGGCAATCCTGCCGGCCTTCGGGCTGCGCGTGTTCCAGGCTTCCAGCGACGCGATGCTGATGGACGCCCGGGCCCGCAGCGCCGACGTGGGCCGCCTGGCAGCCCCGGAACAGCCGTCGACCCCACCCGCCACCCCGGCGCCCGGCATGCTTTAAGCTGACCCCGGCCGCGCCGTCGCACTCAGCGCGGGCGGAAAACATGAACGCAGAAGATGCGCACTTTTGTGCCCGGTACCTTTAGAATGCCGGCACTGAAAACGTTTACATCAAGGACACCCGGTGGCTTCCGAACGTATCGAATCCCTCATTGCGCAGATGACCGTGGAAGAAAAGGTCGGTCAGCTGGGCGTGTTCGCCGACATGGTTCGTCCCTTTGCCCCGGACGTGAACCCGGAAGCCAACGTCAGCAACGCTGACCAGGTGCTGCAGCAGGTGCGCGACGGCAAGGTCGGCTCGCTGTTCAACGGCGTCGGCGCCGACCTGGGCCGTCGCATCCAGCAGGTGGCGATCGAAGAAAGCCGCCTCGGCATCCCGGTCATCCTGGCCGCCGATGTCATCCATGGCATGCGTACCGTGTTCCCGATCCCGCTGGGCGAAGCGGCCAGCTTCGAACCGGAACTGGCGCGCCGCACCGCCCGTGCCACCGCCGTGGAAGCGACTGCGGCCGGCCTGCACTGGACCTACGCACCGGCCGTGGATATCGCCCGCGACCAGCGCTGGGGCCGTGGCGCGGAAGGCGCCGGCGAAGACGTGGTGCTGGGCTGTGCGTTCGCCGCCGCCCGCGTGCGCGGCTTCCAGGGCGATGACCTGCGTGCGCACGATGCGCTGCTGGCCACGCCCAAGCATTTCGCCGCCTATGGCGCGGTGATGGCCGGCATGGAATACAACATGGTGGACATTTCGCCGCAGACCCTGCGCGACGTGCACCTGCCGCCGTTCAAGGCTGCCTTCGATGCCGGCGCGATCACCGTGATGTCCTCCTTCAACGACATCAACGGCGTGCCGGCCAGTGCCAACGCCGAACTGCTGACCGACATCCTGCGCGGTGAGTGGAACTTCCCCGGCGTGGTGATTTCCGATTACACCGCCGACATGGAACTGGTCGCCCACGGCTATGCCGCCGATGACCGCGATGCCACCGCCAAGGCGTTCACTGCCGGCCTGGACCTGAGCATGCAGAGCGGCTTCTACGCCGAACACCTGCCGGGCCTGGTGGAAAGTGGTGAGGTGCCGATGGCGGTGCTGGACGAAGGCGTGCGCCGCATCCTGTGGCTGAAGGAAACCATCGGCCTGTTCGATGATCCCTACCGCTCGCTGGACCCGGCGCGCGAAGCGGACAATTCGCATATCGCCGCGCATGAAGCGCTGTCGCGCGATGCGGCACGTCGCTCCATCGTGCTGCTGAAGAACGAACAGTCGGCGCTGCCGCTGCGCCGCGACGGGCAGAAGATCGCGCTGATCGGCCCGTTCGTGCAGGACCGCGAAAACATCGAAGGCTGCTGGACCCTGTTCGGCGACAAGAGCCGCTACGTGGACCTGGAAACCGGCGTGCGCGCCGCCATCGGCGATGAAGCACTGCTGGAAGTGGTGCCGGGCTGCGAACTGGAAAGCGGCATCGCCGGTGGCATCGAAGCGGCCGTGGCCGCCGCGCTGCGCGCCGACGTGGTGGTGCTGGCACTGGGCGAACCGCAGCGTTACAGCGGCGAAGCCCAGTCGCGCGTGGAAATCACCCTGCCGCCGGCCCAGCAGGCGCTGGCCGAAGCGGTCGCGATGGCCGGCAAGCCGATGGTGGTGCTGCTGCGCAATGGCCGGGCGCTGGCCCTGCAGGGCGCGGTGCGCAATGCGCAGGCGGTGGCCATCACCTGGTACCTGGGCACCCAGACCGGGCACGCCGTGGCCGACGTGCTGTTCGGGGATTACAACCCGTCCGCGCGCCTGCCGGTGAGCTTCCCGCAGGTGTCCGGCCAGCAGCCGTACTTCTACAACCATCCGCGTACCGGTCGTCCGGAACTGCCGACCATGTCCGAGTTCAAGGCACGCTGGCGCGAGATCCCCAACGAGCCGCTGTATGCCTTCGGACATGGCATCAGCTACACCAGCTTTGCCTACGGCGTGCCGCAGCTGAGCAGCACCCGGCTGGGATGGGATGACACGCTGACCATCACCACCACGCTGACCAACACCGGCAGCGTGGCCGGCGAAGAAGTGGTGCAGCTGTACATCCACGACCGCGTGGCCAGCCGCGTGCGGCCGGTGCGCGAGCTCAAGGACTTCCGCAAGGTGATGCTGCAGCCCGGTGAATCGACCGAGGTGAGCTTCAGCGTGCAGCGCTCGCAGTTGGCCTTCACCGGCCGCGATGGCGTGCTGCGTGCCGAAGCGGGCCTGTTCGACCTGTGGGTGTGCGCATCGGCGATCAGCGGCTCCCCGGTGCAGTTCGAGCTGCTCGCCGACTGAGGGTGCTGACGCGTCCGGCCTGTCCGGACGCGCTGGTTGTTGCCTGGAATGGGCCTGGGACCGGGCCTGCGCGGGCCATGCATGCCCGGCTCACGTTGGCGCCGCTAGGCTGGGTGTCTTCGTTCCTGCCGGAGTCGTGCATGCGCCTGTCCCGTTCATTCACCTTGCCGCTGTTGCTGGCCACCCCGTTCTGGCTGGTCGCCTGTTCGCAGGCAGATGCGCCTGCCGCGCCTGCCGATGCTGCGCCGCCGCCGATGTCCGCTGCTGCAGGCCCGAGTGAAACGCCGGATGACCCGATCGTGGCACCGTCTCCGAACGAGCCGACCGCCCCGTTCGTGCCGGCCGATGCCGCCCAGGCGCCGCCGGCCGAATCCGGCCCGAACGCACCGGCCGACGCGGCCGCGCCGGGTACCGGCGATGCACGCGGGCGGATCGAGCGCGTGCTTGGCGATGCCGACCAGTACGAAACCGTGTTCAAGGCGTTGCAGCAGGGTGTCGCCGGCGATGACCGCGCGGCCGTGGCGGCGCTGATGCGCTATCCGTTGCGCGTGGATACCGGCGGCAGCAAGCGCGAAGTGCCCGATGCGGCGACGTTCCAGCGCGAATACGAGCGCATCATCACCGCCCCGGTGGCCCGTGCGATCAGCGCGCAGTCCTTCGACACCGTGTTCGCCAACCAGCAGGGCGTGATGATCGGCAACGGCCAGGCCTGGTTGAACGGCACGTGCCTGGACAAGGCCTGCAGCCGCACCGACGTCAAGGTGGTCGCCCTGCAGGAATGACCGGTAGCGCGAGCGCAGCGGCAAGGGCAACGGCGTGACGACCAACGGTCGTCACCCACCAAGAGTCGTCACCCACCAACGGTCGTCACCCACCAACGGTCGTCACCCACCAACGGTGGTCACCCACCAAGGGCGTGACGGCCAGCGGCCGTCACTACCGGGTCAGCCCTTCGGGGTGAGCTTCAGCAGCTTGCCGTTCTTGCCGTCTTCCAGCACCCACACCGCGCCATCGGGGCCCTGTTCCACCTCACGGATGCGTGCGCCCATGTCGAAACGTTCGGCTTCGCGTGCGTTCTCGCCGTCGAAGCTCACGCGCACCAGCGCCTGCGATGACAGGCCGCCGATGAAGCCGCTGCCCTTCCACTGCGGGAACAGGTCCCCGCTGTAGATGATGAAGCCAGCCGGCGAGATCACCGGGTTCCAGGTCACCTTGGGGGCGGCGAATTCAGGACGGGTGGAATGGTCCGGAATCGGGCGGCCATCGTAGTGGTCACCGTTGGATACGATCGGATAGCCGTAGTTCTCGCCGCGGGTGATCAGGTTCAACTCATCGCCACCGGCCGGGCCCATCTCGTGCACCCACAGCTTGTTGTTGGCATCGAACGCGATGCCCAGCATGTTGCGATGGCCCAGCGACCACACCTGCGCTGCGACCCCGCCCTGCGAAGCAAACGGATTGTCAGCCGGCACCGATCCGTCGTCATTCAGGCGGATCAGCTTGCCGAGGTTGCTGGCCATGTCCTGTGCGGGGTCGAACTTCTGCCGTTCGCTGGAAGTGATCCACAGCTTGCCGTCCGGACCGAAGGCGATGCGATGACCATAGTGGCCGTTGCCGCTGACTTTCGCGTCCTGCCGCCAGATCACCGAAAGGTCCTGCAGGGTGCCGGCACCGCTGGCATCGAGCACCAGCTTGGCGCGCGCCACCGCGGCGCCGCGGGTGTTGTTGCTGCCTTCTTCGGCGTAGCTCAGGTACACCAGCTGGTTGCTGGCGAAGTCCGGGTGAAGCACCACGTCACCGAAGCCGCCCTGGCCGCCGTAGGCAACCTTCGGGCCACCGGTGATTTCATGCTTGGTCCTGCTGGTGAGATCCAGGTGCTGCAGGCGCCCGGCTTTTTCGGTGACCAGCAGGCTGCCATCAGGCAGGAAGGTCATCGCCCACGGTTCGTCGAACGTGGCGAACTCGGTGGCGTTGAACGCGCTGAAGGATTTCTGCGCCGGGGCAACGGCCGCAGGCGCGGGCGCGTCCTGGCTAGCGGCGCCACAGGCCGTGGTGGCAAGCATCGGGGTCAGGCCGATGGCCAGGGTGAGAAGCAACTTACGGGTCATGGGTATCTCCAGGCGGGGATGCGGATGGCCAACCCCCTCTGTATACCATTGCGACCGTGCACGCCGCAGCGTCCCCCTGAATGGTGGGACGCTGCGGCTTGCGATGGATCAGGTGCGACGCATCAGATGCCGCGCGTCGGGCCCTTGTCCAACCGCGGATCGGCAAGCAGCGCATCTTCCCAGCCGCGTTTCACCGCATGCTGCGCCTGCAACCACTCCAGTCGGCTTTCGCCACGTTCGGCTGCCCAGCGCGTCTGCAGCTCGCGCTCCACTTCTTCATACGCACGGATGACATCCTGTGCGCGTGACTGGTGGCCCAGCCGGTAGGCGGGTTCGTAGTCATCGAAGGACGAGCTGGCATCGTAATAGGGCTCGCTCGGATAGCGCTCACGCCAGTAGTTGGCAAAGGCTTCGCGCTGTACGCCGTCTTCCGGCACGCGGCCGGGGATCTGGTAATCGGGGCTCATTCGTCGGCTCCGTCTGTGGTCGTTGGATGAGGCTCCATCCTGACAACGAGCCGGTTAACGGCCCGGACCCGGCGCGTGAGCGCAGCGTAGAGCCGATCCGCCGGCCACCGACGCATCAACCGTCCTTGCGCGGGAACAGGTAGATCACCGCGCCCACGGCGAAGGCGGCCAGCGCGGCCAGGATGTTCGCCCAGCTGGCGCTGGCAAACAGCGCCAGGCACAGCACCAGCGCCAGGACCGGAATCAGCGGCCCTCCCGGCATCTTCAGCGCGCCGGGGCGGTCGGCGTAGCGCTTGGCCAGCACCAGCACCGCGGCGGCCGTGCCGATATAGGCGAACAGCCGCGTGGTCATCGACAGCAGCGCCAGTTGCACGAACGAACCGCTCAGCGCCAGCAGCAGCGAGATGATGCCCTGGCACAGGATCGCCGCCGCCGGCGTGCGGAAGCGCGGATGCACGTGGGCCAGCACCTTCGGGCCATAGCCATCGGCGGCCAGTGCATACAGGAAGCGCGGGCCCATCATCATCGTGTTGCTGTTGGTGCCCAGGATGGAGATCGTCGCGCCCACGGTCAGGATCAGCGCCAGGGCCTCGCCGCCGAAGCCCGCTGCGGCATCGGCCAGCGGCGTGGCCGAGCCGGCCAGGCCGGGCAGGGTGCCCTGCGCCACGATCTGCACCGCGGCGTAGATCACGGTGACTGTGATGATCATGGTGATCAGGGCGAACGGGATGTCACGCCGCGGATTGCGGTACTCGCCCGCGGCGGCCGGGATGTTTTCAAAGCCGGCATAGGCATACAGCAGCAGCAGCGCCGCCTCGCCCATGCGCTGCAGGTCGTGCGGGTCCGGACGCTGCCCGGAGAACGCCAGCTGCGGGTCGATGTAGAACGCACCGATGGCCACGAACAGCAGCAGCGGCACCAGCTTGCCGATCACCAGCACCACCCCGGTGCGTGCCGCCGAGCGCACGCCGATGATGTTGACCCCGGTCAGGAAGGCGAGCGACAGCACGATCACCGCGATGCGCCCACCGCCGCTGCCGGCCAGCGGCCAGAAGCGCGCCACCGCATCGGCCAGCGCGTTGCTCAGGGCCGCCGCCGAACTGATGCGGGTCAGCCAGATCATCCAGCCGATCTCGAAACCGGCGAAGCGGCCGAAGGCCTCGCGGGCATACAGGTAGCTGCCGCCAGGTTCGTCGAAGTAGCTGGCGGCCTGCGCGTAGCACAGCACCAGCAGCGCGACCACGACGCCGGCAGCAAGCACGCCCCACAGGCTGAACGGCCCGAGCAGCATCACCGTGGCGGCCGGCAGCAGGTAGATGCCACTGCCGATCACATCGTTGATGGACAGGCCGACGATCTGCCAGCGGCTGACCGCGCGCTGCAGGCTGGGGGTGGGCTGGGTGTCCGGCGCGCTCACCGGGCGTGGCCGTTGGCAGCGGGCAGGGCAGGCAGCTGCCATGCCTGCTGCAGGCGCGCGTATTCGTCGCGCGGCAGCAGCACGAACACCGGTGCGCTGCGCGGATCCAGCCAGGCCAGCAGCTGGTGCATGTGCGCGGCGGTCATCGCGGTGCAGCCGGCGGTGGCCTCGCCTTCCCTGCGCCACAGGTGGGCGAAGATGCAGCTGCCCTGGCCGGGCACGTTGCGCGGGTTGTGGTTGATCACGAAGCCCTGCTGGTAGCGCACGTCGCCGTGGTTGTGCAGGTCAAGCCGCATCGGTTCGGTAGACCCTTCCACGGCCTCGGCGCCGACCCGCCCGGCATCGACGAAGCGGTTGTAGTACGGCGAATCCGGCACGTCCATGCAGTAGCTGCTTTCCTGCATCGGCTGCCAGGGGAGGGCGGTGTCCGCCTGCGCTGCGTAACCGAACGCGGTGCCCAGCGCGAACACCCCGGCCGGGCTGCGCCCATCGCCTTCGCGCTTGCTCGGCAGCGCGTCCGTCGCTGGATGCAGACCGATGCCCCAGGCGCTGCCGCTGCGGCCCAGGGCCACGTCGAACGCGGCGCCTTCCGGCTTCCAGCCGTGGTCGGTGCGGGCGAACGCCTGCAGGCGCCCCTGCGTGCTGTTCCAGCCTTCGCTGGTGACCACCACCACCTGCCTGGCACCGTCCAGCGGGCTGACTGCCCACGCCGGACCGGCCAGTAACAGGGCTGCAACGGCAAGGCAACGCAACAGCGACTTCATGGGCGGCTCCGGTCAGGTATCCAGCAGGTGTTCGATGCGTTCCAGGTTCACCGCCAACTGGCGGTTGCGATCCGGATTGGCGTCGCACAACAGCACGAAAACAAAATCCAGCAGGGACTGCAAGGACGCACGGTACAGCACCTGCGCCATGTGCGGCGCGCGGTCTTCGGCGCATACCGCAAGCGAGGCATCGGCATGGGCACGCAGCGGGTTGGCGGTGTGCCGGGTGATCGACACGACCTTGCCGCCCAGGTCCTGGAACTGCCGCGACAGCATCGACAGCTGTGGCAGCTTGCCGAACTCGGAGAACACCAGCATCACATCACCGGGGCGCGCAGCGGACAGGTTGGCCAGCATCAGGATCGGATCGGCGTGGTGCACCACCAGCATGCCCAGCAGGGACAGCCGCATCGCGAATTCGCGCGCGTACAGGCCATCGTCGCCCAGCCCGTACACGAACAGCTTGGGCGCCGCATCGACCAGGGCGACGATGCGCTCCACGTCCGCCTGCGGATTGGCCGCACGCGTTTCGTCCTCGGCTGCCGCCTTGCTGGCCTGCAGCGCCTGGGCAATGCGCAGGTACCCGTCCAGCCCTTCGGCGAGCGCAGGCGGTGAGGCCGGAGCGGCGCCGCTGCGGGCCACGTCCTGGCCGATGGAGAATTTCAGGTCCGGATAGCCCCTGAAACCCAGCTTCTGCGCGAACTTGACCACGCTGGACTGACTGATGCCCAGCGCGCTGGCCAGCTGCTGCGAGGAGTAATCGCGCAGCAGGTGCGCGTTCTCAAGGATGAAATCCGCGATGCGGCGCTCGATCGCCGACATCTGTCCGCGCTCGGCGCGGATCTTCAGCAGCGGCGGCATGCAACAGCATCCAGGGCGTTACCGCAGCGGACCGCACTCACGCCAGCATCTCCAGTCCACGTACTTCGGTGATGCCCAGCCCCGGCGCGTCGCTGATGCTGATTTCCGATTCGTTGAAGGTAACACCGCCGCTGACCGGGTCGAACTGGCCCAGCGACGGCCCATCCAGATCGACCTTGGTGATCACATCGCTTTTGGCCACCGCCAGGTGCACCGCGGCGGCCACGCTGATGCTGGATTCGATCATGCAGCCGATCATGCACGGCACACCGTGGATGGCGGCGATGTCGGCGATGCGGATCGCATTGGACAGCCCACCGGTCTTCATCAGCTTGATGTTGACGATGTCCGCGGCGCGCTGCTGGATCAGGTCGATCACCTGGCTGGGATTGAACACGCTCTCATCGGCCATCACCGGCGTGTTGACCCGGTCGGTGACGTACTTCAGGCCGGCGATGTCAGCGGCCTTGACCGGCTGCTCCAGCAGTTCCAGCACCACCCCCGCCTCTTCCAGTGCCTGCATCGCCTGCACCGCCTGCTTGGCGGTCCAGCCCTGGTTGGCATCCAGCCGCAGCAGCGCACGGCCCTGCACGGCGGCGTGGATGGCCTTGACCCGTTCGATGTCCAGGCCGATGTCCTTGCCGACCTTGATCTTCAGCGATTCGAAGCCGCGATCCAGCGCGGACAGGGAGTCGGCGACCATCTTGTCGATGTAGTCCACGCTGATGGTGATGTCGGTGGTGATCACCGGATCGCCACCGCCCAGCATCTGGTACAGCGGCGCGTCGTGCAGCTGCGCCCACAGGTCGTACAGGGCGATTTCCACCGCGGCCTTGGCGCTGCTGTTGCGCTCCATCGACGACTGCACCAGGGCGCACAGGCGGTTGAGGTTGGCCACGTCCTGGCCGACAAGCCGCGGCTTGATGAAGTGGCGGATCGCTTCGATGATCGACCCGTGCGTATCGCCGGTGATCACCGCGGTCGCCGCCGCTTCACCGTAGCCGGTGTGGCCGGTGTCGGTGCGGATCATCACCACCACGTCCTCGACGGTGTCGACGGTGCGCAGCGCGGTCTTGAAGGGTGTCTTCAGGGGCACGCGCAGCATGCCCAGTTCGATATCGGTGATTTTCATCAAGGCGTCTGTCGCGTGCTCTGCGGGCGCACCCGCTGGATGTTGGTGATGCGGTCGATGTAGCGCAGGTCATCGCTGGCCATCATCGGCTCCAGCGGGGTGACCGATACACCGTTCAAGTGCGCCTGGATGCGGGTGCCGTCCTCGCCTTTCCAGCTGCCGCCGGCGGTGTCATGGATCACCCAGGTACGGCCGTCGACGTGGCCGATCGCCATCATCACGTGGCCGGGGATGTACACCAGGTCGCCCACCTGCAGTTCGGCCACGGCGCGCTCGCGTCGGGCGGCGCCGTCCTTTTCGGTGAAGGCGATGCGATCCAGCGCCGGGCTGATGCCCTGCGCGCTGGTATTGCGCGGCAGCAGCACGCCGGCGCTGCGGTAGATCTCCGAAACGAAGCCGCTGCAGTCGCGGGTGTCGTAGTCGTGGCCCCAGCCGTAGCGCTCGCCCAGGAATTTGTACGCCTGGGTGAGCAGAGTGCGTGGGGTCAGCGGCAGGTAATCGGCGCTACTGTCCTGCGAACGCGGCAGCAGCGCGGGCACCAGCTTCAGCGCGCCATCGGCTTCGCGTACGGGCAGTTGCACCACCCAGCTGGCGTGCGCCTGCTGGCCGTTGACCGCCTGTGCCGGCGACCACTGCGCCAGCACTGGCAGGCGCACGCCCATGTCCAGCTGCAGGCGCGAAACGCGCGGCTCTTCCGGCGTGAACGCGGTATGCGCCACCGCGCCGGTGATCACCCGGTACGGGCCGGTCGCGGCGTAACCCAGCACCGTGTCCCTGCTGCCGGTGGCCACGTACTGCGCTTCGATCCACGCGCTGTAACGCTCGCTGTGGACGAAAAGCCACGCGCCATCGGCGCTGCGGTGGACCACCGCGACCTTGTCGCCGGGGAACAGCGCCGATTCCTGGAACCGGTCGATGTCGGTGTTTTCGGTGCTGCTGAAAACACGCTGCCGGGTCGGGAAGGTGCGCAGCGCCGCGCGGTGCACCACCAGCCCGTACTGCGGCGCGGTGCGGGCGGGCAGCCTGTCCAGCGCGAGGTTGGCTTCGATGTCGGCACGCTGGCCGGCCGGGATCGCGGTGCCGTGGGCGTCATACAGCGCCCGCGTCGGCCAGCGCGACAGCGCGGTGATCGATTCGCGCAGCGTGGCGGCGGGCAGCGACGCGGGCAAAGCCGCGATGTCCTGGATGTGCGGGTCTTCAGCGCGCATGCGCGTGTTCTGCGCGGCGATCTGGGTGCGGTCCAGGATCAGCGCATCGGCATCGGGCAGCCGCGCGGCCCAGTACTGCGGCGTCAGATAGGCCTCGTGCAGGCCGATGACATAGGGCAGGGCGGGGCCGGGATCCGGCGTGGCGGCCGGCGCGCGCGTAAGCGCTGATGCCGCGCTGCTGCCCAAGGCCAGGCACAGGGCCAGCATCAGGACACGGCGGGTGCTGCGGGGAGCCAGGAACATGCGGCAGTGACCCTCTTGGAAAGCTGTCGGAATAGTTATTCCTTTCGTCGCGGAACGCAAGAATAAATTATTGACCCTCATCTCGCTGCGTGTTACACAGCGGTTACCACCCGCGCTGGGGAAGTGTCGCTGTGGATCCGGTCGTTCGCAAACTGTTGCTGCCTGCTGCTGCCTGCCTGTGCGCGGCCGTGGCGTGGGCGCAGCCTGCAGCCGACGCGGCCACGCCGATACCCGCTGCGGCGTCCGATGCGGCGGTGATCGCGATGATCGACCAGGGGCGATTCGCCGAGGCCAACGCGCTGCTTGATGCGTGGCTGGCGCGCCCTCCCGGTGGCGTCGATCGGGATGCGCTGACCTTCCAGCAGGAGCGCATGCGGCGCATACGTCTGGACTTCAGCCTGGATGAAGCGGCCGCCAAGCAGAAACTGCGGCACTGGATCCCCGACCTGCGCGATGACGAGTTCGCGCGCTGGGATTCACAAGGGCTGATCGAGCACCTGGATATCGATGGCGAGCGGCGGTACTTCAACCGTGCCCCGGCCAACCTGTTCCGCCTCAGCAGCGAGGCCCGCGCACGCCGCCGTGCCGATGCCCCGATGCCGGCCGATGGCCCGTACGAAAGGCTGGCCCCGTACCACGCGCAGGTGGTGGCTGCGGCCGCGCGCAGCGGCGCCGATTCGGTGCTGCCGCAACGCGTGGAGGTCACCCAGTCCCTGGTGGTGAAGGCCGATGCGGTGCCGGCCGGCGAGACCGTGCGTGCCTGGATTCCGTATCCGCGCGAAATCCCCGGCCAGCAGGAGCAGCTGCAGTGGATCGGCAGTTCGCCGTCCGGCGCGCAGTTGGCACCGGCCAGCACGCAGTTGGCACCGGCCAGCACGCTGCAGCGCACCGCCTACCTGGAAGCGCCGGCCGTGGCCGGGCAGCCGACCCGTTTCCAGATCCGCTACGCGCTGACCGTCAGCGCCCGCCACACCGCGATTGATCCTGCTGCGGTGCAGCCCACGCCGAAAGATGCGGCGCTGGCACCGTACCTGGCCGAACAGCCACCGCACGTGCGCTTCACCCCGGCACTGCGCGCCTATTCCGAACGCGTGCTGCAGGGTGAGACGCGGCCGCTTGAAGTGGTGCGGCTGCTGTATCACGCGGTTGACCAGATCCCGTGGGCCGGCGCGCGCGAATATTCCACGATCAGCAACATCAGCGAACATGCGCTGCAGGCCGGCCATGCCGACTGCGGCCAGCAGACCCTGCTGCTGATCACCCTGCTGCGCATGAACGGCATCCCGGCGCGCTGGCAATCCGGCCGCGTGTTCTCCGACAACGCGATCGGCTACAGCAACCTGCACGACTGGGGCGCGGTGTACCTGGCGCCGTACGGCTGGCTGCCGATGGACGTCACCACCGGTGCACTGGACAGTGACCAGCCGGCGTTGCGCGACTTCTATCTCGGTGGCATCGACGGCTACCGGATCGCCTTCAACGATGATTTCGGCCAGGCCTTCGTGCCGGCCAAACAGCACTTCCGCTCGGAAACGGTGGACTCGCAGCGCGGCGAGGCCGAGTGGGCAGGCGGCAACCTGTACTTCGACCAGTGGGACGACCAGTTCCAGTGGACGGTACGGCCTGCAGGCGGCAAACCCAGCGCGACACCCTAGTCAACCACACCGTTCAATTTCTGCAGGAGAGAGCAGGGGATGAAGGCAATCAGCATCAAGCGGGCGGCGTTGGCCGTCGCCCTGGGCGCGTGCCTGGGCATGATCGTGCCCAGCGTCGCAACGGCACAGACGGTTTCCGGCGCAGTTGCCGGCCGGGCCACCGCCGGTGACCTGGTCACCGTGGTCAATCGCGGTACCGGGCTGACCCGTTCGGCCACCACCGCCAGCGATGGCAGCTACCGCCTGGGCCAGCTGCCGGTGGGCGATTACACCCTGCAGCTCAGCCGCGACGGCGCCGCCCTGGGCGAGCCGGTCAGCGTCAGCGTCGCCGTCGGTGGCACCACCACGGTGAACCTGGCCAGCGGTGGCGGGGTGGTCAACCTGGATGCCCTGCAGGTGGTCGGTTCGCGGGTGATCAACCGGGTGGACGTGTATTCCACCGAGACCTCATTCAACGTCAACCGCCAGGAAATCTCGCGCTTGCCGGTGGCGCAGGACCTGTCCGCCGTCGCCCTGCTGGCGCCGGGCGTGGTCGGGGGCAACTCGTCGTTCGGCGGGCTGTCCTTTGCCGGTTCCTCCGTGGCCGAAAACGCGGTCTACATCAACGGGCTCAACGTCACCGACATGTACACCCGGCGGGGCTTCTCCAGCGCACCGTTCGGCTTCTTCCAGGAATTCCAGGTCAAGACCGGCGGTTATTCGGTGGAGTTCGGCCGCTCCACCGGCGGGGTGATCAACGCGGTGACCCGCTCGGGCAGCAATGAGTTCGAAGGCGGCGCGGAAGTCACCTTCGAACCCAATGCCTGGCGCTCGGCGGCACGCGACCATTTCCACCGCGACGGCTCGCCGCACGCCTACGCCAGCACCGACGCCACCTCGTTCACCAAGACCAACGTCTGGGGTTCCGGCGCGCTGGTGAAGGACAGGCTGTTCTTGTTCGCGATGTACGAAAAGCGCGATACCGATGGCAACAACACGTCATCCGATGGCCGCACGTGGTTCGACAACAGTGGCAACGATGATTTCTGGGGTGCCAAGCTGGATTGGAACATCACCGACAACCACACCCTGGAACTGCTGGCGTTCTCCGACGAGACCGAAACCACCCAGGCCTCGTCCGGCTACACCTGGGACACCCGCACGCTGGGCCAGTGGGGCGGCGACACGCTGACCGACGGCGGCGGCAAGAACTGGTCGGCCACCTATACCGGCCGCTTCGGCGAAAGCTTCACCGCCAAGGCGATGGTCGGCCAGAACAACCAGCGGGCGTTCTCCAACTCCACGCTGGACCTGTACTGCGATGCCGTGTTCACCGATGCCACCTATGCACCCTACCTGGGCCAGTTGAACGGCCTGCGCGCCGGCTGTCATCCCACCGGCACCGCCATCGCCGAACGCGATGACACCCGCGATGCCGCGCGGCTGGACTTCGAATGGGCACTCGGCCGCCACCTGCTGCGCTTCGGCGTGGACCGCGAACTGATGACCACCGAGCAGTCCACGCGCTACCCGGGCCCGAGCCAGATGACCTACACCGCGTACGCGGCGCGGCCCGGCGATGAGGTGTGGGACGGCGCCAACGCCTACGTGCCGGCCGGGGTCAACCAGATGCTGCGCGCGCGCAACCGCGTGTCCGGCGGCACCTTCGAAACCGAGGCCAATGCCTTCTACCTGGAAGACATCTGGAACGTCACCTCCACCCTGATGTTGAACCTGGGCGTGCGCTGGGACCGCTTCGAGAACCGCACCGCCGATGGCGATGCCTTCATCAAGATGGACGACCTGATCGCACCGCGCGTGGGCTTTGCCTGGGACATGAAGGGTGACGGCAGCACCAAGCTGTTCGGCAACGCCGGCCGCTATTACCTGCCGGTGACCAACAACATCAACGTCAATTTCGCCGGCGGGCTCACCGACGAATACACCTACTACGTGCTCAACGGCTGGCAGCAGCAGAGCAACCCGGTTACTGGTGCGCCGTACATGGCGCCGGTCATCGGCCAGCAGGTCGGTCCCACCGACACCCGCATGAACACCGGCGCGGCCGATCTGCGCCAAAGCGTGGACAAGGACCTGAAGGCGGTCTACCAGGACGAATACATCCTCGGCTTCCAGACCATGATCAACCAGGCCTGGTCGTGGGGCGTCAACGGGACCTACCGGCGCATGACCCGCGCGCTGGACGACATGCGCCTGAACTACACCCCGTGCGGTCCGACCGGCAGCACCCTGTGGCCGATCGCCAACCCCGGCGAGAGCCTGACCATCTGGGGCGATTCCAGCATCGGCTGCGCCGAGGAAGGTTGGATCACCATCGACACCGCCAACAGCGGCTACCGCAAGGGCGGCAGTGGCGACGTGGTCGGCTATTCCAAGCCCAAGCGCACCTACAAGGCGCTGGAGTTCCAGCTGGACCGTGCGTGGGACGAAAAGTGGATGTTCAACGCGTCCTACCTGTGGTCCAAGAGCGAGGGCAATTTCGAAGGCCCGGTGAACTCGGACACCAACTACGGCGACACCGGCATGGTCCAGCACTGGGACCACCCTTCCAACAACGAACGCTACGGGTCGCTGTTCAACGACTTCCGCCACCAGTTCAAGTTCCGTGCGGCGTATGCGTTGAACGAACAGTGGTCGTTCGGCACGACGCTGCAGGTGCAGTCCGGTGGCCCGATCACCGCCTTCGGCGTGATGTGGCCGGGCGACACGGTGGCCGGCGGCAGTACCTCCAGCGAAGGCAGCGGGGGCGGCACCGGCTGGCTGTGCGTGGCCAACTGCAGCGGCAGCTACGACCAGCGCGTGTTCGAGCCTACCGCCCGCGGTGCGTTCGGCAACCTGCCGTGGACGTGGACCATGGGCGCCAACGTGACCTGGCGGTTGCCGGTGGACGGCATCGACCTGAGCGCGCGGCTGTCGGTCTACAACCTGTTCAACAACCAGACCGTCATCAACGTGCACCAGCGCTATGAAAGCCAGCCGGGCGTGTACCGCGAAGCCACGTTCAACACCGGCACCCGCTGGCAGGCACCGCGTTACGCGCAACTGGTGGTGGCCTGGAATTTCTAGCCCGGCATCGACGGCCGACGGCCCCGGTAGTGACGGCCGTTGGCCGTCAGCTCTTGCCCTGGTGGGTGACGACCGTTGGTCGTCACGCTCTTGCCCTGGTAGTGACGGCCGCTGGCCGTCACGCCTTTGCCCTGGTGGGTGACGACCGTTGGTCGTCACGCTTCAGCTCCTGCCGCTTCGCTCGCCGAGCATGGCTATGTCGGTCGTCCTGACCGACACCCTGCGGGCCGTCGCAAGCGACGTTGGCAGCGGCTCCTGCCGCTGCCTTCGGCGCTACCCGCCCACGCTGAAGGTTGATCCCATGTTCGCGCCCCTGCTGCTGTTCGCCCTGGCAGCCCCACCGTTCGACGCCATGTTCGAACGCACGATGCAGCGTGAGCAGCTGCCCGGCATCGCCATGGGCGTGGTGGACGACGGCAAGGTGGTCTACCGCCGCGCCGAAGGCAGCCGCGGCGATACCCCCGACGCCCGCATCGACGCCGATACGCTGTTCAAGATCGCCTCCAACAGCAAGGCGATGACCGCCGCCCTGCTCGCCCGCCTGGTGGAACAGGGCAAGCTGCGCTGGGACGATCCGGTTCGCAGGCACCTGCCGTCCTTCACGATGTTCGATCCCTGGGTGGGCGAACAGATGCAGGTGCGCGACCTGCTCATCCACAACAGCGGACTCGGCCTGGGCGCCGGCGACCTGATGCTGTGGCCGGAACCGAACCACTTCACGCGCGCCGACATCATCGCCGGGCTGGCCCACCTCAAGCCGGTCACCAGCTTCCGCAGTGGCTATGCCTACGACAACCTCATGTACGTGGTCGCCGGTGAAGTGGCCGCCGCAGCTGGTGGAAAACCGTATGACCAGCTGATGCGCGAACAGGTGTTCATCCCGCTGGGGTTGTCACGTTGCCAGGTCGGCGCGTGGTCTCCCCCGGCCGTGGGCAACATCGCCCAGCCCCACGTGCGCCGCGAGGGGCGCAACGTGGTGATCGCTGCGGACGGCGTCACTAGCCCGGATTCGCCGTCGATGGCGGCCGGCGGCATCCGCTGCTCGTTGAACGACATGCTGCGCTGGATGCAGGTGCTGCTGGATCCGTCGCAGGTGCCGGGCTGGCTGGGCAGTGAACAGCGCCGCCAACTGTGGACGCTGCAGATGCCGATGCCCTTGGGCGAGCGACAACGGCGCTGGGACAACGCGCACTTCGCCGGCTACGGATACGGCTGGCGCCTGTCCGACCTGGACGGGCAGTGGAAGGTGGCGCATACCGGAACGCTGTCCGGCATGTATTCCTCGCTGGCGCTGCTGCCGGACCGCAAGGTCGGCGTGGTGCTGCTGATCAACGGTGAAGGCGAAGATGCGCGCACCGCGTTGATGCAGGCCGCATTGAAGCACTACACCGCCCCGGGCGGCACGCAGGGGGTGGATGGCTGGCTGGACGAACTGGCGCAGGCACGCGCGCCATCGCCGACAGAGGCCGATCCGCTGCCCGATACCCGCACCACAGTGCCGGCGCCGGCAACCGCGCTGGCAGCGCTGCAGGGCCGCTATCGCGATCCGTGGCTGGGCGAGGCGTCGCTGTGCCCGCAGCAGGGAAGACTGCGCTTCAGCGTGGACAAATCGCCGCGGCTGCAGGCCGATGTCGTGCAGGCCGGACCGCGCTGGGTGCTGCGCTGGGATACGCTGGAACCGGCCGCGCAGGCGTGGCTGCAGCCCAACGACACGCCGGTCCCTACGCTGGACCTGCGTGCCATCGACCCGGATATCGACTTCAGCTATGACTACCAGGACCTGCATTTCACTCGCATTGGCGATTGCCCTGGCAACCAGCGCCGGCGCCGCTGAAGCACCGACCGTATCGCCTGCGCGCAGCGCCGCCGAGGCCGGGTTGGTAGACATCCGCACGCGCGCGCCCGGCATCGCGCTGGACATCCGCTACGCCACCTCCAACAACTTCACCGGCCGCCCGGTGCCCGGCTATGAGGCAGCTGCCTGCTATCTGCTGCCGCCGGTCGCCGATGCCCTGGCCAAGGTGGAACGCCAGCTGCGCAGCCAGGGCCATGCATTGCAGGTGCATGACTGCTACCGCCCGGTGCGTTCGGTGCAGGCCTTCGTGGCCTGGGCGCGGGACCCGCACGAAACCTCGCGCAAGGCCATGCAGTATCCGGGCGTGGACAAGTCCCGCCTGTTCGCCGAGGGCTACATCGCCGAGCAGTCCGGCCACAGTCGCGCCGCCACCGTGGACGTGGGCCTGATGCAGTGCGAAGCCGGGCGCTGCACGCCACTGGACATGGGCACCGACTTCGATTTCTTCGGCGTGCGTGCGCACACCGCTGCCGATAGACTCAGCACGCTGCAACAGGCCAACAGGACCTATCTGCTGCAGGCGATGGCCGCCGCCGGTTTCGCCAACTACCCGAAGGAATGGTGGCATTACACCTTCCAGCCCGAACCGGATCCGCACACCGCCTACGACGTGCCGGTGGACTGATTCGCGCAGGGTGCCCGGCCATTACACTGTGGCCATGAACCTTCCCCTCCATTTCGGTCTGCTCGGCACCCTGGAAGCTGCGGGCATCGCCCTGCTCGTGGGCCTGCTGGTGTATTTCCTGTTCCACCACATCGCACGCGTGCTGCGCTGGACCCACGGCCACGCATTGGGCTGGGCCAGCGGTATCGCGGTGGTCATCGGCGCCGGCATCGACATGTGGAAGCTGTTCTACATGGGCATCGTGCGGATGGAATCGCCGTTCTACGCGCGCCTCTACCTGTCCACCATCCACGATCCGAACGAACTGGGCAGCCGCGTGGTGCTGGAGATCATCGGGGCGTTGTCCGGCGTCGCGCTCGGCTGGGTGCTGTTCAGTTCGCGGTCAGCGCCGGAACGTAGTGACGCAGGCTGAATTTCGTTCGCGCCTCGTTAAATCCCCGGCCGCTGAATGCGCACCTTACTTTCCGCTCACTGCCTTCTAACCAAGCCCGTAGCCGATGCCCGGCCCGCAGTGGTTAATGCTGCGTATGAAGGCCGATCGCGCCCCAATTTGCGTTCATCGGCGCGCTGCCAACGTAGGCCCCGTACGGAACACATGGCCGTGCAACATCACATCCAAGGAGACCACCCAATGACTCTTCGTAACCGCAAGCCGCTGATCGCCCTCCTCGTTGCCGCCGGCAGTGTGTTCGCCCTTCCGGCCATGGCGCAGAGCGCCGCACAGGAACAGGCGGCCACTGCACAGGCGCAGGCTGTGCAGGCACAGCAGGCAGCAGCTGCGGCCGGCAACCAGGCGGCTGAAGCAGGCAATGCCGCAGACCAGGCCACCCATGCCGCCGGCCAGGCTGCAGCACAGGCCAACGGGGGCGGCCAGACCTGGGCCAGCATCGATACCGATGGCAACGGCACCATCAGCAAGACCGAGGCGCAGGTGAACGCCGGCCTCGCGCAGGTCTTCGACCAGGCCGACACCAACAAGGACGGCGAGCTGTCGGCCGATGAATACAAAGCCTTCGTGCAGGCCCAGCAGGGCGCCGCCGGCGCGCAGGGCAACTAAGCCCGGCAACACCTGCGTAACGCCGGGCCACGCTCGGCGAGCGCACCGCGCGGCAGCATCAGGCGCCGACCCTGCGTCGGCGCCGCAACAGCCAGGGCGGCCCACGCAGGCCAGTGCGTGGGCCGCCCTGTTATTCTTCACGCATGAAAATATCCACGCCCGCGCGCAGCAGCGCCATCGGCCTGGTTGGTTTTGACGGTGACGACACGCTGTGGAAGAGCGAGGATTACTACCGCAAGGCCGAACAGGATTACCTCGACCTGCTCTCGCACTACATCGACGTGCATGACACGCAGACCGCGCGGCACCTGCTCGACGTGCAGCGGCGCAACCTCGCGGTATTCGGGTATGGCGTCAAGGCGATGACCCTGTCGATGATCGAAGCGGCCATCGACATCACCGACAGCCGGGTCAGCGCAACGCACATCCAGCGCATGCTGGACATCGGCCACGACACCCTGCGCCATCCGGTGGAGCTCATCGACGGCGTCCGCGAATCGGTGGCCCGGATCGCCGAACAGTATCCCGTCGTGCTGATCACCAAGGGTGACCTGTTCCACCAGGAAGCCAAGATCAAGGTGGCCCAGCTGCACGACCTGTTCCCGCGCATCGAAATCGTGTCGGAGAAAGATCCGCAGACCTATGCCCGCGTGTTGGCCGAATTCGACCTGCCGATCAACCAGTTCGTGATGGTCGGCAACTCGCTGCGCTCGGATATCGAACCGGTGGTGACCCTCGGTGGCTGGGGCGTGCACACGCCTTACGCGGTGACCTGGGCGCACGAAACCGAACACGGCGTGGCCGACGATGAACCGCGCATGGTCACCGCCGATACGGCGTGGGACTGGCCGGCCGCGCTGCAGGCCATCGAAGCCAAGGCCGCGGCCGCCTGAAGCGGCTGGCCTGGAACGGCTGACCTGACACGGCGGCCCGGCTGGGTCACAATCCCAGCATGATGCGCCTGCTGAAAACGCTGCTGTTGCTGTCCGTGCTGCTGGTGCCGGCGATCACGCTGGCCCAGCAGACAGCGGAAAAATCGGCCACCTACGCGGTGGACACCGGTGATGCGTGGATCGACACCTGGCTGGCCGACATCAACCACTACGCCGAACGCTATCCGGACAGTTTCCTGGACGAGGTCGCGCGCTACAGCGGGGTGGATCGCGGTTACGCCGCCGCGCTGGTCAACAACCACGGCTGGCACGCGGCCGATGTGTACTTTGCCTGCTTCTGGGCCAAGGCCATCACGTTGAGCTGCCGCGAGGTGGTACGGGCGTTCAGCGCCCACCGCGACGCCGGCTGGGAGGCGGCCGTGGAAGCCTTGCCGGTGCCGCCGGACAACCTGCACAAGCGCGCGCTGCGCCACGCCATCGTGGCCAGCTACCGGCATTGGGATCGCCCGATCACCTTGGATGCCACGCTGCGCCGCCAGCTGGGCGGGGAGCGGTAGCGCCGAGCCATGCTCGGCGGTCTGCCCGATTGCCGCCGAGCGTGGCTATGCCGGTCGTCCTGACCAGCACCCTGCGGGCCGTCGCTGGCGACGTTGGCAGCGGCTCCTACCGCTGCCTTCGGCGCTACCAGCGCCAGCGGGGATGGGCAGGGTTTCAAAGCGGCGATGGCCCGGCGACAATGCCTGCCAACGCATGTTCCGTGTTCCTTGCTGGATACCCCATGAGCGCTGCTGAATTCGTTTCGCCCGATGCCATCCGCCGCCTGTTCGCACAGGCCATGTCGCGCATGTATCGCACCGAAGTGCCGCTGTATGGCGACCTGGTCGACCTGGTCGCGCAGATCAACGCGCAGGTGCTGGCCGAAGACACCGACCTGGCCGCGCAGCTGGAGCGCAACGACGGCCGCGGACGCCTGGATGAAGAGCGGCATGGCGCGATCCGGGTCGGCAGCGCCGAAGAGCTGTCCACCCTGCGCCGCCTGTTCGCGGTGATGGGCATGTATCCGGTCGCCTACTACGACCTCAGCGTGGCCGGCGTGCCGGTGCATTCCACCGCGTTCCGCCCGATCGACGCGGCGGCGCTGGCCGCCAACCCGTTCCGCGTGTTCACCTCGCTGCTGCGGCTGGAGCTGATCGAAGACGCGGAGCTGCGCGCGCAGGCTGAGCAGATCCTGGCGCACCGGCGCATCTTCACCGACGACGCATTGGCGCTGGTCGAACAGGCCGAGCGCGAGGGCGGCCTGCACGCCGCCGACGCCGAACGCTTCGTCGCCGAAGCACTGGAAACCTTCCGCTGGCACAGCGACGCCACCGTGGCGCTGGATACCTACCATGCCCTGGGCAATGCGCATCGGCTGATCGCCGACGTGGTGAGTTTCCGTGGCCCGCACATCAACCACCTCACCCCGCGAACGCTGGACATCGATGCGGCGCAGACGGCGATGATCGAACGTGGCATGGCCGCCAAGGCGGTCATCGAAGGCCCGCCGCGCCGTGCGTGCCCGATCCTGCTGCGGCAGACCAGCTTCAAGGCGCTGGAGGAGCCGGTGCATTTCCCGAAGGACCACGGCGGCGATGCCGGCACCCATACCGCACGCTTCGGCGAGATCGAACAGCGCGGTCTGGCGCTGACCCCGAAGGGCCGCGCGCTGTACGACCAGTTGCTGGCGCAGGCGCGCGAAACCGAGGGCGCCGGCAGCACCGGCGGTGACTATGGCCAGCGCTTGCAGGCGGCGTTTGCCGGCTTCCCGGACGACCACGCCACGCTGCGCAGCGAAGGCCTGGGCTACTACCGTTACCAGCTGACCGAGGCCGGCCGTGCAGCCCGGCAGCGCGTGGCCGAACTGCCGGCTGAAGTGCTGATCGCCGACGGCCTGGCGACCGCCGATCCGATCATCTACGAAGACTTCCTGCCGGTCAGCGCCGCAGGCATTTTCCAGTCCAACCTGGGCGGCGGCGAACAGCGCGCGTATGCGGCGCATGCCAACCGCGATGCCTTTGAAACCGCGCTGGGCGCGCGGGTGCATGACGAGTTCGCGTTGTACGAACAGCTGCAGCAGGACTCGCTGGTGGCGTTGCGCGGCTGACGGTACGCCGCGCAGGCCTCAGGTTCCGGCGTCGCGCTGGCCTGCCTGCCACTTCTGTACGCCGACCGCTTTCCAGTCGATCGAATCTGCAGGCAGCAGGCGGCTGCCACGATGCAGGGCCGGTGCCTTTTCAACCAGCCACTCCCGCAGCACGGCATTGTCCAGCGGGTAGTCGCTGAACAACGTCGCTGCCGGCGTGCCCGCGCGCAGTTGGCGGACCAGCACACCGTCGTAGTGGTCGGCCGTGGGTTCCACGTAGTGGCTGGAGTTGGGCCCCCTGACCCAGTCGCCGATAACCAGCAGCTTCCAGCTGCGCAGGGCCTGGATGTTGGCAATGTGACCCCCTGCATCCAGTGCATGCGCGTGCCATAGCGTCCGCACCTCGCCATGGCCACCATCCTGCAGGGCACCGGCAATCCGCTCGAAGGCGGCCTCCTGCCAGCCCATGCAGCGCACCACGGCGCGGGCCTGCGCGTCATCGCTGTCAGCCGACCCAGCTGATACTGCCAGCGCCGTGCTGCTGCAATGTTCAAAGGCTGCCAGCCCGGCAAGGTCGCGCCGGTCCAGCTGGCTGACCTTGTCGTGCAACTGCGTGAGCGCCTCGCGGTACTGGTTCAACGGTGCGGGATCCTTGAGCCCACCAGGGTTGCGCAGGTACGAGATCGAGGCGGACAGCCCCTTCCATCGACGATCGTCTCCCAGTGCAAGAATGATCGTCTGCAGCACCCTTCCATGCACATCGGCCGCGTGTGCAGCAGGCGTGTCTGAAAGCCATGTCATTGCTGAAGGCAACCCTTCAGTGACGCACAGCCGTCGCGCCCGCCCAAGCAATGCGGGCGCTGCGCTCGCCGGCGCTGGGCGTGAGGCGCAGGGCGCGGGTGGAAGGCAGGCATTGCCAACAGCGTGCAGCTGCGGGGGACTGACGGTGCGGGTTGGTGGGATGTGGGATGGGGTGGACGTGGGCTGCGATGAAACGGG
Organism: Stenotrophomonas chelatiphaga; assembly: GCF_001431535.1. GTDB lineage: Bacteria > Pseudomonadota > Gammaproteobacteria > Xanthomonadales > Xanthomonadaceae > Stenotrophomonas > Stenotrophomonas chelatiphaga. Next base: position 44,803 of record NZ_LDJK01000033.1, read on the forward strand.
AAGCATGCGGGTCTCGAAGTTGATGACAGAACGCGACTGGCGGCTGCACAGGCGCCTCTGCTGGCCTTGGCCAGGCTGGGTCAGCGCACGTCGGGCAGCGCCGGGTCGGGCGACGGCGCGGGATGAAACTGCCGCAGTTCGGCCAGCGTGGCAGCCGCATCCGGCGTCGGGTCGCGCAGGGCAAACGCCCGCAGCACCGGACCCAGTGGATCGTCTCCGGCGCGCGGGACCATGTTGAGGTCGGTTCCGCCGATGGCCAGCCGTGCCCCACGTTGCCAGTGCAGCGCTTCGTTCAGCACGGTCTCGGCGACATACAGTGCCGGTGCGGTGGCGATCCGGTGCAGGCAGTACGACACATAGGTCGTGAACCCGTACGTACCGTCCATCACCCTGCCATTCACCGCTACCGCACGCAGCAATGCACCCAGTGCGGTGACGTACTCCTGCAGCAACGGCGGCAGTACCGCCGCAGAGGCATCAGGTGCCGGCCCTGCGCCCTGCTGCCGCTGCGCCGCGAGTGCGAGGCACAGGCGGTTGTCATCGGCCAGTGCCAGGGTCACCGTGCGCAGGAACACACTGGCTTGTTCCGTCGGCAGCGAGCCGGCGAACTCCAGCGCCGCGTCGATCACGCGCGGTGCGCTGTAGATCATGCAACGCCGACGCAGGCTGCCCAGCAGGTCGCTGCCTTTCTCGCTGTCGTCCAGCTTGAGCAAGGGCGGCAGGGTGGCAGGCGTATCCGCGCTGTTGCTGTTGCTGACGCTGCGGATGCCGGTGAGGGCGGGTTGCCGGGATGACGATGTTGCAGGTGTTATCACTGCAAAGGCGGAACGTTGACTGGAACCAAGCGGGGAGGGGATGTCCATGCCGCTATCAAAGCGGATGGCATCGCCACCCGCTTGCAGTTTGCGTTCATGCCGGGCAGCGTGCGGGTGCCTGGACGTTGCGGTCACCGCTGGTGCAACGCGGCAGGCACGGTGACGTGCCGCGATGCCAGCAGTGCGGCTCAGGCCTTCATGCTGCCCGTATCCAGCCACCGTTGGTGCCAGCTCAGCGCCTCCGGCAACAGGTGCGGGGTGTGCTTGCCATAGCTGTCCCGGCTGGCGCGGTCGAAGTAATCCTGCAGCTGCGCGCGGAAATCCGGGTGCGCACAGTTGTCGATCACCACCTGCGCGCGCTTGCGCGGGGTCAGCCCGCGCAGGTCGGCCAGGCCCTGTTCGGTGACGATCACCGATACGTCGTGCTCGGTGTGGTCGACATGGCTGACCATCGGCACGATGGCCGAAATGCTGCCGTTCTTCGCCGTGGACGGGCTGAGGAACGCCGACAGGAAACCGTTGCGCGCGAAGTCACCGGAACCGCCGATGCCGTTCATGATCCGCGTGCCCATCACGTGGGTCGAATTGACGTTGCCGTACAGGTCCGCTTCGATCATGCCGTTCATGCCGATGCAGCCCAGGCGCCGCACCAGCTCGGGATGGTTGGATATTTCCTGCGTGCGCATGATGATGCGCTCGCGGTAGAAATCGATGTTTTCCTTGAACGTCTCGTTGGCCTGCGGGCTCAGCGCGAAGCCGGTGCACGAGGCATAGCTCAGCACGCCGTCGCGCAGCAGGTCGAGCATGCCGTCCTGGATCACTTCGGTGAACGCGGCCAGGTCGCGGAAGCCGCTCTTGGCCAGGCCGGCCAGCACCGCGTTGGGAATGTTGCCCACGCCCGACTGCAGCGGCAGCAGGTTGGCCGGCAGGCGGCCCTTGGCCACCTCGTGCTTGAGAAACTCGATCAGGTGCGCGGCGATCTGCTCGCTGGTGCTGTCGATCGGGCTGAACGGACTGTTGCGGTCCGGGCCGTTGGTGCGCACCACCGCCACGATCTTGTCCGGGTCGCAACGCAGCGTGGTTTCGCCGATGCGGTCATTGGCGTGCACCAGCGGAATCGGCTTGCGATGCGGCGGCAGCGCGGTGCCGTAGTAGATGTCATGCATGCCATCCACGCCGGCCGGCTGCCACTCGTTGACCTCGACGATCACCTTCTTGGCCAGGTCCAGCCAGGTCTTGTTGTTGCCCACCGAGGTGGACGGCACCAGCGCGCCGTCCTCGCGGATCGCCGACACTTCGATCACCGCCGTATCGATATCGCCATAGAAGCCGAACCACACGTGCTGGGCGACGTGGCTGAGGTGGATGTCGATGTAATCCAGCTTGCCTTCGTTGATGCGATTGCGCGCATCCGGGTCGCTCTGGAACGGCATGCGCATGGCGATGCCATCGGCCTTGGCCAGCGCGCCATCCAGTTCCGGGGCGGTGGAGGCGCCGGTCATCAGGCTGATCTGGAACGGCAGGCCCTGGGCGTGCACCGCTTCGATGCGGCGGGCCAGTTCCACCGGCACGGCCTTGGGGTAACCCGATCCGGTGAAACCGCTCATGGCCACGGTTTCACCGGGCTGGATGAGCGCGGCTGCGGCCTCGGCGGAGACCACGCGGTCACGGAGACGCGCGTTGGCGATGCGATCTGCAGGCATGACGACGATGTTTCGTGGGGGAAAGATCGATTATCGGCCAAACCTACCCGTACGGGGCCTGCGACCTTGGTGGGATGGCGCTTCCGGCGTGAAGGCTTCTGTACCCTCCGGTATTGTTTTGCAGTGCAGCGTGCAATGTGCTTTTGCAGTCGGCACGATGGCCCTGCATCCCGACGTGGGGGAGGGAGCAGAGCCCGCTGGCAGTTCGCTGCAAGCGGGCTTTTTTACGCCTGCAGCGCGCAGCTGAATACGCACCGGTAGTGACGGCTGCTGGCCGTCAACGCGTGCCGTCGGTGGGTCACGACGCGTGCCGTCGGTGGGGTGACGACGCGTGCCGCCGGTGGGTGACGACCGTTGGTCGTCACGCCGTCGCCCGCCGCTGCGCTCGCCGAGCGTGGCTATGCCGGTCTCCTGACCGGCACCCTGCGGGCCGTCGCAGACGACGTTGGCAGCGGCTCCTGCCGCTGCCTTCGGCGCTACCGGCCCCGCTCCGGTAGTGACGGCCGCTGGCCGTCAACACGCCGCACCGTCCTACAATCCTCCCATGACCCAACCCTACGCGCCGCTCCCCGACGCCCTCGTCCCGCTGGCCGACCGTGCCCTCGCACGCCTGACCATTGCCCTCGGCAGCGCGCCGGACGCTCCGCTTGAACCCTTCCTGCGCCAGCTGGCGGTCGCCAGCGACTTCGCCATCGATACCCTGTGCCGGCAGCCGGCGCTGCTCGCCCACCTGACCCAGCCCGACTGCCCGCCGTTGCCGTTGCCGGAGCTCACCCCGCAGCAGCCCGCCGAATGGCCCGGCCTGCTGCGGCGCTACCGCGCGGCGATGTCGACCCGCCTGGTATGGCGCGACCTGGCCGGGATGGACAGCGTGCAGCAGACCCTGGCCGGGTCCACCGAGCTGGCCGAACAGTGCCTGCAGCTGGCGCTGGGCGCGCTGGAAATCGAGTTCGCCAGCCGCCACGGCGTGGTCCGCGACGATGCCGGCAAGGCGCAACGGCTGGTGGTGTTCGGGCTGGGCAAGCTGGGGGGCGGTGAACTGAATTTCAGTTCCGACGTGGACCTGGTGTACGCCTTCGCCCAGCGCGGTGAATCCGATGGCGCGCGGCCGCTGGATGCCGATGAGTACTTCGCACGCGTCGGTCAGCGCCTGGCCAAGCTGCTCGATGACACCACCGCCGATGGTTTCAGCCACCGCGTGGACCTGCGCCTGCGTCCGTTCGGCCGCGCCGGCCGGGTGGCGATGTCGTTCGCGGCGATGGACCAGTATTTCCAGCGCGAAGGCCGCGACTGGGAGCGCTACGCCTGGCTGAAGGCCCGCACCGTGGCCGGTGACATCGATGCCGGCGAGGAGTGGCTGAAGTCGCTGCGCCCGTTCGTGTACCGACGCTACCTGGACTTCACCGCGCTGGATGGACTGCGCGACATGAAGGCGGCGATCACCGCCGAAGTGGCGCGGCGTGACATGCACGAAGACATCAAGCGCGGTGCCGGCGGCATCCGCGAAATCGAGTTCCTGTGCCAGTCGCTGCAGTTGATCCGCGCCGGTCGCGAACCGGTGCTGCGCGAGCGCCGCCTGCTGCACGCGATGGCCGCGCTGGTGGACGCCGGGCAGATCGCCGCTGAAGACGGCGCGGCGCTGCGCGAGGCCTACCTGTTCCTGCGCCGGCTGGAAAACCGGCTGCAGATGCTGCGCGACGCGCAGACCCACACCTTGCCGGCCGATCCACTGGAACGGCTGCGCATCGCGATCGGCCTGGGCTACCCGGACTTCGACAGCCTGCGCGATGCGTTGGCCGTGCAGCAGCAGCGCGTCAGTACCGAATTCGGCGCGCTGCTGGCCCCGCGTAAAGGCAAGGCCGCGCCGGATGCCGTGGCCAGTTACTGGCGCGGGCTGCCCGCACATGGCGATGCGCAGCTGCTGGTGGATGCCGGCTTCGCCGATGCCCACGGCGCCGACCAGATGCTGCGCGACTTCGCCCAGTCGTCCGGGGTGAAGTCGCTGTCCGATGGGGCGCGCACACGGTTGGATCGCGTGCTGCCGGCGCTGCTGCACGCCGCCACGCGGTCGCCGCAGCCCGATGCCGCGCTCAAGCGCGTGCTGGGCCTGCTGCAGGCGATCCTGCGGCGCACCAGCTACCTGGCGCTGCTGGACGAACAGCCCAGTTCCATGGCGCGGCTGGTGGACGTGCTGGCACGCAGCGCGCTGCTGGCCGAACGGCTGGAAGCCTATCCGCTGCTGCTGGACGAACTGCTGGACGTGCGCGTGTCCGGGCCGCTGCCCAGCCGCGAGGAAATGCAGGCCGAGTGCGCGCAGGTGCTGGCGGTGGAAGACCCCGAATCGGCGCTGCGCTGGCTCAACGAGATCCGCCTGGCCCTGAGCTTCCGCATGGCCATGGCCAGCCTGGATGGCCGCCAGGGCGCGGTGGAGACGACGCGCCAGCTGGCCGAACTGGCGCAGGTGGTGGTGGATGTGGTGCTGCAGCTGGCACAGGCGGACATGCGCGCCGCGCACGGCGACATCCCGGACGGGCGCTTTGCGATCATCGGCTACGGCAGTCTGGGCGGGCTGGAACTGGGCTTCGGCTCGGACCTGGACCTGGTGTTCCTGCACGACAATCCGGCGGAGGTGGACGCCAGCGATGGCGCGCGTCCGCTGGAACCCGCGCGCTGGTACGCCCGGCTTGCGCAGAAGGTGATGGCCTTGCTGGGCGCAGTGACCGCCGCCGGACGGCTGTATGACATCGACGTGCGGCTGCGCCCGGATGGGGGCAAGGGCGCGCTGGTGTCATCGCTGGCCAGCTACCGTGAATACCAGCGCGAACGTGCGTGGACCTGGGAACACCAGGCACTGGTCCGCGCACGCGGCGTGGCCGGTGATCCCGGGCTGCTGGAGGCGTTCGAAGACGTGCGCGCGCAGACCGTGGGCCGCCCGCGGGACGGCGAGGTGTTGCACGCGGACATCGTCAAGATGCGCCAGCGCATGCGCGCGGAACTGGACCGCAGCGATGCCGCGCGGATGGACCTCAAGCAGGGCGCGGGTGGCGTGGCGGACCTGGAGTTCCTGCTGCAGGCGGGTGTACTGGGCACGGCGTCCGCTCATCCGGCGCTGCTTGGACCGCGTGATACGCCGGGGCTGATCGCCGCACTGGCGGCGAGCGGTTGGCTGCCGCCGGAACGCGCCAGCGCACTGCAGGCCGCGCACGCCACGCTGTTGGAACTGGGGCTGGCATGCACGCTCGACCGCCGCCCGCGCATGGCCGCGCCAAGCGACACACTGGAACACGCACGCGCCACGATCAGCGCCGCCTGCGTGGACGCCAAGCTCCCGTTCGACACGTGACCCCGGTAGTGACGGCCGCTGGCCGTCATGCCTTTGCCGTGGGGGCCCCAGGCGTTGGTGGGTGACTCGGGCGTTGGTGGGTGACGACCGTTGGTCGTCACGCCGTTGCTTGCCGCTGCCTTCGGCGCTACCGGTCCCGCCTCCGGTAGTGACGGCCGCTGGCCGTCATGCCTTCGCCGTCAACCCGCGCTCTTCACCGGCGCCATCTTCCACAACAACGCGCGGAACGGCGCCAGCAGGCACACGCCGATCGCCAGCTTCACCGCCAGATCGCCCAATGCCCAGCTCATCCACGGCAGCGAAGAACCGGCAAACGCGATGCTCCAGAAGATCGCGGTATCCACCGTGGCACTGCAGGTAGTGGCCACCATCGGCGCGCGCCACCAGCTGCCCCGACGCAGCCGGTCGAACACCGTGATGTCCAGCAACTGCGCCACGATGAACGCCGAACAGGACGCCACCGCGATACGCGGCGTGGCCACCCAGAACGACAGCACCACCGCCAGCGCGAAGCCGGCCCATGCCACCCGACGGGCCGGGCCCGGGCCGAAGCGGCGGTTGATCAGGTTGCTGACCAGGAACGCGACCGGATAGCTGAAGGCGCCCCAGGTCAGCCAGTCGTTGATCGGGTACTGCACCAGTACGTTCGAACCCAGCACCACCGCGCCCATCGCCAGCACAGCCAGCAGCAGCGCGCGCAGGGTCATCGGGGCAAACACAGGGACAGGGCGCACGGACATGGCGAGCCAGGGAGTTCAAAGGAAGGCGCGCATTATCCGCCCCGGCAGGGCACGCGGCCAGCCGGGACGTTCAGCCGACAGCCATCACCAGGTGGTGCTGCTGCTGTCGGCTGCGGCGTAGGCGGTGGGCACGTAGGCCAGCTGGCGGCCCGCGGCATCGTGCACGTTCCAGCCGGCGCCGGCCGGGGTAGGCACGAACGCCACCGTCTGCCCGACCACGAAACCGGCGGCGGGATCATCCGCGCGCGCCGGCCATTCCAGGGTGGCCGTCTGGTCATCCTTGCCCGGCACCTGCAGCTGCACGCGGCGGCCGCCGTCGGGCAGGGGGGTGACCTCCTTCACCTCCATTTCCGGCAGCGGCGTGGCCGGCACCCGCTTGGCGGCCTTGTGCCGGTCGCTGGCCTTGAACGGTGCCGCGGACAGGCCCGCCAGCCCGGCCGACGCGGCCAGCGGGATCGACAGGGTCAACGCGACGGAGATGAACACCGTCGCTTCGCTGCTGTTGAGCTCGCCGGCGCGTGCAGGCGGTGCCAGCAGGGAGGAGGCGAGGATCAGGGCGAGTGCCGGCGTGGCGAAGGAACGGGACATGCGTGTCTCCTGCGGAATGGGGGTCAGGGCGTAGCGGCCGTGGCACCGGCCACGGGGACATGCGGAATGGAAAGCTCCTGCGGCAGCTGCTGGCGGGCGCGCAGGAAATCGAACACCGATTCCACGCTCACCACCGAATAGTTGCCGGACACGCGCTCGGCCACCGGGTGGTCGGTCGTGGTGGCATTGGCCACCGCCACGCGCGCACCCACGCGCTTGCCCAGGCTGATATGCAGCACGCTGGGCAGGTAGCCGTTGGCGCGCAGCCACTGCTGCACCTGGGCGCGGTCCTGCAGGGGCGCGGCGCCATCGGCACTGGCCATCGCCGCGGCCAGCACTTCCAGCACCCAGCCGTTGGAGTTCTGGAAATCGGTGCGGTACGGATAGGCCACCACGTTGTAGCGGGGTTCGTGCAGTGCGTGCGCGGCCGTGGCCGGCGACTGCAGCATCGCCTTCAGGCGGGCGGCCAACGCAGGTTCGAGCAGGCCGATGCGCAGATCGGTATGGCCGCCGGTTTCACCGATGAAGTTGGCCAAGCCTTCGTAATACAGAAGCGAACGGTCGGTCTTGCAGCGGTTGAGCAGGTGCACCGCGCGCCAGCGTCCGTCGTCGTCGCGCAGCAGGAAGGCCAGGTGGCTGTGGCGCAGGCCGTAGCGGCTGAGGTCCTGGCCGCCGCGCGCGGCGATCACCACATCCACGTCGGGCAGGGCGTCGAGGCGCTCGGCAGTGGTCCACGCCACGTCGAACATCGCCGCTTCGGCGGCCGGGCTGGGATAGCGTTCGCGGCAGGTGCCACTGTCGGCCCAGGCGGTGGCCGGGGCCAGCAGCAGGAGCAGGGCGAGGGATAAGAAAGGACGGTCCATGTCGCGGCCATCATAGACCGGTAGTGCCGATGCAGGGTCGGCGGGTGCAGCGCGGACAGCGTGACGACCAACGGTCGTCACCCACCACGGCGGAGGATGACGACCAACGGTCGTCACCCACCACAGCGGGGGATGACGGCCAGCGGCCGTCACTACAGGGCCAGGCGCTGTTTCACTTCGGCGGCGATGCGTCCGGTTTCGCGCAGCGGCGCGATGGGCCCGTGGTCCCAGTCCAGCCAGCGCGGCTGCAGCCGGCCGCGTTCGTGCAGTGCCTGCTGGAAGTGCTGCATGCGGCCCTGTGCACTGGCCGCCAGCGCCACCATCACCGGTGCACGCGTGGCACTGGCTTCGGACAGCAGGTTCACCGAATCCGGCGATACCACCACCCGGTCGGCCCAGCCCAGCAGCCCGGCATACGGATTCACCCCGTCACCGCCATCGCCCCAGATCACGTTCGGGATATCGGCAAACGTGTCACGCAGCGCGTCTGCCAGTGCCGGCGGGGTGCGCCGCGAGGTGGTCGCCAGCAGGCTGCCACCCTGTTCGCGGATCTGCGCGGCCAGCTGCTCGAACACCCCGCGCATGGCCTGTTCGTCCCATGCCGCGTGGGCGGTCGGCCCGCCGACCAGCAGCGCGGTACGTGGGCCCGGCAGGCCACGGAAATCGGCAAAGGCGGCTCGCCCCAGCGACAGCCAGTCATCGTCCACCGGGTTCAGGCTGCCGAGCAGGGTCAGCACGTTGCCGCCGCGCAGGCGGTCGTGTTCGGGCACGACCACCAGGTCCCAGTGGCGCGCGCTGATGCGCGGATCCAGGATCTGCACCACCCGGCTTCCCCGCGCACGCAGTGCCCGCAATGCCCCGGCGGCCTGTCGTCCACAGCCTATTGCCAGTGACGGAGGCGACGTCGACAGTGCCGCGAATGCCTCGCCGTAACCGTACCGGATGTCACCAGCCAGGCGTCGTGGCGACAGCCAGCGCCACGGTGCACGCGGCACCAGCGTCAGGGGTTGGTGCGTGCCCAGACGCAGCGCGCCGGCCAGCGCCACGGCCTGCCGGACGTTGCCGGCGCGGCCATCGGTAATCGTCGAGGGCGCACTCGATCGTTTCACGATTGGCATTAATTCGTTTCAGCCCTGCTGGGTGTTGCAACAGACGCGACACTCTACACTGCCCCGCATGGACCCGGCTGCAGGCCTGTTGGCAGGCAGCACGGGCTGACGCTCTTTACCTGGAGGATGCATGTCGCACGAACTCGACGCTGCCGCACTTGACCAGTTGTTCCGCACTGCCCGCACCGCGAATGACTTCCACGACAAGCCGGTGGACGAGGCCACGCTGCGCGCGCTGTACGACCTGGTGAAGTTCGGCCCGACCTCGGCCAATTCCAGCCCGGCACGCTTCGTGTTCGTCACTTCCGAAGAAGGCAAGGCCAAGCTGGCCCCGGCACTGTCCGAAGGCAACCTGGCCAAGACCATGGCGGCACCGGTCACGGTGATCATCGCCCACGACCTGGACTTCCACGAAAAGCTGCCCTACCTGTTCCCGCACAGCGATGCCAAGGCGTGGTTCGACGGCCCGCAGGAAAACCGCCAGAAGCCGGCCTTCCTCAACGGCAGCCTGCAGGGCGCGTACCTGATCCTGGCCGCACGCGCGCTGGGCCTGGACGCCGGCCCGATGACCGGCTTCGATCCGGCCAAGGTGGATGAAGCGTTCTTCGCCGGCACCTCGCTGCGCAGCAACTTCCTGGTCAACCTGGGCTACGGCGACACCGCCGGTCTGTTCCCGCGTTCGCCGCGCCTGTCCTTCGACGAAGCCGCTCGCATCGTCTGAACCGGGTTTGTGTTTGAATCGGCCGGTCCCGCTTGGACGGGTCGATGTTTGCAGTCCATTCCCTTACTGAAATCGAGAGAGTCCTGAACATGACCAAGACCACCAAGCTGCTGCTTCCGCTGGCCCTGACCCTGGCGATCGCCGCCTGCTCCAAGCCGGCCGACGAAGCCACCCCGGCTGCCGACGCCGCCGCCACCCCGGCCGCCACCGAGCAGACCACCACCCCGGCCGCCGACTCATCTCCACGCCCACGAGACGGACCCCGAACTCGTATGCCGTATTCTGCTTGAAAACAAAATGCGCAGAGGTGTGGCGATGCCGGACCGGTGG
>NZ_LDJK01000034.1 GCF_001431535.1 Stenotrophomonas chelatiphaga
GACCCACGGTCGCCACCCACCAAGAGCAGGTTCCTAACCAGCAGGATCACATTGCCACCGACCAGGAGCCGGTCGTCAGCTACCGCGTCGCCGCACTCGCTGTGGGCCTTGGAATTGCCGGCGTAATCGCGGCGGTGGCGCTGGTGCGCTTTGATCCGCTGGTGCTCAGTTCTTCGGTGTACCGGCATGGCGGTGCGCGCTTGCATGACAGCGCGAAGATGCTGTTCTTCAAGGACGGGCAGACCGCCACGGTGTCGGTGTTCGAGACCGATCGCGGGGCCGGGCCGGTACGTTCCATCGCCACCAACGGCAAGGTGGATGCGGGCATGACGGTCAGCGTTGACCAGGAGCCCAGCGGCGATGAATCGACCATGGTGCTGCTCGGCGCGTTGCCGCTGGCGCTCGGCCATGGCTTCGAGCGGGTGGGGGTGATCGGCTTCGGTTCCGGTCTGACCACGCATACCCTGCTCGGCGATCCGCGCGTCGGCCAGGTGGATACGGTGGAGATCGAACCGGCCATGGTGGAGGGCGCCCGCCTGTTCGGCGACCGCGTGAGCCGCGCCTACGACGATCCGCGTTCGCACATCGTCATCGATGACGCCAAGGCGCATTTCGCCGGCAGCGGGCGCCGCTATGACCTGATCATTTCCGAACCTTCCAACCCTTGGGTGGGCGGCACCGCGTCGTTGTTCAGCGATGAGTTCTACGCGTTCGTGCCGGGCCAGCTCAACGACGGCGGCCTGTTCGTGCAATGGTTGCAGTTGTACGAAATCACGCCGGAATTGGTGTCTTCCGTACTGGACGGGCTGGTCGATCATTTCAGCGATGTGCGTGCTTACCTGGCCAACGATTCAGACCTGATCATCGTGGCCACGCCGAAGGGAAAACTGCCCGAACTCAATGCGGGTGTGTTCGAACATCCGGCGCTGCGTGCGGAGCTGGCGCGGGTGGGTGTGCACGGCCTGGATGACCTGCGGGATACCTACGCGATGGGCGATGCCGCGCTGCGCGCTTACCCGGCACTTTATCCCTCGCCGCGGCATTCCGATTACCACCCGATCCTGACCCTGCGCGCTCCCATCGCTCGCTTCCAGCAGGGGTACGTGGGGGACGTGGAATCGATCATGACGGCGCCCTGGCCGCTTACCCGTGCATGGGGCGGGCCGGAGCCGCGCGTGCCCCCGGCGGAGGGCGCCCAGTTGAACCTGCAGGTGCTGCAACGTCGCAGCACGGCGTATCTGTTGTCGCAGCGGCTGCAGCACGGCGCCGACCTGCCCGGCGGTGGCGACCATGCGTTGGCCGATGCGCTGCGTTCACTGGGTGAGCGCTGTGAGCTGGAAATCACCCCGTTGGAAACGGCCGGGCTGGTGTTCTTCCTGGCTGGTAAAACGGTGCCGTTCCTGGCGCCTGCCGAGCGCGAGGCGCTGTGGGTGCGGCCGACGTGGCGCCCATGTCCGCTGCGCGATCCCACGGTTATTGATGCGCTGGCGCTGGTGTCCGCGGCGGCCACGGACGATCACGCGCAGGTTCTGGAAAGCGGCCAGCGCCTGTTGGAAGGCCCGCACAGTGTCGGCCTGTTGGCGGATGCGCGATCAGGTTATTACCTGTTCGGGGCGATGCAGTACGCGGCGTGGGCCAGTGGCGATACGGTGCTGGCGCGGGCGTTGTCGGATCGCTACTGGAACTCGCTTGGTACCGATGCGCGGGCCAGCGGGCGGCTGAGGTTGCTGACCTATATGGCTGCGTTGGGAAAGCAGGAGCGGTAGCGCCGAGCCGTGCTCGGCGAGCGCAGCGGCAAGGGCAAAGGCAGGGCAAAAGCGTGACGACCAACGGTCGTCACCTACCAGAGCAGGAGCTGACGGCCAGCGGCCGTCACCCACCAGAGCAGGAGCTGACGGCCAGCGGTCGTCACCCACCAGAGCAGGAGCTGACGGCCAGCGGCCGTCACTACCGTAGAGCAGGTAGGTGTCGAGCTTGCTCGACACTACGGGAGGAGCGTGTCGCGTTGGGCGTGGCATCGCTCCGGTGCGAGCACGCGGAACGAGTTCGAGATGCGTCCGACCGCCGTTCTGAGCGCTTGGTCTATCGGGCGTCACTTTTGCAGTTTCGCCCATGTACGCAAGGGCTTGCGGCTGATGGTATAGACGCGCTGGCGACGAAGAGCGTCAGCCGGGATTGCCATCCTGTTAAGAACTTAGGATTTGGCTCTGTTTTGCCCTTTGGGCACGGCGGAGAATGCGCTGCATCGCGTGCCGGTCTCATGGCGGGCGATGTGGGGGATCCCTGATCCGCCGGTCTTTTTCCTAAGTTCAACCGGTATGGCAACCCGCATCGCCCGCCACCCCGCGCTTTGGCGCAGGTGGCCTTAAGCCGTGTGAGGTACGCCGATGGACTCGCATTACCCCTTGCCGCCAAGCGGTTATACGCCCTGATGGGCGACAAGATGCTCGACTTCCCACCGTACTTCATCGAACGCCTGGAGCGGCGGCTGGAAGCGTTTGAAACATCACGCAGCAACAAGCACGTGGTGGTGCCTTTGCGCCTGATTTCAGACATCGATTGCGGGGCCGCCGCCGCTGACGACAGCCCGGAAGAACCTCAACGCGCCGCGTTGATTGCCGTTCCTGTTCGCACCCTGCAGGCATTGGCATCGATCTTCGAAATCCTGCACGCGGTGCATCTGGGCAAACAGGATGTGCAGTCGGAAGGCTGCGTCACCAGCCTGATGGTGGAGGGGCTGATCCTGTCCGGGCGCGACCTGGTGCGGTCATCGGCCGATGCCATGTGGAGCCAGCAATGACGCCCCACGAGCGTGCCAATGCCCGCGCCGCCAACCCGCGCGCCGCCGAGACGGCCGAGTATCTGGATGCCCGCCTGCACATGGCCAATTATGAAGAATCCACGTTCGCCCGCTCGCTACTGCTGGCGGCCGAGCTGCATGGGATCGAGCATGCGGCGCGCGAGTGCGGGCTGAGCGACGAAGCCATGCGCCGGCAGTTGAATGGCACCCGTCCCCTGTACTTCGACAGCGTGCTGGGCGCGATGCGTGCGCTGGGTGTGCGGCTGCGGGTGGAGGTGGTTTGAACTGGTGGGGCAGAACCATGGCGGCGGCGCCATGGCTGCGTGTAGCGCTCAGCCCGTGCTGAGCGTTGTGCGGCTCTGGAAGTGAACAAGCGCACGTTCAAAACCTGATCTTGAACGCGGTCCGCAGTGCACCAGGGGCGCGGGCGTCCCGCGCCTCACGAAGTCAGCGATGCGGGGGACTGCTTGGAGCACCCTGGATTGCTACCAGCCACACCGCCCAACTCATGCTCTGCGGCCAGAGCCAGATACGCCGATCGGGACATACGCCGCTGCGCCGCTGCTTCATCGATCCGGCCCACCAGGTACTCTGGCAGGCTGATGTTCAAGCGAACTGCTTTCGTGCTGAGCTTGGACAGGTCGACATCAATCAGCATCCAGAAGCCACCGGTGTATTCGTCGCTCTGGCTGTAGCGATCCAGTGGCGATGCAGGTCCAGGGCCGGCTGATTCGCCCTCATACATGGTCTCTACTGCCTCTTGCACCATGCGCGGAATATCGGCCGCTTCATCGGCCGCGGAGAAGACGCCAGGAAGATCAGGAATGGTTATGCCGTAGGCGGCGCCTGGTTCGTGGTGGACGTAAACGGGATAGAACATCAGGTCCTCCATCCGGGCATGGGCGTATTAGCCCAGATGCGCTCTGGCTACACAAGTCTACACAACAATTTTGCAGAAATCCTCAAAGCGCTTACGGGAGCCGACTGCGGGACGATTACCCCAAGCAACGCTGACTGGCGGCGTTGTCTGCCCGGCGTTGGTTCGTGAAACTGTCAACGAGACGCGTTGCCGAGCAAGCTCGACACTACGTTGAGCGCGGTGAAACCGGCGCTCTCAGGGTAAGATGGTGGCTGCTGCAGGGGGAGCCAGCAGCGGACCAATATGCAGCTGTACGGGGCGGGATGCGCCGGGCGGCACACAATGAGGAACCGCATGAACGCAGTCGCCACCGCAAATCTCGTCGGCATCACCGGTATTGCCCGTCGCCTGGTCCAGGACGGTGCGCTGGATGAAGCCGGCGCGCGCGACGCGATGGCCAAGGCGACCGCCGCGCGGTTGCCGCTGCCGCAGTGGTTCGCGCAGCACAAGGTCGTCACCGCCGCCCAGCTGGCCGCCGCCAATTCGCTCGAATTCGGCATGCCGCTGTTCGATGTCGGCGTGTTCGATGCCAACCAGAGCGCGATCAAGCTGGTCAGCGAAGAGCTGCTGCGCAAGCACCACGTACTGCCGCTGTTCAAGCGCGGCGGCAAGCTGTACGTGGGCACCAGCGACCCGACCCATTCGCTGGATGAAATCAAGTTCCACACCAACCTGGTGGTGGAGCCGATCCTGGTGGATGAAGACCAGATCCGCCGCACGCTGGAACAATGGCAGAACACCCACGATTCGATGTCCTCGCAGATGGGCGACGACGACGAGGGCATGGCCAATCTGGAAGTCGGCACCGACGACGACAGCAGCGCCGGCGACTCGGGGATCGATGCCAAGGGCGATGACACCCCGGTGGTGAAGTTCGTCAACAAGGTGCTGGTGGACGCGATCCGCAAGGGCGCCTCGGATATCCATTTCGAGCCCTACGAAGACGACTACCGCGTGCGCCTGCGCATCGACGGCCTGCTGAAGATGGTGGCGCGGGCGCCGGTCAAATTGAACCAGCGCATCGCCGCGCGCCTGAAGGTCATGGCGCAGCTGGATATCGCTGAAAAGCGCGTGCCGCAGGATGGACGCATCAAGCTCAACCTGAGCAAGACCAAGCAGATCGACTTCCGCGTCAGCACCCTGCCGACGCTGTTTGGCGAGAAGGTGGTGCTGCGTATCCTGGATGGCAGCGCGGCCAAGCTGGGCATCGACAAGCTGGGCTACGAAGCCGACCAGCAGAAACTGTTCCTGGACGCCATCCACAAGCCCTACGGCATGGTGCTGGTGACCGGCCCGACCGGTTCGGGCAAGACCGTTTCGCTGTATACCGCGCTGGGCATCCTGAACGATGAAACGCGCAATATCTCCACTGCCGAAGACCCGGTGGAAATCCGCCTGCCCGGCGTCAACCAGGTGCAGCAGAACAACAAGCGCGGCATGACCTTCGCCGCGGCGCTGCGCTCGTTCCTGCGGCAGGATCCGGACATCATCATGGTCGGCGAAATCCGCGACCTGGAAACGGCCGAGATCGCGATCAAGGCCGCGCAGACCGGCCACATGGTGCTGTCCACGCTGCATACCAACGATGCGCCGCAGACCATCGCGCGGCTGATGAACATGGGCATCGCGCCGTACAACATCACCAGTTCGGTGACGCTGGTGATCGCCCAGCGCCTGGCGCGCCGGCTGTGCAACAACTGCAAGCGCCGCGCCGATCTGCCGGCCCACGCGCTGCTGGCCGAAGGCTTCACCCAGGCCCAGCTGGATGCGGGAATCGAGCTGTATGAAGCCGTCGGCTGCGATGAATGCACCGAAGGCTACAAGGGCCGTACCGGTATCTACCAGGTGATGCCGATGACCGATGAGATTTCCACGATCATCCTGGCCGGTGGCAATGCGCTGCAGATTGCCGACGCCGCCCAGGCGATCGGGGTGAATGACCTGCGCCAGTCGGCGCTGGTGAAGGCCAGCAAGGGCGTGACCAGCCTGGCCGAGATCAACCGGGTGACCAAGGACTGACGGGCTTCGGTGGGTGGATGATCTGAGTTCTGGTGGGTGACGACCGTTGGTCGTCAGGCTCTTGCATTGACTTAGAAGCGTGACGACCAACGGTCGTCACCCACCAAGCTCCGGTCGTTACCCACCAAGCTTTCGGTCGTCACCCAGCAGCGCGCGTCGTCAGCTGAATGATTTCACCTGCAACTGTCATCGGGATCGTGTCTAATACGACTCCCCACCGCGACACCCCACGCTCATGTCCCTCCAATCCCATGGCCCCGCGCCGTGCGACGACGCTGACGGCCACCTCGTCACCGCTGGCCCGCTGACGCCGCCGCCGGATAGCGCCGGCACCCCGCAGGACGACCGCGCGCTGCGCCATTCCCACGCCGAAGACGTGCAGGGCATGGTGCTGGCCACGCTGGTGGCGTCGCTCGGCCTGGCCATCTTCGCCAAGGGCGGGCTGATGATCGGCGGCATGGCCGGGTTAGCCTTCCTGATCCATTACGCCGCCGGCTGGAACTTCGGTCTGGTGTTCGTGCTGGTCAACCTGCCGTTCTACTGGGTGGGCGTGCGCCGGATGGGCTGGGAGTTCACCCTGAAGACCTTCGCGGCGGTCACCGCCTGCGGGATCCTGACCGACCTGCTGCCGCGCTGGGCGGATTTTGCCCATATCGCGCCGTTGTATTCGGCGCTGGTGGGCGGCGCGCTGGCCGGCCTGGGCATTTTGTTCTTCATCCGCCACCGCGCCAGCCTGGGGGGAATCGGCATCCTGGCGGTCTACCTGCAGCGCACGCGTGGCTGGAGCGCCGGCAAGGTGCAGATGAGCTTCGATGCGATGCTGATGCTGGTGGCGTTCAGCGTGCTGTCGCCCATCCAGGTGATGTATTCGGCCATCGGCGCGGTAGTGCTCAGCCTGGTGCTGATGTTCAACCACCGCCCGGGCCGGTACATGGGCGTCTGACGCAACGATCGGCGCGGGAAACCTGACGGCCGCTGGCCGTCATAGCGGGAAATCTGACGGCCAGCGGCCGTCACTACCGGGCGGGTGGGCCGTCACTTCCGGGACCACGCCGGCTTCAGTTTCAGGATCCGCTTCTGCACCGGGCAGTCATCGGCGTGGGCGCCTTTCAGGTAACCCAGGCTCATCAGGAATTCGCCGGTGATTTCCCCGCCGGTAAACCGGAAGGTCTTCTTGAACAGCTTCACCCAGCCGGCCTTGTCCAGCGGGTGGTGCGCGTCCAGCCATTCGGCGAAGCTGCCGTGGCTGGCGCGCAGGCCCTGGATGACCTGCGCATTGTGGATGGCGGCCAGCACCTTCAGCCGGTTGCGGATGATGCTGGCGTCGCCCAGCAGGCGGTCGATATCCGGCTGCGCATAGGCGGCCACGGTGTCCACGTCGAAGCCATCGTAGGCGCGGCGGAAGCCTTCGCGCTTTTTCAGGATGGTTTCCCAGCTCAGCCCGGCCTGGTTGATTTCCAGCACCAGGCGTTCGAACAGCTCGGCTTCGGCGCGCTGCGGGAATCCATATTCATGGTCGTGGTAATGGCCGTGGACCGGATGGCCCGGGGCGATGCTGCAGTATCCGCTCATGGTGTCTCCCGGGGTTCCTTGGACAGGTTGCCGATGCTGGAAGGGGCGCCGTCGTCCAGCGAAATTTCCGGCCAGCGCGGTGCTTTCAGGGTCAGCCTGCCGGCGCGCACGGCGTCGTGGATGCGTGCGGTTTCCGATGCCGAATCGCTGCGCGGGAAGCCGTACGACCCCACCGTCCACCAGCCGCGCACACCCAGCGCGTGAAGCTGGCAGTACGCCCCGGATCCCTGCATCAACCCGCACAGCAGCACGTCGGGCTGGCCGTCGCCGTCGAAATCGCGGGTCGTGGCGACGCAGCGTGAATCGGCATCCAGGCAGCTGCCGGTCTCCACCTTGCGGGCGACCATCGCGTCCCACCAGCTGTCCGGCGGGGTGGCCGAACCGTCGGCCAGCGCCAGCCGCTTGCGCAGCACCGCCAGGTCACGGATGCCATCGTCGATCGCGCTCTCGCCGCCGCCCCAGTAGGCCGTGCGCGCCAGGGCCTGGGCCGCCACGCTGGCAGCCCGCGCATCGGCGCTGAAACGGGCATCGCGCTGCATCTCGCGCAGTGCCGCTACGCCGCGCCGGCCCAGGTCGAAGCGCAGCAGCATCGCATCGGCGGTGGTGATGCCATCGGGGTTGGCCAACAGCCGCGCCTGCTGGCTGGCGACGGTGATCCGCACGGGATCCAGCAGCGGTGAACTGGCCAGCAGCGCCGCGCCCAGCACCACCCAGCACATCAACCGGTTGGTCGCCTCCAGTGGCTGCAGCCAGCGTCCGCGGCTGAACGGCGCGCGCGCATAGCCCAGCGTGTAACCGGTCACCAGCACCGCGATCAGCAACGCCCAGAAACGCTCCAGGGTCCAGCCGTACTGGCCGATGCGCAGCCACACTGCGTACAGCGCCAGCGCGGACAGCACCGGCAGCGCCAGCAGGCTGGCTTCCACCAGCCGGCGCAGCCAGCGCGGGTAGGGCGGCTGGTCGTTGTCATGCTGGTACACCGCGTTGGTGAAGGTGACCAGCAGCAGCGCCAGCACCAGCAGCAGCGAGGCGGCCGAGCGGGTTTCCCACAGCGGCTGCAATCCCGTGAACGGCAGGCTCAGGGTGAAGATGACGGTGATGAAGGACAGTAGCGGCAGCAGCCCCCGGCACACCGCGAACAGCACCTGGCGGGTGATCTGGATGGCGCGTTGCTGGGTGCGCCCGATCAGGATGCCGAAGCCCGCCAACGTGCCGGTGGCGAGCGCGATGAAGGCATCTTCGCGGAACAATTCGGTGAAGAACGTGATCTTCAGCAGCCCGAACAGGGACGCCCACAACCACAGCAGCATCCAGGTCAGGCCGGTGAACAGCAGCGCCAGTGCCAGGGTCAGGCCGTTCTGCCAGGCGCGTTCGAACAGCGCGTCGTAGCTGGCCCGCCAGTGGCCGTGCTGCAGGCGGTGCTGCCACCACGGCAGGCTGATGAAGGTGGCGATCGCCATCGCCAGCGAGAACGGCAGGCGCAGCGGCTCCGAGCGCAGGCCTGCTTCCCCGTCCAGGTTCCAGCCGATCCAGCTGGCCAGCCCCAGCACCACCACCGATGCCAGCAGCGCGTGCAGCCACAGCCGGCGATCACGCAGGTCCACCACGGTCAGGGCGATCGCGCTGGGCACGGTGAGCACCCAGGCGTACCAGCGATAGCGCGAACCGACATCGTGCAGCGGCCAGCTGCCGTCGAGCTGCTGCGCCAGGTACAGCAGCAGGCCCTGCAGCAGGGCGATCAACACGATGGCACTTCGGGTGGACGGCGGTAGCGTCGTGCTGGTGGACATCGCAGGCTCCTTGCTGGGTGGTCGCCATCCTACCGTCTCACGCGCCTGCACACGGCCCAGCGGGTAGAATGCAGCCATGTCCGAGATTTCGACTTCCCTTGCCCATCACCTGCTGGTCGCGCTGCCCTCGCTGGCCGACGAGCCCTTCGCCCGCAGCGTCGCGCTGATCTGCCAGCACGACCAGAACGGATCCATGGGCGTACTGGTGAACCAGCCCTCCGACTACACCATCGGTGAAGTCCTGGCGCAGATGGACATCGCCACCGAAGACGACGAACTGCGCCAGCGACCGGTGCTCAACGGGGGGCCGGTGCACCCCGAACGCGGCTTCGTCATCCATGACGATGCGCGTCCGTGGGAGTCCAGCCTGCTGGTCGGCGAAGGCGTGTACCTGACCACCTCGCGCGACATCCTGGAAGCGATGGCACGCGGCGAAGGGCCGGCCAATGCGCTGGTCACGCTGGGCTGCGCCGGATGGGGCGAAGGCCAGCTGGAAGGCGAACTGGCCGACAACAGCTGGCTCACCGTACCGGCCGACGCCGACCTGCTGTTCCGCACCCCGTACGAGCAGCGCTGGCAGGGTGCGGCCGCGCGCATCGGCGTGGACCTGTTCCGGCTGACCGATTACAGCGGCCATGTCTGAGCCGGCGGCCATCCGCCGCGACGGCACCGTGCTCGGCTTCGATGTGGGTTCGCGCCGCATCGGCGTGGCCATCGGCAGTGCCTTCGCCGCCCATGGGCGCGCGGTGGCGGTGATCGACGTGCACGGCAGCGGCCCGGACTGGGGCGCGGTGGAACGGTTGATCAAAGAATGGAGCCCGGACGGCCTGGTGGTGGGCGATCCGCTCACCCTGGACGGCCAGGACCAGCCCAACCGCAAGCGCGCGCAGGGCTTTGCCCGCCAGCTGCGGGAACGTTTCAAACTGCCGGTGGCGATGATCGACGAGCGCTCCAGTTCGGTCGAAGCCGCGCGCCGGTTTGCCGTCGAGCGCGCCGAAGGGCGCAAGCGCCGCCGCGATGCCGCCGCCCTGGACGCGGTGGCCGCTGCGGTGATCATCGACCGCTGGCTGTCTTCACCGGACGACGCCACCCCCATTCCCTGACCTGCCGACCGCCTGCCCATGACTGCCTCGCAACTCGATTCATCCGGACGCCTGCGCCACCTGCTCACCCTGCAGGGCCTGCCACGCGAGACCCTGCTGCAGTTGCTGGACCGGGCCGGCCAGATCCGCGATGCAGCGGTCGGCCGGGTCGGCAACAAGCGCGCGGTGCTGGCCGGTTCGGCGGTGTGCACGTTGTTCTTCGAGCCGTCCACGCGTACCCGCAGCTCGTTCCAGCTGGCCGCCCAGCGGCTGGGCGCGGACGTGCTGAACTTCGATGCGTCCACTTCGTCCACCCGCAAGGGGGAAACCGCGACCGATACGCTGCGCAACCTGGAAGCGATGGGCGTGCGCGGCTTCGTGGTGCGCCATCCCGATGACGGTGCGGTGGCCGCACTGGCTGCGGCGGCGGGCGAGGGCACCGCGTTGATCAATGCCGGCGACGGCCGCAGTTCGCACCCCACCCAGGGCCTGCTGGACATGCTGACCCTGCGCCAGGCCAAGGGCAGTGATTTTTCGAAGATGAAGGTGGTGATCGTCGGCGACGTGAAGCATTCGCGCGTGGCCCGCACCGACCTGCACGCGCTGCGCACGCTGGGCGTGGGCGAGATCCGCGTGTGCGGCCCGCAGTCGCTGCTGCCCGACGATGACACGCTGAAGGGCTGCGTGGTCGGCCAGGATTTCGACGAGATGCTGGAGGGCGCCGATGCGCTGATGATGCTGCGCCTGCAGCGCGAGCGCATGGAAGAAGGCCTGGTACCGTCGCTGGAGCAGTATCACCAGCAATACGGCCTGCACGCCGCCCGCCTGGCCCGCGCCGGCAAGGACGCCGCCGTGCTGCACCCCGGCCCGATCAACCGCGGCGTGGAAGTCACCGATGAAGTGGCCGACGGCCCGCAATCGTGGGTGCTTCGCCAGGTCGCCAACGGCGTCGCCGTGCGCATGGCCGTACTGGAAACCCTGCTCGGCTGAAGGTAGTGACGGCCGCTGGCCGTCAGCCTCGCTCCCTGCGGACAGCGCCCCGCTCCTGGTGGGTGACAGCGCCCCGCTCTGGGCGGGTGACAGCGACCCGCTCCTGGTGGGTGACAGCGACCCGCTCCTGGTGGGTGACGACCGTTGGTCGTCACGCTGCTGCCGACCAACCCCACTTTCTCCACAAGCTTCTGCTTTTAACATGCGCGCGCAATAATGACGCGCTGACCACCCCTGATGCCGCATCCTCCCCAGGATCGCAGCCTTTTCTTTCCTGCGGGAGTTCCGATGGCCGAGGCCGTACGCCACGACAAGACCGCGCGCCAACTGCGCCTGCTTTCCGATGCGCTGGACAGCGGTCGGCTGGGTCCGGTGCGTCGCCTGGTCAATACGCTGGCCCCGGCCGAGATCGGCAACCTGCTCGAGTCGCTGCCACCTGGCAAGCGCGAAGTGGTGTGGGGCCTGGTGGACCCGGAAGACGACGGCGAGGTGCTGGTCCACGTCGGCGACGAGGTACGTGAAAGCCTGCTGGCGGACATGGACCCGGACGAGATCATCGCCGCCGTCGAAGACCTGGACATCGATGACCTTGCTGATCTGGTCGAAGACCTGCCGGACACCGTCATCGACGAAGTCCTCAAGTCGATGGACCGCGAGAACCGCGAACGGCTGGAGCAGGTGCTGTCCTATCCCGAGGACAGCGCCGGCCGCCTGATGAACCCGGACGTGGTGACCGTGCGCGCCGACGTCAATGTCGACGTGGTGCTGCGCTACCTGCGCCTGCGCGGCGAACTGCCCGACCACACCGATCACCTGTTCGTGGTCAGCCGACGGCATCAGTACCTGGGGCGACTTTCGCTGGCGGCACTGGTGACCCACGAGGACACCACGCCGATCAACCGGTTGATCGATGACGAGCAGCCGGCCATCGACGTTGGCGAAAGTGCCGATGAAGTGGCGCGCCAGTTCTCCGATCATGACTGGGTATCCGCGCCGGTGGTGGATGACAACAACATCCTGCTCGGCCGCATCACCATCGATGACGTGGTGGACATCATCCGTTCGCAGGCCGAGCACCAGGCACTCGGCGCGGCCGGCCTGGACGAAGAAGAAGATCTGTTCTCGCCGATCAAGCGCGCCGTGCGCGGCCGCGTGGTCTGGCTGGGCATCAACCTGTGCACCGCCTTCCTGGCCGCCAGCGTGATCGGCCAGTTCGAACTGACCCTGCAGAAAGTGGTCGCGCTGGCGGTACTGATGCCGATCGTCGCCGGCGTCGGCGGCAATGCCGCGGTGCAGGTGCTGACCCTGATGGTGCGCGGTATCGCGCTCGGCCAGGTTGGCCCCAGCAATGCCAAGATCCTGCTGTGGAAAGAACTGCGGGTCGCCATGATCAACGGCACCCTGATCGGCCTGCTGGTCGGTCTGATCGCCTTCGTCTGGTTCCACAGCTGGCTGCTGTCGATCGTCATCACGCTGGCGTTGATGATCAACTTCTGTGCCGCCGCACTGGCCGGCGTGCTGTTGCCGCTGATGCTCAAGCGCATGAACGTGGACCCGGCCGTGGCCGGTACCGTGGTGGTGACCGCGGTGACCGATGTCATGGGCTTCTTCAGTTTCCTTGGCCTGGCCACCCTCATCCTGCTGCACTGACCGGTACCGACCATGGCCACCACCGTAGACAACTATTTCCAGCCCGGCTGGCGTGACCAGCAGCACACCTGCGCGGCCTGTGAGTGGAAAGGCACCTCGCGTGCGATGGTGATGGAGCTGGCCGAGGACGTGACCGAGTACGACTGCCCGGTCTGCGAGAATCCGCTGCTGATCGTGGTCCATCCGGATATCGACCAGGTGCAGGCCGCCGCAGCGTCGGGCAATGAAGAAGCCCGGCAGCAGCTGGAGATCATTGCCAGCTTCCCGCGACCGGACTGATGCGCTGCACGATGCTGCGGGTCGCCCGGCCCGCTAGGATGGAACCGTTTTCATCCTGCCGGGACCTGCCATGTATCGCCTGCTGCTGCGCCTCACCGTTGCCGCCACCCTGCTGATGTCGCTGGCCGGCTGCGCCACCACGCCAGACCCCACGGCGGGGCGATTTGAATCGCGCAGCGTCACCGTGGACGGCCACGTCTCCCGCTACCAGGTGTTCGTCCCCGCCGATGCCCTGCGCGCTGCCGGACCGTTGCCGGTGGTGCTGTTCCTGCATGGGTCCGGTGAGCGTGGTCGTGATGGCATGAAGCAGACCAAGGCGGGCATCGGGCCGTACCTTCGGGAACACGCCAGCACATTCCCGGCACTGGTGGTGCTGCCACAGGTGCCCAACCACCAGGAATGGGACGGCCTGAACAACCGCATCGCCTTGGCGGCGCTGGACGCGACGCTGGCCGAGTTTTCCGCTGACCCGTCGCGGCAGTACCTGACCGGCATGTCGATGGGCGGCTATGGCAGCTGGAACATCGCGCTTTCCGCGCCGGACCGGTTCGCTGCCATCGTGCCGGTGTGCGGGGCGGTGATCGCGCCGCGCGAAGAACGCCAGACCCTGTTCGTCGCCGCCGTCGCCAACGAAGCAGATCCGTATACCGCGCTGGCCCAGCGCCTGAAGAACGTGCCGGTCTGGATGTTCCATGGCGCGCAGG
The DNA here is from genome assembly GCF_001431535.1 of Stenotrophomonas chelatiphaga. Lineage (GTDB taxonomy): Bacteria > Pseudomonadota > Gammaproteobacteria > Xanthomonadales > Xanthomonadaceae > Stenotrophomonas > Stenotrophomonas chelatiphaga. The sequence goes on from NZ_LDJK01000034.1 coordinate 13,806, forward strand.
ATGACGTCGTACTGCCCCGCGACGACCGCAGGCTGCATGCCGCGTTCAAGGCCGCCGGCGCGGCAGATGCGCGGTATACCGAGTATCCCGATGGCAACCACAACGCCTGGGACGCCACCTATGCCGACACCGCGATGTGGACGTGGCTGTTCGCGCAGAAGCGCTGACCATGGCGCACGACTAAGGGCAAAGGTCTTGGTGGGTGACGACCGTATCTGCCTTGGTGGGTGACGTCCGTTGGTCGTCACGCTTTCGAACTAAAGCCACCGACACCAGGCAAGCGGATACTGACCAATCGACGTTGCCAATGCTCCCCTGACTGGATTGGCCACGATGTACATTGCATGGCGCCGTAGGGATTCATCCGAACGTATTGCGTGGTCGTGGTAATCGTCTTGCCAGACCGGTCCGGGATGTACGCATTCGCGGCGAATGCGCAGTGCCGTGCTGGATTTGAATCGCTGCGCTATGTAGCCCAGCGATTGATCGAGAAGTTCGAACATCCAGTGCACATGGTCCGGCATGACCACCCAAGCGTAGGACGAGAGAAGCCCTTGGGCGTCCATTGCCGCGATTCGTTGAGTGACGATCCGCGCGGTATCAGGGTCGTCCAAGCAACGGTGCCGGGCATGGCAGACAAAAGTGAGGATGTAGCTTTGGCCGATGATGGAACGCCGGCCATTCCGGAGTTGATGGCTGCTCATGCAACGAGCGTGACGGATTGTTGTCGGGGATGGAGTCAGGGAATCCAGTGGTGTTGCTGGGAAAACAGAGCAACAGCGTGACGACCAACGGTCGTCACGCACCCTGGTCGCCGCACCCATCCAGGTCGCTGCACCCATCCAGGTCACCGTACCCACTCTGGTCGCCGCACCCACCGCGGCCGTAGATCAGCGTCAGTTGCCGTTGATCCAGCGTTCGATGCTGCGGCGGTCGCGGGCGGCCAGCAGTTTCGGCGCGCGGGCGCGCAGTTCGCCGAGGTCGCTTTCGCGGATCGCGCGGCGCACTTCCAGCAGGGTGCCGGGGTGCAGGCTGAACTCGGTCAGGCCGAGTGCCAGCAGCAACGGGGCCAGCCGCGCGTCACCGGCGATTTCACCGCACACTGCCACCGGGATCTGGTGGCGCTGGCCGGTTTCGATCACCAGCTTCAGCAGCCGCAGCACGGCCGGATGCAGTGGCGAATACAGTTCGCCGAGCGCTTCATTGTTGCGGTCGGCCGCCAGCAGGTACTGCACCAGGTCATTGGTGCCGATGGACAGGAAGTCGACCAGGTCGATGAAGCTTTCCAGCGCGAACGCGGCGGCCGGCACTTCGATCATCGCGCCCAGCGGCACGCGTTCGCTGACCGCGTGGCCTTCGGCGCGCAGCTGTGCGGTCAGCCGGGTCATGCGCCGACGTACCGCCAGCAGTTCTTCGCGCGTGCTGACCATCGGGATCAGGATGCGCACCTTGCCGTAGGCGCTGGCGCGCAGGATCGCGCGCAGCTGGGTGTCGGCCACCAGCGGGCGTGCCAGCGACAGGCGCACGCCACGCAGGCCCAGTGCCGGGTTTTCTTCGTTGCTCAGGGTCAGGCCGGTGCGGTCGGCCTTGTCCGCGCCCAGGTCCAGCGTGCGGATGGTCACCAGCCGGCCGGCCATGCCCAGCGCGGCATCGCGGTAGGTGTGGAACTGTTCTTCTTCGTCCGGCAGCTCGTTGCGCTGCAGGAACAGGAATTCGGTGCGGTACAGGCCCAGTCCCTGCGCGCCGAACGCATGCGCCTGGGTGACGTCTTCCAGCGATTCGGCGTTGGCCAGCAACGCGATGTCGACCTGGTCGCGGGTGCGGCTGGGCTTGCTGCGCAGGCGGCCCAGCTCACGCTGTTCGCGCGCATGCTCCTTCAGCCGCACGCGGTAATCACGCAGGTTTTCAGCCTGCGGGTTGACGGTGATGCTGCCGTCGCTGCCATCCACGATCAGCACGTCGCCATCGCTGACTTTGTGCAGCAGGCCGGGCACGTTGACGATCAGCGGCAGGTGCAGGCTGCGGGCGAGGATCGCGCTGTGCGACAGCGCGCTGCCGGCCGTGGTTACGATGGCCACCACGCCCTGGGACTGCAGTTGGGCCATCTCGGACGGGGCGATGTTGTCGCAGACCAGGATCTCGCCGGCCAGGCCTTTCACCGCCGGCGGCAGCACCGGCTGCAGGAAGGCATGGATGCGCCCGATCACATGGTCCAGGTCGTCCATCCGGCTCTTCAGGTAGGCATCGTCCATGCCGTCGAAGACCTTGGCCAGGCGGTCGCGCTGCAGTCGCAGGGCATATCCCGCGCTGTACGGGCCACTGCGGATCAGCTCATCCAGCCCGAACAGCAGTTCCGGATCGTCCAGCAGCAGCGCATGCAGGTCGAGGAACTCGCCGGCTTCCTGGTTCAGCGCACCCTGCAGGCGCTGGCGGAGGTCGTGCATTTCATTGCGCGCGGCATCCAGCGCGACGTGCAGGCGCTTGAGCTCCTTGTCCACCTGCTGCGGCGCCACGCGCTGTTCGGCCACTTCCAGTGCATGCGCCAGGCGCACCCGCGCGCGGCCCAGTGCGGTACCCCGCGACGCGCCGTGGCCGGACAGCAGCTGCACCGGCCGCAGGCCGGTGGGTGCCAGTCCAGCACGGGCGCGCGGCATGCTCAGCTGTCCTCGTCGAAACGACGCTCGAACAGCGAGACCACCGCATCCATGGCGGCCTGTTCGTCTTCGCCGTTGATGCGGATGGTGACCGGGGTGCCCTGGCCGGCGGCCAGCAGCATTACGCCCATGATGCTCTTGGCGTTGATCTCACGGCCCTTGGCGGCCATGGTCACGTTGCAGCGGAAGGGCGCAAGTTCCTGCACCAGCTTTGCCGTGGCGCGGGCATGCAGGCCCAGGCGGTTGGTTACGGTGAGTTCTTTCTCAAGCATCGTCGACTATCGCTCCATTGCGCGCGCCCGCCGCCGCTGTGGCGGGCAGTTGATCCAGTCCCTGTTCCGGATAATTCATCACACGCAACAACATCGGCAGGCTCAGTGCAGCTACCCGACGGGCCGGCGTTCCCAGCCTGGCCAACTGTGCGGCCAGGTTGCTGGGGCTGGCACCGTACAGGTCGGTCAGGATCAGGACCCCGTCACCGCCGTCCACCCGCCGCAGGGCGGCCGAAGCGAGCGGAAGCAGGGCATCGAGATCTGCATCGAACGGTACGTCGAACGCTTCAGTCTTCAGCGGCAGATGCCGCAGCAGCCGGGTCGCCACCTCAAGCAGGGCCGATCCGACGCCAGGATGTGTTACGAGGAGAATGCCACAGGTCATGCCTGAACGTTAACAGGTCGGGATGACGCTGCGATAGCGGGCGCAGGGCCCCTCAGTGTTCCGTATTCAGCTGCACGCCCGAAAAGGGGACGGAGGGGATTAAGTCGCATCCGGCATGCCACGTGCCGGATGCGACTTAATCCCCTCCGTCCCCTTTTTTCAGTCGAGTTCGCGGTGGTAGGTGGCCACGTCCTGCCAGCCTTGTTCGCGGGCGTGGCGGGCCAGCCGTTCGGCCAGGAATACCGAGCGGTGCTTGCCGCCGGTGCAGCCGAAGGCCACGGTGACGTAGCTGCGGGTGTCATTGCCCAGCTTGGGCAGCCAGGTATCGAGGAAATCGGTCAGCTGGCCGACGTAGCGCTGCACCTCCGGCTGCGCTTCCAGGTAGTCGCGCACGCCACCTTCGCGGCCGCTGAGCGGGCGCAGTTCCGGATCCCAGTGCGGGTTGGGCAGCACGCGGGCGTCGAACACGAAGTCGGCCTCTGCCGGTACGCCGCGCTTGTAGGCGAAGGATTCGAACAGCAGCGACAGCGGCGTGGTGTGGCCCAGCGTGTACTCGGTGACGATGCGGCGGCGCAGCTGGTGCACGTTCAACGTACTGGTATCGATGATCGCATCGGCGGCACGGCGCAGCGGTGCGGTCAGTTCGCGCTCGCGGGCGATCGCTTCGGGCAGGGACAGGCCCAGTTGGCTCAGCGGGTGGCGTCGGCGGGTATCGGCATAGCGCTTGAGCACCGTTTCGTCGCTGGCTTCGAAGAACAGCAACTGCGCGTGCACGCCGGCCTCGGCGGCCAGTTGCCGCCATTGTTCCAGCTGGCCCAGGTCGCTCTGGCCGCGCACGTCGATGCCCACCGCCAGCCGCCGCGGGGCACCGCCGGGGGCGCCCAGCACGCCGCGCACGAACGCCGGCAGCAGGTCGATCGGCAGGTTGTCCGAGCAGTAGTAGTCCTGGTCTTCGAAGGTCTTCAGGGCCACGGACTTTCCGGAGCCGGACAGGCCGCTGATGATGATCAGGGTCGGGGCGGACGGGGCAGGGCGGTTCATGGCGGGCTCTTTGTTGGTGGTGCGGGTGGTTGACGGCCAGCGGCCGTCACTACCGATTCCGAGTTTTGACGGCCAGCGGCCGTCACTACCGGGTTTACGGGGTGCGGCGTTCGAGCAGGTTGCTGTGGCGGGCGATGAACATGGCGGCCGGATCGATTCCCTTGGTGCGCAGGATGTGCAGCCGGGTGGCCGCTTCGGTCAGCACCGACAGGTTGCGTCCGGGCATCACCGGCAGGGTGATCAGCGGCACGTCCAGGTCCAGTACGTGGCGGGTGCCCGAGTCGCCGGTCAGGCGTTCGTATCCGTAGGCGCTGGGCTCGGTCATCGGCTTGGTCAGGTGGACGATCAGCCGAAGGTACTTGTTCTTCTTTACCGCTGTGTCACCGAACATCTCGCGCACGTTCAACACGCCCAGCCCGCGCACTTCCAGCAGGTCCTGCAGCAGCTCCGGGCAGGTGCCATCGAGCACGTCCGGGGCGATCTGGGTGAACTCCGGTGCGTCGTCGGCCACCAGCCGATGGCCGCGGCTGAGCAGTTCCAGTGCCAGCTCGCTCTTGCCTGATCCCGCTTCGCCGGTGATCAGCACGCCGATGGAATAGATTTCCATGAACACGCCATGCAGGATCACCCGCGGTGCGAGCGTGCGTGCCAGGTGGTAGGACAGGTGGTTGAGCAGTTCGTGGCCGCGCTTGGGCGAAAGCCACAGCGGGGTGTTGGATTCATCGGCGGCCGCGCGCAGGTCTTCGGGGCAGGGCTGGTTGCGGGTGATGACCAGCGCCAGCGGGTGCGACTGCATGATCTTTTCGATGGTTTCCCATCGGTGGCGCGAATCCAGCGAATCCAGCCAGGTCAGTTCTTCGGTGCCGAGAATCTGCACCTTGTTCGGGTAGATGGCGTTGAGGTAGCCGGCCAGCGAGGGGCGCCGCGAGACCGTATTGCCCGCTTCCAGTTCGCGTTTCTCGCCTTTCTGCCCGGCCACCCAGCGCAGGGCCAGCTTGTCGCGCTGCTGGTCGAACAGTTCGCGTGCGGTGATGCTGGTATTCATGCGGCACTCGCCGGTGGCGGGAGGTCGATGATGGCGCGCAGTGCGGCCGCATCCGGGGCGTCGCGCAGGGCCTGGCGGATGCCGGGCTCGGAAAACAGCTCGGCCAGTTCGGACAGCAGCATCAGGTGCTGGTGGGTGTAATGCGAGGGCACCGCGATGGCGAACACCAGGTCCACCGGTTCGTCGCCGCCGAAGTCCACCGGCGCCACCAGTTTCAGCAGGGCGCCGCGCGGGCGTTCCAGTGCCGGTGCACGTCCGTGCGGAATGGCGATGCCGTGACCGATGGCGGTGCTGCCGAGCGCTTCGCGCTCGCACAGGTTGCGATGGATCTGTTCGGTGTTGGCCTGGCGGCAGGCCAGCAGCTGGGCCGCTGCCAGCAGCACGCTTTCGCGGTCGGCAGCCGCGCAGACCTGGGTCTGCACGGCGGCCATCAGATCGGTCAGGGGCATATCAGGGGGAAAGTGAAGTCATCAGACTTCATTGTCGCTCAACGGCAGGGGGACGTGCTGCTGTTTCTTCTGCTGCTTCTTTTCCTTCTCCGAGGTCAGCAGCCGGTCGACCTTGTCGGCCAGGATGTCGATCGCCGCGTACATGGTCTGTCCACTGGCCTCGGCGTGCAGGGTCTGGCCGGGGATGTTGACGGTGGCATCGACGTGGTGTTCGTTCTTCTGCAGCTTCAGCGTGACCCGAGTTTCGCAGTGCTCGCCGACGAAGTGTTTGCCGGGCCGGGCGAGCTTGTCCGCCACGTACTTTTCCAGGGCCGGGGTGACTTCGACGTCTTTGCCAAACGTTTCAATGCGCATCGGGTTTCTCCTTTTGGATTTGCCAATGAACCTCTCCGCCGGGCGCGGTGTGCGTCAGGCGATCCGGACTCTTTCGTGCGAGGCGGAAATGTTCATGGCTTCACGATACTTCGCCACGGTCCGGCGCGCTACCGGTATACCGGAGGTCTTGAGCAGGTCAGCCAGCTTGGCGTCAGAAAGCGGCTTGCGCGGGTTTTCGTCGTCGATCAGCCGGCGGATCATCGACTGGATGGCGGTGCTGGACGCTTCGCCGCCGCCCTCGGTGTCGATGCCCGACGCGAAGAAGGCGCGCAGGGGGATGGTGCCGCGCGGGGTACGCACGTGCTTGCGGGCGATGGCGCGCGACACCGTGGATTCGTGCAGGCCCAGTTCGCCGGCGATTTCACGCAGGGTCAACGGACGCAGCGCCTGCGCGCCGAACTCCAGGAAGCCGGCCTGCTGCTGCAGCAGGCTGTGGACCACGCGCAGCAGGGTTTCACCGCGTGCTTCCAGGCCCTTGAGCAACCAGCGCGCTTCCTGCAGCTGCGTCTTCAGGTAGCCGGCATCGGCTTCGCCGCAGCGGCGGATCATGCTTTCGTAGCCGCGGTGGATGATCACCTTCGGCCCGGCGTGGCCGGCCAGTGCCGCCCGCCAGACGCCGGCCTGGCGCCAGATCACCACGTCCGGCACCACGTAGGTGTCCTGGCTGACCGGGGCGATCTGGGTGCCGGGACGGGGATCCAGCGAGCGCAGCAGGGCCACGGCGGCGTCCACGTCGGCCACCGGGCACTTGAGTTCCTGGGCGATGCCACTGACGCCACTGCGCGGCAGCCGCTCCAGCGGGCCTTCGGTGATCTGCCGGGCCAGCGCCAGCGCCGGGGTGTCGGCAGGCAGCACATCCAGCTGCAGGCGCAGGCATTCGCCGAGATCGCGCGCGCCCACGCCCACCGGGTCGAAGCGCTGGATCTGGTGCAGCACGGTCAGGATTTCATCGTCGCCGGCGTGGATGGCCGGCAGCAGGGTCTCGGCGATGCCGGCAAAGGTCTCGCGCAGGTAGCCATCGTCTTCGATCGCATCGATCAACGCCGCGCCGATATTGCGGTCGCGCGCCGACAGTGGCGACAGATGCAGCTGCCACAGCAGGTGGTCGGCCAGGGTTTCGGTGTCGGCGACACGCTCTGCCGCGTTGTCCAGGTCGTCATCGTCGAAGGAGCCGCCGCTGCCGGCGCCGCCACTCCAGTCCACTTCGGCCGGCGCCCAGTCGTCATCGCCGGGGCTGGCGCGCTCGTCGCTGTCGCGTGGCTGCTGGTCCGGCGATGGCTGTTCGGTCGGCTGGTCGCTGCCGGGGCCCGGCTCGGCATTCTCGGCCCAGTCCAGCAGCGGATTGGTTTCCACCGCCTCGGCGATTTCCACGTCCAGTTCGGTGGTGGACATCTGCAGCAGCCGGATGGCCTGACGCAGCTGTGGCGTCATGACCAGGTGCTGCCCCAGCGATGTCTGCAACCGCGTCTTCATGCCACCGCCCAACGTAAAAGGAAGGGTCCGGCGGCCACCTTCACAGCTTGAAGGAGTCTCCCAGGTAGACGCGGCGGACATCTGCGTTTTCCAGCAGGTCCGCAGGCGCGCCCTGGGCCAGCACCGTACCTTCAGCGAGGATATACGCCCGGTCGCAGATTCCCAAGGTTTCGCGCACGTTGTGGTCGGTGATCAGCACGCCGATGCCACGCTGCTTGAGGTGGGTGACGATGCGCTGGATCTCGCCCACCGAAATCGGGTCGACGCCGGCGAACGGTTCGTCGAGCAGGATCAGCCGCGGCTGGGCGGCCAGGGCCCGGGCGATTTCGCAGCGTCGACGCTCGCCACCGGACAGGCTGGCGCCCTGCTGTTCGGCGACATGGCCCAGCTGCAGTTCGTCCAGCAGGCTGGCCAGTTCGCGTTCGCGGCCGGCGCGGTCCAGGTCATCGCGCAGCTCCAGCACCAGCCGGATGTTGTCGGCCACGGTGAGCTTGCGGAACACCGACGGTTCCTGCGGCAGGTAGCCCACGCCCTGCTTGGCGCGGGTGTACATGGGGTCGCTGGTGATGTCCTTGCCGTCCAGCACGATGCTGCCGGCATCGGCGGCCACCAGGCCGACGATCATGTAGAAACAGGTGGTCTTGCCGGCACCGTTGGGGCCCAGCAGGCCGACCACTTCACCGGCTTCCAGGGTCAGGCCGAAGTCCTTGACCACTTCGCGCTGCTTGTAACTTTTGCGCAGGCCCTTGGCGACGAGCATTACTTGCTGCTCCCGGCGGCCGGCGCCTTGTTCTTGGGCTGGATGACGGTGCGCACGCGGCTGCCGTCGCCGCCGCTGTTCATTTCACCGCTGCGGGTGTTGTAGACCATGCGCTGGCCGGCATTGGTGCCGCGCGCGCTGGTGACCTTGTAGTTGCCGGTCAGGGTGATGATTTCGCTGGTGATGTCGTAGTCGATGCGGTCGGCGGTGGCATCCATCCAGGTGCCATCGTCCATCTGCTGGCGCATGGTGGCCTGCTTGCCGGTGAAGATCGCGCGCACTGCTTCGCCGCCCTTGATCTGGATCTCGGCATTGGCCGCACGCAGGTCCAGCGAACCCTGGGTGATCACCACGCCGCCGGTCATCAGCGTCTTGCCGTCACCGGTCAGGGTACCGGTCTGCGCACCGGCATCGATGTTCATCGGTTCGTTGCGGTCGGTGGATTTCGCGCTGGCCAGCAGGGGGAACATCAGGCTGAGCGCGCAAAGGGCTGCAAGGTGGATTTTCATCGTGTCCGTTTCTGCCGGATGGTGGCCTGGTCGCGCCAGGCGGAAAAGGGAAGCATGCCGCAGGGTCATCGCCGGGGCAGGTAGCGGCCCTTGGACTGGCTGAGGAAATGATACGTGTTGTTGTTGGAATCCAGTTCAAACCCGACGCCACTCTGTTCCATGCCCGGACGGGTCATGGTCACCAGCGCATCGGTACGTGCCCGGTTTTCCTTGGGGAAAACGTTCAGATGGGTGGTGCGGAAGGTGGTCGGCGGAGTGTTGCCCACGGTCGGGCTGTCACCGGCGACATTGCCACGCAGGCGCATTTCCTCGCCCTTGGCACTGACCCAGCCGGTTTCCGAACGCAGCGTCCAGTGGTTGCCGTCCTGGCCGGGCATTTCGAAGACCGGGGTGGCGATGGTCAGGGTCTGGTCGGCGCGCAGGCGCTCCAGCCGCGGGGCGCGCAGCGTGGTCGATTCCTTGCCTTCATCGTCCAGCATGACGATCTGGAAATCGTGCAGCACGTAATCCACGCTGCCATCGTCGACCACGGCCTGCGGGCCCTTGTCGCGATTGCGCAGCAGCGACCAGCCGCTGAGGATGGCCACGACCAGCAAGGCCGCGCCGATGGCGGTACGCCAGTTCATGCCCCGAACCCTGCAAGCACCGCGTCGACGCGGCCCTGTGCGGCCAGCAGCACGTCGCACAGTTCGCGCGCGGCGCCACGTCCGCCTTCGGCGCGGGTCTGCCAGTGCACGCGCTCGGCGATCCAGGGGTGGGCGTTGGCCGGGGCCACGGCCAGGCCGACGTGGCACAGCGGGGCCAGGTCGGGCAGGTCATCGCCCATGAAAGCGACCTGGTCCAGGGTGATGCCATGCTGCGCGCACAACGCCTGCACGCTGGCCAGCTTGTCGCCGACCGCGATCTGGGTGTCGATGCCGAGGTCGGCGCCGCGCTTCAACGCCGATTGGCTGTTGCGCGCGGTGATGAGCACGGGGTGGATGCCGTGCTGCTGCAGTAGTTTCAGTCCCAGGCCGTCCTGCACGAAATATGCCTTGCTCTCGTTGCCTTCACGGTCGTAGTAAAGCTGACCATCGGTGAGCGTGCCGTCCACGTCAAAACACGCCAGGCGGATGCGCGCGGCGGCGGCATGCAGGTGGGCGGGGAAAGCAGGCAGGGGGGACCAGGGCATCGGTTTGCGGGTATCCGGGTTGTCGTGCGGTAAGGGATGAATGGGGGCGGGGCGAGTTCGGTTAAACCACCCGGGCCCGCAACAGGTCATGAATGTTCAGCGCGCCGACCGCGCGTCCTGCCTCATCCACCACCACCAGGCCGTTGATTTTATGGGTTTCCATCAGCCGCGCCGCTTCCACGGCGAGCTGGTCGGCGCCGATGGTGCGCGGGCTGCGGGTCATCACCTCTGCGATTTTCGCGCTGCGCACGTCCAGTTCGCTGTCCAGCGCCCGGCGCAGGTCGCCATCGGTGAACAGGCCGATCAGGATCCCGTCCGCATCGACCACGGCGGTCATGCCGAGGCGCTTGCGGCTCATCTCCACCAGCGCCTCGCTGAGGCTGGCGCCGGCGTCCACGCGGGGCAGGTCGTCGCCGCTGTGCATGACATCGGTGATGTGCAGCAGCAGGCGCCGGCCGAGGCTGCCGGCCGGGTGCGAGCGGGCGAAATCATCGGCGGTGAAGCCGCGCGC
>NZ_LDJK01000035.1 GCF_001431535.1 Stenotrophomonas chelatiphaga
CAGCGACCCGCCACGAGGGGCCAAGCCGCTCGCCGCCGCCCGCGCGGCACGCCACTTGCATGTGCCCGGAGGCAACCTCCAGGAGCTCCACACGTGGCCGCAGCCGCAGACAAAACCAAGAAATCCGCCGACAAGGACAAGGCCGCCCCCTCGCGCCGTCCCGTGCTCGTCATCGCCCTGATCGCGGTCGTCGCCGCCGCCGCCGCCGGCGGCGCCGTGTGGTACTTCACCCAGGCCCCGCATGCCGCCGATGGCGCCCCCGCCACCTCGGCCAAGCCGAAGGCACCGCCGGCACCGGCGCAATACTTCGGCCTGGAACCGCCGTTCGTGGTCAACCTCAACGGCCCGGTCGACGGCCCGCGCTACCTGCAGGTGGAAGTGCAGCTGATGACCCGCGACAGCTCCGCGCTGGAAGCGATCAAGACCCACTCCCCCGCCCTGCGTGCCCGCCTGCTGATGCTGTTCTCGCAGGTCACCCCCGACCAGATCGCCGACCGCGCCGGCAAGGAAAAGCTGCAGGCCGCCTCGCTGGCCGAAGTCCAGAAGGTGCTGCTGGCCGAGACCGGCAAGAAGTGCGCCGACGACCTGCTGTTCACCAGTTTCGTGACCCAGTAAGGGCGCCTGATGAACGACTTGCTGTCACAGGATGAAATCGACGCCCTGCTGCATGGCGTGGACAGCGGCGCGGTGGAAACCGACGACGACGGCGCGGTTCCGGGCGAAGCCCGCAACTACGACTTCGCCAGCCAGGACCGCATCATCCGCGGTCGCATGCCGACCCTGGAAATGGTCCACGAGCGCTTCGCGCGCCTGTGGCGGATCGGCCTGTTCAACCTGATCCGGCGCTCGGCCGAGCTGTCGGTGCGCGGCATCGAACTGGTCAAGTTCAACGACTACATGCACACGCTGTACGTGCCGACCAACCTCAACCTGATCCGCTTCAAGCCGCTGCGCGGCACCGGGCTGATCGTGTTCGAACCCACCCTGGTGTTCGCCATCGTCGACAACTTCTTCGGCGGCGACGGGCGCTACCCGACCCGCATCGAAGGCCGCGAGTTCACCGCCACCGAAATGCGCGTGATCCACCTGCTGCTGAAGCAGACCTTCGCCGACCTGCGCGAAGCGTGGGCGCCGGTGATGGACGTGGAATTCGAGTACATCAACTCGGAAATCAACCCGCATTTCGCCAACATCGTCACCCCGCGCGAGTACGTGGTGGTGTGCCGGCTGCACGTGGAGCTCGATGGCGGTGGCGGCGACATCCACGTCACCCTGCCCTATTCGATGCTCGAGCCGATCCGCGAACTGCTCGATGCCGGCATCCAGAGTGACCGCAACGACCGTGACGAAAGCTGGGGCCAGACCCTGCGCGAACAGCTCAACGTGGCCGAAGTCACCCTGTCCAGCGTACTGGCCACCAAGCGCATGAGCCTGCGCGAGCTGACCCGCATGAAGGTCGGCGACATCCTGCCGATCGAGCTGCCGCAGCACGTGCCGATCTGCGTGGAGGACATCCCGGTGTTCACCGGCACCTTCGGCGTGGCCAACGGCATGAACGCCGTGAAGATCACCGCTACCCATCCGCCGGGCACGCGTGCACGCGTCCCGGTCATCCAGGAAGAACCGAAATGAATGAAACCGAGCGCCAAGAAGCCATCGCCGCCCAGTTCGAAGCCCTGCAGGCCGAAGAGGCGACCGGTGCCGACCTCAACCTGGACGTGATCCTGGACGTGCCGGTGACCCTGTCGCTGGAAGTCGGCCGCGCCCGCCTGCCGATCCGCAACCTGCTGCAGCTCAACCAGGGTTCGGTGGTGGAACTGGAACGCGGCGCGGGCGAATCGCTGGACGTGTTCGTCAACGGCACGCTGATCGCGCATGGCGAAGTGGTGGTGATCAACGACCGCTTCGGCGTGCGCTTGACCGACGTGGTCAGCCCGAGCGAACGGATCCGGAGACTGCGTTGAGCCTGTCCCTGCTCATTGCCACCAGCCAGGCGGCCAGCAAGGCCGCCGCGCCGGTGGTCGGCCAGCATGCACCGTCCACCCCGGGCTTGTTCGGCGCGGTGCTGGCGCTGCTGCTGGTGCTGGCGCTGGTGGTCGGCCTGGGCTGGTTGCTCAAGCGCATGCCCGGCAGCAGCTTCCGCCAGGCCGAAGGGCTGAAGCTGGTCGCCAGCATCGCCGTCGGCGCCAAGGAGCGCGTGGTGGTGCTGGAGGTCAACGGCGAGCAGATCCTGCTCGGCGTCACCGCCGGTGGCATCAGCAAGCTGCAGACCCTGGCCGAACCGCTGCCACCGCCGACGCCGATGCGCGTGCCGGACCTGAAGAACCTGCCCAATTTCGCCCAGCTGCTGCAACAGCGGCTGCGCAAGGATTCCTGAGATGCGCCTGATGTCGAAGACGCCCGCCATGCCGACGCTGGCCACTGCCCGCTGGCTGCCCTGGCTTACCCTGCTGTTGATGCTGCTGCCGGCGCTGGCATTCGCCGCGCCAGGCGCACCGGGCACCCCGTTGCCGGACGTCAACGTCGGCCGCATCGGTGGGCAACCGGTCAGCCTGCCGCTGCAGACCCTGCTGCTGATGACCGCGATCACCCTGATCCCGTCGATGCTGCTGGTGCTGACCGCCTTCACCCGCATCATCGTGGTGCTGGCCCTGCTGCGACAGGCGCTGGGCACCGGCCAGACCCCGTCCAACCAGGTGTTGCTGGGGCTGGCGCTGTTCCTGACCGCGATGATCATGCTGCCGACCTGGGACAAGGCCTGGAGCGCCGGCATGGCGCCCTACCTGGATGGCCAGATCGATTTCCAGACCGCCTGGACGCTGACCACCCAGCCACTGCGCGGCTTCATGCTGGCGCAGATCCGCGAAACCGACCTGATGACCTTCGCCGGCATTGCCGGGCATGGCACCTACGCCAGCCCGGATGCGGTGCCGTTCCCGGTGCTGGTCGCCTCCTTCGTCACCAGTGAGCTGAAGACCGCCTTCGAGATCGGCTTCCTGATCTTCATCCCGTTCGTGATCATCGACCTGGTGGTGGCCAGCGTGCTGATGTCGATGGGCATGATGATGCTGTCGCCGATGCTGGTGTCGGCACCGTTCAAGATCCTGCTGTTCGTGCTGGTGGATGGCTGGGTACTCACGGTCGGCACGCTGGCCGCCAGCTTCAATCCCGCCTGATGCGCGAGTCCTCGAGCACGCTCGGGGCGACCTGAAACGTTACCTGACGGAACCCCGATGTCTCCCGAACTTGCCTTGACCGAACTGCGTGGCGGACTGATCGCCACCCTGTGGGTGGCCGGCCCGCTGCTGTTGACCGTACTGGTGGTCGGCGTGGTGGTGGGCGTGGTGCAGGCCGCCACCCAGCTCAACGAACCCACCATCGCCTTCGTGGCCAAGGCGGCCGCGCTGACCGCCGTGCTGTTCGCGCTGGGCAGCCTGCTGCTGGGACACATGGTGGAGTTCACCATCCTGCTGTTCCAGCGCATTCCGCACCTGATCGGCTAGGCCAGCGGCGATGGATCCGGCTACCCAGATGGCAGCGGACGGCCTGCAGGCGTTCGGGATGATCGGCGACACGCTGTGGACCCTCCTGCGGCTGGGCGCGATGATCATGGCGATGCCGTTGATCGGCACCCGCGCGGTGCCGTCACGGATCAAGCTGCTGCTGTCGGCCACGCTGGCCATCGCCCTGGCGCCGATCCTGCCGCCGGTCCCCAGCTGGGTCGGCTTCGATGCGGCCACCGTGCTGACCATCTTCCGCGAACTGGTCATCGGCATCACCATCGGCTTCATGCTCAGGCTGGTGTTCGAAGCCGGGGCCCTGGCCGGCGAGCTCATCGCCCAAGGCACCGGCCTGTCTTTCGCGCAGATGGCCGACCCGATGCGCGGCGGCAGTTCCGGCGTCATCGGACAGTGGTTCTACCTGATGTTCGGCCTGCTGTTCTTCACCGCCAATGGCCACCTGGCACTGATCTCGCTGCTGGTGGACAGCTACCGCGCCCTGCCGATCGGCACCACCCTGCCCGACCCGGCCGCGCTGGTCGGCATCGCGCCGACATTCCTGCTGACCGTGCTGCGCGGTGGCGTCGGGCTGGCCCTGCCGCTGATCGTGGCGATGCTGGCAGTGAACCTGGCCTTCGGTGCACTGGCCCGTGCCGCGCCCGCGCTCAATCCGATCCAGCTGGGCCTGCCGGTTTCCCTGTTGCTCGGCCTGGCACTGCTTGCGGTACTGGCTGGCGAAATGGGCCCCCCGGTGCAGCGCCTGTTCGACGCCGCGTTCGAGGCCGCAGGCGCCGTGGTGCGCTGAGGCGGAAACGAGACGCAGCGCGTGACGTATCGGAACACCCCTGCGCAGACGGAGATCATTCCGACACCGGATGCGTCGGACGGCACGTGTGCGACCACGTCAGGACACGCTAGATTCTGCTGCAGGCGCTTCAAGTCGGGATGCCAACGGTGGGACACGGGCGCGCACGCTGCATGCGACGCGGTCTGCCCAATGTCCAGGCACCCCATCGTCGGGACAGGCGTGAGAATGCGGAGGTCGGCAATGCTGACAGGTAGCTATGATGGGTTTCTGGTCGCCGCCTCGTTCCTGGTCGCGGCGCTGGCATCGTTCACTGCGTTGATGATGGCCGCGCGTGCCGCCCGCGCGGTCGGCAATGCAGCCGCCTGGACGTGGCGTATCGGTGGCGGCGCTGCGATGGGGCTGGGTATCTGGTCGATGCACTTCATCGGCATGCTGGCGTTTTCCCTGCCGATCCCGCTGGGCTACGAACTGCTGCTGACCCTGGCCTCGCTTGCGGTCGCGGTGGGCTCTTCGGTGTTTGCCCTCTGGCTGGTCTCGCTGCCGACCCTGCCGCACGCCCGCCTTGTCGGCGGAGCGCTGCTGATGGGCAGCGGCATCGCCTCGATGCATTACATCGGCATGGCAGCGTTGAACATGCAGCCTGACATCGACTGGCACCACGGCTGGGTCACACTCTCGCTGCTGATCGCATTCGCCGCCTGCTGGTGCGCCCTGTTCGTCGCGTTCCGGCTGCGCAGCCACTCCGGGCGTACCGCGCTGGGGCTGGGCGCGGCGTGCCTGCTGGGCGCGGGCATCGGCGGCGTGCACTACGCCGGCATGGCCGCGGCGCGCTTTCCTGCAGGCAGCGTCTGCGGCGCGCTCGGCGCCGATGACCTGCCCGCCAGTGCATTGGCCGTCCTGGTGGGCGCGGTCACCGTGCTGATCCTCGGCCTGGC
The DNA here is from genome assembly GCF_001431535.1 of Stenotrophomonas chelatiphaga. Classification (GTDB taxonomy): domain Bacteria; phylum Pseudomonadota; class Gammaproteobacteria; order Xanthomonadales; family Xanthomonadaceae; genus Stenotrophomonas; species Stenotrophomonas chelatiphaga. The sequence goes on from NZ_LDJK01000035.1 coordinate 5,244, forward strand.
ACTGGGCTTGGCCTGGATGGAGCAGCGCCTGGAGACCCACCGCCTGCGCATGCGCAACGATGACCTCAGCAACAGCCTGGACGATGCCCAGGCCGAGCTCACGCGGGCAGCGCTGCACGATCCGCTGACCCACCTGCCCAACCGTCGGCTGCTGCAGAAGCGCATCGAACAGGAGCTGCTGCTGGCCCAGCAGACCGCGCGCCGCTTCGCGCTGATGTTCGTCGACCTGGACGGCTTCAAACAGGTCAACGACGTCTACGGACACCACACCGGCGATGCCCTGCTGGTGGCGGTCAGCGAACGCTTCCGCGCGCTGCTGGGCCCGGACGACCTGCTGGCCCGGCTGGGCGGGGACGAATTCGTGCTGGTGGTACGCGTTGACGATGTGGCCGGCATCACCGCGCTGGCCCAGCGCATGCAGGCAGCCACCGGCTTCATCCTGGTGGAGGGCCATCCGCTGGATGTGACGGCAAGCATCGGCATCGCCCTGTGCCCGGACCATGCGAGCTCCGAACGGCAGCTGATGGCCTGCGCCGACGCCGCCATGTACCAGGCCAAGGCAGCCGGCCGCAACCGGCATGTGATCTATGAAGAAGGCATGGGCGGCGGCGGCGGCCACCAGCTCGCCCTGCTTGCCGAACTGCGCGAGGCGATCCGTCTTGGACAATGGGTGCTGCATTACCAGCCGAAGCTGGATGTGGCCCGGCAGCGGATCAGCGGCGCTGAAGCGCTGGTGCGCTGGAACCACCCGCAACGCGGGCTGATACCGCCTGACCAGTTCATCCCGTTGGCCGAGCGTTCCGGCCTGATCGGCGAACTGGGGCGCTGGGCGCTGGACGAGGCCTGCCGCCAGCTGCGGGTATGGCACCGGCAGGGACACACGGACTGGTCGATGTCGGTCAACCTGTCCGCGCTGCAGTTCAATGCGCCCCGGCTGGAACAGGACGTGACCCATGCCCTGGCCCGGCATGGCCTGCCTGCCCATCAGCTGGTCCTGGAAATCACCGAAAGTGCACTGATGCAGGACACGGCCGCCACCGCCGCGCTGCTCAAGGCCCTGTCGACGTTGGGCGTCGGCATTTCCATCGATGACTTCGGCACCGGCTATTCCAGCCTGGTCTACCTGAAGCGCCTGCCGGCGACCGAGCTGAAGATCGACCATGCCTTCATCCGCGACCTGCCCGGCTCCCGCAATGACAGGCTGATCATCGCCTCCATCGTGGCGCTTGGCCGTGCGATGGGCATGCACATCGTCGCCGAGGGCGTGGAAACGCCCGCCCAGCGCGACTGCCTGCGGGAGCTTGGGGTGGATTACCTGCAGGGTTACCTGCTGGGTCGGCCGGTGGATGCAGCACGTTTCGAGCAGCTGCATGCCTGGCCAGAAGCCAGGATCGCCGGCTGAGCCCGACCGGCCGAGTGCACACTGCGCGGGGCGCGGCACGGATCTTGCACGCAGGCGGTGATCCTCTGAGACCTGCGCGCGATGTCCGAGAACGAAGACGGCGGCGAAAAGACCGAACAACCAACAGAAAAACGCCTGCGCGAAGCCCGCGAACAAGGCAACACGCCGCGCTCGCGCGAGCTGGCGACCGCTGCGGTGTTCGGCGGCGGCGTGCTGGCGGTGATGGCCACCGGCGGCAGCCTGGCCGCTGGCGCCGTCGACTGGATGAAGCAGGCACTGAAGCCGGACCTGGCCCTGCGCCAGCACCCCATGGAGCTGTTCGGCCATGTCGGCGACCTGTTCCTGCGCCTGCTGCTGGTGACCGCGCCCCTGCTGATCGTCTGCCTGCTGGCCAGCTTCCTGGCGCCGGTGGTGATGGGCGGCCTGCGCTGGTCGGCCAAGGCGATGATGCCGGACTTCACCCGGATGAATCCGGCTTCCGGCCTGAAGCGCCTGTACGGTCCGGAGGCCATCGCCGAGTTCACCAAGTCGCTGCTGCGCGTGGCCTTCGTCGGCGTCGGCGCCGGCATCGTGATGTGGGGCGGCATGGACCTGCTGCGCGGCCTGCTGCACCTGCCCCTGGAAAGCGCGATCGTGCGCGGCCTGGGCTTCACCCTGAAGCTGCTGCTGGGCACGGCGGTGGCGATGCTGCTGCTGGCCGCCATCGATGCGCCGTACCAGCGCTGGAACTGGATGCGCAAGCTGAAGATGACCCGCGAAGAGCTGCGCCGGGAAATGAAGGAGAGCGAAGGCAGCCCGGAAGTAAAGGGGCGCATCCGCCAGATGCAGCACCAGATGGCCAACCGCCGGATGATGGAAGCGGTGCCGACCGCCGACGTGGTGCTGGTCAACCCGACCCACTACGCGGTGGCACTGAAGTACGAAGGCGGCAAGATGGGCGCACCCACCGTGGTGGCCCTGGGCGTGGATGAAACCGCCCTGCACATCCGCAAGATCGCCGAAGGCAACAAGGTCGCCATCGTCTCCGCGCCGCCGTTGGCACGCGCCTTGTATAGGGAAGGGGAACTCGGAAAGGAAATCCCCGTGAGACTGTATTCGGCCGTTGCCCAGGTGCTGTCCTATGTCTACCAGCTACGCAGCTGGCGCGGCGGCCCGATGCCGGCCCAGCCCAACGTGGACGTGGCCGAACACCCGCCTGGCGCGCCGGCTGACGGAGCCCGTCGATGAGCGCGCAGGCCGGAGGGCTCAACACCCGCAGCCTGCTGGCGATGATCCGCCAGGGTCTTGGCGCGCCGCTGATCGTCATGGCCCTGCTGGCGATGGTGGTGGTCCCGCTGGCCGCGCCGGTGCTGGATGCCCTGTTCACCTTCAACATCGCCATTTCGATGATGGTGCTGCTGGCGGTGGTGTACGTGAAGCGGCCGCTGGATTTCACCATCTTCCCGATCGTGCTGCTGGTCACCACGATGCTGCGGCTGGCGCTGAACGTGGCCTCCACCCGGGTGATCCTGCTCAACGGCCAGAACGGCCACGAAGCCGCCGGCAAGGTGATCGCCGCGTTCGGTGAGTTCGTCATCGGCGGCAACTACGCGGTGGGCATCGTGGTGTTCGCGATCCTGACCATCATCAACTTCGTGGTGATCACCAAAGGTGCCGGGCGCGTTTCAGAAGTGACCGCCCGCTTCATCCTGGACGCCATGCCCGGCAAGCAGATGGCCATCGACGCCGACCTCAATGCCGGATTGTTGACGCGCGAAGAGGCCAAGCTGCGCCGCGAGGAAGTCCGCGAGGAAGCAGACTTCTACGGTGCGATGGACGGTGCCAGCAAGTTCATCCGCGGCGATGCGATCGCCGGCATCCTGATCCTCTTCATCAACATGATCGGCGGCCTGGCCGTCGGCATGCTCCAGCACAACATGGCCTTCGGCGATGCCGCAGCGACCTACACCCTGCTGTCCATCGGTGACGGCCTGGTGGCGCAGCTGCCGGCCCTGCTGGTGTCCAGCGCGGTGGCGATGCTGGTCACCCGCGCCTCGCGTTCGCAGGACATGAGCCAGGCGATGATGGGCCAGGTGTTCGGCCAGTACCGTGCGCTGGCGATCACCGCCGGCATCATCGGCGTGGTCGGCCTGGTGCCGGGCATGCCCAACGTCGCCTTCCTGACGCTGGCGGCGGTACTCGGCTTCCTGGCCTGGAAGATCTGGAAGAAGAGCCAGCTGGTGCAGGCGCAGGCCACCGACGCGCCAGCGGCCCCGGCGATGGATGCGCTGGGCCGCCCCGCAGCGCCCGCACCGACCGCCGAACTGACCTGGGACGAGCTGCGCCCGGTCGATCCGCTGGGGCTGGAAGTCGGCTACCGGCTGATCCCGCTGGTGGACGCAGCGCAGGGCGGCGAACTGATGGCGCGCATCAAGGGCGTGCGCCGCAAGCTGACCCAGGACATCGGCTTCCTGATTCCCTCGGTGCATATCCGCGACAACCTGGAACTGCCCGCCACCGCTTACCGGCTGCTGATCCACGGCGTGCCGGTGGCCACCGCCGAAATCCATCCGGACCGCGAGCTTGCGCTCGATCCGGGCAGCGCGCTGGGCCAGTTGGACGGCATCGCCGGCAAGGATCCCGCCTTCGGGCTGGATGCCACCTGGATCCAGCCGCACCAGCGTGCCCACGCCGAGACCATGGGCTACACCGTGGTCGACCCGGCCACCGTGGTCGCCACCCATCTGTCGCACCTGATCCGCGAACACGCCCCGGAACTGCTCGGCCATGAAGAAGTGCAGCAGCTGCTGGCCAACCTGGCCAAGAGCGCGCCGAAGCTGGTCGAAGACCTGACCCCGAAGGCGCTGCCGCTGTCGGTGGTGGTGCGCGTGCTGCAGAACCTGCTGGTCGAACGCATCCCGGTGCGCCAGCTGCGCAAGATCGCCGAGGCGCTGGTGGAGACCGCGCCGTCCAGCCAGGACCCGGCCACGTTGACCGCGGCGGTACGCAACACGCTGGGCCGTTTCATCGTGCAGGAGATCGCCGGCATGTCCGCCGAGCTGCCGGTGTTCACCCTCAACCCGCAATTGGAACGCGTCTTGCAGGAGTCCACGCAGGGCAACGGCGCTGCGCTGGAACCCGGACTCGCCGAACGGCTGCACCAGAGCCTTGCCGACTGTGTCAGCAAGCAGGAAGCCCGCAACGAGCCCGCCGTGGTGCTGGTTCCCGGACCGGTCCGTGCCGCACTGGCGCGACTGGTCCGCCACAGCGTTCCTTCGCTGTCGGTGCTGGCCTACAGCGAAGTCCCGGAGGACAAGCGCTTGAAGCTGGTAGGCACCATCAGCTGATGCGCGCTTCCGCCCGGTGGCGGAAAGCCGACAGCAGCGCCATTGCAACGTCTTGATCCACCCATTACCGAAGGGGACCCCGCACCGTGCTGACCACCGACCACCCGCGATCCCCTGCCCCTGAAACGAATCCGTCCCGGTACCCGAGCATGAAAATCAAACGATTCGTCGCCGCCGACATGCGCTCGGCCATGAACCTGGTACGCAAGGAACACGGCCCCGATGCAGTGATCCTGTCCAACCGGCGGATCGAGGAAGGCGTGGAAATCGTGGCGGCCGCGCACTACGACGAAAGCGTGGTGCAGCGCGCCCTGGAAACCGCACGCAAGGACAGCGCCCCGGCCGCGGCCCCGGCGCCGCGTCCGCGCACTGCCGCCGATGCGATGATCGCGGCGATGACCCGCCGCCGCACGCCGGAACAGGACGTCGAGCCGGTGGCGGCGACCACCTCGGCGGTCGCCGCGCTGGCACGTGCGGCCGTCGGTGCCACCGGCCGCACGCTCAACAGCGCCGACGAAGGTGTGCCGCGCCGTGGCAGCGAAGGCTTCGCCGCCACCCTGGCGCGGGCCGCCGGTGGCCTCGCCCGGTTCCCGTCGCCGCCCGCCGTCAACGAACCGGCGCTGCCGGAGCAGATCTTCGCGCCCTTCGTGCAGCCGCCGGCCGATGCGCCGCGGATGGCGGTCAGCCGCCCGGCGCCGGCGCTGCCGCGCGCCTGGGTGGAAGACGAAGCCTTCGATGTGGCACCGCCGGCAGTGGCCGTCGAGCCGCGCGTTCCCGCACCGGTCCTGCGCGCGCCGGCGGTGCTGCCGCCGCCGCTGCCGATGGCGTTTGCCGCACAGGTGCCGGAGCTGGACGAGGTCGCCGCCGTGGCGGACATCTCCGCTGCCGCCAGCGCCGAGCCGTGCCCGGCCGAATCCGCACGTCCACTGCCCGCTTCGCTCGCCGACCATGGGTCGGCGCTACCGCTGGCCACCAGCGCCGAGCCCTGCGCGGCGGAATCCGCACCGGCGCCCGCGATCCAGCTGGCCGAGATCGTGCCGCCGCCGGCGCCGGTGGTTGCCCCCCCTACCCTCACCGTCATCGCCCGCGACGATGAAGAGATGCGCCACCTGCGCAATGAAGTGGCCGGCATGCGCCAGGTCATCGAACGCGAGATGCACCGCTTCACCGACGAGCGCCTGCGCGGCAACCCGGTGCGTGCCACCGCGCTGGACCTGATGGACGAATACGGCTTCGACGCCGGCATCGCCCGCGACGTGGTGCTGCAGATTCCGCTGGACACCGAAGCCCACCGTGGCCGCGGCCTGATGCTGGGCCTGCTGTCGCGCAAGCTGCCGATCTCGCCGGTCGACCCGCTGGAAGCCGGCGGCGTGATCGCGCTGGTCGGCCCCACCGGTGCCGGCAAGACCACCACCATCGCCAAGCTGGCGTCGCGCTTCGCCGAAGCCCACGCCCCGCGCGACGTCGCCCTGGTCACCACCGATACCGCGCGCATCGGCGCCCGCGAGCAGCTGTACGGCTTCGGCCGCCAGCTCGGCATCGCCGTGCACGAAGCCAACAGCGGGACCGACCTGGACCAGCTGCTGGAGCGCCTGAAGGATTACAAGCTGGTGCTGATCGACACCGCCGGCGTCGGCCCGCGCGACCGCACCCTGGCCTCGCAGCTGCAGTGGCTGCGTGCCGCACGCCAGGTCAGCACCCTGCTGGTGCTGCCGGCCAACACCAGCTTCGGCGACATGGACGAAGTGGTGCGCCGCTTCAGTGCCGCCAACCTGCAGGGCGTGGTGCTGAGCAAGCTGGACGAAACCGGCCGCTTCGGCACCGCCTTGTCGGTGGCCGTCGACCACCGCCTGCCGATCACCTGGGTGACCGACGGCCAGGACGTTCCCGAAGACCTGCACCGGGCCAGTGCAGCCAATCTCGTACTTCGCCTTGAAGATTTGCGCCGCGCGGCCGATATGCCCTGCAACCCGGAGTTGAACCATGCCGTCGCGTGAGTACGCCAAGCTGACCACCGCCTTCCCGTTGTCGGCCACCCGCAGCCAGCCGCTGGGCCCGGTCCGCACCATCGCCGTCACCGGCGGCAAGGGCGGCGTGGGCAAGACGAACGTTTCGGCCAACATGGCCGTGGCGCTCGCTGGCATGGGCAAACGCACGCTGCTGCTGGACGCCGACCTCGGCCTGGCCAACATCGACGTGATCCTGGGGCTGAAGCCGGAGTTCACCCTGGCCGACCTGATTGCCGGCCGCTGCACGCTGGAAGAGGTCATCATCGAAGGCCCGAACGGGGTGCTGGTGGTGCCTGCCGCGTCCGGTCGCCGGCACATGGCCGAACTGGCCCCGGCCGAACATGTAGGCCTGGTCAATGTGTTCTCCGAACTGGAGCGCGACCTGGATGTCATGGTGGTCGATACCGCCGCCGGCATCACCGATGGCGTACTCACCTTCTGCCAGGCCGCCCAGGACACCGTGGTGGTGGTGTGTGACGAGCCGGCGTCGATCACCGATGCCTACGCCCTGATCAAGGTGCTGTCGCGCGAACGCGGCGTGGACCGGATCCAGGTGGTGGCCAACATGGTGCGCGACCCCAACGAAGGCCGCGTGCTGTATGAAAAGCTGAGCCGGGTCTGCGAAAAGTTCCTTGCCGACGTGTCGCTCAACTACCTCGGCTGCGTGCCGCAGGACGACTGGCTGCGCCTTTCCGTGCAGCGCCAGCAGCCGGTGGTGAAGGCCTACCCGTCCAGCCCGTCCGCGCTGGCGATCAACGAAATCGCCCGTCGCACCGCCCGCTGGCAGGCCCCGACCGAACCACGCGGCGGCGTCGAGTTCTTCCTCGAACGCATCCTGAAGCAGCGCGGGGTGGTCGCATGAAAGGCGCAGCGCAGTACCGCGAAGTACAGCGCACCGCGGCAACCGAATGCATCAACCAGCATTCGGACCTGGTGCGTCGCATCGCCCATCACCTGGCTGCCCGGCTGCCCGCCAGCGTGGAGGTCGACGACCTGATCCAGGCCGGCATGATGGGGCTGATCGAGGCTTCGCGCAGCTACGACGCCGACCAGGGTGCGTCGTTCGAAACCTACGCCTCGATCCGCATCCGGGGCTCGATGATCGACGAGATCCGCCGCGGCGACTGGGTGCCGCGCTCGGTGCATCGCCGTGCCCGCGACGCCGCCGCGACCATCCGCCGGCTGGAACAGGCCAGTGGCCGCGCCGCATCGGCCACCGAAGTCGCCGCGGCGATGGACATCCCGCTGCCGGATTACCTGCGGCTGATGGAAGATGCCTCGCGCGGCCAGGTGCTGAGCCTGGAATCGCGGATCGAAGACCAGGGCGAGCTGGACACCATCGCCCAGGGCGGCCCAACCCCGCAGCAGGTGCTCGAACGCAGCCAGTTCGGCAGCGAACTGGGCAAGGCCATCGGCCACCTGCCCGAGCGCGAGCAGCTGGTGCTGTCGCTGTATTACGAACAGGAACTCAACCTTAAAGAGATCGGCGCAGTGCTCGGCGTGAGCGAGTCGCGGGTCTGCCAGATCCATGGCCAGGCGGTATTGCGCCTGCGTGGCCGCCTGAAAACCTTCGAGGCCGTTGACGCGGGCCTGGAAGCGTAAGTACCCAAGAGGAATCAAGCTTTGAACAAGAACATGCGCATCCTGATCGTCGACGACTTTTCGACCATGCGTCGCATCGTCAAGAACCTGCTCGGCGACCTCGGCTTCACCAACACCGCCGAAGCCGAAGATGGGCATGCCGCGCTGGCCATGCTGCAGAGCCAGCCCTTCGATTTCGTGGTCACTGACTGGAACATGCCGGTGATGACCGGCATCGAGCTGCTGAAGGCGATCCGCGCCGATGCACGGCTGAAGACCCTGCCGGTGCTGATGGTCACCGCCGAAGCCAAGCGCGAGCAGATCATCGAAGCGGCCCAGGCCGGGGTGAACGGCTACATCATCAAGCCGTTCACCGCACTGACCCTGCAGGAGAAGCTCGGCAAGATCTTCGAACGCCTGGCGGCGAGCGCCTGATGGCCGTTGTCATGGACGCACCGATGGACAAGGCCTGGCTGGTACAGCGGCTGCAGGAAGCGCTTGCCGCGCTGGAAGCCGGCGACGAGGGCGGCTGGCGGGTGCAGATCGACGCCCTGGCCGCGGCACGCACCCAGCCGATGATGGCCGGCCTGTCAAGGCTGGCGCGCGAACTCGGCCAGGCACTGGGCGAGCTGCCCACCGTCAGCACCGATGCCGGCGAGCTGGACGATGCCTGCGCGCGCCTGGACCACGTGGTGACGATGACCGAACAGGCCACCCACCGCACCCTGGACCTGACCGAGGAATGCCGCGCCCTGACCGCCCGCCTCGATGACGAGGCCCTGCCGTTGCTGGAGCAGCAGCAGGCGCTCGAGCGCATCCGCCACAACCTGACCGAGATCGCCCTGACCCAGAGCTACCAGGACCTGACCGGGCAGATCATCCGCCGCGTGGTCGGCATCGTGCGCCGCGTGCACGAAGGCTTCGGTGCACTGGGCCTGCCGCCGGAACTGCAGGCGCAGCGCCAGCAGGGCCGCCATGAGCCGGCGCTGGCCGGGCCCGCGGTACACGGCGTGGACCGCCATGCGGTGTCCCAGCACGACGCCGACGACCTGCTGTCCGACCTGGGGCTCTGACGATGAGTGGAATCGCCGACGACATCGCTGCCGACTTCATCATCGAGGCGCAGGAAATCCTTGATCGTCTCGGCGAGCAGCTGGTCACCCTGGAGCAGGACCCGCAGGACAGCGCGCAGCTCAATGCGGTGTTCCGCGGTTACCACACGCTGAAAGGCGGCGCCGGCTTCCTCGGCATCACCGCCATGGTCGAACTGTGTCACGCCGCCGAAGAGACCCTCGGGCTGGTGCGTGCCGGCCAGGCCACGCTGCAGCCGCATCACTTCGATGCCGGCCAGCAGTCGCTGGACTACCTGCAGGCGATGCTCGATTCGGTGTCGGCCGGCGAAGAACCCGGGCATGCCCCGCCGGACCTGATCGCCCAGTTCGATGTCGGCGCGGCCCCGGCCAGCACCCCCGCGGCGTCGAGCGATCCATCGCTGATCAGCGATGACGAATTCGAAGCCCTGCTTGACCAGCTGCATGGCGGCGGCGCACCGACCGCGGTGGCTGCCAAGGCCGCAGATGCGATGATCAGCGAAGACGAATTCGAAGCATTGCTCGACCAGCTGCACGGCGGTGCCGTACCCGGCGCCCAGGCCGTTGCCCCGGTGGCCGCTGCGCCTGCGCCGGTACCGGCCAAGGCCGCCCCGGCCGCCGCGCGTGCACCTGCGCCCACGGCGGCCGCCGCGCCCAAGCCCGCCAAGCCGCTGGCCGAAGCCGAACAGACCGTGCGCGTGGATACCAAGCGCCTGGACGCCATCGTCAACCTGATCGGCGAACTGGTGCTCTCGCGCAACCGGCTCAAGACCCTGCGTGCGCGCCTGCGCGATGAAGAGCTCGACCGCGCCGTTTCCACCCTGGACATCGCCACCGCGCGGCTGCAGTCGGCGGTGATGCGGACCCGCATGCAGCCGGTCGGCAAGGTGTTCTCGCGCTTCCCCAAGGTCGCCCGCGACGTGGCCCGCTCGCTGAGCAAGGAAGTCGAGCTGGAGCTGGTCGGCGCGGAAACCGAGCTGGACCGCAACCTGGTCGAAGCACTGGCCGACCCGCTGGTGCACCTGGTCCGCAATGCCATCGACCACGGCGTGGAAATGCCCGACCTGCGTGAAGCACAGGGCAAGCCGCGCAGTGGCCACGTGCGCCTTTCGGCACAGCAGGAAGGCGACTATGTCAGCATCGAAGTGCAGGACGATGGCGCCGGCATCGATCCGGAACGGCTGCGCGCCAAGGCCCGCGAAAAAGGCCTGATCGATCCGGAAGCCGCCGCCCGCCTGAGCAGCGAGGAATGCCTGCACCTGGTATTCCTGCCCGGTTTCTCCACCAAGGCCCAGGTCACCGACATCTCCGGTCGCGGGGTCGGCATGGACGTGGTGCAGTCGCGCATCCGCGAACTCAGCGGACAGATCCAGATCCAGTCCGAACTGGGCCGCGGCAGCCGCTTCATGATCCGCGTCCCGCTCACCCTGGCGATCCTGCCCACCCTGCTGGTGCAGGCCGGCGAGGACGTCTATGCGCTGCCGCTGGCGCGTGTGCTGGAAGTGCTGCACGCACCGGCCACCTCGCTCGGCTGGTTCGATGGCCGCGCGGTGCTTGACCGTCGCTCGCATACGCTTGCGCTGGTGGACCTGCGCCAGTGGCTGGACGTGGAGCCGATGCAGTCCAACCTGCTGACCATCGTGGTGCTGCAGGCCGGTGAAGCGCGCTTCGGACTGGTCGTGGACCAGGTGCGCGGCCGCGAAGAGGTGGTCATCAAGCCCCTGCCCAAGGCACTGCGCGGACTGCGCGGTTACGCCGGCGCCACCCTGATCGGCGACGGCCGGATGGCGCTGATCCTCGATGTCGACGGGCTTCGCAGCCCGCACGACTGAATTGAAACTGTGACGTCGGTCGGCCCGCTGCCGGCCGCCAGCTCAAGTCACACCGCACCGGGCCGATAACCGATCCATGGACAGACTCAGCCTCATAGGACTCTTCCTCGCCTTGGCGTCACTGGTAGGGGGCAGCATCCTCAAGGGCGCTGGCCTGGCGTCGCTGTGGTCGCCGGCCGCGTTCGTGATCGTGATCGTGGGTACCCTTGCTTCGATCCTGCTGCACACCGCACCGGCGGTGTTCAAGCACGCCTTCACCATCGTGCGCTGGGTGATCCGCCCGCCCCAGAGTGATCGCCGCCAGCTGATCACCCAGATCGTGGAATGGAGCAACATCGCCCGTCGCCAGGGCCTGCTGGGCCTGGAAGCACAGGTGGAAGCGCAGTCCGACCCGTTCCTGCGCAAGGGCCTGCAGCTGCTGGTCGACGGCGTGGAGCCGGAAACCATCCGGCACATGCTGGAGATCGAACTGAGCAGCCAGGAACACAAGGACCTGGCCGCCTCCAAGGTGTTCGAGGCGATGGGCATCTATGCGCCTACCCTGGGCATCATCGGCGCGGTGCTGGGCCTGATCGCGGTGATGAAGAACCTGGCCGATCCGAGCAAGCTCGGCCATGGCATCGCCGCGGCCTTCACCGCCACCATCTACGGCATCGCCTCGGCCAACCTGCTGTTCCTGCCGGTATCGGCCAAGCTCAAGAGCGTGATCGCGCACAACACCCGGGACCGCGAGATGGCCATCGAGGGCCTGATCTCGATCGCGCTGGGCGAGAACCCGCGCAACATCGAATCCAACCTGAGCGGGTTCCTGCACTGACATGGCCCGCCGCAAGCACCACGAAGAGCATGCCAACCATGAGGCCTGGGCGATTCCGTACGCCGACCTGATGACGCTGCTGCTTGCCTTCTTTGTGGTGATGTATGCGATCTCTTCGGTCAACGAAGGCAAGTACCGCGTGGTCGCCGCCGCGCTGAGCACCGC
>NZ_LDJK01000036.1 GCF_001431535.1 Stenotrophomonas chelatiphaga
GACGATTACCTGGTCAAGCCGGTGGCCATCGAAGAACTGATGGCGCGCATCCGCGCCGTATCGCGCCGCCCGACCGAAATGGTCACGCCGGTGCTGCAGCTGGGGCGACTGCGTTTTGATTTCGAATCGCTGCAGGCGCAGGTGGAGGGGCAGGCGCTGGCGCTGCCGCGCCGCCAGCTGCTGGTACTGCAGGCGCTGGCCCTGCGCCAGGGGCGCACGGTGACCCGCAGCGGGCTGGAAGAAGCGGTGTACGGCTTCGACGACGACATCCAGTCCAACGCCCTGGATGCGCATATTTCAAAGCTGCGCAAAGCGCTGCAGCAGGCCGGCGCGGGCGTGGAAATCCACGTCATCCGCGGGGTCGGCTACCTGTTGGCCGAGGCATGAAAATGAACACCGATATCCGATCCATTTCACTGGGACTGGCCTGGCGTGTCTGCCTGGCCCAGGTGTTCACCGTGTTGATCGCGGTGATGGCGCTGATCCTGACCTGGGGCGACCAGGAATCGGTGCACATGGACATGTTCACCGCCGACGACGTGGTGGCGGCGCTGCATGGCGACGGCACCGCCATCCGGCTGGATCGCAAGCGCTGGGATGCACTGAATGCGAAGGCCGGCGGCAACCTGTGGTTCGTCGCGGTGGACGAACGTGGCAACACCTTGTCCGAAGGGGCCGTGCCGGAGGTCCATCGGGAACTGCTGTCGCGGTTGGAGCGCGTCGGCTACAGCGAACTGGGATCACTGACCCCGCCGTACCTGGATGCGGCGCGCATCGTGATCAGCAACCAGGACGGCAGGCGGGTGACGGCGATGGTCGGCGGCCAGCCCAAGCACGGGCTGTGGGAAGGCGCGTTGATGGTGCTGCGGCTGATCGGCCCATGGTTCTTCCTGCCGTTGATCGTGGTGACCCTGCTGGTCATGCCGCTGGTGATCCACCGCGCGATGCGCGGGGTGAGGCAACTGGCGCGCGAGGCGCGACTGCTGGACATCGGCAAGGCCGGCGCGCGGCTGGACACGCAGCTGGTCAGCAGCGAGATCGCCCCGCTGGTCAGTGCCTTCAACGATGCCATCGGCAAGGTGCAGCAGGGCTATGCGGCGCGCGACAAGTTCCTGGCCGACGCCGCGCACGAGTTGCGCGTCCCGATCGCGGTGGTGCAGGCGCGCCTGTCACAGTTGCCGCAGGGCGCCTTGAAGGCGCAGTTGTTGAACGACATCGCACGGCTGGGCAACGTCGCCGAACACCTGCTCGACCTGCAGCGCCTGGACCGCAGCGTGGAGAAGCTGCAGCCGCTGGACCTGGCCGCATTGGCGCGCACGGCGGCGGCGGAACTGGCCCCGCTGGTGATCGGGGCCGGATATTCCTTCGAGGTGGATGCGCCGGATGAGCCGGTGTGGATCGTCGGCGATGGCATCGCCCTGGGCCGCGTCATGGCCAACCTGGTGCACAACGCCATCGTGCATGGCGGCGGTCGCGGCACCATCAGCGTCAGACTGGAAGCGAACGGTACGCTGGAGGTCGCCGACCAGGGCGCCGGCGTGCCTGAAAACGACCGCGAGGCGATCTTCGAACCCTTCCATCGACTGCGTGCAGCCGGCAGCGGCAGCGGGCTGGGCCTGCACCTGGTGAAGGAGATCATCCAGCACCACGAAGGCGCGGTGAGCGTGGGCGAAGCGCCGGGCGGTGGTGCCAGTTTCCGGATCGCGTTCAACCGTTCGGTGCGCCGTCCCGGCTGAAGCCCGAGCCTGCAGGGCGTAGAACGCTGATGGCTGCCGTTGCGGCATTCGCCCACGCTGGACGGCATGGGGGGACAGGCCTGCGATCATCTCGTCGTGTCGCCGGGCCTGTGGGGCAAGGCCAGTGCCGCCGCGCTGGTGGTCGGGACCACGGCATGCTGCCAGTTGCCGGTGCTGCCGCCGCCCGCGGCGGCCTGGTCGGGCCTGTTGCTGGGCATCGTCCTGTGGCTGGCCCGCCGGCGGGGGCGCTGGCTGGGCATGCTGCTGGTGGGCTTCAGCTGGGCCGGGCTGCACGGACAATGGGCGTTGCAGGCGCAGCTTCCGCCGCAGGATCCACCGGTCGACCAGGTGCTGCGCGGCAGGGTGATTGACCTGCCCGAGCATCGCCCGTCCTACAGCCGCTTCCTGCTGCGCATCGATGACGACCCGGCACTGCCCGGCGCGCTCCGCGGCCAGCGCGTGCAGGTCTACTGGAGCGCGCCCTTCACACGTGGCGCGCCCACCCACGCCGTCCCGGGAGCGATGACCCAGGGCCAGCGGCACACCGTTGCGGCCGGTTCACGCTGGCAGCTTCCGCTGCGGCTGCGCGCGCCGCGCAGCCGGATCAATCCGGGAGGATTCGACGGCGAGCGCCACGCGCTGATGCTCGGCATCGCCGCCAGCGGCCAGGTCCGCGATGGTGCCGCTGCGGTCCTGCTGGAAGGTCCCAGCGGACTGGCGGCATGGCGCGAACGCATGTCGCAGCGGATCCAGCAGGCGGTACCCGGCGACACCTCGCGGTTCCTGCGCGCGCTGGCGCTGGGCGACACGCGCGAGCTCAGCGACGCGGACTGGGAGCAGCTGCGCGCGCTGGGCCTGACCCACCTCATCGCGATTTCCGGCTTCCATGTGGGCTTGGTGGCAGGCGGTTTCGCGCTGCTGGCCGGCTTGCTGTGGCGCTGCGTCGCGGTACTGCCGCGGTGCCTGCCACGACCAACCGCGGCGGCAGTGGCGGCGGCTGCCGGCGCGGTGGGCTATGCACTGGTCGCCGGACTGGCGCTGCCGACCGTGCGTACCGCGCTGATGATCGTGGTGGTGGCGCTGGCGCGCGCCAGCCGTCGGCGCATGCCGTGGGCGCAGTCGCTTGCGCTGGCGGCCTTCGCGACCCTGCTGGTCGCCCCGCTGTCGGTGCTCGCCGCCGGCTTCTGGCTCAGCTTTGGCGGGGTGCTGTGGCTGATGTGGTGCCTGCCCGGCGGACAGCGTGCCGAAGCCGGGCTCGCCGGGCTGCTCAAGCCGTTCTTCGCCGCGCAGGGCATCGCCAGCCTGGCGCTGTTGCCGCTCGGCATCAGCCTGTTCGGGCAGGCCTCGCGGATCGGCCCGCTGGTGAACCTGCTGGCGGTGCCGTGGTGGAGCCTGGTGGTGGTGCCGTTGGCGTTGTCCGGCACCGCGCTGGAGGCCCTGCATCAAGGGTTGGGAGCGTGGTGCTGGCGACTTGCCGGCGTGGCCTTCGACGTCAGTTGGCGGTGGCTGCAGCCGCTGGCGGCGTGGAGCGGGGCGGTGTGGTGGTTGCCGGAGGCGCCGCGCTGGACCCTGCCGCTGGCCCTGCTGGGGGTGTTCTGGTGGCTGCTGCCGCGCGGCCGCGGCGGGCTGCTGGCGGCCCCGTTGCTGTGCCTGCCGCTGCTGTGGCCGGATCGGCAGCTGCCGACGCCGGGCGAGGTCGAGCTGCTGGTGCTGGACGTGGGGCAGGGAACCGCCGTGGTTGTGCGCACCGCGTCCCGGCTGCTGCTGTATGACCTTGGGCCGCCCGGTGCCGGCACCGATTCCGGCGAGCGCGTGGTGCTGCCCGCGCTGCGTGCACTGGGGGCCGGCGTACCCGACCGCGTGCTGCTCAGCCATGGCGACGCCGACCATGCGGGCGGCCTGCCGGGGCTGCGCCGCGCCTTCCCGCAGGTCCCGGTGTGGGCGCCGGCAGGGTCTGGAGTCGACGGCGCGCAGCCCTGCCATCGCGGCCAGCAGTGGCGCTGGGATGGGGTGGAGTTCGAGATACTGCATCCGGGGCGGGACAGTGCGCAGCGCGGCAACGCCTCCAGCTGCGTGTTGCGGATCGCCACCGCGCGCGGGGCGATCCTGCTCACCGGTGACATCGGCGTCGCCGAAGAAGCCGCACTGCTGCGCTCCAGCCGGCGCGCGCTGAAGGCCGACGCGGTGCTGGTTGGGCACCATGGCAGCGCCGGTTCGTCCAGCGCGCCGTGGGTACAGGCGGTGGGCGCGCGGCTGGCGCTGGTATCGGCCGGGCACCGCAACCGCTTCGGCCATCCGCGCGCCGACGTGGTGCAGCGCTGGGCCGCGTCCGGTGCCGAAGTGCTGGGCACCGCCTCCTCTGGTGCACTGCATGTCTGGCTGGGAGCAAAGGGGCTGCAGGTGCGCGAGCAGCGGGTACATGCAGGTCGCTGGTGGAATGCTGCGGGCCGGGAGCGGGCGGCTGCTATCCTATCGGTGGACAAACAGGCGGCCGCTGGGCCGGAGGGTTGGAAACGTGTGGGAACTGGTCAAGGCCGGCGGTTGGCCGATGGTGCCGCTGCTGCTGCTGGGTGTACTGGCTTTGGCGATCGTCCTGGAGCGTTTCTGGTCCCTGCGCCGCAACGAGGTGCTGCCACCGGGCCTGGGCCAGGATGTGCGCAACTGGGCCGCGCGCGGCAAGCTGGATCCGGCCCACCTGGCGACCCTGCGCGCCAATTCCCCGCTGGGCGCGTTGCTGGCGGCGGCGCTGGACGCGCGCAATCGTCCGCGCGACCAGATCCGTGAGCGCATCGAAGACACCGGGCGCTTCATCGTCCATCGCATGGAACGCTTCCTCAACGCACTGGGCACCATTGCTTCGGCCGGTCCGCTGCTCGGCCTGCTGGGCACCGTGGTCGGCATGATCCAGATGTTCCTGGGCATCCTGGACCACGGCGTGGGCGATGTGAACCAGCTGGCCGGCGGTATCGGCAAGGCGCTGGTCTGCACCGCCACCGGCATGATCGTGGCGATCCCCGCGCTGATGTTCCATCGTTACTTCAAAGGCCGCATCAACGGTTACGTGATCGAAATGGAGCAGGAGGCCAGCGCGCTGCTGGATGCGCTGGATGGACGTCCGGGCGTGATGGCCACGCCGCCGCGTCCGGCTGCCCCGGCTGCCGCCAACCCCGGCAGCGCCGCCCCGGCCAAGGCCTGACGGATGCGTATCCGCAACGACCGCGCCGGCGATGAGCCGCATATCGACCTGGTGCCGCTGATCGACGTGATCCTGGTGCTGATCATCTTCTTCGTGGTCACCACCACCTTCGATGCGCGCTCCACCCTGCAGGTGCAGCTGCCGCACGCCAGCCAGCAGGCCAACAGCGAACCACCGCGGGCGCTGAGCATCCTGGTCAACGCCGACGGCCGTTACTTCGTCAACGACCAGGAAGTGCTGCGCACCGACGTGGAGTCGGTCAAGCAGACCATCGCCGCGGTGGCCGGTGAAGACCGCACCCAGTCGGTGCTGCTGCGTGCCGATGCGCGCACTCCCTACCAGGCCGTGGTCACCGCCCAGGATGCACTGGGCCAGCTCGGCTTCCGCCGGATTTCCATCGCGACCGCTCCCGAGGTGCGTCAATGAGTTCCAAACACGCGCCCGTCTGGCCGATCTATAAACGCCTGCTTGGCTACACCCGCGCCTACTGGGTGTTCATGGTGGCCGCCGTCGTGGCGATGGCCGTCGAAGCCCTGGCCGGCTACGCCTTCACCCGGTTGATGGAACCGCTGGTCAACCGCGGTTTCGTCAACCCGGAACCGCGCATGGCGGTGATCCTGCCGCTGACCATCCTGGGCCTGTTCCTGATGCGCAGCCTGGCCACCCTGGTCAGCGACTACACGCTGGCGCGCACCGGCCGCAGCGTGGTCCGCGATCTGCGCGAACAGGTGCTGGAAAAGTACCTGCACCTGCCGTCCTCGCACTTCGACACCGAAGCCACGCCGGTGATGGTCAGCCGCCTGAACTTCGACACCGAACAGGTCACCCAGGCCAGCGCCGATGCGCTGAAGACGCTGGTGGCCGACACCCTGACCATCATCGCGATGCTGGTGGTGATGCTGCAGATGAGCGTAAAGGTCACCATGGCGATGCTGGTGGTGGTGCCGATGATCGGCCTGATCGTGTCCTACGTGGGCAAGCGCTACCGGCGCATCAGCCGCGGCATCCAGGACGGCATGGGCACCATGGCCGCCACCGCCGAACAATCGCTGTCCGCGCAGCAGGAAGTGAAGGTGCACGGCACCCAGCGGCATGAGATCGACCGTTATTCGCGGCTGGCCAACCGCATGCTGGGCCTGAACATGAAGGTCGAGACCACCCGCGCCTTCGCCTCCAGCACGGTGCAGTTCCTGGCCGCGCTGGCACTGGCGGTGATCGTCTGGGTCGCCACCCGCGAAGCGCTGGTCGGCAAGCTCAACGCCGGCCAGTTCATGGGCCTGATGACCTCGATGATGGCGATCATCCCGTCGCTGCGCCGGCTGACCAGCGTGCAGACCTCGATCTCGCGCGGCGTGGCCGCCGCCGAGCGGCTGTTCTCCATCCTGGACATGCCGGTGGAGCGTGACCAGGGCAGCAAGCGCATCGAACGCGCACGCGGTGAATTGGCATTCGAGCACGTGATGCTGCGTTACCGCGAAGACGCCGGCACCGCGCTGGACGACATCAGCTTCGTCGCACGCCCCGGCACCGTGACTGCGGTGGTGGGACGCTCGGGCAGTGGCAAGACCAGCCTGATCCGGCTGGTGCCGCGCTTCTACGAGCCCAGCGGCGGACGCATCACCCTGGATGGCGTGGCACTGGACGATTACCCGCTGGCCGACCTGCGCCGCCAGGTGGCGATGGTGGGGCAGAAGGTGATGCTGTTCGACGACACCATCGGCTCGAACATCGCCTACGGCATGCAGGCCAGCCAGGAGCAGATCCGCGCGGCGGCCGAAGCGGCCAATGCCTGGGAGTTCATCGCGCGCCTGCCACAGCAGCTGGACACCCCGGTCGGCGAGAACGGTGCGCTGCTGTCCGGCGGCCAGCGCCAGCGCCTGGCGATTGCCCGCGCCATCCTGCGCGATGCGCCGATCCTGATCCTGGACGAAGCCACCGCCGCGCTGGACAACGAATCCGAACGGCTGGTGCAGGATGCCCTGCAGCGGCTGATGCCCGAGCGCACCACGCTGGTCATCGCGCACCGGTTGTCCACCATCGAACACGCCGACCAGGTGCTGGTGATGGACCAGGGCCGCATCGTCGAGCGCGGCACCCACGCCGAACTGCTTCAGATGGGCGGGCTGTACGAGCACCTGTACAACATGCAGTTCCGCGAAAGGCAGGCCTGATGTCCGGCAAGGGTACCCAGACACCAGCCTACTGGTACGACGGCTCTGCGGTGCCGTTCGGCATGCGCCTGCTCAGTCCGCTGTATGCAGCGGTGTCCGGCCTGCGCCGGCGCCTGTACCGGCGCGGCTGGCTGAAGCGGCACGCGCTGCCGGTACCGGTGATCGTGGTCGGCAACATCACCGCCGGTGGCACCGGCAAGACCCCGCTGACCATCGCGCTGGTGCAGCAGTTGCGCGCCGCCGGCTGGAAGCCGGGGGTGGCCAGCCGCGGCTACGGCCGCGAGCAGTCCGACAGCGGCCGCTGGGTGGACGCCGATACGCCGACCGCGCTGGGCGGCGACGAGCCGGTCCTGATCGCGTGGAAGACCGGTGCGCCGGTGCGCGTGGATGCCGACCGCGTGGCGGCCGGCAAGGTGTTGGTCGAAGCCGGCTGCGATGTGATCGTCTGCGATGACGGCCTTCAGCACTACCGCCTGGCGCGCGATATCGAAATCGAAGTCATCGACGCCCAGCGGCGCTATGGCAACGGCCGGCTGCTGCCGGCCGGCCCGCTGCGCGAGCCGGTGGCGCGCGCGGGCGAATGTGATTTCCGCGTGGTCAACCAGGGCGCCGCCAGCTCGGAAAACGCGGCGGTGGCCTGTGGGTTCGGGCAATGGCCGATGCGCCTGCGCATCGACAGTGCGCAGCCGCTGGTCGGCGGACGCCTGCGCGCGCTTTCGCACTTTGCCGGGCAGCGCGTGCATGCCGTGGCCGGCATCGCCCACCCGCAGCGCTTCTTCGACATGCTGCGCGCCGAACGCATCGGCGTGGTGCCGCATGCCTTCGCCGACCACCACGCCTACCAGCCGCAGGACCTGCGCTTTGGCAGCGAGCTGCCGATCCTGATGACCGAAAAGGACGCGGTGAAGTGCCGCGCCTTCGCCAACGACTGGCACTTCGCCATTCCCCTGCAGGCCGATCTGCCCGCTGCCTTCTGGGTGGCATTGACCGACCGCCTTGAGAAGCTGCGCGCGCGCTGAACCGCCTGCGCGCGTGGCCTGTAACCGGAGAGCCCCATGACCGAGTTCGTCGTCGCCATTCCTGCCCGCTACGCCGCTTCGCGCCTGCCCGGCAAACCGCTGCGCCTGCTGGGCGGGGAACCGCTGGTGCTGCACGTGGCGCGCCGCGCGCTGCAGGCCGGCGCGCGCGAAGTGTGGGTGGCCACCGATGATGCGCGCATCGCACAGGCGCTGGAGGGATTGCAGGACGTGCAGGTGGCGATGACCGATCCGGCCCACCCCTCCGGCACCGACCGGCTGGCCGAATGTGCCCGCCACGCGGGCTGGGCCGATGACACGGTGGTGGTCAACCTGCAGGGTGACGAGCCGTTCGCACCGGCCGCCGGCATCCGTGCGGTGGCCGACGCGCTGGCCAGCGGCCGCGCCCCGATGTCCACGCTGTGCACGCCGGTCGAAGATGCGGCCACGCTGTTCGATCCCAACGTGGTCAAGCTGGTGCGCAACGCGCGCGGTGAGGCCATGTATTTCAGCCGGGCGCCGATCGCCTGGCACCGCGATGGCTTCGCGCGCAGCCGCGACGTATTGCCGGACGGGATCCAGTGGCTGCGCCACATCGGCATCTATGGCTACCGCGCCAGGTTCCTGCAGCAGTTCGCCGCGATGCCGCCGGGCAGCCTGGAACAGGTGGAAAACCTGGAGCAGCTGCGGGTGCTGGAGGCCGGGTTCCCGATCAGCGCCGCGCTCTCGCCGGCGCCGTTCCCGCCGGGCATCGACACCCCCGAAGACCTGCACCGGGCCGAACAGTTGCTGGCCAGCGGCCAGGCCTGAGCGGGTGCATAAAAAAACCGCGTGGCACAACGATTGCATGACGCGCGGTCCGGCATAATCAGGGCATGAATGCCCAACCCGTCCAGGACCTCCCCGAGTTCGCCACGTGGCTGAACGCCGCGCCCGCCACCCTGAGCGAGCTGCGCGGGCAACCGCTGGCCCTGCTGTTCGTCAACGCCGCATCGGCGTGGTGCGCGCAGCGCCTGGCCGAAGTGGCGAACTGGCAGTCGCGCCATCCCGGGCGGCTGCAGGTGCTGGTGCTGCAGGTGCCGCGCTTTGACTTCGAGCGCGAAGAAGCGGCCAGCCTGAAGCTGTTGCGGCGGCAGGGACTGCATTCGATCGCGCTGCTGGACAGCGACTGGGACGGCTGGCGGCGCTTCGGGGTCACTGCCTGGCCGACCATCGTGCTGATGGATGTGTATGGCCGCGAAAGCAGCCGGCTGGTCGGCCTGGGCCAGCCGGGCGAGCTGGACCGCGCGCTCAACGAACTTTGCGGCAGCGGGCAGCCGTCGGCATTCGAGCCGCTGCGCGAGCTGCACCCGGAGCCGCGCCTGCCGCTGTGTTTCCCCACCGGGCTGGCGGTCACCACCGAACGGCTGTACATCGCCGACAGCGGCCACCACCGCGTGCTGGAGTGCACGCACGGCGGGCGCGTGCTGCGCCAGTTCGGGCAGGGCACGCCGGATTTCATGGACGGCGGCGCGCAGGAAGCGGCCTTCAACCGGCCGCAGGCGCTGGTGGTGGAACGCGAATCGCTGTACGTGGCCGACACCGGCAACCACGCCCTGCGTCGCATCAACATCATCACCGGCCAGGTCGACACGCTGTGTGGCAATGGCCGGCCGGGCGAACCGCTGGAAGGCCAGGTCAACGACCCGCGCAGCGTGGCGCTGAACCATCCCACCGGGCTGGCCCTGGCGGACAATGAACTCCACGTGGCGATGGCCGGTGACAACCGTATCTGGAGCTATCACCTGGGCCAGCGACGCCTCACCCGGCGCGCCGGCAGCGGTGCCATCGACCAGCGCGACGGCAGTGGCAACGTGGCTGCGTTCGCCCAGCCGACCGGGCTGGCGGTAGTGCAGCAGGCGCTGTACGTGGCCGATGCGCTGGCCTCTTCGATCCGTTGCGTGCAGCTGCGCGGCGACCTGGTGCAGACGCTGATCGGGCAGGGCGTGTGGAACCACGGCAGCGAGGACGGTCCACGTGACCGCGCCAGCCTGCAGTTCCCGCAGGCCATCGCGCTGAGCCCGGATGCACCGCTGCTGTGGATCGCCGATGCCGGCAACGGACGCCTGCGCACCCTGCGCCTGGGCGGCGGCGAACTGGTCACCCAGGCACTGCCACGCCGGCTGCATGGGCCGGCCGGACTGGCGGTGGGATCCGGTGCGGTCTGGATCGCAGAGACCGACGCCCACGCCGTGCTGCGTTTTGATCCGGCCAGTGGCGTGCTGAGCGACGTGCCGATCACCGAATGAACGCTGTACCCGCTTTTGATGGCAAGGCGTTCGCCGCCGCGCTGAGCACCGCGCCCGGTGTCTACCGGATGTACGCCGCCGATGACGTGCTGCTGTACGTCGGCAAGGCGCGGGCGCTGCGCAACCGCGTCGGCAGCTATTTCAACGGCAGCCCGAAGAACGCGCGGATCATGTCCATGCTGTCGCAGATCGTGCGCATGGACGTCACCGTGACGCGCTCGGAGAGCGAAGCGCTGCTGCTGGAAAACCAGCTGATCAAATCGCTGTCGCCGCGTTACAACGTGTCCCTGCGCGACGACAAGACCTATCCGCACGTGCTGTTGACCCGCGAACAGTGGCCGCGCATCGCGCTGCACCGCGGGCCGCGCGCCGTGCCGGGCCGCTACTTCGGGCCGTACCCCGGGGTCACTGCGGTGCGCGAAACGCTTAACCTGATGCACAAGCTGTTCAAGCTGCGCAGCTGCGAGGACAGCGTGTTCAAGAACCGCTCGCGGCCGTGCCTGCAGTACCAGATCGGCCGTTGCAGTGCGCCCTGCGTGGAGCTGGTGGCGGCCGAGGACTACGCCGAATCAGTGCGCCGCGCGTCGATGTTCCTGGAAGGCAAGAGTGACGAGCTGACCCGCGAGCTGGGCGAGCAGATGCAGGCGGCCAGCGAGTCACTCGAATTCGAGCAGGCCGCGCGCCTGCGCGACCTGGTCAAATCGTTGCGCAGCATGCAGACCCGCCAGTACGTGGACGGCCGCGCCGCCGACCTGGACGTGCTGGCGGTGGCCACCCGTGGCGCGCAGGCCTGCGTGATGCTGCTGGCCTTCCGTGATGGCCGCAACATGGGCACGCGCCCGTTCTTCCCGCGCACCAATGGCGAAGACAGCCCGGAAGAAGTGCTGGGCGCGTTCGTATCGCAGTACTACGTGGAATTCGAGCCGCCGCGCGAGATCCTGCTGGATCGCGAAATCCCGGATGCGGCGCTGCTGGAAGCGGCTTTCTCCGCGTCTTCGGAGCGCCGCGTACAGTTGAAGTGGAACGTGCGTGGCGAGCGCGCGGGCTATCTGGAACTGGCCAGCCGCAATGCCCAGCTGACCTTGGCCACCGAGCTCAACAGCCGCGATTCGCAGCATGCGCGCAGCGAAGCGGTGCGCGAAATGCTGGGCCTGGCCGAGCCGGTCAAACGGGTGGAATGTTTCGACATCAGCCACACCATGGGCGAGGCGACGGTGGCCTCGTGCGTGGTGTTCGACGCGGCCGGGCCGGTGAAGGCGCAGTACCGCCGTTTCAACATCAGCGGCATCGAACCCGGCGATGACTACGCCGCCATGCGCCAGGCGATCGATCGCCGCTTCCGCCGCGCGGTGGAAGAGCAGGGCGTGCTGCCGGATGTGCTGCTGATCGACGGTGGCGCCGGGCAGCTGGCGCAGGCACAGGCCGCGCTGGCCGACCTGGGCGTGGAAGGCGTGCTGCTGGTCGGCGTGGCCAAGGGCGCCGAACGCCGCGCCGGGCATGAAGCGCTGGTGCTGCCGGACGGCCGCGAACTGCGTCCCGGCGCCGCTTCGCCGGCGCTGCAGTTCATCCAGCAGGTGCGCGACGAGGCGCATCGGTTCGCCATCACCGGCCATCGCGGGCGCCGACAGAAGGCCCGCATGACCAGCAAGCTGGAAGACATCGCCGGCATCGGGCCGCGCCGGCGGGCCAGCCTGCTCAAGCATTTCGGCGGACTGGTCGGCCTGAAGGCGGCCGGTGAGGCAGAAATCGCCAAGGTGGAAGGCATCAATGCTGCCCTGGCCGCACGTATCTACGCTAACCTTCATGGACTGCCCGAGCCGAATGCGGCAGGCGAGTAGAGATTACTGATGACGCTGACCCTCCCCACCTGGCTGACCCTGCTGCGGATCCTGATGATCCCGGTGCTGGTGCTGGTGTTCTATCTTCCCTATACATGGACCAACTTCGCCTCCGCGGCGCTGTTCGGCCTGGCGGCGATCACCGATTGGCTGGATGGCTGGATCGCGCGGCGCTACCAGCTGGAATCAGCGTTCGGCGCGTTCCTGGATCCGGTGGCCGACAAACTGATGGTGGCCGTGGCGCTGTTCCTGATCGTGCAGGGCCATCCCACGCCGTGGATGGCATTCTGGGCGGCGGTGATCGTTGGCCGCGAAATCGCCGTTTCGGCACTGCGCGAATGGATGGCCGAACTGGGCCAGCGGGCGAAAGTACGGGTGGCGGTGATCGGCAAGGTGAAGACCACCGCGCAGATGGTCGCGCTGCTGTGCCTGTTGTATTCGGTGGCGCCGAATACGCCGGTGGAGGACATCTGGATGGGCCCGCCGGTGTTCCACATGGGCGACTGGACGCTGGCGATCGCCGCGATCCTGACCCTGTGGTCGGGCCTGCAGTACCTGCATGCGGCCTGGCCGAGCCTGCGCGCCGATGAACGCGCGGCACGCGAACGCGCGCGCCTGAAGAAGGGCGGCTGAAAGCTGTTGACACCGATGTGAAGACAGGTAAAATGCCGCCTCCCAAGCGGGAATAGCTCAGTTGGTAGAGCGCAACCTTGCCAAGGTTGAGGTCGCGAGTTCGAGTCTCGTTTCCCGCTCCAGATTCTGAAAAGAGGCCGAAAGGCCTCTTTTTTTGTGCCGGTAAGGTGGCAGGGGCGCGACGCCGTCTCTTGACACCTGCGACAGGCCGTGTAGAATTCCGCCTCCCAAGCGGGAATAGCTCAGTTGGTAGAGCGCAACCTTGCCAAGGTTGAGGTCGCGAGTTCGAGTCTCGTTTCCCGCTCCAGGTTTTGAAGAAGAGGCCCACGCGGTCTCTTTTTTTTGCCTGTATTCGAAGGTGCGCTAGGTGCGTGATTGCTGCGATCGGAGAGCTGAACAGGCTTGACGAGATGAAGGAATTTCGACACAATATCGCTTCTTCGGCGCAGGTCGAAGAGATTGCGGGAATAGCTCAGTTGGTAGAGCGCAACCTTGCCAAGGTTGAGGTCGCGAGTTCGAGTCTCGTTTCCCGCTCCAGTTTTACCGGGCCCCGGAAGGGGCTTTGTTTTTCTCCCGCACCGGCCGTGCGGGGCGATGCCGGCAGACGCTGGCGGCGCAGCGGAAAAGCGGTGTTTCAAAGCGTGAAAACGCTGGTGTGGTTCCGGGTCTTCCGGTAGCATGTCGGCCTCACGCGGGAATAGCTCAGTTGGTAGAGCGCAACCTTGCCAAGGTTGAGGTCGCGAGTTCGAGTCTCGTTTCCCGCTCCAAATCCTGACAGGCCCCGACAGGGGTTTCGTCTTACCAGGACATCGCATTCCTGGTAGCTGTACACCGGCCTGGTGGCAGAGTGGTTATGCAGCGGCCTGCAAAGCCGCGTACGCCGGTTCAATTCCGACCCAGGCCTCCAGACAAAGCCCTGATTTATCAGGGCTTTTTTTATGTCTGGCGTTTGGCAGGCAGGTCCGCAATCCCCTGATTTGGGGTCGAAATCATCGGGTTGCCACGCGTTTTCGAGTGGCAAACTCGCGTTAGCATGTGCCGAGTGCGTGTACGCGAGTTGAGGTGAGCGATGGCAACGAAGAGGCAGCGGGGCAATACGTGGCACTACACGGTGCGCAGGACGAAGCTCCTGCCGCAGCCGATCTACCTCAGCTTCGAATCCGAAGCAGAGGGCGATGAGTACGTTCGTCGCCTGGAGGCGCTGCTCGATCGCGGCATCGTGCCGGAGGAGTTAGCCAACACCAAGGCAGCGGCGAAGGATCTTCGCGCCCAGGTCAGCGAGTACCGCAGCGTCCAGCATGTGTCCGTCGACGACAACAAACTGCTGCCGGTGGTGCTCGCCAGGCTGCCGATCGGCATCACCTTGCCCGAGCTGACATTTACCTGGGCGACGGCATGGGTTTCCTCCATGAAGCGCGATCAGAATCTCGCGCCATCCACGATCCGGCACCACGTCGGAGCGCTCTCGCGTGCGCTCGATTGGCTCGCTGCCCACGGAGCGGTGCCGTTGAATCCGCTGCGGCTGCTGCCGCGCGGCTACTCGACCTATACGCCTGACGACGTGATTGCGGTTTCCAAGATCGAGGGCGCGATCAAGGCGGATGTGGAGCGTGACCGGCGGCTGGAGCCGGGGGAGGAGGATCGGATCCGCGCCATTCTGGCTGGCGCTAAACCGGAAGGCCGGCAGCGCCCGCTCGAGCTGCGCCACTCGGAGGCCCTGACCCTGCTGTTTGATATGGCACTGGAGTCGGCCATGCGCATGCGGGAGATGTACACGCTGGAGCGCAGCCAGATTGACCTGGAGCGGCGAACGATTTTCCTGAGCAAGACCAAGAACGGCAGCAAGCGTCAGGTGCCCATGTCGTCGGTGCTGGTGGCGAAGCTCACCGCCTACGGTGGCGGATCCGAACTGCGCCAGTTCCCCTGGTGGGATGGCAACCCGGATAAGAAGGCCTTGGCGAAGATCACGTCACAGCTGTCGCGCCAGTTTGACCGCATCTTTCAGGCCGCTGGGTGCAACGACCTCAACTTCCACGACATGCGTCACGAAGCCACAAGCCGGTTGTACGAAAGGACGACGCTGAGCGACCTGAAGATTGCCAGCATCACCGGCCATCGGGACCCGAGGCAGCTCAAGCGCTACGCCAACTTGCGCGCATCCACGCTGGCTGACCACCTTTGGTGATCAGCCCTTGACCTCGTACGCGGCGAGGTCAGGCGGTGAGATCCGCCGGGCCTTCGCCGGCCTGGCGCGCTGGGGCGCCGGCTGCTCGCTATTGGCGGCCGGCCGTTTGCCGATCGCTGCCTTCCGTTCCGCAGCCTGGCGCCGGCCCTCTGCGCGCAGGAACTCGATCAGGTCCTCGCGCAGCATGACCGTGTGCTTCTGGTTGAGCCGAACGGCGGGCACCGTGCCTTCTTCCACCAAGGCCTTCATGGCTTCTAGGCCCAGCCTAAGCACCCTGGCGGCGTCCTCCAGGCCCAGTGTGTCGTCCTGTTCTTGAGCAAGTTCGCGACGCTGGCTCACGCTGCACTCCTTTCGCAGAGGCCGAGGTCAGACGTGCAGCCGCCGCCAGACTGCGCCTGGAAGAACAGGTCGAACTGCCTGCCGCCTCGGGCAGTGCGGCTCCATTCGACCAGCGTGTCTATCCGCGAGTAGCTGCCCGGGCGGTCGATATCGGTGGAGTCGGTGACTGCCGGGAAGAAGGTCGCGCTCCGACGTTTATTGGCCGATGCGACGATCTCCTCCCACTGGCGGATCCGCTCGATGTGGTCAGGAAACAGGTCCGCGATGTTGCGCAGCTCGCTCTTCCGGCAGTTGATGCAGGGCATGCAGCCGACTCGGCCCATTCCCAGGGCGTAGAGCGGGTTCGGGGCGATGCCATGCTTCCGGTGCTGGGCCCAGACCTGCTCCACTGACCAGTCGAAGATCGGGCGCCATACCATCGACCCCGATTCGTGCCGGTTGAAGCGCGGCTGCTTGGAGCGGTTTGCTGACTCTTCTGCGCGGATGCCCAGCCACTGCAGCACCGGGCCAGCCTTCAGCATTGGCCCCACAACCTGCAGCGTGATGGGGAGGGTCTTCAGTTCTTCGGTGCAGAACTGCGCCATTCGGGACGGGAACCGACCCTTGCTGATGCACAGGTCCAAGAAGGGATTGCCAGTCGGTTCGTGGAGCGCTGCGGCCTGCTGCACGATGGAGTCTGCAATACCCTGCTGCGGCCACTTTTCCAAGATGTAGGTGCGGTGCTGGGCCAGCTGGCGGCTAAAGTCGGCACGCACGGTTTCGACAACCGGCCCGCCCGTGAGATGCGGCAGTTCGGCGATGAAGTCATAGACTCGCTGATCTTCATTGCCGGTATCGGCGAACACGGCCCGGAACGGGCGCCCGCTCTCGATCGCGCGCAGGTAAACCGCGGTGCTGTCCTTCCCGCCAGAGACGTTGACCAGGTGCTGGATGCTGACGGCGTTCATGGCAGAATCGGCTCCAACAGGGACAGGGAGGTAAGGCGATGGCGATATGCCCGCTCGCAGTGGATTGGGGAAACGTGGCCGACTGGACTGCAGTGGTCGTCGGGCTTGGTGCGGCTATTGCAACCACTGTGGTTGCTGTCTTTGCTCATCGAACTTCGAAGCGAGCCACAGAAATCGCGGATGAGGCTACGAAGATCGCTGCACAGCAGCATCAGGAAACCGTTGCGCTTCGGCATGGGACAGCCGGAATCTTGCGCAGCCTGCTGTCGGTGGAGATTTCGCTTCTGCCTCCGAAGCTCGGCGCTGTGTTGCACACGATGAGGAAGGCCAATGTAGGTGGCCCAGGTTTGATTGCTGATCGTCGAGACCTGACGTGGGTACTCACTGAATTTCAGGCATCCCTGATGCCGACGGCAGAGAGCGCCCAGGACAAGCTGCACAACTTCGAGGGAGAGATCGGCAAGGACATAGCTGACCTTATCGGTCAAGGAAGGGCGATCGCTGACCTCTGCCGCCGTTTCCACGGTCGCATCCCTTGGGGGGGAGACTATCCGGAGATTATTCTGGACCAAGCCGCCAAAGACATGTTCGTTGCTATACGGCGCGCGGTTAAAGAAATGCTGAAGGCAAGCTTGAACGTGACTCCCTTCTTTGTGGAGCCTACGAATTCTTACCGGCAAATATTTGACGAGCTCCAGAAATTTTCTGAGGAGAATGATTGAAACTCGGCTCACGTCGCCACCCCCATAGCTGCCAGATCGATCTCGTCCACCTTGTCCCGCAGGAACTTGCGCGCGCGGCGCAGGATCGCGGCAGCCGTGCGCGCGTCGTCGTGGACGAAGAAGCTGACGACGTGCATGTGCACCGCGCGGCGATGATCCTGGCGGTAAGGGCGGTAGCTGATGACCGAGCCATCCTCGGTCGGGAAGCGGCCCCACGCGAAGCCGAGCGTGGCCTTCGGTGCGCGGCGGGTGGCGTGGCGACCGATCATGCGCCTTCTCCCACCGGGCGCCAGTGCGTCGGCTGGTAGTAGACGTACATGCTCATGTCCGGGAACCACCATATCCGACGGCACCCGGGATCCCGCTGCGTCTGGATCAGTTTCTGCTCATTGCGGCACCCGTCGACGTCGTCAATCTTCGTCATGACGACCTGGTCCAGAGGGGCGCTGGAGATGGTTTTCCAGGTGCTCATGCTGCTGCTCCTTCGTATACCCAGCGGCGCACGGTTCCGAACGGAACACCAAGCGCAGCGCTGAGCTGGTTGACGGTGTGGCCACTGGCCCGCATGCAGCGGGCGCGGCGCGGCGCTTCGTGGCGGTCGGCCAATGCAGGACGTGCTGCTGGCGCGGTACCGGAATTCCCTGCAGGCGTGCCATGTTCTGGACCGCGCGCGGCGTCCGGCCCAGCGCAGCAGCGACGGTGATCGCGTCGCTGCCGACCATCTGGCGCAGGGCCTGAACCTCGGTTGTGCGCCAGAGGCTCATCAGGCTGCCTTCGGGTAGCTGTGGGACACGTCGAGCAAGCGCGCGGACACGGTGCTTGCTTCAGGCCTTCGCTGGCACCCCCGCCGCCGG
Source organism: Stenotrophomonas chelatiphaga (assembly GCF_001431535.1). Taxonomy (GTDB): domain Bacteria; phylum Pseudomonadota; class Gammaproteobacteria; order Xanthomonadales; family Xanthomonadaceae; genus Stenotrophomonas; species Stenotrophomonas chelatiphaga. The sequence goes on from NZ_LDJK01000036.1 coordinate 17,926, forward strand.
CGAACAGGTCGACCACGACTTCGACGGGGCGCGGGCGCGACCGCTGTGGCGCTGGGAAGTTGAAGGAGCGGGAGCCGTCAGCCATTAGAACTCCTCCATGGCAAACAAACGCGGAAATTGACCACCGGCACCGATCTCGATGGCGAGCTGCTCGCGGAAGGTGCGTGTCGTTCCCGTCAGCCGATAGCTCTCGTCAGTGGCAGCAAACCTGAGCGCATCGAGGTCTTCCTCGGCCAACTCCGCGGCGTTGGCTGTGTCGTCGTCGTCCAGGTCGTACTCTTCTTGGACAGCCTTCACCACCGACGCGAGATCAGTGCCCATCCACCATTCCGAATCGGTGATGCTGAAAATCTTGATTGTTGTGGTGTCAGTCATTCTTCGGATCCTGGTTGAGTGGCCTTGCACTGGGCGGCCAGCGCTTCAAGTCGCTCGGCCTCGCGGAGGTAGTGGTCGTGCCGGTCCTGGCGAACCGGCTGGGTGAACTGGGCGTCTTTCAAGGCGGTCTCGGCTGAAGCGCGATAGAGCACCGCCATGCGTCCCGGGTCGTTCTGGAAGATGTCGAGCTGCTTCGGCATGGACACGTTTTCTGATGAATTACCGGCGCGTGGAACCCGGACGGCGCGGGGCTCGGATGGACCGAGCGGGCACAAGTCAGTGGTGGCGATAGCGCTTCTGCTGCGCTGCCCGCCGGCGGTCGTCCGTTCGCCTACGCATCTCGCCCTTGAACGCCGGCCAGTTCTTGCGGGTTTCCGCGTAGGTTCGCCAGGCGAAGAACAGCAGGGCAGCGAGGAAGAGCAGGGTGAAGCTGTGAGCGCTTGTCCAGATTGCGCGGAGCAGCAGCGCCAGCAGAAATGCCGTGGTGCCGGCGCAGTAGAGGGGGACAGTGAGATGGCTCATGCCTTGGCGCTCCGTGACATGCGGCTGTCATTGCCCTGACGACGGTTCAGTACCGACTTGAAGGGCGTGTTGCCGAGGACCTCTACCTTGCCGCCGGCTCGGCGGAACGCGTCGAGCTGGTCGGCGATTGCGGCACGCGCGTCGTCCTTGTGTCGGATCGTCGTGCTGCTGTCGGACGGGCGGGCAGACGGTGCCGGGGGCGCGCGCCGCGGACGGTTGAACGCCGCCGCTGTAGCAGCCATTCGTGCCATCTCGGCCCGCGTCTTTGGCGTCAGGTGCCAGACGATGCTGTTCGGGCCCATCGTCATGGTCACCTGGTCGCTCTTGCGCATGGCAACGAGCGAGGTTCCGATCGCGCTGAGCTTGTCGGACAGGTCGGCCGCAGCCTTGATCTCTACGGTGGTGGCGCCGGTCGGGATCGCGAACAGCACGTCGCGGATCTTCGCTGCGCGGCCGTAGCGTTGGATCTTTGCGGTCATCGCGCGGCCTCGTTGTTCAGGGCACGCATAGCGGCGCCGAAATGCATCGACTCACTGCCGGCACGCACCTGAGCGTCGGGGTTGCTTGTAAGCACCAGGGCGCCTTCGCGCGGATATGGGCGCGTGCTGGAGGCAGCACCCAATCTCCCCCTCGTCGAAACGACCGTTTAAGAGACAGGGCGGAGGCCAGATGCCGGCAAGCATCTGACCTCCGCCGCAACACAGGTGAACTCAGCACCTGGCATTAGCCGAAGCCCTGCCGCTCTCGCGAGAGCGGGGCGATTGTCGGCCACCCCTATCGCAAATACTGAGAACCGATGACCAAGCCGATTATTTCGTGGCCCGGCGGCAAGCGCCGCCTGCTGAAACACCTCTATCCACACTTCCCTGCGCACGACAGCTATATCGAGGCGTTCGCCGGCGGCGCCGCCGCTTTGCTGATGCGGCCGCACCCGGCCAAGATGGAAGTCCTCAACGACATCAACGGTGACCTGGTCAACCTGTACCGCTGCGTGCGCCACCACCTGGACGAGTTCATCCGCATGTTTCGCTGGTCGCTGGTGTCGCGGCAGATGTTCGAATGGGCGCAGCTGGAGCGGTCTGAAACCTTGACCGATATCCAGCGGGCGGCACGCTTCTACTACCTGCAGAAGCTTGCGTTCGGTGGCAAGGTCCACGGGCAGTCGTTCGGCTTGGTGGCAAGCGGCGGTCCGCGCCTGAACTTGCTCCGGATCGAGGAAGAACTCAGCGCGGTCCACATACGCCTGGCGAGCGTGGTCATCGAGCATCTGCCGTGGCAGGAGTGCATCCGTCGCTATGATCGCCCGGGCGCGCTGTTCTACTTGGATCCGCCGTACTGGCAGACCGAAGGGTATGGCGTCCCCTTCGGGATGGAGCAGTACGAAGAGATGGCGGAGCTGATGCGCGGGATGAAGGGCAGGGCGGTGCTATCTATCAATGACCACACGGACATCCGGCAGGTGTTCGCTGGCCTGCCCTTGGTGCCGGTGCAGTTGGAGTACACGATGGCCAGGCAGCAGACTGGGAAAAAATTCGGAGAGCTAATCATCAAGTCTTGGGTGGACGACCAAGTGCCACTTTGGGAATAGCTCTATCCGCTTCTTGCCGGCTTAGCTGATCTGTGGTCTGCATGCACCATCACGCATGGACCTCGCCTTAGATCGGGACGATAATGTGGAAAAACGGGGGGTGCGTAGTTCGATGAAAATTCTTAAGAAGGACGCTTATGTGGTTGCGGCTGCCCCGGCCTTCGTTTTTCTAAGTGTCTATTTTTACGAATGGGGAAGGTTTAGTTTTTATAAGGTGCCGCCACTTTTCCTCAGTCTTCCGACGACGCGAGTCTTGGTGGCTGGCGTCGCAATAGCCGTCTTTTTCATTACGATGTTTAGCTTCTTGCGTGGAATTATTCTTAGAATGCGGGGCGCTGGGAAGCTTTCATCTGTTCTCTCTGCTTTTTTGGCGACCTATCTTTTGTTCGGTTTCCCTCTGGCGCTGATATCCGTAAGCTATAAAGCATTGCTGTCAACCTTTGTACTCCCTGTTGTACTCGTGGTGCTAGGAGAGCTCGGCGCGCTCTTCGACAGGATTCACGTCAAGTCTGCTAATAAGGGTGCTGCTGCGCCGACTGAAGATTCTGCTGTTGCCGAAGATCCGCTCGCAGAGCCCGGCGGTGTGGCATTTCTTTCCCTCTACGGCTTGTTCTTAATATTCTGCTTCGGCAATGGGCAAGAGCGGATGATCAGGGGGAATGTCTGCCTTGGTGAGAGAATAGTTGTCGCAACTTACGGTGATCAGCTTATTCTAAAAGGGTTCAACAAAGTTAGTGGTGAGATTGATGAATCTGTCCACTTCCACCCTCTGGCGGCGACTGAGGTCAAAGCGTGCCGCCCGTCTATTGTCGGAGGCGGCGGTTATCACGGGTTGCCTTAGTAAAAGGCATCGGCGGCCAACGCTGCTGAATCCGAAAAATAAGCAGATCTTTCAAGCTGGTCTTGGGCCAAGTCGGGCAGGCGTACTGGTCAAGCTCGATTATCCCGGTCTGGATCAATTATCAGCGCGTCGGCTTTACCATAAGCGTTTGCCCTGATGGCGATGCCATGCACTCGCCTATGGCGTATAGTCTAGCGGGGGGGTAATATTTCTGAACAGAGGACCATGTGATGCCGATTCGTGCCATCGCGTACACGAGCGATGCGCTCCCCGGCTTCGACCTTGTCGCCGCAGGTGAGCTCGCCCACACAGCGGCCGCCTTCAACATGCACGCCGGGGTAACTGGCCTGCTTCTGTTTGATGGGGCGCGGTTCCTCCAGTACCTCGAGGGACCTGAAGACGGCATCGCCGTGGTGTTCAGCCGCATCCTCAATTCCCAGCGGCACACCAACCTGGTCGAGCTGGGCCGGGCGTCGGCTGGATGCCGCTTCTTCCCCTACTGGTCAATGCGGATGTTGCCGGCCGCGCCCGAAGAACTTCGGGAAGCTATCAGCAAAGACTGGAGCAGCTTCGTGGTGCGGCAGACGGCTGAATCGGGCGCCCGCAGTTTCGGCGTGGAGTACCTCGCCAAGGTGGCAGCACCGCACCAACCGGTGATTGGCTGAAGCGTTAAACCTTGTATCGGGCGATGAGACTGGGCCGGCCTATGATCCCGCCTCATGGACGCCGACACCCAGACCCTGACCCCCATGCCTGACGGCTTCTACTGGAAGCCCCGGTGCCACCTCGACACGCTGCCGACGGGGCTGTTCCTACATGGCGAGATTGTGGCCAGCATGCAAAAAAGGGTCGACGGGACGTGGCTGGCCAGGCTGAGCCCCGAAGAAGGGGTACATGCGCCCCTGCTGCTCCGGCGCTGCAGCTCGTTCGATGCGGGTCGGCGCGGGTGCGAGATGTGGGCCATGCGCCATGAGCAGCAGCTGCGCCGGAAGGTGGCGAAAAAGCTGCAGTGGATCCAAGACCACGTGGTTCTGAGAGGGCGAGGAAAACAGTTGGACCCTGGCAACGTGCTGGGGCCGGCGGCGTCTCGTTAATGGGTCTTGCAGCTGGGCAGGAACCGTACAGCCGAGAGCGGCTGCGATGCGTTGCATGAGATGCAAGCGATGGTGATGCTCCCTCCCGCCGTGCTCCGTTCGACCTGCCGCTGCCCGCAGCCGGTGCAGTAGAGAGAGAAGGCCAGAATTCCATTTGCGGCAACTTCGGACGTATCGACGGCTTCTACGCAGAAAAATGGGGACGGGCTCATCTGGTGTCAGGCATGCCAAGGGTGAGATTTTCTACCAAGCTCACCGTGAAGCCGGCGCAGTCGGCTGTGCAGGCTCGTCACCACTGTTTCTCCGCGCAGCGCCATCGATGTGGTCCGATAGACCGGCCAGTGCTTGCTGGAACGCCGCATCAAAGAGCGGGGCGCCGTTCGCGGCGGCCCCATGGATGTCGGCAAGCTCTGGCAACACATGCGACCACAACTCTGCCAGGGCCGCCGGAGCGGGGTTGGCGGCGACGACAGCGTGCAGGCCGTACTCCAACGCCTTGATGTACCCACGCGCTGCCTGGAGTTCTAGCTCGCATGATTCGAGGCGGGCAATGAGGTAATCCAAATCGTGGCTCACAGGCGTGCCTTGCGGTGGAGGTGACCGGCGAGGATACCTCCAGTTAGCAAGTGAGGCTCCAGAAAACTCAAGCCCACGTCCTTGCTACGCAACGATCCAGACTGAGTAAATCCGGAATTGCTATCAGCGTAAGCTAATGATTTTACTACACAATATTTGGGACTTTTAATCTACTGCTCGCTCCGGCGAGGGCGGTCACCTAGTTTTCTTTCTGGATTGATTGCACTCTGGGAATTTCGCATATTTCTTGGCTGGTGATGCAGTAAGTAATATCCCGTATGTCCCCAATGTCTAACTTGCATGGACCCTTTGCTTCGGTCTTGAATACAATCCGATATTCCCTTTGATAAGAGAAATGGTCGAATTTCCTGAAAGGTGCCATTCTTCCTTCATAGGTTTCCTCTTCTACGTATTTGACTGGGTCGGGGAACACCTCCCAGTTTTGTTTTGCTGCAGCAATGCGCACTCTGCTAAGAAACTCACGAAGGTCACGAATGATGATCGCGCAACTGCCGAATTGCTCATTACGTCGGTCAAACTCAACATCCGGGTCGCCACTAAGCATGTAAATGCACAGAATGTTTAAATTGTCGAATCGCTCATCATGGGTTCTAACAGGTCCTCGTACGGGCAAAGGCACCCAGGACCCTCGGTATAAAACTGATACTTCGTTGACCTGATGCGCACTTACGACCCCTTCATCACCATCCCCCCTTAGTTGATCGCCCTCAAGTTTCTTGAAATAGGTCAGGGCGTTCAGGTAGAGCTCTCCTCTGAGAAAGTCATCCCTGTACTGTTCATGGAGAATCTTAATGGGGAGAAATTTGTCTTTCATATTTCGGCTCAATATTCCCCAGTCTGCATTGGGGGTTATAGTTGCGGGCGCGAGCTCTGTGAGTAAGAAACTTCAAGATGGATGCCACTTTGATCCTAGAAGGGGATATCAGTTTCGGTGATGGAGAAAGGGCCGGCATATCTGGCGCGCCGAAATAGCAATGCGTTGATTTTTTCGCGCAGTTTGCCGTCACTATTAAGGATCTCAACATCGCCCTTAATGTCTACGTGTATTTCCAAGACTTTATCGTTCATTTCGAGAGATATTGACTCTAGAGGTTCGCGAATCCTGTTGCGCATCATTGAATCTTGAATGTAGTATTTGAGGAGTACTGACAGATTGGACTCAAAATATTTCCTGACTTCCTCCGAGGTGGTAATTGCAGAATAGCTTTTCGCAATCTCGCCCGTGAAGAAAGATCGGTTGTAGTGATGCAGGTCTGCTAGGTCGGTTATCCAAGAGTCAACGCTTGAGATGTTTAAGAAATGTACTGAGGCGGATGTATCGACCTTTCTGACCATGTACTTCGAGAAGCATGTGATCCTCTGAATGCTCCTAACAGTCTGTTCTTCATTCAGGAACTGGACGTCTACCATTGGTGCGTCAAAAACCGTGTGCAGCGAGAAGTGGTAAACGCGTTTCCGCACAGATCCAGTGGATGCGCGTTTCTTTGCGATCTCATGGTCGAGGGCTTTCAATAGGCCCGTTACGGAATCGTAATATGGCTTATCGTTGTAGGGGCTGCCGTTCTCTCCGACCAACTGAAATGCGAAGACGTCTCGTTGCGCTAGGAGGATTTTGCGAGTGCGACTACTCAATCCGTGGAAATAGCGTTCTTTCCAGTCGCAGGAGGATAAATGGGCCTGCAATGGCTGCATTTTCGTGGACCAGTGAGCCGGCTCCCAATCCGCGTTGGGGTCTCTGGTAGGTCTGCGGCGCGATAGGAACGCTGCGGTATGAGCAGCATCTTTCTTGCAGCTGATCAACGCGCATGTGATGACATTGACTTCTTCTGATTTCGCTATCTTATAAGCGATGATGTCAATCTCGCGGGCTTGTTCGCTGACGTCATCAATATAGTAGCTGCCATTAATGGTCCGCCATCCGGCGGCCTGCAGTGCTGTGACCACTCTGTGTTCCAAGACGAAGCCTGTTTTGGATATCGCCTCAAGCACTTTATCTGGAGTTGCTGCTGGCATCTGTCGCCTCAGTTCCGTTGAGATTCGGCGAGGATGCGCTCTTTCTTCGCCTGCGCCAACATCGGGGACCTGCAGAACCTGCTGCTCAGTGGCACGCGAGGTGGCAAGGCTGGATAAGCGATTGAAAGGAATTAATTTGTTGCGGCCTGCAAAGCCGCGTACGCCGGTTCAATTCCGACCCAGGCCTCCAACGCTTCATGCAGAAAGCCCGCCAATGGCGGGCTTTCTGTTTTCTGCTTTTCGTCATCTACTCGATCGCGATCACAGCACGCCCCGTATCACCCCACACCCAACACCAGCAGCGCGCGGCTGGTGCGCATCGTGCGGTCCGCCATGCCCTCCGGCGTGGCCTTGCTGGTGCTCGATCCCAGGTTGATCCGTCGGCTCACGCCCAGCAGGTCATCGCGGTCGGCCAGTGCATTGAGGCCGGCGTCCTGCCACCACGCGGCAGCGGCCAATGCGCCCACTTCCGGTGATTCCAGCAGCTCGGGCTGCTCTTCCAGCGGCAGGTCGAGCAGTTCGCCGATGCGGCGGTAGTTGTCGCGGCCGGTCAGGGCGATCGGTCCGCGGCCGCGATAGCGATAGCCATCGCCACTGGCTTCGTCACGGTTGCCATTGCGGTTGGCATACACGCGGTTGGCCAGCCGCTCCGGCTTGCGCACATACTGCGGCTGTTCGGCTTCGGACAGGCGCCGGCCGAACACTTCGCCGATGCGTTTGCGGCTGTACGACAGGTTTTCCTGCAGGTGCTGCAGGCTCAGGCTTTCATGGCCGATCTGTGCCAGGAAATGCGCGATGCGCCGTGGCGTGTTGATCTCGAATCGCTGCATCGCCTCGTTCAACGGCGCGGTCCACCGCTGCGCCAGCGCCAGCGGGCACATCAGGATCTGCGAGAGCAGGGCGGCGTTGATCATCAGTCACTCCACGGGGCGGGGCGCTTGGGCGCGCGAATGCGATGCAGCGAACATCGCGCGCCCTTCCGTCGCATTCCAGTGGAAACGTCAGTGGTGCCCGTGGCGCAGGACCTGTGCCAGCGCCGCGGCGGGATCGGCGACGCCCATGGCGCCAGCCTGCGCAGGCTAAAGGCTTGAAGAATCCACGTAACGCCGACCTTCCTGGGTCAGATCGATATCGCCATCTTCGCCATGCGCCGCAAGGCCGACTTGCACCGCCCAGGCTGCGTCTTCTTCCGCGACCGGGCGGGTGGCCTGGATCGCTTCCAGAATGCGTTGCTGCTTTTCGCTCAACTCCATGGGGGTTCCTTCGAGGTATCCAGCCTTGCAGCCTACGCATGCGTGGTGAGGGCAACGTCTTGAAGGCACTTGTCTCAAGCGGCCTCGTGGCGCGATCTGATCTGAATGGTTCAGGACGGTGCACAGGATGTGTCCGCTGTGTCATTGACGCGTAGACAAAAAAATGTCTAATTCATAGGCATCGCGTTGCCTCGCTGGATGCCCCCGCATCCCCGCTGCCACCGATTTCGTGGAGGTCGTACATGGATTACGGCAGACAGAACCTGGCCGACCAGGTTCGCGACGAGTTGCAGGACAGCTACCAGCGGCATGGATGCGGCCCGGAGTTCTGGAATACCTACCAGCGGGTGCTGGCGCGTCTGGTGCCGGAGGGGCGTGAGCGCACCCAGGTCACCAACGACATGGCCCTGCTGATCGAACAGCTTGGCATTGTCCGGCACGCCCAGCTGGTGCCGCCGTCCGAGCCGCCATCGCTCTGATTCACCCCGCCAGCGCGGCACCCAGCAGCACCAGTCCCAGCACCAGGCTCAGCAGTCCCGACAGCGCCAGGGTGCGCGGTCGTATCCACTGCGCCCGGTCACCGGCCAGGCGCCGCGGGCTGATGTGCTGGATGAGCCCATGGCTCAGCCCCGCCGCCTGCTGCGACTGATCACAGGCCACGGCGCAGGCGCCGCAGTCCAGGCAATCGGCCTGCGGGCCGTCGCGCACGTCCAGCGCCATCGGGCATGCCTGTACGCAGTGTCGGCAGTCGGTGCAGTCGCCCAGTCGATCATCGGCGAAACGCGGCATCGGTCCGGCCAGCTGCGGATGGGCCCAGCGGAATACGTAATCCTGAGCGGTGCCGGCATCGAGCAGACCGCGTCCACGCTGGGCGATGCTGCCGCCACCCGGCCGCCGTGGCCCGCGCGGCTCGCCACGCGGCGCGTGGTACAGCATGCGCGGGGTGTGCCCATCGCACAGCAGCGGCTGCAGACGCGCGAAGGGGCACAGCAGGCGGCACACGTGACGGCGCAGGAAGCCCGCGTTTCCCCAGGTCGCCACGGCGTAGAAAGCGACCCAGAACGATTCGAAGCCGCCCAACCGCAGGGCAGCGGCGCGCGCCAGCAGCGGTTGGAGGGGCGTGAACAGGCCGACGAAGCTCAATGCAGTCCACAGTGCGATGCCGATCCACAGCGCATGGCGCGCGACCGGCTCTGCACGGGAGTGCCCGAGCAGACGCCGCGTGCCGCGCTCCACCCACGAAAACAGCGTGCTCCACACGGTCTGCGGACAGGCATGGCCACACCACAGGCGGCCGGCCAAGTGAGTGAACAGCGCCAGCATCGTGGCGAGCACGGCCATCACTCCCAGCAGCAGGCCGGCCTGGCTGGGCCACAGGGTCAGGCCGAACACATCGAAGCGGCGCTCCACCAGGTCCAGCAGCACGGCCTGGCGACCGTCCCAGCGCAGCCACGGCAGGACGTGGAAGCCGACCAGCAGCCCGACCGGCAGCCACGTCCGGATTCGTGACAGCAGTGCAGGCCGGTTCATCCCAGCGGCACCTCGTCGTCGTCCCCAGGCTCCGCGTGCGCCGGCCGCAGCAGGTACCAGGTAGCGGCGCTGGACAGGCTGGTGATGCCCCAGGTCAGGAAGAACCCCAGCGTGTAGCCCAACCCACGACTGATGCCAAAGCCGGGAACGGCGATGTCACCCAGCCGCAGCGGATCGACGAAGGCGAACAACACCGCACACGCCAGTGCGGCGGCGATGAAGCCGGGCCACAGGATCACGCCAAGGGCATGCAGGCGCTGCCGGGAGCGTGGATCAGCGTCGGTGGTGCACTGTCGGGGCATGCGGCACAGTCCGGCAGGAGGGGCGGTGGACACCGGCAGGGGCACGCAACGGCCCACCGGCAGGGTGTCACTGTAGAAAGCGTGCGGGCCGGCGTCCTTGATCCTGATCAAGCGGGCGTTGTGCAGGCCAATGCGATCATGCGCCATCACATTCGCCCGGATTCCATGGATACCCTGCCGCCCCCGTTGCCCGAAGCCTCCCCCGACCTGTGCACCGAAGCGGAAGTGACCCGTCTGGTCCACGACTTCTACGCGCGCGTGCGCGACGAACCCCGGCTGGGTCCGGTGTTCACCGCCCATGTGCAGGACTGGCCGACCCACCTGGCCCAGCTGGTCGATTTCTGGTCGGCCCTGCTGCGTGGCACGCGGCGCTTCCAGGGCTCGCCGATGTCCAAGCACATGGCCATCGATGACATGGACCGCGACCTGTTCGATCGCTGGCTGGTGCTGTTCCGGATGACGTCGGCGGAAAGTGCCAACCCGGACATGCAGCGGCTGGCCGACGACATCGCCGCGCGCATCGCCGATACCTTCTGGAAGCGCTACCGGATGCTGCGCCTGCCATCGATCGGCCTGCCCATCGTCGGTTGATGCGCCTGGATTGATCTCGGTCAAGGCGGATGCGCACGCCCGCGCGCACGCTGCAGGCATGGACACGTACTCACCTGTTGAAGGCGGCCTGGCCTGGTGTTTCGATGCGGCGACCCTGCGCCGCCACGACAAGGCCGGCCCGCGCTATACCTCCTACCCGACCGCGCCGCATTTCCATGAGGGGTTCGGCGAGGCCGAGCTGACCGCGACGCTGGCCCGCAGCAACGCGCAGGCACGTGCGCTGTCGCTGTACGTGCACGTGCCGTTCTGCAGCAGCCCGTGCTTCTACTGCGGCTGCAACCGGATCATCAGCCGCGACCGCAGCCGTGGCCATGCTTACGTGGCGCGGGTGCTGGCCGAGGCGGACCTCGTCGCCTCCCACATCGATCCGCAGCGCGAGGTGATCCAGCTGCACCTGGGCGGTGGCACGCCGAATTTCCTCACCGGCGAGGCGATGGCCGAGCTGGTCGAAGGACTGCGCCAGCGCTTCCGCTTCAGCGCCTCGCCTGCGCGCGATTTTTCCATCGAACTCGATCCGCGTTTCATCGACCGTGACGACGTGGCGCGGCTGGCCGGACTGGGGTTCAACCGGGCCAGCCTGGGCGTGCAGGATTTCGATCCGCAGGTGCAGGCGGCGATCAACCGCCTGCAGGGCGTGGAGCAGACGCTGGACATCCTGCAGGCCTGCCGCGATCACGGCATGCGCTCGGTCAACGTGGACCTGATCTACGGCCTGCCCGGACAGACCTTGGCTGGCTTCGGGCGCACCCTGCAGCAGGTGCTGGCGCTGCGCCCGGATCGTCTGGCGGTGTATGGCTACGCGCACCTGCCGCAGCTGTTCCGCGCGCAGCGGCAGATCGAGGAATCCCGCCTGCCCGCGCCGGAGCAGAAGCTGGCACTGCTCGGGCTGGCGGTGGAGCAGCTGCTGCAGGCCGGTTACCAGTACATCGGCATGGATCATTTCGCGCTGCCGGAAGAGGACCTGTCGCGCGCCCAGCGCGCCGGACAGCTGCACCGCAATTTCATGGGCTATACCACCCATGCCGATACCGACCTGCTGGGGCTGGGGGTGAGCGCGATCAGTACCGTGGCCAGCAGCTACAGCCAGAATCCGCGCGAGCTGCCGGCGTGGGAGGCGGCGGTGGATGCGGGACATCTGCCGGTGTGGCGCGGCGTGCAGCTGGACCCGGACGACCTGCTGCGCGCGGAGATCATCCAGCAGCTGATGTGCCATGGCGAAGTCGATGTGGGCGCGTTGTGCAGCGCACGCGCGATCGCCTTCGAGGTGTACTTCGCCGATGCGCTGGCGCAGCTGCACAGCCTGCAGGCCGATGGCCTGGCCGAGGTGGACGCCGGGGTGGTGCGTGCCACGGCCAAGGGCCGCCCGCTGCTTCGCCTGCTGGCGATGTGCTTTGACCGCTACCTGTCGCAGCCGGGACAACCGGCGCGGTATTCGCGTGCGCTGTGAGGCATCGCGTGGTGCTGGCAAGCAGTTCTGGTGCCCGGAGCCGGGATCGAACCGGCAAGACCTTGCGGTCGGCGGATTTTAAGTCCGCTGCGTCTACCAGTTTCGCCATCCGGGCCGCGCGGCATAGGGTGCACCACGGGGCGCGAATTTGGAATGGCGGCGCGCGTGCGTGGAATCGTGACCCGCTGCGCGGTCTGCGCCGCGACGCTGTCAACCACGCGTTGTTCATGCCATATTCGGCTTTGTCAGGGGCCAGGGAGTGACCATGCCGTTGCACGCGATTGCCTACGTCAGCCAGGCCCGTTCGGCGCTTTCACCGCAGGAGCTGGATGCGCTGCTGGCCGATGCGACGGCGTTCAACCGGATGGCCGGCGTCACCGGGGTGCTGATGTTCGATGGCGAACGCTTCCTGCAGTACCTGGAAGGCCCGCGCGATGGACTCGATTCGGTGTACGGCCGGGTGCTCAACGCCAGCATCCACCACGGCGTGCGGCAACTGGCCGCCGGGGCGGTGGTCATGCGCTGGTTCCCGCACTGGACCATGGCCAACCGGCGCATCGATCCGCTGACCATGACCCACATCATCAACGCACCCTGGACCGGCATCAGCGCCGGCCGGCCCGCGGCCGGGCAGGGGCTGGCGCTGCTGCTGCGCAGCTGGACCGGCGACGATGGCGAACTGGAGCCGGCGGCGGTCAGCCTCGGCTCCTGAAAGCGCAAGCGTGGTCAGCGCCGGGCATGGCGGTTACCCTTGTGCCTCTTTGAATCGGAGGCGGGTGCGCAATGGAGAGTTCAAACGCGCATCGCGCAGCAGGGTCGCAGCGTCAGGGCAGCCCGGTGTCGGCGGCCACGTCCCCGCGCCCTGCAATCATCGGCCTGGGGTATGTCGGCCTGCCGTTGGCGGTCGCCTTCGGGCGGTTGTTCCCCACCCTGGGCTTCGACATCGATGCCGCGCGCGTTGCCGAACTGCAGCAGGGCCATGACCACACCCTGGAACTGGAAGACGGCGAGCTGGCCGGTGCCCCGCTGCTGCGCTGCAGTGCCGATGCCGCCGAACTGGCGGCGTGCAATATCTACATCATCACCGTGCCCACGCCGATCGACGCGCACGAACAGCCCGACCTGGGGCCGCTGCGTTCGGCCAGTGAACGGGTGGCCAGCGTACTGAAGGCCGGCGACCTGGTGGTGTACGAATCCACCGTGTATCCCGGCACCACCGAGGAAGTCTGCATTCCGCTGCTGGAGGCCGGCTCCGGACTGCGTTTCAACCAGGATTTCTACTGCGGCTACAGCCCGGAGCGGGTCAGCCCCGGTGACCGCAACCGCCGCTTGGCCGATATCCGCAAGATCACCTCAGGCTCCACCCCGGAGGTGGCCGCGGTAGTGGACGCGCTGTATCGCCGGATCATCACCGCCGGCACGTTCCCGGCGCCGTCGATGCGCGTGGCCGAGGCCGCCAAGGTGGTGGAAAACATCCAGCGCGACGTCAACATCGCGCTGGTCAACGAACTGGCGCTGATCTTCGACAAGCTCGGCATCGATACCCAGGACGTGCTCGACGCGGCCGGCAGCAAGTGGAATTTCCTCCCGTTCCGGCCGGGACTGGTGGGTGGCCACTGCATCGGCGTGGATCCTTATTACCTGCTGCACAAATCGGAAAGCGTGGGCTACCACCCCGACCTCATCCATACCGCGCGCCAGGTCAACAACCGGGTCGGGGCGCACGTGGCCGAGCGCGTTCTGTCGCTGCTGACCGATCGTGGACGCAGCGCGGAACAGGTCCGCATTTTGGTGCTCGGCGTGACCTTCAAGGAAGATTGCCCGGACCTGCGCAACAGCCGTGCGCTGGAACTGGCCGAGCAGCTGCAGGCCAGTGGCGCGCGGGTGGACGTGCATGATCCGTGGGTGGGTCCGGCGGCATTGGCCGACACGGCGGTGCACTGGGTGGCGCGTCCGGAACCCGGCGCCTACGATGCGGTGGTGCTGGCGGTGGCGCACGCCGCGTTCCTGGACATGGATGCGGCGCAGATCGCGGCCCTGCAGGCACCGGGCGGCATCGTCTATGACGTGAAGTCGGCCTGGCCACGTGCTTCGGTGGACGGCCGCCTGTAAGCGGCTGCCGCAGCGTTGACGGCGGCGCGGGTAGACTGGTTGCAGCCATCCCGAAAGGAACGCCATGCACCGCTACCTGGCCTACGTGCTCGCCATCATCCTGTTTCCGGTCTGCCTGTGGCTGGCCACGTACTGGGTCGCCTGGTACTGGGGGGTCGGGCTGACGGCCGCACTGGTGGTGGTGGGCACCTGGGACCTGCTGCAGGCGCGCAGCACGCTGCGCCGCAACTATCCGGTGCTGGCGCATTTCCGTTATGGACTGGAATCGATCGGCCCGGAAATCCGGCAGTACTTCGTGCAGAGCGACCTGGAAGACGTGCCGTTCTCGCGCCAGCAGCGCGCGCTGATCTACCAGCGTGCCAAGAATGAAATGGACGTGGTGCCGTTCGGTACGCTGCGCAGCACCTACGCGGTGGACTACGAGTGGATCAACCATTCGCTGGCGCCTACCAGCATCGGCCACAGCGATTTCCGCGTGCTGATCGGCCCGAACTGCGCCAAGCCCTATTCGGCCAGCGTGTTCAACATCTCGGCGATGAGCTTCGGTTCGCTGTCGGCCAATGCGATCCGCGCGCTCAACGAGGGCGCGCGGCGCGGTGGCTTCCACCATGACACCGGCGAAGGCTCGATTTCGCGGTACCACCGCGAGATGGGAGGCGACCTGGTGTGGGAAATCGGCTCGGGCTACTTCGGCTGCCGCCATGATGATGGCAGCTTCAGCGAAGAGCGCTTCGTGGCCAACGCGACCACCGATCAGGTCAAGATGATCGAGATCAAGCTGTCCCAGGGCGCCAAGCCCGGCCATGGCGGCGTGCTGCCGGCGGCCAAGGTGAGCGCGGAGATCTCCGAGACCCGCGGCGTGCCGATGGGCGTGGACTGCGTGTCGCCTTCGCGGCACTCGGCGTTCTCCACGCCGATCGAACTGCTGCAGTTCGTCGCCCGCCTGCGCGAGCTGTCCGGCGGCAAGCCGGTCGGGTTCAAGCTGGCGATCGGCCATCCCTGGGAATGGTTCGGCATCGCCAAGGCGATGAGCGAGACCGGCCTGCTGCCCGATTTCATCGTTGTCGACGGCGCCGAAGGCGGGACCGGCGCGGCCCCGGCCGAGTTCGTCGACCATGTCGGCGTGCCGATGCACGAAGCGCTGCTGCTGGTGCACAACACGCTGGTCGGCCTGGACCTGCGCGACCGCATCCGGCTGGGCGCAGCCGGCAAGATCACCAGTGCCTTCGACATCGCGCGGATCATCGCGCTGGGGGCGGACTGGTGCAATGCCGGGCGCGGTTTCATGTTCGCGCTGGGCTGCATCCAGTCGCTCAGCTGCCACAGCGACAAATGCCCGACCGGCATCGCCACCCAGGACCCGGCGCGCTGGCGCAGCCTGGACCCGACCGACAAGGCCGAACGGGTGCACAACTACCACCGGCACACCCTGCATGCGCTGAAGGAACTGCTGTGCGCGGCCGGACTGAATGATCCGGCCGAGCTGGGGCCGGAACACATCCTGCGCCGGGTATCGCCGGTGGAGATCCGTTCTTTGGCCTCGTTGTACCGCTACCTCGCCCCGGGCGAGCTGCTGCGCCAGGTGCCGGACCACGCGGTCTTCCACGATTTCTGGGCCGATGCGCGTAGTGATTCGTTCCAGCCGCCGGCACGCATCCAGGCGCTGCGCGCGAGCAAATCGCGATGAGCCTGGACGTGCTGCCGCACTTCCGTGGCGGACGTCCTGAGGATGCGCCAGCGCTGTGGGAGCTGCGCACGCGCTGCGTGCGCGAACTGTGCCGCAGCCACTACCCGCCGGAGGTGATCACGCGCTGGGCCGCATCGCCACCGCCGCCGCGTTACCCGGGGCTGATCGCGGAAGGGGGCTGCGTGGTGGCCGACGACGCGCACGGACGGTTGCTTGGCTACGGGATCCTGATGCTGCAGGACAACGAAGTGGATGCGCTGTTCGTGGCCCCGGAGCAGGCCGGAAAAGGGCTGGGCCAGGCGGTGCTGGAGCGTCTGCTGGCCCTGGCCGATCCGCAGCGAGACGTGCTGCTGTCGGCCTCGCTCAACGCGGTCGCGTTCTACCAGCGTGCCGGTTTCCTGGATGAAGGGGAACAGGCGTACCCGCACCCCAGTGGCATCACGCTCGCGGCCAGGCGCATGCGCCGGCCGGCGGCGTCAGCGCTGCGCTAGCCAGTTGATCACACCTTCGGCCGCCCGCTTGGCGCTGGCATAGCAGGCGGTCAGCAGGTAGCCACCGGTGGGCGCTTCCCAGTCCAGCATCTCACCGGCGCAGAATACGCCCGGCAGGGCCGTCAGCATCAGTCCGGAATCCAGCGCCGGCAGCGTGACTCCGCC
The DNA here is from genome assembly GCF_001431535.1 of Stenotrophomonas chelatiphaga. Lineage (GTDB taxonomy): Bacteria > Pseudomonadota > Gammaproteobacteria > Xanthomonadales > Xanthomonadaceae > Stenotrophomonas > Stenotrophomonas chelatiphaga. The sequence goes on from NZ_LDJK01000036.1 coordinate 34,555, forward strand.
CGCGGTGCTGATCGCCTCGGCCATCGGTCGCGGGCGCTGCAGGTGCACGGGCAGGCGCTTGAGCGTGGCGGCCACCGCGGCGATGTCCTGCCCGGCGTCCTTGCCCAGCACCTCGAACAGCAGCGATGCCTTCACCGCATCGACGCCGGTCTGCCGACGCAGGTGCTCGCCGAAGCTGCGGCCGTTGCGCGGGCGCGCCAGGTCGGCGGCCAGGCGGTCCTGCTCGCGTCCCGGCACCAGGTCCAGCCACAGGGTGGCGCTGCCGTCGCGGTTGATCGTCTCGCGCAGGTCGGCCGACAGCGCATAGACGAGGCTGCCTTCGATGCCGTACTCGCTCACCACGCATTCGCCTTGCAGGTGCCGCGGCGTGCCCTGCAGGTCGGTCCAATGCGCTACCACGGACTTCAGCGGCGTGCCGGCGTTGCGCTGGATGAACCACGCGGTCCATGGCACATCGAAGCCACAGTTGGCTGCCTGCAGCGGCGCCAGGGCGACCCCACGCGACTGCAGCAGCGGCATCCACGCTCCATCGGAGCCCAGCTGCGGCCAGCTGCCACCGCCGAGCGCGAGCAGCGTGGCATCGGCGTGCACGCTGCGCTGGCCGTCTTCGGTGGCGAAGCACAGCGCGCCGTCGGTGTCCCAGCCCTGCCAGCGATGCTGCACGTGGAAACGCACGCCTTGTTCCTTCAGCCGGCGCACCCAGCCACGCAGCAGCGGGGCGGCCTTGCGGTCCACCGGAAACACGCGCCCGGAACTCCCCACGTAGGTCTCCACGCCAAGGTCGGCCGCCCAGCGACGCAGCGCGTCGGCATCGAACGCGTCCAGCCATCCGGCGACCGCAGCGGTCTGTTCGCGATAGCGGCTGTCGAATAGTGGACGGGGATCGGAATGGGTCAGGTTCAAGCCGCCCTTGCCGGCGATCAGGAACTTTCGCCCGGGCGAGCCCTTGGCCTCGTACAGATCCACCGACAGCCCGGCCGCACACAGCTGTTCGGCGGCGAACAGGCCTGCCGGTCCGCCGCCGATCACCGCGACGCGGGCTGCGATGGCAGGATCAGCGGGGCTGGACATCAAGCAGTTCGACATCGAACACCAGCGAAGAGCCGGCCGGGATGGGCCCTACGCTGCGCTGTCCGTAGCCCATGTCCGGGGTGATCATCAGCGTGCGCTTGCCGCCTACCTTCATGCCGGCTACGCCTTCATCCCAACCGCGGATGACCTGGCCACCGCCGAGATCGAACGAGAACGGTTCGCCGCGGGTTACCGAGCTGTCGAAGGTCTTGCCATGCTTGTCTGCGGCGCGTTCGTCGTAGATCCAGCCGGTGTAGTGCACCGTGACCTTGCTGCCCGGCGTGGCGACCGCGCCGGTACCGGGCTGGGTATCGATGGTTTCAAAGGCGGCGATGGTGCCACCCGGCGGCGGGCCGGCCGGCGCGCACGCCGCGAGGGCCAGGGACAGCAGCAGGGGAGCGAGCAGGCGGCGCATGGGCGGCATCCAAATCGAAGGGATGCAAGGGTAGCGCATCGCGCGGGAACGCAGGCCAGGCGCCGGTAGTGACGGCCGCTGGCCCTCAACGTGATCGCCCGCAATTGACGGCCAGCGGCCGTCACTACCGGGGTCTGTCGGATTGACGGCCAGCGGCCGTCACTACCGCTCGCCGGAGGCGCCCGGTGCACCGCCGCGCCGACCCGGCACCACGACGTGGCCAAGGGTGACCAGGTAGAAACGCTCAAAGCGCGGCACGACCGCGTTGACCAGCGTGATGCCGTTGTCGAAGGTGTGGATCACGTTGTAGCCGGCAACCAGCCCGTCTGCCTGCAGGGCTTGGCTGATCTGCTGGATCTGCGACGCCACCGGCCCTGCCGGTCGGTCTTCCAACCGGACGGCAACGATCGGTTGGCTCGCCAGCCGGTCTTCGATGTCCATGCGCGCGCTGGGCTGCAGCCGCGGCCATTGCTGCAGCAGCTGCGCGGGATGCACCGACGCTGCCCGACCGGCGCGTACCGGTGTGGCGTCGCTGGCAAGCGCCAGATGTGATTGCAGCAGCTCGTGCAGGGCCCTGCGCGCGGCGTGGGCTGGATTGAGTGAAGCACCAGCGCCATACGGGCGTGCGTGGTCGTAGCAGAGGTGGGCGACCGCAAGGCAGCTGGTGATGCCTGGCGTGCTGGAAATGTCGAGCAGGCAGATATCAGCATCAACGCACTGGCTGACCTGGCGGTACAGATCGGCGACATCGGCGGGCAGGCCGGCAGGACTGACCACGCGCAGCGCTTCGTTGCCGGCATGGAAGAAGTGGGAGAGCAGGAACAGGGAAATGGCGTCGCGTTCGGCGCATTCGTTCAGTGCGTGCAGCAGCGCCTCTTCCAGGCTGCCGCCAATCGCGGTGCCGCTGTTGCTGGCATAGCGGCGCAGGGGAGCGTAATCAAACGTGTCCACAGGCAGCGGTGCGTCGGCGTAGGTGGGCGCGGAGAGTGCAACCGGGTAGTGAAAGTCCGTCGCGCCCGCCAGGCCGGTGTAGCGCCGGGTGGCGATGGTTTCTTCGATCTGGTCGAACAGCAGCGCACCAGGCAGGTAGCGGGTGAGGTCCGGATCCAGCAGCGCGATCAGGTCCTCCACGGCACGAACCTGCGCATCGTGGGCGGCGTGGCGATCCATCAGCAGGTGCTCCATCGCCTCGTAAAGCGAACCGACCACCGCCGCCTCGCGCGCGCCTTTGCCCCATCCGCCGGTGAGCAGCGTGCCATCGGCGTCATGCAGCTCGGTCAAGGCCGCGCAGGGGTCCTGCCCGATGACGCTGGTGGCGTAGCGGATGCCCAGGGCATCGTAGGCTGCCTGGATGCGCCGTGTGGCGTCGGGCAGGCTGAAGTGTCGTTCTTCGGGAACGTCGGGGGTGGTCATGGTCTGCACGCCTGCGCTGGGAGGGGTTACCACCGCTGCGACGGTTGCAGCCCGCCCGCAGGGGGGCTGCAGCCTGTCGATCAACCGGGCGTCAGCCCAGCAGCGCGACTTCCTGTGCGTTGAGCTGCAGGTCGGCGACCTGGATTGCGCCGGAGATCAGAAACGGAATGTTGAAAATGCCCATGATGTTTTCCTTTGCTGGGATCGCCGCTGATTGCGGCCAGGCAAGGTTCTCAAAGGCACCCCCGTAACGTTATCGGACAGTGCCAGCAGACGGTGTAGGGATGGCCTGTGGCCTTATGATGGGCACCATGTCGAAACTCCTGCTCAACCTGCGCCACGTCGGCGATGACGAATACCACGATGTCTGCACGTTGCTGGACCAGCACCGGATCGCGTGGTACCGCACCGAACCGAGCCCGTGGGGCATCTCCAACGGCGGCCTGTGGCTGCGCGAGGATGCCGATCATCCACGCGCCCGCGAGCTGATGAGCGCCTACCAGGCCGAGCGCAGCGTCCGTATGCGCGCCGAGCGCGAGCAGGCCCTGCAGGACGGCAGCGCCGAAACCTTCGGCAGCCTGCTGCGGCGTCGGCCGGGGTTCGTGGTGCTGGTGCTGCTGGGCATGCTGGTGGCGGCCGCGCTGGTGCTGCTTCCGTTCATGCTGCTGCGCGGCTGAGCAGGCGGCCAGCGGGTAAAATGGGCGGATGATCGCCAACACCGCCGCCTACCACTTCGTCACCATCGACCACCCCCTGCAGCTGGCCGACCAGCTTCTCGCGCGGGCCGAGGCCGCCCACCTGCGCGGCAGCATCCTGGTGGCCGGGGAGGGGCTGAACCTGTTCCTCGCCGGTGCACAGGCCGATATCGACGGGTTCTACGCGGCGCTGCACGCCGACGCGCGGTTTACAGGCATGCGGGTGAAGACCAGTTACAGCGAGCACCAGCCGTTTGCCCGCCTGAAGGCGAAGGTGAAGGATGAAATCATCAGCTTCCGCCGGGATGATGGCCAGCCGCTGGAGTATCCGCGCGCCCCCGCGGTCGATCCGGCCACCGTGCAGCGCTGGCTGCGCCAGGGCCACGACGATGCCGGAAAGCCGGTGGTGATGCTGGATACGCGCAACCTGCAGGAAGTCGAATTCGGTACCTTCCAGGATGCGCTGGTGCTGCCGATCGAAAAGTTCACCGACCTTCCGGCAGCGCTGGCACCGCACCGCGAGGCGCTGAAAGACAGCACCGTGGTGAGCTTCTGCACCGGCGGCATCCGCTGTGAAAAGGCCGCGCTGTGGATGCGCAACGACGGCATGGACAACGTGCTGCAGCTGGACGGCGGCATCCTGGGCTATTTCGAGGACGTGGGCGGCGAAGGCTACGAAGGCCGCTGTTTCGTGTTCGACGAGCGGGTGGCACTGGATGCGCAGCTGCAGCCGCTGGTGGACCAGCCGCTGCCGGAGCCCAAGCCCAGCGCGTTCTGACCCTGCCGGGTTGCCGGGCCACAGGAATCAGCGTCCCGCCATCGACACTGGCAAGCGCGTCCGCACGGCCCCATACCTTGGGCATCTCCTCATGGAATGCCCGCCTGATGATTCCCCTGTCGATCCTCGACCTGGCCCCGGTCTGCGAGGGCAGTGACACCACCGCCGCCTTCGCCAACATGCTCGAACTGGCCCAGCAGGCCGATGCGCTGGGCTACCGCCGTTTCTGGCTGGCCGAACACCACAACATGCCGGGTATCGCCAGCGCCGCCACCGCGGTGCTGATCGGTCATGTCGCCGGTGGCACCCAGCGCATCCGCGTCGGGGCGGGCGGCATCATGCTGCCCAACCATGCCCCGCTGCAGGCCGCCGAACAGTTCGGCACGCTGGCCTCGTTGTACCCGGACCGCATCGACCTGGGGCTGGGCCGCGCGCCGGGTACCGACCAGCCCACCGCCCGCGCGCTGCGGCGCTATTTCGACAGCGCCGACCAGTTCCCGCAGGATGTCCGCGAGCTGCTGCATTACTTCGAGCCCGCGCAGCCGGGGCAGGCCGTGCAGGCGGTGCCGGGGGCTGGCCTGCGGGTGCCGGTGTGGATCCTGGGCTCCAGCCTGTTCGGCGCGCGCCTGGCCGCCTCGCTGGGCCTGCCGTACGCCTTCGCTTCGCATTTCGCCCCGGATTCGATGGATGAGGCGCTGGCGGTCTACCGCCGTGATTTCCGCGAATCAGCCACGCTCAAGCGCCCGCACGCGATGCTGGCCCTGAACGTGGTGGCCAGCGAAAGTGAAGCCGAATCGCGACGGTTGTTCACCAGCCAGCAGCAGAGCTTCGTCAACCTGCGCCGGGGCAACCCGGGCCGGATTCCGCCGCCGGTGGATGACATCGACACCTTCTGGCAGCCGCATGAAAAGGTGGGGGTGGAGCGCGCGCTGGCGTGCACCGTGCTGGGCGACGCGCAGCAGGTGGGCGAGGGCATCGCTGCCTTCGTGGATCGCCACCAGCCTGACGAACTGCTGCTGACCGCGAACATCTACGACCATCGCGCGCGCCTGCGCTCGTTCGAACTGGCCATGCAGGCCTGGCACGCCCGCCACGCTGCCTGAATGCCGCGCGCACGCCACCACGCGCACTGAACATCCACCTCACGCGGCGTTGCACGGCGCTCGCGTGAGATGGAGCTCTACCAAGGAGCAACCCCATGAATGCAGATCGCCAGCAGCACATCACCCAGCTCGCCGCCCTGATCAAGGATGTCGAGGTGGCGATGTTCACCACCACCGGCGTCGATGGCCGCCTGTACAGCCGCCCGCTGGGCACCCAGGAAGTGGAGTTCGATGGCGACCTGTGGTTCGCCACCTCGGCCGACAGCCCGAAAGTGGCCGAGATCGCGCTGAATCCGCGGGTCAACGTGGCCTATGCATCGCCGTCGAAGAACAGCTACGTGTCCGTGGCAGGTACCGCGCGGATCGTCGCCGACCGGGCGAAGATCGATGAGCTGTGGTCGCCGGCGATGAAGCTGTTCTTCCCGGAGGGCAAGGACGATCCGAATCTGCGCCTGATCCACGTCGAAGCTGAATCAGCCGAATACTGGGATGGCCCGGGCACGCTGCTCGGCAAGGCACTGAGCTTCGTGCTGTCGGCGGTGCAGGATGAGCCGGCGCGTCTGGGCGACAACGGCTTCGTCGACCTGCGTTGACCCAACGTAGCGTCGAGTGCGCTCGGCGCAACGCTGGTAGATTCCCCCGAGGTGTCGAGCCTGCTCGACACCTCGGCTGATCAGAACCAGCGCTGGAACAACTCGGCCACGTAGCCGACCAGCTGTCCGGAACTGAAACCGAAGAACACCACCGCCACCACCGCGGCAATCCAGTTCACCAGCATCAGCGTGCCGTCGCGTTCCAGCAGTGCCAGCGAAAACAGCAGCAGCTGGAAGCCGAACAGGTAGTTGGTGAACGGAATCGGCAGCGACAGCAGGATCCCCAGCAGCACCAGCAGCAGGCCACTGAAGGCATGCGCGGCAACCGGCTGCAGCAGCTGCGGGCGGCGCGGCTTGAGCAGGCGGTCGAGCCGGCGCAACGCGCCATCGATACGGTCCAGGAACCTGTGCATCGTGCCGCGCCGGGGGCCACGCCGCGCAATGAAGCCGGGCACCCATGGCTTGCGCAGGCCGCACATCATCTGCGCGCCGATCAGGATCACCAGCGGGCCACTGAGTGCACCGCCCACGCCCGGGATCGGGATGAAGGAGGGCAGGATGGCAATGAACAGGAACACGCCGAACGCGCTCTGCTGCAGGTTCTGCAGGATCTGCCCGAGCTTCATGTGCTGGGCGGGATCGCCGAACTGGAACATCGCCAGCAGGGTGCGGATGCCTTCGTTGCGGTAGACCGGGCCGCTGTCTTCGGCGACGCCGTCGCCAGGCTGCTGGTCCGGATCAGGCGGTGAGTTCATCGGCCTGCTCGTCGGAAAGGGTGCGCAGCAGCAGTTTGTCCACGCGCGCGCCGTCCAGGTCGATCACTTCGATGCGCCAACCGGCCCAGTCGAAGTATTCGCCCACATGCGGGATGCGGCCGAAGAAGTGGATGCACATGCCGGCCAGCGTGTAGTAATCGCCGTCCTCGGCATCGGGCAGGTCGTTGGTGCCGAGCAGCTCGCGCAGGTCTTCGATCGGCAGCGAGCCGTCCACCAGCAGCGAGCCGTCTTCGCGGATCACCACCAGCGCGTCTTCGTCCGCGTTTTCAGTGGCCTGCAGGCGGCCAACCACCGCGCCCATCAGGTCGCTGATGGTGACCAGGCCCTGGATTTCGCCGTACTCGTCCACCACCAGCGCGACCGACTGCTGTTCCTCGCGGAAGATCTCCAGCAGCTTCATCGCATGGGTGCTTTCGGATACATACAGCACCTCGCGCAGGTTCTGGAACAGCGCATGGTCACCGCGCGCCATGCGCGTGGCCAGGGTCTTCACCTCGAGAATGCCGACCACGTCCGAGTCGTTGTCGCGGTACACCGGATATCGCGAGAACTCGTTCTCGCTCATGATCTCCAGGTTCTTCTCCAGCGCGCCCTGGGTATCCAGCCATGCAATCCGGTTGCGCGGGGTCATCAGGCTGTCGGCGGTGCGGTCGCCCAGGCGCATCACGCGGTTCATCATGTCGCGCTCGTGCGCGTCGATCACACCGGCCTCGTGGCTTTCGGCCACCAGCATGCGGATCTCTTCTTCAGTCACGCTGGCCGCTTCATCCTTGCCCAGCCCGATGACCCGGAGCACCAGGCGGGTGCTGTGGGACAGCAGCCAGACCGCCGGGAACGCGATCCGCGACAGCCAGCCCATCGGCCAGGCAACCAGGCCGGCGATATCTTCCGAGCGGGTGATGGCAAGACGCTTGGGCACCAGCTCGCCGAAGATCAGCGTCAGGAAGGTGATCAAGGCCACGGCCAGTGCCTTGCCCACCTGGTTGGCGTAGGCGAAGCCGGGGAACAGCTCGTGCAGCCAGGCGGCGATGGCCAGGCCGATCGCCTCGCCACCGAACACACCGGTCAGGATGCCGATCAGGGTGATGCCGATCTGCACCGTGGACAGGAAGCTTTCCGGTTTTTCGGACAGTTCCAGCGCACGCTCGGCGCGCTTGCTGGTGGCGGCCATCTGCTTGAGCCGGCTCTTGCGCGAGGTCATGACCGACATTTCGGACATGGCGAAGAAGCCGTTGAGCAGGATCAGGGCCAGGACAATAATCAGTTCAAACACGGGCGTCGTCCCCGGTTGGTGGCAGGGAGGGCGGGTGCTTGCGATGGCGGCAGGCGCTGGGGACCGGGGTCGGGCGCGGCGGCGGAGGGTAAGGGTCGTCGTCCATAGGTGTGCGCCCGGAGGCGCGCTGGCATCTTAGCAAACAGGGGGCGGCGGGCGGCAAGTGCCCGTTCAGGTTGGAGGTGGATTCCGTCAGAAACGTCCGGGAGTACCCGGAACGGTCATCTAGCCGTCATAATTCCATCTGGTGCCGTCCTTCCCGTGACGGCGAACAGGTTTCTCAATGTTCTCTCTGCAGACCATTTTCGGCTCCGGCAAACAGTTCTACACCCTGCTTGATGAGGCCGCCGTCGCGGCCAGCGACAGCGCACGCGCCCTGCACGCGATGATGCGCGAGTCCGACCGCCAGCCCGCGCTGGATGCCTTCAAGCTTGCCCGGCTGCGTGAACGCGCCGCGTCGGACAAGATCAGCCAGGCGCTGGTGGACAGCTTCATGACCCCGATCGAACGCGAGGACATCGAAGCGCTCGGCTCGGCGCTGTACAAGATCCCCAAGCAGGTCGAAAAGTTCGCTGACCGCTATTCGCTGGCCGTGACCCACCTGGAGCACATCGACTTCGCCCCGCGCGCGGCGATGCTGGAACAGGCCGCCGGCGTGGTGGTGGAGATGGTGGCCGACCTGCGCCACATGAACCTGGACCGGATGACCGCGCTCAACGAGAAGCTGCGTGCGCTGGAAAACGAGGCGGACCGGCTGATGCTGGAGTTGTACCGCGACATCTACTCCGGTCGCCTGGACCACCTGCAGATGTTCCTGCTGAAGGAGTTCTTCGAGATCCTGGAGAAGGCCATCGACCGCTGCCGCGAGGCGGGCGTGGTGGCGTACCAGATCGTGTTGAAGAACAGCTGACGGGCCGCACGGATGCTGACCCTTGTCCTGGTGGTGATTTTCGCCGCGCTCGTCTTCGAGTTCATCAACGGCTTCCACGATACCGCCAACTCCATCGCCACCGTGGTCGCCACCAAGGTGCTGTCGCCGGGTTGGGCGGTCATGCTGGCGGCCTTCATGAACCTCATCGGCGCATTGACCGGCACCGCCGTCGCGCTGACCATCGCCTCCGGCCTGCTCAACACCAACGTGGTCGACGTGACCCCGCAGGTGATCCTGTGCGCGCTGCTGGGCGGCATCATCTGGAACCTGATCACGTGGTGGAAAGGGCTGCCGTCCTCGTCCTCGCACGCGCTGATCGGTGGCCTGTGCGGCGCCGGCCTGGCCGCGGCGCACAACAACTGGGATGCGTTGATCTGGTCCGAGCGCCTGGGCAACTGGGCGCAGAACAAGGGCCTGCTGTGGAAGGTGTTCGTGCCGATGATCACCTCGCCGGTGGCCGGTTTCCTGCTCGGCATCGCAGTGATGCTGCTGCTGTGGGCGCTGATCGCCGGCCTGGCGAAGGTGGGCGGTGTGATCGGTCGGCTGGCACGCCCGCGCTTCGTCAACATGTTCTTCGGCAAGGCGCAGATCGTGTCGGCGGCCTACATGGGCTTCGCGCACGGGCATAACGATGCGCAGAAGACCATGGGCATCATCGCCATGACGCTGATCGGCGCCGAGGCCACCGGTGCGCTGGACAACCTGCCTGCGTTCCTGGCCTTCATGCATCCGGATGCGAGCGCCGGGGACGGCATCGCCATGTGGATCGTGCTGACCTGCGCGGTGGTGATGGCAGCCGGTACGGCGTCCGGTGGCTGGAAGATCATCAAGACGCTGGGCCACAAGATGGTCAAGCTGCACCCGATCCATGGCTTTGCCGCGGAAACCAGCTCGGCCACGGTGCTGACCGTGGCGGCGCACTTCGGCATGCCGGTGTCGACCACGCACAGCATCTCCACCGCGATCATGGGCGTTGGCTTTGCCAAGAACCCGCGTTCGCTGCGCCTGGGGGTGATCGAGCGCATCGTGTGGGCCTGGATCCTGACCATCCCGGCCGCCGGTGGCTGCGCCTACCTGATCCTCAAGCTGTTCGAGATGGTCGGCTGGGCCTGACCGCCCGACGCCCCGCATCGGTTGCGCCACAAAAAAACGCCGGCCCCTGGGGCCGGCGTTTTTTTTGTCAGGCTTCCAGCGACGCCAGGTCGCCCTTGGTCTCCAGCCGCGCCGAGTGAACAGCACCGCCGCAGCGGGGTTGGGGCCGTCGCCACGGCCCCGGGAAACGACGAGTCAGGCTTCCAGCGACGCCAAGTCGCCCTTGGTCTCCAGCCACCCCTTCCGATCACTGGCACGCTTCTTCGCCAGCAGCATGTCCATCAGCGAATGGGTCTGCTCGCCATCATCGATGGTCAGCTGGACCAGCCGACGCGTATCGGGATGGATGGTCGATTCGCGCAACTGCGGCGGGTTCATCTCGCCCAGGCCCTTGAAGCGGGTCACGCTGATCGCGCCCTTGATCTTCTCGCGCTCGATCTTGTCCAGCATGGTGCGCTTTTCTTCTTCATCCAGCGCGTAGAACACCTGCTTGCCCACGTCGATGCGGAACAGCGGCGGCATCGCCACGAACACATGGCCGGCATCCACCAGCGCCGGGAAGTGCTTCAGGAACAGCGCGGTGAGCAGGGTAGCGATGTGCAGGCCGTCCGAATCGGCGTCGGCCAGGATCACCACCTTGCCGTAGCGCAGGCCGCTGATGTCTTCCTTGCCCGGATCGCAACCGATGGCGATGGCCAGGTTGTGCACTTCTTCGGATGCCAGCACGCTGTTGGAGGAGACCTCCCAGGTGTTCAGGATCTTGCCGCGCAGCGGCATGATGGCCTGGAAGTCCTTGTCGCGGGCCTGCTTGGCGCTGCCGCCGGCCGAGTCACCTTCCACCAGGAACAGCTCGGTGCGGGACAGGTCCTGGCTGATGCAGTCGGCCAGCTTGCCGGGCAGGGCGGGGCCCTGGGTGACCTTCTTGCGCACCACCAGTTTTTCAGTCTTCAAGCGCGCGCTGGCGCGTTCGATCGCCAGTTGCGCGATGCGCTCGCCGATTTCCACGTTCTGGTTCAGCAGCAGGCTGAAGGCATCGTGCGCGGCGCCTTCGACGAAACCGGCGGCCTGGCGCGAAGACAGGCGTTCCTTGGTCTGCCCGCTGAACTGCGGGTCGGTCATCTTGATCGACAGCACGAAGGCGACCCGGTCCCAGACGTCTTCCGGGGCCAGCTTGACGCCGCGCGGCAGCAGGTTGCGGAAGTCGCAGAACTCGCGCAGCGCCTCGGTCAGGCCGGTACGCAGGCCGTTGACGTGGGTGCCGTGCTGGGCGGTGGGGATCAGGTTGACGTAGCTTTCCTGCACCAGCTCGCCTTCGGGCATCCACGCGACGGCCCAGTCGGCGATCTCGTTTTCCTTCTTGACGTGGCCGACGAACAGGTTGCCCGGCAGCATTTCCCGCTCGCCGAGTTCCAGCTTCAGGTAGTCGCGCAGACCGTCTTCGTAATGCCAAGTGTCCACTTCGCCGGTGGCTTCGTCGGTCAGCTTGACAGTCAGCCCCGGGCACAGCACGGCCTTGGCGCGCAGCAGGTGCTTGAGCGCGCGCACCGCGAACCTGGGCGTGTCGAAGTACTTCGGATCCGGCCAGAAGCGCAGGCGGGTGCCGGTGTTCTTCTTGCCCACGCTGCCGACCACTTCCAGCGGCGAAGCGAGATCGCCATTGCGGAAGGTGATGCGGTGCTCGGCGCCTTCGCGCTTGATGTGCAGTTCCACCAGGGTGGACAGCGCATTGACCACGCTCACGCCCACGCCATGCAGGCCGCCGGAGAAGGTGTAGTTGTTGTTGTTGAACTTGCCGCCTGCATGCAGGCGGGTCAGGATCAGTTCCACGCCGGGGATCTTTTCTTCCGGGTGGATGTCCACCGGCATGCCGCGGCCGTCATCGCTGACTTCCACGCTGCCATCCTTGTACAGGGTGATCTCGATGGAACGGGCGTGGCCGGCCAGCGCTTCGTCCACCGAGTTGTCGATCACTTCCTGCGCCAGGTGGTTCGGGCGGGTGGTGTCGGTGTACATGCCGGGGCGGCGCTTGACCGGGTCAAGGCCGGACAGGACTTCGATATCGGCGGCGTTATAGCGGGTGTTCATCTATGTTTCAAAGCGTTGGAGCGACGCGCAAGTGTGCGGTCTGGGCAGGGATTTTGCACGCCTGCGGTTCATCTGGCGGGGCGGCAGGGGGGCTAAAATGGCCTCAGCTGGGAAAGCGACCCCAGCGCCCCCATTTTCGAGTCGTTACCGCGAGGAGGACTCCATGAAGAAGCTGCTTACCATTGCCATCGTTGCCGCTGCCGTGGTCACCGTGCCGCTGGCGCTGGCCCAGAACGCCGGTCAGCCGGCGCCGCAGCAGGGCGACCAGGCCAATCCGGCGCAGGCCGAAGCCGATGCCAAGGCCAAGCGCCGCGCACAGGCCAACGCCGAGCTGAAGGCCCGCGGCCAGCAGGTCCCGCAGCGCGAGGAAGAAGAGGAAGAAGCCCGCAAGAAGCGCTGATCTGCCGCGCTTGCGTGCCCGGGCCCCGGTTCTGCCGGGGCCTTCTTTTTGCCCGGTTGTCGGCTGCCCCTTGGGCTTGGGGCCTTCAATCTGTAAACTATCGCTTTCCGGGAGTAGTGCGTGTCCACCATCAGCGATTGGACTGGCAAGGCCATGCGTGGCAGCCAGCAAGGCTGGGCGCAGGTGACGGTCTCCACGACCGGCACGGCCAAGCTGACCTCGCTCGCTGGCCACCGCCTCAGCTCCCCCCTCGCTGCCTCGGCGAGTCGCAAATCCCCCTTTCTGCCTACCCCCCGCCCGTTGGGCCGGAGGGGCGTGGCCGTTTCCCAATTCAATACAGGATGCTTGCAGCCATGACTCCCTTGATTTTCGTAACCGGCGGCGTGGTGTCCTCGCTCGGCAAAGGCATTGCCGCCGCGTCTTTGGCCGCCATCCTCGAAGCCCGTGGCCTGAAGGTCACGATGATGAAGCTCGATCCGTACATCAACGTCGACCCGGGCACCATGAGCCCGTTCCAGCACGGCGAGGTGTACGTCACCGATGACGGTGCCGAGACCGACCTGGACCTGGGTCACTACGAGCGTTTCGTGCGCACCCGGCTGAGCCGCAAGAACTCGGTCACCACCGGGCGCATCTACGAGAACGTGATCCGCAAGGAGCGCCGCGGCGACTACCTCGGCGCCACCGTGCAGGTCATCCCGCACATCACCGATGAGATCCGCCGCTGCATCGACGAAGCCACCGAAGGGTTCGACGTGGCGCTGGTGGAAATCGGCGGCACCGTCGGCGACATCGAGTCGCTGCCGTTCCTGGAGGCCATCCGCCAGGTGCGCACCGAACGCGGCCCGGAAAAGGCGTTGTTCATGCACCTCACGCTGGTGCCCTACATCAGCGCCGCCGGCGAACTGAAGACCAAGCCGACCCAGCATTCGGTCAAGGAACTGCGTTCGATCGGCATCCAGCCGGACGTGCTGCTGTGCCGTTCCGAGCAGGCGGTACCGGATTCGGAGCGCCGCAAGATCGCCCAGTTCACCAACGTTTCCGAGCGCGCGGTGATCAGCGTGCCGGACGTGGACGTGCTGTACAGCATCCCGATGGGCCTGCATGCGCAGGGCCTGGATGACATCGTGGTGAACCAGTTCAAGCTGGCCGACAAGGCCGGCCCGGTCGACCTGTCGATGTGGGAAGACGCGGTGGATGCCACGCTCAACCCGCTCGATGCGGTCACCATCGCGGTGGTCGGCAAGTACGTGGACCACCAGGATGCGTACAAGTCGGTGGGCGAGGCGCTCAAGCACGGCGGCCTGCGCCAGCGCACCAAGGTCACCCTGAAGTGGCTGGAAGCGCAGGAGCTGGAAGGCAGCGACATGGCCGCCCTGGCCGATGTCGATGGCATCCTGGTGCCCGGCGGCTTCGGCGACCGCGGCTTTGAAGGCAAGGTGTTGACCTCGCAGTACGCCCGCGAGCACAAGGTGCCTTACTTCGGCATCTGCTACGGCATGCAGGCTGCGGTGGTGGACTATGCCCGCCACGTGCTCGGCCTGGAAGGGGCCAACAGCACCGAGAACGACCGCCAGTCGCCGGACCCGGTGATCGGCCTGATCACCGAATGGCGCACCGCCAGCGGCGACGTGGAAAAGCGTGACGACAAGAGCGACCTCGGCGGCACCATGCGCCTGGGCCTGCAGGAGCAGCGCCTGAAGCCGGGCACGCTGGCCCGCGAGCTGTACGGCAAGGACGTGGTCGAAGAGCGCCACCGTCATCGTTACGAGTTCAACAACCGCTACCGCACCCAGCTGGAAGATGCCGGCCTGGTGATCGCCGGCAAGTCGATGGATGACACGCTGGTGGAAGTGGTCGAACTGCCGCGCAGCGCACACCCGTGGTTCCTGGCCTGCCAGGCGCACCCGGAATTCCTGTCCACCCCGCGCGCCGGCCACCCGCTGTTCATCGGCTTCATCCGTGCCGCGCGCGAGCGCAAGGCCGCGGGCCAGCCGTTGGCCGAAGCCCACGCCTGACTTGCAGTGGGGGCATGCAGCCCCCATGTTCCGCGCTTGAACCCCTGATGCCTGCCGGCACGCGCCGGCGCCGCGCCACAACAAGGAAACGCCATGAAACTGTGTGGATTCGAGGTCGGGCTGGACCAGCCCCTGTTCCTGATCGCCGGCCCCTGCGTGATCGAGTCGATGCAGCTGCAGCTCGACGTCGCCGGCCGCCTGAAGGAAATCACCGGCCGGCTCGGGGTGAACTTCATCTTCAAGTCCAGCTTCGACAAGGCCAACCGCACCTCCGGCACCGCCTTCCGCGGTCCCGGCCTGGAAGAAGGCCTGAAGGTGCTGGCCGAAGTGAAGAAGCAGATCGGCGTGCCGGTGCTGACCGACGTGCATGAGTACACGCCGATGGACGAAGTGGCTTCGGTGGTGGATGTGCTGCAGACGCCGGCGTTCCTGGTCCGGCAGACCGATTTCATCAAGAAGGTGTGTGCCGCCGGCAAGCCGGTGAACATCAAGAAGGGCCAGTTCCTGTCCCCGTGGGACATGAAGCCGGTGGTGGAAAAAGCCAAGTCGACCGGCAACGAGCAGATCATGGTCTGCGAGCGCGGCGCCAGCTTCGGCTACAACAACCTGGTCAGCGACATGCGCTCGCTGTCGGTGATGCGCGATACCGGCTGCCCGGTGGTGTTCGATGCCACCCATTCGGTGCAGCTGCCGGGCGGGCAGGGCACCAGCTCCGGTGGCCAGCGCGAGTTCGTGCCGGTGCTGTCGCGCGCTGCGGTCGCCGTCGGGGTGTCCGGCCTGTTTGCCGAGACCCATCCGGACCCGTCCAAGGCGCTGTCCGATGGCCCGAACGCCTGGCCGCTGGACCGCATGGAAGAACTGCTGGAGACCCTGATGGAGCTCGATGCGGTGACCAAGAAGCACGGTTTCTCGCGCTTCGCATGAGTCTTGACCCGTGGGCGGCGCTCGCTGTGCGCCGCCAGCGGCGGCAGTGGCGCCACTGGCCATGGGGCTGGATGGCGTTCGGCCTGTCCTTGGCGGCGTGGGCCAGCGTGTTCATGCTGGCCTTCCTGGTGCTTGCCAGTGTCGGCATGCCCGGCGATGGCAACCACGCCATGCGGGCGACCCGCATTCCCCTGCTGATCACCCTGTCCTTCGGCGCGCTGGTGACCGTCGGCTGCCTGGTGGCCAGCATGCTGTCGCTGCGCCTGCCGCAACGGCCGGCCGCAGGCATCGCTTCGCTTGCGTTGCTGGCCTTGCTGGTGGCCTGCCTGCTGGTGCCGCGCCTGTTCTAGACACCCCGCTGCGGGCGTGCCGGCACGGGATTCAGCCGCCGATTTGGCAATGGGCGGCCGTGCGGGGATAATCACGCGGCATTCGTTTTTGTCGCCTTCCTCTACAGACAGGTAACCGACCAGCCCATGAGTACGATCCGCAGCATCCACGCCCGTGAAATCCTCGACAGCCGTGGCAATCCCACGCTGGAAGCCGACGTCATCCTGGAGGACGGTTCGTTCGGTCGTGCCGCCGTGCCCTCCGGCGCCTCGACCGGCACCAAGGAAGCGGTGGAGCTGCGTGACGGCGACAAGACCCGTTACCTGGGCAAGGGCGTGCGCAAGGCCGTGGAGAACATCAACGGCGCCATCGCCGGTGCGCTGGCCGGCTTCGATGCCACCGACCAGGAAGGCCTTGACCGCCGCCTGATCGACCTTGATGGCACCGAGAACAAGGGCCGCCTGGGCGCCAACGCGCTGCTGGGTGTTTCGATGGCCGCCGCGCATGCCGCCGCCGCATCGAACAAGCAGGCGCTGTGGCAGTACCTGGCCGGCAAGACCGGCGTGTCCCCGTCGCTGCCGGTGCCGATGATGAACATCATCAACGGCGGTGCGCACGCGGACAACAACGTGGACTTCCAGGAGTTCATGGTGCTGCCGGTGGGCTTCAGCTCGTTCTCCGAAAGCTTGCGCGCCGGTACCGAAATCTTCCATTCGCTGAAGTCCGTGCTGAAGGGCCATGGCCTGAGCACCGCCGTGGGTGACGAAGGCGGCTTCGCGCCGGACTTCCGCAGCAACGTCGAAGCGCTGGACACCATCCTGGAAGCGATCGGCAAGGCCGGCTACACCGCCGGTGACGACGTGCTGCTGGGGCTGGACGTGGCCTCCAGCGAGTTCTACGAGAACGGCAAGTACAACCTGGTCGGCGAGAACAAGCGGCTGACCTCCGAGCAGTTCGTCGACTTCCTCGCCGACTGGTCGAACCAGTACCCGATCATCACCATCGAAGACGGCCTGGCCGAGAACGACTGGGCCGGCTGGAAGCTGCTGACCGACCGCATCGGCAAGAAGGTGCAGCTGGTCGGCGACGATCTGTTCGTCACCAACCCGAAGATCTTCAAGGAAGGCATTGATTCGGGCACCGCCAACGCGATCCTGATCAAGGTCAACCAGATCGGCACCCTGAGCGAAACGCTGGAAGCGATCGCCATGGCCGACCGTGCCGGTTACGCGGCCATCGTGTCGCACCGTTCCGGCGAGACCGAAGACACCACCATCGCAGACATCGCCGTTGCCACCACCGCGACCCAGATCAAGACCGGTTCGCTGTGCCGCAGCGATCGCGTGGCCAAGTACAACCAGCTGCTGCGCATCGAAGAAGCGTTGGGCGCCGGCGCGCGCTACGCCGGTCGTGATGCCTTCGTTTCGTTGAAGCGCTGATCCCATGCGCAACTGGCGGTGGGCGCTGTTGGCCTTGGCCCTGCTGCTGGCATGGTTGCAGTACCGTTTCTGGTTCGGCCCGGGCAACTCAGGCGAAGTGATGACCCTGGAAGCCCAGGTCGAGCACCAGAACCGCGACAACGATGGCCTGCAGCAGCGCAACGATGCGCTGGCTGCGGAAGTGCAGGACCTCAAAGAGGGGCAGGCCGCCATCGAAGAGCGTGCACGCAGCGAGCTGGGCATGATCAAGCC
Source organism: Stenotrophomonas chelatiphaga (assembly GCF_001431535.1). GTDB lineage: Bacteria > Pseudomonadota > Gammaproteobacteria > Xanthomonadales > Xanthomonadaceae > Stenotrophomonas > Stenotrophomonas chelatiphaga. The sequence continues at coordinate 52,143 of NZ_LDJK01000036.1, forward strand.
CGGCGAGAAGTTCTACCGCGTCGTCGAAGATGCGCCGGTCGCGCCGGTGCAGGCGCCTTCGGCCGGCCCGGTGCCGACCGATCACCCGGCGGACGTGCCATGAGCGCGGCGATCTGGGTGATCGTACCGGCCGCCGGTCGTGGCAGCCGTTTCGGTGCCCCGGTACCTAAACAGTATCTGCAGGCGGGCGGGCAGACGCTGCTGGCGCATACGCTGGATGCGCTGCTGGTGCATCCGGCCGTGGCCGGGGCGATGGTGGTCATCAGTGCCAACGACGTCGACTGGCCCGGCTGGACCGAATGGTCGGGCAAGCCCGTGCTGACCTGCCACGGCGGCGACACGCGTGCGGCGTCGGTGCTGGCCGGGCTGCTTGCATTGCCCGACAGCGTGCGCGCCGATGAGTTCGTGCTGGTGCATGATGCAGCGCGGCCCAACCTGGCCCTTGCCGATCTCAGCCGGTTGCTGGAAGTGGGCCGCGCCGACCCGGTTGGCGCGATCCTGGCCGCCCCGGTGCGCGACACGCTGAAACGTGCCGGCGACGATGGCGGCATCGACGGGACCGAGCCGCGCGCGCGGCTGTGGCGTGCACTGACCCCGCAGCTGTTCCGTCGCCATCAGTTGGCACGTGCGCTGACCGATGCGGCGGCGTCCGGCATCGAGGTCACCGACGATGCCATGGCCATGGAATGCCAGGGCCAGCGTCCGCTGCTGGTGGAGGGCAGCGAAGACAACTTCAAGGTCACCACGCCGGCGGACCTGGATCGCTTCGAATTCGTACTTTCACGTCGCGCCGGATGATCCTCGCGCGCGCTGCATAGCAAAGGCTGTTCCGATGACCACGCTTCCATTCCCGCCTGTCCGCATCGGCCAGGGTTACGACGTCCATGCCTTCGGCCCGGGCGACCACATCATGCTGGGGGGCGTGCGCGTAGCGCATACCGCCGGCGTGCTGGCGCACAGCGATGGCGATGTGATCCTGCACGCGCTGTGCGACGCGATGCTCGGCGCGCTGGCGCTGGGCGATATCGGCCAGCACTTCCCGCCCAGCGATGACCGCTGGAAGGACGCCGACAGCAGCGATTTCCTGATCCATTGCGACGTGCTGCTGCGTTCGCGCGGCTGGCGGGTCGGCAATACCGACATCACCGTGATCTGCGAACGTCCCAAGGTCGGGCCGCATGCGGCGGCCATGCGCGAACGCATCGCCGAGCTGCTGCAGTTGCCGCTGGATGCGGTCAGCATCAAGGCGACCACGTCGGAGAAGCTGGGCTTCACCGGTCGAGAGGAAGGCATCGCCGCGCAGGCCATCGTGCTGCTGGTGGCGGCATGACGCCGTTGCCGTTGGCCTTCGGCGGGCCGCTGTTCACGCGTGCGCTGATCCGCAGCACGCCCGATGATTTCCAGGTCGATGAACTGCCATCCTTCGAGCCCACTGGCGAAGGCGAGCACCTGCTGCTGGAGATCCGCAAGCGCGGCGCCAACACGGTGCACGTGGCCAAGCTGCTGGCGCAGTGGGCCGGCCTGCCCGAGATGGCGGTGAGCTTCGCCGGCATGAAGGATCGGCACGCGGTCACGACCCAGCGCTTCAGCGTGCACCTGCCCAAGCGCGTGGCGCCGGACCTGGCCCTGCTGGCCAGCGACGAAGTGCACGTGGTGTCCTCGACCTGGCACAACCGCAAGCTGCAGCGCGGCGCGCTGGCTGGCAACCGCTTCAAGCTGGTGCTGCGTGACGTGGACGGTGATGCCGCGGCGATCGACGCACGCCTGCAGCAGATCGCCGAACGCGGCATTCCCAACTGGTTCGGCGAACAGCGCTTCGGCCGCGATGGCGGCAACGTGCCGGCGGCGCTGGCGATGTTCGGCGGCCGTCGCATGCGCAAGGACCAGCGTTCGCTGCTGCTGTCGGCCGCGCGCTCTGCGCTGTTCAACCGCGTGCTGGCCGCGCGCGTGGAGCAGGGCAGCTGGGACCAGCCGATCGACGGCGAGGTATGGATGCTGGATGGCAGCCGCAGCGTGTTCGGTCCGGAGCCGTGGAGCGAGGTGCTGGCCGAGCGCCTGGCCCGTTTCGACATCCATCCCAGTGGCCCGTTGTGGGGTGTCGGCGACCTGCGCAGCAGCGATGCCGCGCGCGCGCTGGAGCTGGGTGCGATCGACGACGAGCAGTCGCAGGCGCTGCGTGCCGGGCTGGAGGCTGAAGGCCTGAAGCACGAACGCCGTTCGCTGCGCCTGCGTCCGGCGCTGCTGCAGCACCAGTGGCTGCAGGAGGGCGTGCTGGAACTTTCCTTCGCGCTGCCGCCCGGCTGCTACGCCACCGCCGTGCTGCACGAGCTGGGACCGGTCACCGACGCGTCCCAGTAGACCAAGCGATCAACGGGCCAGCAGCACCAGCACCGCGCCGGTGCCTCCCTGCGCGGTGGGAGCGGAATGGAAGGCCAGCACGTCGTTGCGCAGGCGCAGGTGGCGGTCGACCAGGTTCTTCAACACCGGCGCGCCGCCATCGGACTGCAGGCCCTTGCCGTGGATGATGCGCACGCAGCCATGTTCGTGGTCATGCGCTTCCAGCAGGAACTGGCGCAGCAGCTGTTCGGCCTGGGTGGCGGTGGCGCCATGCAGGTCCAGTTCGTCCTGGACCGAGTACTGGCCCTTCTTCAGGCGCTGGAACATGCGCGGGGGCAGGTTGTCGCGGCGGTAGCTGAGCGCATCACCGGCATCCAGCGGTGGGCCGGCGCGCAGCAGCCGGGCGAACTCCCCCAGGGCTTCCTGTTCATCGCGTTCAGCCATCCGGGCGCGTGGGCGCGGCTTGGGCGCGGACGGCGTCGGGCCGCTGCCTTTTCGCAGCGGGGTGACCTGCCCGATGGCCGAGCGGAACAGCTCGGCGGGATCTTCGTCATTCGGATGCGACATGGCGACAGGTTAACGCATGCCGCCGCCGTCATGAGGATGCTCAATGACCCATGGCAGGGTAGGCCCTGCGACCGGCATACGGCACAATACAAGACGCACTTGCGAGGTCGCCGCCGCCGGGGGAGCGCCGTGACCACGTCCATGTCAGCAGTGATGGAAGCGAAGTCTTGAACGATCATGTGGTGAAAACGCAGATGCGGGTCCTGGTCAGCAATGACGATGGTGTCGATGCGCCGGGCATCGCCATGCTGGCGACGGTCCTGCGCCAGGCCGGGCACGACGTCACCGTGGTCGCCCCCGACCGTGACCGCTCCGGCGCCAGCAACTCGCTGACCCTGGACCTGCCGATCCGCCTGAAGCGGCTGGATCCGCACACCGTGTCGGTGGCCGGCACCCCCACCGACTGCGTGCACCTGGCATTGACCGGGCTGCTGGACCAGGAGCCGGACATCGTGGTGTCGGGCATCAACAACGTCGCCAACCTGGGCGACGACGTGATCTATTCGGGAACCGTGTCGGCGGCGATGGAAGGACGGCATCTCGGCCTGCCTGCGGTGGCGGTATCGCTGGTCAGCCACAACCATGAGCCGAAGCATTTCCAGACCGCCGCGCGCGCGGCGGTGGAGATCGTGGCGCAGCTGAAGGCCGATCCGCTGCCTGCCGACACGATCCTCAACGTCAACGTGCCCGACCTGCCCTGGCACGAGGTCAAGGGATTCGAAGTGACCCGGCTGGGCAACCGCCACCGCGCCGAAGGCTGCATCGCGCAGAAGGACCCGCGCGGCAATGCGGTCTACTGGATCGGCCCGGCAGGGCGCGAACAGGATTCCGGCCCGGGCACGGATTTCCATGCGGTGCGTACCGGTTTCATTTCCATCACCCCGATCCAGGTCGACCTGACCCGCTACCAGGCGCTGGAAAAGGTCGCCAGCTGGGTCGGTGGGTTGAGCGCCGCACTGGGGCGTCCGGCATGACCGCGCGACTGCGACTGCAGCCCGAAGCGGTGGGCATCGGCATGACCTCCCAGCGCGTGCGTGATCGCCTGGTCGAGCGCCTGCGCGAGGCCGGCATCGTCGATGAGGCCACCCTCAACGCCATCCGCGTGGTGCCACGTCATCTGTTCATCGATGAAGCGCTGGCCTCGCGGGCCTACGAAGACACCGCCCTGCCGATCGGGCATGGCCAGACCATTTCCCAACCCTGGGTGGTCGCGCGGATGACTGAGGCGATCCTGCAGGTTGCGCCGAAGACCGTGCTCGAAGTGGGTACCGGTTCGGGTTACCAGGCCGCCGTGCTGGCCGCGGTCGGCCTGGAGGTGTTCACCGTTGAACGCATCGGCGACCTGCTGCGGCAGGCGCGCAAGCGGTTCCGTTCGCTGGCCATGAATATCCGCACCAAGCATGACGATGGCCGCGCGGGCTGGCCGGAACATGGGCCCTACGACGCCATCGTGGTCACCGCCGCAGCGCCGGCGCTGGTGGATGTGTTGATCGATCAGCTGGCGGTGGGCGGCCGACTGGTCGCGCCGGTCGGTGGGCCGGGCGCGCAGTCGCTGGTGCAGCTGGACCGCCTGCCCGATGGCAGCATCACGCAGTCCGTGTTGGCGCCGGTCACCTTCGTCCCATTGCTGTCTGGCATGCTGGACTGATTTTTCACGGAGCAGGGCATTCATGAAGATTTTCGGGCCGCTGTACGAGCGCGCATTGAAGTGGGCCAACCATGAGCGGGCACCGACCTACCTGACGGTGCTGAGCTTCATCGAAGCGATCATTTTCCCGGTGATGCCGGAAGTGATGCTGGCCCCGATGTGCGTGGCCCAGCCCAAGCGCGGCTGGTGGTTCGCCACCCTCAGCCTGGCCGGTTCGATGGTGGGTGCGGTGGTCGGCTATGCGCTGGGCCATTTCGCGTTCGAGGCGGTCAAGCCGCTGCTGGACACCATGGGCATGCTGCCGGGCATCGAGCGCGGCATCGCGATCGTGCAGGCCAAGATGGCCGAGTCGCCGTGGGCGGTGTTCACCTTCCTGGTGCTGGGCGGCTTCATGCCGATCCCGATGAAGGTCTTCACATGGGCGTCGGGTATCGTCGGGGTACCGATGCCGCAGTATCTGCTGAGCATGCTGATCGGTCGTGGCAAGCGCGTGTTCGTGCTGGCTGCGGTGATCCGCATCGGTGGACCGCGCGCCGAGGCGGCGCTGCGTCGCTGGATTGAACCGCTGGGCTGGATCGCCACCGCGATGGTGGTGGTGCTGGTTGCCTGGCTTGTATGGAGGTCGAAGTTCGCATGAGTGCTGATCGTTTCAACAGGGGTCTGCGCCTGGGCGCGCTGGCCATCACGCTGTCCGCGTTGACCGCCTGCGGTACCGCCACCGTGGTGCGCCCCTCCGGCTCCGGTGGCAGTGGGGCATCGGCCACGCCGAAGGCATCCATTGCCCAGCCGGGCAAGACAGTGCGCGTGCAGAAGGGCGACACGGTCTATGCGCTGGCGCGCATCCACAGCATCACGCCGGCCGACCTGATCGCCTGGAACAACCTGTCCAATCCGTCGACGATCTACCCCGGCCAGGTGATCCGCCTGTATCCGCAGGGTGCGGGCGGCAGCCGGGTGCCGACCACGGTGGTCACCGCGCCGCGCGCGTCCGGTGGCAGCACGACCACGACGACCCCGGTTGCGACCACGCCGCCGGTGCGCAGCAGCATCAACTGGCGCTGGCCGGCCGATGGGGCGGTAGTGGGCCGGTTCGTGGCCGGTGAGACGACCAAGCAGGGCGTGGATATCGCCGGCACCAGCGGCCAGGCCGTAAAGGCGGCCGCCGACGGTGTAGTGGTGTATTCAGGCGCGGGCCTGGTGGGCTATGGCGAGCTGATCATCGTCAAGCACAACGAGCAGTGGCTGTCGGCCTACGGCCACAACCGCAAGCGCCTGGTGAACGAAGGCCAGAGCGTGAAGGCCGGCCAGCAGATCGCCGAAATGGGCCGGACCGGCGCGAACCGGGACATGCTGCATTTCGAGATCCGCTACAACGGCAAGCCGGTAGACCCGCAGCAGTACCTGCCGGCACGGTGACGGGTTGCCGCTGAGAGCGCGGCTGCCGTTTGAGGCCCGGTGGGCGGGTGGCGGTGGACTATCCGGGACATGCCGTGAATCCGTCCCTGGAGGCTCGTCGCCGCATCCATGCGGCTCTAACGGTCCCGCACCGCCCCCTCCCACCCCGCCAGACAGATGGCCGCTGCTGTGGGGGGAAGGAAGGCAAGGGCAAGGGCGGTCAAGCTTGCTGCGCTCCTGCCGCCGGGCACGGGGAACTCGCAGGCGGGGTCGGGGCAGGCCACACAGGACTCTGTGAGGCAGGAGCCGAACTGAAGCCCCCATGGAAGGGTTCACGGCGTGTCCTGTGTGGCCTGCCCCGACCCCGCCCCACCGAGGAAGTGGAGGCGCCGCGGCTGCGCCTGAATGGGGATAGGGCGGCCGATGAAACAAGGTTTTCGCCAAACGCCCCCGACGCGGTTTGATGATACTGCACTTAAACACATTTGACGCTTGCCACGCCACCTTACGTGTAACATCCTGTG
>NZ_LDJK01000037.1 GCF_001431535.1 Stenotrophomonas chelatiphaga
TGTCTGATGGATTCAGCCGACCATGGGTCGGCGCTACCGCTTTTATTTCATTTTTTACGTGGCTGGCGGCGCACGGAACCTGTCAGGGCGCCGGGTGGTGGGGCTGGGCGGGGGCGTTGAGCGCCATGGATGGCGCGAAACGAGGCCCGCAGGAGCGGCTGTTGCCGTCCCCCGACCAGCCCCACCACCCGGCGCCAAACCAGCAGCCAGAACCAGACAGCCAGCCACGAGGGGCTACGCCGCTCGCAGCAGCCTTGGCACCTGCAGCAGGGCATGCGCCCAGATCGCCCCCCACACCGCCACCCGCACCGGCAGGCTGCGCTGCCGTGCCTCGAAGCGCTGGAAATACCGCCACAGCCCACGATGCTTGTGCCATTCCACGAAGAACGGCCGCGAGCGGCTGGACACCCCGCGTACGTGCAGCACCTGCAGGTCGTTGGCAATGGCCACCACGCCACCGGCGCCGCGCACGCGACGGCACAGGTCGAGGTCTTCGGCGTGCAGCCGGTAGCCGGCATCCCAGCCGCCGATGCGGTCGAACAACGCGCGCGGCATCAGCATCACCGCACCGGAAATCGCCGGCACGTACTGCATCGCCACCTGCGGATCACGCGCAAGGGCCAGCTTCGACCCGCTCCCCGGCGAACGCAGCATGGCCAGGAAATCCGGATCACGCCGACGCACCGCATCATCCGCGCGGCCGTGCTCATCCACCTGCTCGACCCCCAGCAGGCAATCGCCCAGCGGTTGCGCACGCTCGCACAGCACCGCCAGGGTATCCGCTTCCACCATCACGTCAGGGTTGATGAAGGCCAGCCAGGGGCTGCTGGAATCGGCAACGCCCTGGTTGTTGGCCGCAGCGAAGCCGGGGTTGTCCGGGTTGGCGATGAAGCGCACGCGCGGATCATGGCTGGCATGGCGCTGCAGGATGTCCACGGTGTCGTCCACCGAGCCGTTGTCCACCACGCGGATCTCGGCGATGCCGCGCGCGTCGCGCAGGCGCTGCAGGCAGTCCTCGATGGTGCTGCTGCTCTGGTAGGTGACGACGACGGCGACGATGGCGAGGTTCAAGCGTGCGGCTCCTGCAGCGGCGATGCGACGCCGAACAGATCGCCCTGCGCCTTGGGCATTATCGCGCGCTGGTAGCGAAGCTGCAGGTCCTCACGTGCGGCACGCAGCGGATCGTGCATCAGGAAATCAGCCAGCCGTGGCGTCCACGCCGGCCAGCGACTGGCCAGCGCCTCCAGGTCACCCGGCGCATGCCGGCCCTCGTCGGCCCGTGCCACGAACGCGGTCTCGCACAGTACGTTGCGCCAGCCGAGGCCGGCCATGCGCAGGCCCAGGTCGATCAGCGCCGCGCTCCAGCCGCCATAGCTGTCGGCGTCCAGGCCACCGGCACGTTGCCGGGCGGTGCCCCGCACCAGCACCGCGTGGGTCACCGCCGACGGCAGTTCCGGATGTTCCGGCGGCATGCCGGCGCAGGCCTGCGAGAGCGCAGCAGGTGCCTCCGGCACTGGATTGACCTCGCCCATCCGCGGCCAGGCAACGGTCTCCCCCGCATTGCACCAGGGGGTGGCCGTGGCGATCGAGGCATCGCGTGCGAAACAGGCCTGAAGCTGGTCCAGCCAGCCCGCTCCGGGCACGCTGTCCGGCGCCAGCACCGCGACATCCAGGCCCGCGCAGGCGCGCAGCATTTCATCCAGATGGGCGACTTCGCCCAAGGGCCGCGCGCGGCGTGTGTACTCGGCCTGCAGCGGCGTGTGCGCCAGCCAGTGCTGCACCACCGCCTGCGCGCGTGGGCCGGCCTGGGCATCATCGGCCAGCCATACCGCCGTGCCGGCTGCGGTGCCGGCATCCAGTGCCGCCAAGCAACGGTCCAGCGACGAATCATCCACGCCCAACGGCAACAACACGATCGCCCCCATCCCGCCTCCGCTGGTGGATGCACGGCGGGCGGGTGCCACGGCCGTGTGCCGCCAGCGTAGCAAGCAGGGCGGCCGCAATGCGACCGCCGTCGTCGCCCGTTACTTCGGGCGCGGGGTGTTGATCGGTTCCATCGCGCGGAAGCGCCGGCTGTATTCGTCGGTCAGGTTGCGCGATTCCTGGCCGTTGCGCACGATCGTCGGGGTCAGCAGCACGATCACTTCCGAACGGCCGCTGTTGCGCCCCTTGCTGCCGAACAGCGCGCCGACCACCGGGATTCGACTCAGGCCGGGGATGCCGCTGCTGCTGTCGGTGCCGGAATCGGTGGTCAGCCCGGCCAGCATGATCGTATCGCCGCTCTGCACCGCCGCTTCGGTGGCCAGCTTGCGCGTGGTGATGCGCGGGTTGCAGCCACCGCTGGCCTGGTCGCAGTTGCTGGCGACCGCCTCGGCGTTGCTCACCTCCTGCACGATATCCAGGAACACCGTGCCATCGCGGGTCACGCGCGGCCGCACCTTCAGGATCACGCCGGTGTCGATGTACTGCACCTGGCCGTAGGTTCCACCGCCCACGCCGCTGTTGAACGAGGTGCTTGTGATCGGTACCCGCTCACCCACGTTGAGGGTCGCCTCGGCATTGTTGCGCACGAAAATCGAGGGCGTCTGCAGCAGCCTGACATCGGATACCTTGTCCAGTGCGCTGACCACGGCGGCGGCATTGCGTCCGAGGAAGGTCCAGCCCAGTCCGTTGCCACCGGTGACTGCACCGGAGAACGTCCCCCAGATGTCGCGCCCCGCCGCGTTGGGCAGCGTGGCACCGCCCACCGCGCCGGTATACCCGACGCCCTGCACGGCGTTCTCGAAGTACCAGTTCACGCCATAGCTCAACTCACCGGTCAGCCTGACTTCGGCGACCTGGGCCTCGATGTGCACCTGCATCGGCATCACGTCCAGCTTTTCCACCACCTCGCGGATGGAACGCCAGGCCTGCGGCGTGGACCGCACCAGCAGGGTGTTGGTTTCTTCCACGGCCGACACGCCGACGGTGTCACCGGCGATCTCCAGGGTGACGCTGGCATTGCCCGACTGGCGCTGCGGCAGGTTCATCGAAGGACCACCCTGGCCACCGCTGCTGCCGGAGCTGCCCAGCGTACTGCTGTCCAGTCCGGCGTCCTGCGCGCGGCCGTCGCCGCCGTCGATCCGCGAACTGGTGGCACCCGGTGCCAGCGAGGCGCTGCTGTCGCCGCCACGGCCACCGCCGGTGCTGCCGAAGGCTTCGGCCAGGCGCTCGGCCAGATCGCGCGCCTTGACGTAACGCAGTTCGTAGGAGAACAGCCGCGGCGCACCGCCGGCGGTGTCGATACGGTCCAGCCACTGCTGGATCTGGTCCAGGTAACGCACCTGCGGGGTGATCACCAGCACCGCATTGGCGTTTTCCAGCGGCAGGAAGCGCAGCATGCCGGCACTGGGCGTTTCACTGTCCTTGCCGAAGATCTTTTCCAGGTCGGCGGCGACCTGTTCGGCCTTGCCCGAACTGATCGGGAACACGCCGACGGACATGCCCGAGAGCCAGTCCACATCGAAGATCTGCACGGTGCGCAGGTAGTTTTCCAGTTCCGCGCGGGTGCCGCCCAGGGTGATCACGTTGCGCCCGCTGTCGACATTGACGATGGCGTTGGGTCGCGCATAGGGCTCCAGCACCTTCTTCATTTCCGCAGCGGAAATGTACTGCAGCGGCACCACGCGGACTTCGAATCCTCGCGCGTTGGCGGCCGGGGCGGTGCTCGGCGCCACCGTGCCGGCCAGGGCCTGGTCGGCGGCGACGATGTTGTAGCGGCCGCCGCTGTAGACCATGCGGGCGTTGTTCCAGCCCAGCACCATCTCCAGCAGGTTCAGTGCCTGCGCACCGGACACCGGCTTGGGCGTGGCCAGGGTGACCGTGCCCTGCACGCCTGGCGCGATGACGTAGTTCTGTCCCAGCAGGTCGCCCAGGATCGCCTTGACCACCGCATGCAGCGACTCGCCTTCGAAGTTGAACGTGGCATCGCCGCTGCTGGCCTGCGCCAAGGCAGGTGAAGGAGCGGATGCGGCGCCGCGGTTGATCATGGTGCCGGTGCCGCGCCGGATCACCGCCTTCGGCGCGCCGTCCTCGGCGGCCAGTGCAGGATCGTTGGCGGGCACGCTGGTGCCGCTGTCGAAGCGCGCCGTGCGGCGCACGTCCGGGGTCGGCACCGTGGTGCACCCGGCCAGCAGGGCAAGGGCGAAGGAGCAGGAAAGGTAACGCAGGTTCATGCTTTCACTCTAAGGGTTGGCAGCGCCGCCGGGGGGCGGCGTCGACTGGCGTTGCTGTTGCTGCTGCAGCTGTTCGCGACGGGCACGGATGCGTTCGCGGATGGCACGCATCTGCTCTTCGCTCGGGCCCTGGTTGGCAGGCCCTTCCTGGGTGGCCGGCGCGGGGGTAGCGCCGGCAGGGAGGGCTGCCGGCGTGGCCTGGCCTGCGCGCGCGCTGGCGGCGGGCACCGACGGTGCGGCGGCGAGCGGCCGGATCGGACCGGCGGCACCCGGATCGCGCAGCTGGGTGGGGGGTTGTCCGCCCTGGCCATCGAATACTGCCAGTTCCAGCACCTGCGCACCGTCAGGCCCGAGCACGGTGGCGCGGCGCGGCTCCAGTGCCAGCAGCTGCCAGCCTTCCAGCGCTTCGCCATTCAGGCGCAGGCGCAGCGAACGGTTGTTGTCACCGGACAAGGTGGCCATGCCGAAGCTGCCGCTGAGCAGTACGCCGGTCAGGCGCAATGCCCCGCCCGGCGTGGCCTGGGGTTGCCCCCCCAGGCGGAACGGGTGCGGACGGCGGTCTTCGGCGAACACCGGGCGTTCGGTGATGGCGGCGAAGCTGGACGGCGCCAGCATCGGATCGGCCACGGCATCGGCAAGCGTCGGCAGGCGCGGCGCGGCCACCTCGCTGTTGTCCTCGCCCCGGATGTGGGTGCCTGCACCGAGCACCGTCGCCAGCCATGCGGCGGCGGCCAGCAGGGCAAGCCCGAGCAGGATCGCGCCCCGCAGGCTGAAGCGCTCACTCTGCATCGATCTGCTCCGCATCGGCAGGCGGGACGCGGGTGGCGTCGTCCTGCCCGGTGGCCGGGGCCGGATCCGCCACCGGGGCGCTCTCTGCCATGGCAGTTGCGCCATCGCCGTCGCCGTCGCCGGGGGACGCGCCTGCGGCGGCGGCCGCACCGGGGTCTACGCTTCCGGGCTGCAGATAGCCGATCAACTCGAACGATACATCCAGGCCGGTGCCGGCTTCATCGGTGGACTGCTGGAAGCGCTGCGCGAGCATGTTGAGGTTTTCCACGAACAACCGCGGGTTTCCAGTTTCCAGGGCATGCAGCACGCTGGCGGTTTCGTCCACGCCACAGCGCAGCCGCACCTGCAGGGCGACCCGGGTATAGCTGGCCTCGCTGCGGTTGTCCGGCATGGGCGTGCGGTTGCTGACCACGCAGCCGCGGTTGCCCGGGCTGGCAGACAGCACGACGTCCTGCACGCGTGAAGACAACGCGGCGGCCGCCGCTTCGGCCGTGGCTTCGGGCAGGAATCCGGGCCGCTCACGCAGGGCCTGCTGCACCTGCTGCAGGCGTGCGCTCACTTCCGGTCGCTGGTCGATCTGGACCTGCACGCGGTGCTGGCGCTGCTGCAGTGCGCTGATGTCCTGGTCGATCGCACGCCACGGCACGGTAAAGAAGGGGTGCACCAGCAACAGGTAGACCAGTGCCAGCACGGCCAGCAGCAGGGCCAGCGCCAGCCAGCGGTCACGGGGTGTCGGCTGCATCGGCATCGGCCGCTCCCTCTTTCGTCATGGCAGCAGCAGCGGGAGCGGCAGCACGCAGCTCGGCAGTCAAGGTGAAGCGGTCACGCCCGCCTGCCGTTCCATCAGCCTGCAGCACGCCGGTCAGGCTCACCCGTTGCCACAACGGTGATGCCTGCAGCAGTGGCACCAGCTGGTTGGCCTCGCGGCTCAGGCCGATCAACTGGAGCTGCTGGTTTTCCACGCCGATCTTCTCCAGGAAGCTGCCGTCAGGCAGCCTTCCGCTCAGTTCAGTCCACACCGCCAGCATCGTCGGTCGCTTCGCGCGCTCATCGTCCAGGAAGCGCGCCCCATCCACCAGCGCCTGCAGCCGTGCGCGTTCATCGGCAACGCCACGCGCGTTGCGCGCACTGCGCTCCACGTCCGCACGCAGCGTGTCGGCCGCCTGTTCGCGGTTGTTCAGCAGCTGGCTGCCCGCCAGCAGCAGCATCACCGCCGCTGCGACCGCCATCAGCAGTTCCAGACGCAGCTGGGGGTTGCGCATGTGCCGGCGCAGCAGTGGCGGTAGCAGATTCACCTGCAGCGGGTTGCCGGCGGGATCGATCACGTCGATGCCGCTGACCGCATCGGCCCAGCTGCCCACGGCCTGCTGCCACTGCTCCAGGCGCACCCGCGGCAGCACCACCAGTTCAACGTCCAGCTGGCCGGTGCCGGCATCGCCGAGCAGGCGTACGTCATGGGTCACCTGGTCGGCGGTGAAGGGCGTCTGCCGATCGATCTCGAAGCCCATCACGTCCAGCAGGCGACCCGCTGCGGCAGTGGGAACGCGCAACGTGCGACGCAGCACCTGTGCGCCATCCAGCAGCCAGTAGCGCGGCAACCGCTGCAGGCGCGGGGGCAGCGCGGCCGCCAGCGCCGTCGCCTGGCAGGGCCAGGCCAGGCTGGCCACGCGCAGGCGCTGGCTGCCGATTTCGCGTTCCAGATGCAGCTGGTCACCCTGCTGCAGCAGCAACAGGCGGGCAGGCGCCCAGCCCAGTGCCCACTGCCAGCGCTCGGGCAACCAGGCCAGCAGCGAACTGCGCCACCACCGCAGGAAATGGCCGGCACGCGGCGCGATCTGCGCGGTGACCTGCCTGAATCCTTGCTGCCATGCTGTCATTGCGACGCCATTCCCTGCTCCCATTCAAGCACTGTGTAAGCCCGTCCCATCGCCACGTTCCGGGCATTGCGCACCACTGCCCGGCTGGTGGCGATGCGCCCCCGGTCGTCCGTGACCCGACAGTCGATACTATAGGTGCCGCTGCCGGTGGCAATAGAGGCCGGACGCGAAGGATCGTCGGCACCGCTCCATTCCTGTTCGCGCTGGGCCAGCACCAGCGCCGCATCCAGGCCCAGTGCGGTCAGCACCGGCGCGCGGGCGAAACGCGCGTCCGGGCGCGCCTGGCGGCCGTGCAGGGTCAGCATCGGGCGCATCTGCCGGTACAGCGCAGGGGCGATGCCCAGCACCCGCTGCAGCTCCCCCAATGTTTCGAAACGCGCGTTGCGCGGGCCATACGGCAGGCCGGCGGCGACATAGTCGGGCAGCTCGGCGCCTCCTCCGGCAGGACTCAGGTCATCGCCATCTCGCCAGTCGATGATGGCGCCGGCCAGCTGCGTGGCCTGCGCCTGGGGCACGTCCAGCGCGCGCAGGAAGCCCTCCAGCAGGGCCGGGTCGGCCAGGTTGAGGTTGATCTTGCCGCTTTCGTCCTCGATGCGGATATCCACCTTCGCGCCGTCGTACTGCCAGCGGTACAGCCGGCCATCAGGCTGCCACGGTGGCCGCGTAGGATCGGCGCGCAGCCGCGACATTGCATAGGCCACCCCTGCGTGGCCGATTTCCTGCGCGCGGGCGGTGTCGTCCTGCACGCGCTGCTGCAGTTGTTCGATCCGCGCGGAAAGGGCGAAGGCGCCGACCAGCGCGGTCAGCAGGGCGATCAGCCACAGCACCAGTACCAGCGCCGCGCCCCGCTGCATGTGCGAACGCGTCGGGGTCATCGCGGCTGCTCCTGGCCGGCGTTTTCAATCGCCACGCGCAGCTCCGGCCACGCTGGGCCGCGCAGCGGCTGCACCTGCACCGCTACCAGCACCGGTGGGCGCCGGGTATCGGGCCAGGCGTCCATCCAATCGCCCATCGCGCCGGTGGTCTCGTCCATGCCACGGTACCGCAGCGTCACCTGGCGCAGGCCATCGGCCAACGGCTCCGGCGCGCGCGGAGGACGTTCCTGGATCTGCACGCCGTCCTGCACCATCACCAGCCCGAGCTGCAGGCGAACGCCCTGCCCACTGCGCACGACCTGCAGGTCATGCACGTAGGAACCGCCGCGCCCGAGGTACCCCGGGACCTCGGAAACGAAGCGCAACCGCTGTGCTTCGCCGATGAAATACAGCGGCTCGCGCGCCGGGTCTGCCGGCTCGATGCGGCTGCGCAGGGCCTGGCCCAGCTGCCGCCGCAGCAGCCCCTGCACGGCCCGCATGCGTTCGTTGTCGGCGGCCATCGTCTCGCCGCGCTGGCTGATGGTCATCGCCGAACGCACGGTCACGAAGGCCAACGCCAGCCCGGCCGCCAGCAGGGCGGTGGCCAGCAGCACTTCGATCAGGGTAAAGCCTGCCGTGCGCGGCTTCATGGGCGTGCCTCCAGCGCTGGCGGCAGCAGGCGCAGCGTGCGCCAGCGCAGCTCACCGGCGCGCGGCTGGGTCCAGCGCACCTGCAGTTCCAGCTCGACCAGGCGCGGGCCAGCAACGGCTTCGGACCCCGCGGCGGCCGCCGGCGCCGCACGCGGTTCCACGTACGGACGCACCTGCAGTTGCCACTGGTAACGTCCCTGCTCCCAGCGTCCCTGCTGCCGGCCTTCCTGCAATGGCGATTCGATTCCCACGCCGGTCAACAGCGACTGTGCATGCAGGACCGCCCGGGTGCGGGCGTCGGCCTGCCCCACCTGCCGCGCGGCACCGGACAAGGTGCCCAGCAGCAGGGTCAGTGCGATGGCCAGCAATGCAAATGCCACCAGCACCTCCAGCAGGGTGAAGCCGCGCGCATGGCGGCCCCCCCGCAGTCCCGATCGGGACCGCGTCATTGCACTGCATCCGGACCGGAGCGGACTTCGCCGGTCAGCCAGCCCACATCGATGCGCCATCGGGCATCCCCGCGCTGGATCACGATGCGACCGCCACTGGAGCCGCCATCGGGATGGAATTCAATGGCGCCACGTCCCGCCCCCTGCTGCAGCTGCGCGGCCCCTTCGAAGCTCACCTGCAATGACTCGGGTAACGTGCCACTGCGTCCGCCCGCGCCTTCCCAGCGGCGCGCACGCGGTTCGATGACAAAGCGCTGCACCGATCCCCGCGCGACCGCTTCGGCCCGCGCAAGGCGCAGCTGGCTGGCCAGTTCCTTGCCGGCGTTGCGCAGCTGCGCACCGGCCATGCCACGCGCGAACATGCCACCGGTGACCAGCCCGACCAGCGCGATCAGCGCGATGACCAGCAGCATCTCCAACAGTGACATGCCGCCCACGCGCAGCTGCCGCGTGCGCCGCGGCGACCTGCGCTGGTGGTTCAGCCCGGACATGGACGGCCCTGTTGCTGCATCACTGCTCGTAGCGGATGTCCGCATCGAAACTGCTGCCACCCGGCTTGCCGTCCTTGCCCAGGCTGATCAGGTCGTAATCCTGGCTTTCGCCCGGGGCGCGGTATTCCAGCGGCCGGCCCCACGGATCGTCCAGGTCCGACGCCTTGGCATACGGTCCCATCCATCCATTGACGCCACTGGGAGCGGTCACCAGTTCATCCAGCTTGCCCGGCAGGCGGTTGGTATCCAGGCGGTAGTTTTCGATCTTGCTGGCGATGGTCTCCACCTTGGCCTTGGCCAGGTTGGCCTTGCCGCGGTCGGCGCCACCCAGCACGCGGCTGGCCACCAGGGTGAGCACCGCGCCGATCAGCACGATGACGATGATGATTTCCAGCAGGCTCATGCCCGACTGCCGGCGAGCGGAGGTGAAAGCTTTCAGGGGACGGTGTCGCATCGTCAGGGGTTCCTTTCCACGGGGAAAACAGGGTCAGCCAATGGCATTGGTCAGGTCGTACATCGGTACCAGCACCGCGATGATCACCAGCCCCACCACCGATGCCAGCACCAGGGTGATCGCCGGCACCATCGCCGACAACATGCGGTCGATGCTGCGTGCGGTTTCCTGCTCGAAGGTGTCTGCGGTCTTCAGCAGCATGGTATCCAGTGCACCGGATTCCTCGCCGACCTGGATCATCTGCAGCGCCAGGCGGGGGAAGCGCTTGCCACGCGCCAGCGCGGCCGACAGGCCGTTGCCGTTCTTGACTTCATCGGCGGCCAGGTCGATGTCGGCAGCCAGCGCGCGGTTGCCCAGCACGTTGCGCGCGATGCCCAGCGCGGCCAGCAGCGGCACGCCATTGCGCAGCAGGGTGCCGAGGGTGCGGGCCAGCCGCGCGGTTTCCAGCTTGCCGAGCAGGCCACCGATTCCCTTGCGCTGCAGCAGCCAGCCGTCCAGCGCCAGCCGGAACGCAGGCTGCCGCGCCTTGCGCTCGCCCAGCCAGGCGAGCAGCGCCGGCACCACGATGAAGAAGATCCAGCCATCACGCACCAGCAGGCCCAGCTGCAGCACCAGCTGGGTGAACCACGGCAGCGTGGCATCCAGGCTTTCGTACATCTGCGCGAACTGCGGCACCACGTAGCCGAGCAGGAACAACAGCGCCCCACCCACCACCACCAGCAGGATCGCCGGGTAGATCAGCGCATTGACCACCCTGCCCTGCAGCGCGCGGCTGCGCTCCAGGTAGTCGGCCAGGCGCTGCAGCGTGTCGTGCAGGCTGCCACCGGCTTCGCCGGCGCGCACCATGTTGATGTACAGGCGCGAGAACAGTCCGTGCTGGCGTTCCAGCGCACTGGACAGCGATGCGCCGCCGCGCACGGTATCGCGGATTTCGCTGACCACGCGACGCGAGCGTTCGTCTTCCGGCAGGCTCAGCAGGATGGTCAGGGCCCGGTCCAGCGGCTGGCCGGCACCGAGCAGGGTGGACAGCTGCTGGGTGAACTGCAGCAACGCGGCGCCCTGGAATGGTCGCTGCTTGAACAGCCCGCGCAGGCGCCCCGCTTCCAGCCCGCCTTCGCTGGCCAGCCGGGTTTCCACCGGCAGGTGCCCCTGCTCCTGCAGGCGGACCACCAGTTCGGCCTGGCTGGCCGCTTCCATCTGGCCATCCACCACTTCGCCCTGCGCATCCAGTGCCTTGTAACGGAACACCGGCATGCTCAGCTTTCCTCGGTGGTGCGCAGGACTTCTTCCAGCGTGGTCTGCCCGGCCAGTGCCTTCAGCAGGCCGTCTTCATACATGGTGCGCATGCCGCCACTGCGCGCGATGCGTTCGATCTCGCCCATGCCGTCGCGGCGCATCACCGCGCGCCGCAGTTCATCGTTCATGACCAGGAATTCCACGATCGTGGTGCGCCCCAGGTAACCGGTGGGCGCCAGCGCCGATGGCCGCGGACGGTACAGGTGGATGGTGCCTTCCGGCTGCAGCCGGCGCAGGTCGAAGCGTTCGATTTCTTCCGGTGAAGCGGGATAGCGTTCGGCATGCGTGGGCTCCAGCCGGCGCACCAGGCGCTGGGCCAGGATGCCGTTGATGGTGGAGGTGAGCAGGTAGTCTTCCACGCCCATGTCGAGCAGGCGGGTGATGCCACCGGCGGCGTTGTTGGTGTGCAGCGTGGACAGCACCAGGTGGCCGGTCAGCGCGGACTGGATCGCGATGCGCGCGGTTTCCAGGTCGCGCATTTCGCCGATCATGATGATGTCCGGATCCTGGCGCACGATGCTGCGCAGCGCATTGGCGAAATCCAGCCCGATCTGCGGCTTGGCCTGGATCTGGTTGATGCCTTCGATCTGGTACTCGACCGGGTCTTCGACGGTGATGATCTTGACGTCGGCGGTGTTGAGCTGGCTCAGCGCGGTGTACAGCGTGGTGGTCTTGCCCGAACCGGTGGGGCCGGTGACCAGCAGGATGCCGTGCGGTTGTTCCAGCACCTTGCGGAAGGCCGGCAGGAATTCGTCGGTGAAGCCGAGGCGCTGGAAATCGAACACCACCGTTTCGCGGTCCAGCAGGCGCATCACCACGCTTTCGCCATGCGCGGTGGGCACGGTGCTGACGCGCAGGTCCAGCTCCTTGCCCTGCACGCGAAGCATGATGCGCCCGTCCTGCGGCAGGCGACGTTCTGCGATGTTCAGCCGCGCCATGATCTTGATGCGACTGATCACCGCGGCCGTGAGGTTGGATGGCGGACTTTCCCCGTCGATCAGCACGCCGTCGACGCGGTAGCGCACCTTCAGGCGCGTTTCGAAGGGCTCCACGTGGATGTCCGAGGCGCGCAGTTCCACCGCACGCTGGATGACCAGGTTGACCAGCCGGATCACCGGCGCTTCGGAGGCAAGATCACGCAGGTGCTCGATGTCATCCACCGCGGCGCCTTCGCCATCGGCGGTTTCCACGATCGCCCCCATGGCACTGCGGCCCTGGCCGAACCAGCGTTCGATCTGGTCGTCGATCTCCGAACGCTGGCCAACCCGCGGATGTACCGCCACGCCCATGGCCAGGCTGATCGCCTGGCAGGGATAGGGATCATGCACGTCGGCCTGCCACAGCAGCAGGCCCTGTTCATCCAGCGAAACCGGACAGACATGGAACTGTTTGAGGAAGCGCAGGGTGACCGGCAAGGCATCGACCAGCGACGGTGGCGGTGTTTCCGGCATCTGCCGCGCGTCCAGCAACGGCACCCCGAGCACCTCGGCACTGACCTGTGCCTGGTCACGTTCGGACACCAGCCCCAGCCGCACCAGCAGCGACAGCAGGCTGCCGCCGGATTCGGCGTGCAGGGTGCGGGCGCGGACCAGATCGGCATCCTTCAAGCGCCCGCGCAGCAGCAGCGCGTCGATCAGCGACGTTTCGATGGTGTCCACGTTGACCTGGTCGGCTACTGCGTTCACGAAATGCCTCGCCTGCAATCGTCCAGACTTTAGCAGTTCGCCGTCAGTCACAGCCGTTCAGCACGGGAAAATCTCGATTGCGTCAAATAAAAAGGCCCGCCAGACGTGCTGGCGGGCCTTCCACGTCAAGACGATGACTTACTGCGTGGCGAGCAGCGAGACACCGGAGAACGCCGCGTCACCGGCCAGCTTCACGTAGTACGTACCTGCTACCGGCGCGGTGATGCGCACGGTTTCGGCGTTGCCTGCACGGGTCGACTTGGCGGTGTACACCACGGTCGAGGTCCCGGTGTCCGCGCCCACGTGCAGCGACACATTGCCGGTGCCGCCGTAGGTGACGAAGCTGACCGGCTTGCCGGCCGCCGCCACGAAGCTGTACAGCTTCTCGCTGCCACTGGCACCGGCGATACCGGCCACGGCGACCTTGTTGGTCAGCGGCGTGGCGGGCGGCGCGCAGTTCTCGGTGCACGGCTCCTTCAGGGCTTCATCCAGCGCTGCCTTGGCATCGACGATGCCGGTGCCGATCGGCGTGCCGGCCGGGATGGTGACCGGGAACGCGCGGGCGGTCTTCTTCAGCAGCGTCTCCATTTCCGCCGGGGTCAACGGATCGCGGTCGGCATCGGCCAGCGCGCCCTGTACCAGGGCGGCCACGCCGGCGACATGCGGCGATGCCATCGAGGTGCCGGCCATGCCCATGTAGCTGTACGCACCGGAGGTCGGGGTGGTGGTGCCGTTGTACCCGGCCTGCCACACGTAGCCACCCGGATTGCCGTCGACACCGCCACCGCCGCCCGGGCCGGACAGGTCCACGACCGTACCGAAGTTGGAATAGGAGGCGATGCCGCCGGTGATGCGGCTTGCACCCACCGCGATCACGTTGCTGCAGCTGGCCGGGCGGAAGTTGGCTGCATTGGAGGCCGAGTTGCCGGCTGCCACCACCACGAGGGTGCCGCGCGACACCGCACCGTTGATCGCATCCTGGTACAGCGGGTCACAGGCCGAGCCGCCACCCAGGCTCATGTTGATGATGTCGGCAGGCGTGGTGTTGGCCGGAACCCCGGCCACCGTGCCACCCGATGCCCAGGTGATCGCGTCGGCGATGTCGGACAGGTAGCCACCGCACTTGCCCAGCACGCGCACCGGCAGCACGCTGGCCTTGTGCGCCACGCCGGCCATGCCGAGCGCGTTGTTGGTTGCTTCGGCAATCGTGCCGGCGACGTGCGTGCCGTGCCACGAGCTGTCGTCGGCCAGCGAGCCGTCGTAGCATTCGTTGTTGTTCTCGACCCAGTCACCCATGTCCAGCGCACCGGGGACGCGCTCATCGGTCGGACGGCGCGAGGTTTCGGCGTCACTGATGAAATCGTAGCCCGGCAGCAGCGCACCGCTGGCGAAGTCCGGATGCTGCGGCAGGATGCCGGTGTCCAGCACCGCCACCACCACGCCTTCGCCGGCAGCCACATCCCACGCCGCCGGCGCATTGATGCCACCGGTAGCGCTGTTCAGGTGCCACTGGTACTGCGCGTAGTACGGATCGTTCGGCACCAGCGCCGGCGTGGCATCGGCCTGCACGACGGCACGGGCGCGCGCCGGGGTGCCGGCGTCGATGGCATACATGCGTGCATCCGGCACGGCGTACTGCACCGCCGGGTCGGCGCGCAGTTCAGCCAGCACCTTGTCCAGGTCGGCGCTGCCCAGGCGGGTCTTCAGGCGGATCAGGTCGGCACCCACGCCAAGCCTGCGCACGACCTGCGGGCTGAACGCGGCAGCGCGGGCGCTGGCGGTCGAACGGTTGCCGGACAACGTGGCACGCGACAGCGCACCATTGACGACCGCCACCTTGGCAGCGCTGGTGCTCGCCGCGCTGGTGCCGGCCTTGTACTTGACGATGATGCCGTTGGTCGCCTGCTGCTGCGCGGCGGGGACCTGCTGGGGGGCGCTGACCTTCAGGTC
Source organism: Stenotrophomonas chelatiphaga (assembly GCF_001431535.1). Lineage (GTDB taxonomy): Bacteria > Pseudomonadota > Gammaproteobacteria > Xanthomonadales > Xanthomonadaceae > Stenotrophomonas > Stenotrophomonas chelatiphaga. Next base: position 14,710 of record NZ_LDJK01000037.1, read on the forward strand.
GGCGGCCTGGGCCATGCCCGCACCCGTCGTCAGCGACAACACGGCGGCGGCGAGTACGTTGATGCGAAGGTTGTGCTTGTTGATCACGTCGAAATCCTCTTCTGGGTCGATGGTGGAACCAAACCTGCGGCCTTACTCCTTGCAACTACCCCTGGCTGGCCTCGCCAGGGTTGCCGTGACCCGCCCCCTCAGGCTTCACTGGCCGGTGGCGACCGCGCGGTCGCCACCGTGTTTCTTCGCTCGTCCAGGCGTTACCAGCCGAAGCCGGCACCGACGCCTACCGAGCTGTCATCACTGCTGAAGGCGCCACCGAAGGTCACCGTCGCGCGGTCGCTGACCGCACGCTGGTAGCCCAGTGACAACGCCGATTCGCCGCCCTGGAAACCGACGCCGACGCCGACCCGGTTCTGGGTACGCACGCCGGCCGCACTGGTGGCCATGTTCAGCATCGCCGCGCTCATCGCGCCCTGCTGGTCGATGCGGCGATCCATGTTGCGCAGCTTGCCGTCGACATCACCCTTGAACACGTCGAAGCTGTCGGCGACCGACTTGATGCGCGAATCGGTATAGCTGTTGGCCGAAGCCACGCCGCTGTCCAGCTGGCCCTTGTTGACCGCGTCGGTGGCCTGGGTGCCGGCGGCGACGTTGGTCACCTGGCGCTCGTTGCCGACGCTGCCGACCGACACCGAGTTGGCACGGTCTGCAACCGAACCCTGGCCCAGTGCGACCGAGTTGTCCGCCGATGCCGTCGCGCCCAGCCCGATCGCCGTGGCACCTGCGCCGCTGGCGACCGCGCCCTGGCCGACCACCGCCTGCGCGCTGGCCTGCGTGCTCGGGGTAGCGACCGGCAAGGCGCCACCGGCGGCGGTGGACGGTCCGTTGCCACCGGCGGCCGGTGACGGCGCGGTGCTGACCGGCGTGCCTGAAGCCAGGCTCTGCCCCAGGTTGGAGACCCGGCTGTCGAGCGCGGTCAATGCGTCACCGACATTGGTGTAGGTGTTGCCCTGGATGATGTAGTTCGGTGCGACGAACACGCCCTGCAGGCCGACGCTGGCGCCACCGCCCAGCATGCTGGCCGCATTGGCCAGCGACTGGAACAACTGGCCACCGTTGACGGCCTGGCGGCTGTCGCCGCTGATGCTGCCGGCGGCGATGTTGTCCACCACCGTGCCCTGCGCCCCGCCGAAGGTCAGCTTGCCGTGCTCGGAATCGTCATAGGCCAGGGTGTTGGCCTGGGTGGTCTGCAGGCCGCCGATGCGGCTGTCGATATCGCTGACCTTGGTTTCCACCGCACCCACACGCTGGTTGGTGCTGGTCAGCTGCGAACCGGTCACCGCATCGCTGCTGTCGGCGGTCAGGCGGCCTTCGGCCACGTTGACGATGCGACGGGTAGCCGGTGCACTGGCCCCATTGCCGCCGCCGACCGACACCACGTTGGCTTCCAGTGCCTGCGAACCGGCGCCCAGCGCGACACTGCGCGCGCCACTGGCAACCGCATCACCGCCGAGCGCCAACGAGCCGGAGCCGGAGGCGATGGCCGAATTACCGACTGCGGTGGCGTTGAACGCGCTGGCCTGCGAAAGGCCACCGACGGCCGTGCTGAAGTCACCGCTGGCATCGGCGCGGAAGCCGAGGCTGGCGGCCACGCTGCCGCCCGCGCTGCTTTCCGCACCCACGGCAGTGGCGGCATCGCCGGCAGCCGTGCTGAAGTAACCGACCGCCACCGATTCCACGCCCGATGCCTCGGACAGGGCACCGGCGGCGGTGCTGCCGGTGGCACTGGCCACGCTGGCCGCGCCGAAGGCCGAACTGGACTCCGCCGATGCACTGCTTTCGGCACCGCTGGCGGTGGCATATTCGGCCGATGCGGCCGCATTGGCGCCGCTTGCGGTGGCATTGGCAGCTGACGCCAAGGCATTGAAACCGACCGCCGAGGCATTGGCACCCACCGAGGTCGCGCCACTGCCCAGCGCAACCGCGCCATCACCGAGGGCATTGCTGGCTTCACCTGCGGCCAAGGCGTTTTCACCGTCGACGAGGGCACCGGCATCGCTGTCTTCGCTGCCGCTGGCGGCGAGGTATTTGCTGGCCGTTGCACCGGCCGCGGCCACCGCTTCCAGCTGGGCCAGGTTCACCGCATCGGTGGCCTGGCTGCCGGCAGCCACGTTGGTGATCTGCCGGGTGGCACCAGCGCCACCGACCGACACGCTGTTGTCGCGGTCGGCGATGGAATCGGCACCCAGCGCGACGCTGTTGAGCCCAGCGGAAGTCGCCGCGTTGCCGATCGCGGTGCTGTTGACCCCGGACGACCACGCGCCACCGCCTACCGCGGTGGAGTAGTTGCCCGATGCTTCGGTGGCATACAGCCCACCGAGCGTGCCACCGACGGCGACCGTGTTGGTGCCGCTGGCGATGCTGCCCTGGCCGGCCGCCGTGCTGTACGCACCGCTGGCCACCGAATCACCACCCAGGGCCACCGCATTGGAGCCGGAAGCGTTGGCGAAGCTGCCCAGCGCGGTGGTGTTGAACGCCGATGCCTGCGCGTAGCCGCCGACCGCCGTGCTGTAGCCGCCGGTGGCTTCGGCGGCGAAGCCGAAGCTGGCCGCCGTGGTGCCGATGGCCACCGCTTCGGAACCCACCGCCGTCGCGCCACTGCCATCGGCGGTGGTGAAGTAGCCCACGGCCACGGCCTCTTCGCCGCTGGCTTCGGCCAGCACGCCGCTGGCGGTGCTGCCGGCGCCGCTGGCCACGCTGCCGGCACCGAAGGCCGCACTCATTTCACCCGAGGCCAGGCTCTCGGCACCGTTGGCGGTCGCGTACTCACCGGAAGCAACCGCGTTGGCACCACTGGCGCTGGCGTTGGCCGCCGTGGCCTGCGCATTGAAGCCGCTGGCGCTGGCATTTTCACCCGATGCCAAGGCATTGAAGCCGACGGCTGCAGCGTTGGTTCCGATCGCGGTCGCGCCACTGCCAAGTGCAACCGCACCGTCGCCGATGGCGTTGCTGGCCTCACCTGCCGCCAGTGCATTCTCGCCTTCGACGAGAGCACCCGCATCGCTGTCTGCGCTGCCGCTGGCCTGGAAGTACTTGCTGGTGGTTTCCCCTGCTGCCGCCACGGCTTCCAGCTGGTCCAGGTTCACCGCATCGGTGCCCTGGGTGCCGGCGGCCACGTTGGTGACCTGGCGCTCGTTGCCGGCACTGCCGACCGACACGGTGTTGGCACGATTGGCCACCGAGTCGGCACCCAGCGCGACCGAGTTCACCGCACTGGCGGTGGAGAAGTAACCGATGGCCGTGCTCTGTTCGCCGGTAGCGAACGCCAGCGTACCGGCCGCCGTGGCGTTGTCACCGCTGGCCTGCGCACCCGCGCCCACCGCCGTGGCTGCTTCGCCGCTGGCCTCGGTGGAGATGAAGAAGCCCAGGCCGGGCAGCAGGTCGACCGGACCACCGATGGCCGTGCTGCTGGTGCCGGTGGCGACGGTCTGCGTACCGATGGCCGTGGAGTAGTCGCCGATGGCGTTGGACACCGCACCGAAGGCCGCGGATTGGGCGCCGGAGGCATACGCGCCCAGGCCGTAGGAGGCTGCACCGAAGCCGCTGGCAACGGCGCTGGCACCGACGGCGGTGCCGCCGAGTCCGGCACTGGTGGCGCCGGTATCCACCGGCACCCCGCCATTGGTGATCAGCGGATTGCCGTCCTCGTCCACGGCCACGCCGCCGACGGCGACGCTGCCCGGACCGGTGGCCTGCGCGTTGTTACCGAACGCGGCGCTGTTCTGCCCGGCGGCCAGGGCGTTGAAGCCCACTGCCGTGGCACTCTGGCCCACCGCGGCAGCCCCGCTGCCGAGCGCAGTCGCGCCATCGGCCAGTGCGTTGGACGCCTCGCCGATGGCCGTTGCGTTGGCGCCGGCCGCGAGGGCACCAGCGTCGCTGTCATCGCTGCCGCTGGCCTGGAAGTACTTGCTGGTCGCTTCGCCGGCGGCGGCCACCGCGTCCAGCTGGTCCAGGTTCACCGCATCGGTGCCTTCGGTACCCGCTGCCACATGGGTGACCTGGCGTTCGTTGCCGGCACTGCCCACCGCTACGCTGCGTTCGCGATCGGCGACCGAACCGGCACCCAGAGCCACGCTGTTGTCACCGGCAGCGCTGCTGCCCGCACCGACCGCGATGGCACTTTCGCCCAGCGCTTCGGAATTGGTACCGATGGAGATGCTGTTGATGGTATTGCCAAGCGCCTGGTAGCCCAGTGCGACGCTGTAGTCACCGTAGCCGAATGCCCCGCGTCCGACCGCCGTGGAGCTGGCGCCGTCGGCCCAGCTGTTGTAACCGATGGACGTAGCGCCGCTGCCGCTGGCCCACGCCGCCGGACCAAACGCCGAGGCATTGGTCGCCGTCGCCCATGCGCTGGAACCGAACGCCGTGGCGCCTGCCGCCGTGGCGAAGCTGTAGCCACCGACGGCGGTGCTTTCATCGCTGCTGGCCCACGCGCTGTCACCGATCGCCACGCTGTAGCCGCCGGTGGCGCGCGCCTTGTTGCCGCCGGCAAAGCTGTTGTCACCGGTGGCCTGTGCGCCGGAGCCGAAGGCGTTGCTGACCAGCCCGGTGGCCTGCGCCGCGTTGCCCACCGCCGTGGAGCCCGCGCTGGCACTGGTGCCGGTCAGCACGGCGCTGCCGTCAGCGTTGAAGATCGGCGAGTTGTATTCGTCATACGCCTGGCCGAGGCCACCGATGGCCACCGCGCCTTCGCCGCCGGCGCTGGTGTTGCGGCCCACCGCCACGCTGTCGTTGCCGACCGCAGAGGCGCCTGCTCCCTGCGCCACGGCACCCTCACCGATGGCATTGCTGGCCGAACCGGCCGCCAATGCGCCTTCGCCTTCGGCCCATGCGCCGACGTCGGTGCCGCTCTCCGGCTGTGCCTGGAAGTACTTGCTGGTGTTCTCCGCCCCTGCAGCAACCGCATTGAGCTGGTCCAGGTTCACCGCATCGCTGCCGTCGGTGCCGGCCGCCACGTTGGTGATCTGGCGCTGCAGGTCGGCGTTGCCGACCGACACACTGTCCGCGCGGGTGGCAATGGAGTCGGCACCCAGCGCCACGCTGTTCTCACCGCGTGACTCGGCGGCATTGCCAAGCGCGGTGCTGTTGGCACCCGGTGACCAGGCACCGCCGCCGACAGCGGTGGAGTAATTGCCGGATGCTTCGGTGGCGAGCAGGCCGAACAGCGCCCCACCCACCGCGACGCTGTTGGTGCCACTGGCGATGCTGGCCTGGCCGGTCGCGGTGCTGTAACCGCCACTGGCCACCGAATCGGCGCCCACCGCGACCGAACTGTCGCCCGTGGCCGCACTGCCGGTACCCATCGCGGTGGAGAAATCACCGGTGGCGTTGGACACCGCGCCGAACGCCGATGCCTGCGCGCCGCTGGCATAGGCGCCCACGCCGTAGGACGAAGCGGCGAAGCCGCTGGCTTCGGCGCTGGCACCGACGGCGGTGCCGCCCACGCCCGCACTGGTCGCGCCGGTATCCACCGGCACCCCGCCGTTGGTGATCAGCGGGTCGCCATTGGCGTCAACTGCCGCACCACCCACCGCCACGCTGCCCGGGCCGTTGGCCTGGGCGTTGTTGCCGAAGGCGGCACTGTTCTGGCCGCTGGCCAGCGCGTTGAAACCGACTGCCGTGGCATTGCTGGCCACGGCGGTTGCGCCGCTGCCAAGCGCGGTGCTGCCGTCGGCCAGCGCATTGGACGCTTCGCCGATGGCGGTGGCATTGGCGCCGGCGGCAAACGCACCGGCGTCGCTGTCGTCGCTGCCGGTGGCCTGGAAGTACTTGGCGGTGGTGTCGGCCACCGCAGCGACCGCATCCAGCTGCTCGAGGTTCACCGCGTCGGTGGCCTCGGTACCGGCGGCGACGTCGGTGATCTGGCGCTCGTTGCCGACGCTGCCAACCGCGACCGAGTTGGCGCGCACCGCTTCGGAATTGGCACCCAGCGCCACGCTGTTGGCGCCCCGCGCCGTGCTGTAGAAGCCGACCGCCGTGCTGTCTTCGCCACTGGCCCAGCTCTGCGCGCCGAGCGCGCTGGCGCGGTCGCCGGGTGCATAGGCGAAGTAGCCGATGGCCGTGGCCTGCTCGCCGGACGCTTCGCTCAGCGTGCCGCTGGCCAGGCTCAGGTCACCGCTGGCGATGGCACCGGCGCCCACGGCCGTGGCCGATTCGCCGCTGGCCTGGGTCTGTACGAAGTAGCCCAGGCCCGGGATCAGGTCCGCCGGTCCACCGATGGCCACGCTGCTGGTGCCGGTGGCGACCGATTCGGTACCGATGGCGGTGGAGTAATCGCCGATCGCATTGGACACCGCACCGAAGGCAGACGACTGCGCGCCGCCGGCGTAGGCACCCAGGCCATACGAAGACGACGCAAAACCACTGGCCTCCGCGCTGGCGCCGACGGCGGTGGCGCCCACCCCGGCGCTGGTCGCGCCGGTATCCACCGGCACGCCGCCGTTGGTGATCAGCGGGTTGCCATCGGCGTCCACCGCCGCACCACCGACCGCCACGCTGCCCGGGCCGTTGGCCTGGGCGTTGTTGCCGAAGGCGGCGCTGTTCTGGCCGCTGGCCAGCGCGTTGAAACCGACCGCTGTGGCATTGCTGGCGACCGCGGTGGCACCGCTGCCGAGGGCCGTGCTGCCATCGGCCAGGGCATTGGACGCTTCACCGATGGCGGTGGCGTTGGCACCGGCGGCGAAGGCGCCGGCGTCGCTGTCGTCACCGCCGGTGGCCTGGAAATACTTCGCCGTGGTGTCAGCGACGGCCGCCACTTCGTCCAGCTGCTCCAGGTTCACCGCGTCGGTGCCCTCGGTACCGGCGGCGACGTTGGTGACCTGGCGTTCAAGCCCGGCCGAGCCGACCGACACGCTGCCTGCGCGGTCGGCATAGGAACCACTGCCCAGCGCCACGCTGTCCGCACCTTCGGCCACGGCGCCGGCGCCCAGCGCCGTGCTTCCGTCGCCGAGGGCATACGATCCACTGCCGATGGCGGTCGCATAGCGACCCGCGGCTTCGGTGGCGTACTGGCCGCCGAGCGTGCCGCCGACGGCAACGGTGCCCTCGGCGGTAGCCAGCGCGGCATCACCCAGTGCCACGGCATTGGCGCCGGAGGCGACGCTGCCGGCACCGGCGGCGGTGGCCGACGACCCGGATGCGGAGGCGCTGCCGGTGCCGTTGGCCTGGAAATAGCTGGCGGTGGTTTCGGCGATATCGGCCACCGCGTCGAGCTGGGCCAGGTTGACCGCATCGGTGTCGGCGGTGCCGGCCTTCACGTTGGTGATCTGCCGCTCGCTGCCAGCGCTGCCGACCGACACGCTGTCGGCGCGCGTGGCGATGGAATCTGCGCCCAGCGCCACGCTGTTGCTGGCCGATGCCACGCTGCCTGCGCCGAGGGCGGTGCTGCTGGTCGCGCTGGCCTGCGCGCCGCCACCGAAGGCGGATGAAAGGGATTTGCTGGCGATGGTGTCGGCGCCGATGGCGACCGCGTACAGGCCGGTTGCGGCGCTGTTGTCACCCACGGCCACGGCGGTCGCACCGGAAACCACCGCGGTGCCGGTCACCGCGCACTGCGCCAGCGAGCCGTCTGCCAGCATGCATTCTTCGCTGCCACCCACTGCAACGGACTGGGCAAGGGCCGCCGGCGCGACCGCTCCCCATCCCAATGCCATCGCCAACGAGGCGCCCACCAGGATCGGACCACTGCCTCGGCGGCGCTTGTCGATGACGTTGCCGGGCTGGTCGGAAGAGGCCAGTTCCGAGGCCACGACCAGCTGTCCGAGTGCTTTGTTCCAGACCTTGCGATAAATCCGATTCATCTGAGTACGACTCCTGGTTGGACTGGTTTTCGGGCAAAGCAACGCCACCGCCGGGCGCAATGGCCCAACGTCCCCTGAGGGCGCTTGTTTCGCGTGATTTACTGCAGTTGCCGAACGGCGAGCAGCGGAACTAACAGCGGTGCGCGCGGTCCTGCGGGTGCGGCTGACTGAATGTTTCCAGAACGAGATAGAAGTTTAACGTGAACATTTCCTGACGTCAATACCTTGACGAAGAAAAAAGAAATGACGTGATTGCCTTCTCGGTTCCCTGCATTCATGTGAACGGGCTGTTATCCAGCGATGAACGCGAGGTGTGCCTGTTCACTCAGCGATCGGTGTTCAACGTCGCCCATTTCAACCAGGCATGAAAAAACCCGCCGGTTGCCCGGCGGGTTCTCAGTACGCCTGCGGATTGGCGCTGCGCATCACTGAATGGCGTTCAGCTGCACCATGCCCGTGCGTTGCGGAACATCCGCATCCACGGCGAGTCGCCCTGCCATTCAGCAGGCGCCCAGCTGAGGTTGAGCGCGCGCGGGGTGCGCTCCGGATGCGGCATCATGATCGTCACCCGGCCATCGGTGCTGGTCAGCCCGGTAATGCCGTCCGGCGATCCGTTCGGATTCAGCGGGTACTGGCTGGCCACGCTGCCGTCGCCGTCGATGTAGCGCAGCGATACGCGTGCAGCGGCCTGGTCCACGGCGGTGTCGAACACCGCGCGGCCTTCACCGTGGGCCACCGCCACCGGCAGCCGCGAACCGGCCATCCCGCGCAGCAGGATCGACGGCGATTCCACCACTTCCAGCAGCGAGGTACGGGCTTCGAACTGCTCGCTGGCGTTGCGACGGAACTGCGGCCAGTGCTCGGCACCGGGGATGATCGCCTTCAGCTGGCTGATCATCTGGCAGCCGTTGCAGACGCCCAGCGAGAAGCTGTCTTCGCGCGCGAAGAAGGCCGCGAACGCATCACGCAGCGCACTGCGCTCCAGGATCGAGGTCGCCCAGCCGCGGCCGGCACCGAGCACGTCGCCGTAGCTGAAGCCACCGCAGGCGGCCAGGCCGGTGAAATCAGCCAGGTCCAGGCGGCCTTCGATCAGGTCGCTCATGTGCACGTCAAACGCACTGAAGCCGGCTCGTTCGAAGGCGTTGGCCATTTCAACCTGGCCGTTGACGCCCTGCTCGCGGAGGATGGCGATCTTCGGCCGCACCCCGGTGTTGACGAACGGCGCCGCCACGTCCTCGTCGGCATCGAAGCCGAGCTTCGGCTTCAGGCCCGGCGCGTTGAACGCACGCGCGACCTGCCGTTCCTGGTCGGCGGTGTCCGGGTTGTCACGCAGTTTCTGCATGGCGTGGGTGACCGACCACCAGGCGTCGAACAGCGCCTCCCAGCGCCACTCGACCACGTTTTCGCCGTGCAGCGACACCCGCACCACGGGGGCGGTGGTCGGACGTGCGATGCGCTGCGCGCATTCGGTCAGGGCGTGGCGTTCGATCAGGTCGGCAAACGCCGCACGGTCTTCGCGCGCCACCTGCACCACCGCACCCAGCTCTTCGTTGAACAGGCTGCGGAACGGATCATCGCCCCAGGCGTCGAGCAGGATGTCCAGGCCCATGCGCGAGGCGAACGCCATCTCGCACAGTGCGGCGAACGCACCACCGTCGCTGCGGTCGTGGTAGGCCATCAGCAGGCCATCACGGCGTGCATCGCGGATCAGTTCGAAGAAGGCGCGCAGGCGCTGCGGGTCATCCAGGTCCGGCGCAGTGCCACCGAAAGCCGGCAGTCCGCCATGGTCGGCATGCACCTGGGCCAGGATCGAACCGCCCATGCGCTGCTTGCCGGCACCCAGGCCGATAAGCCACAGCTCGCTGTCCACATCACGCTGCAGCAGCGGCGTGAGCTGCTGGCGCACGTCCAGCACTGGCGCGAAGGCGGTGATCACCAGTGACACCGGCGACACGCTCTTGTGCGCCTGGCCGGCGTCGTGCCACTGCGCCTGCATCGAAAGCGAATCCTTGCCCACCGGGATGCTGATATCCAGCTGCGGGCACAGCTGCATGCCGACGGCCTTGACCGCGTCGTACAGCAGCGCGTCTTCGCCCTCATGGCCGGCAGCGGCCATCCAGTTCGCCGACAGCTTTACTTCATCCAGCGCATCCACCGGCGCGGCGCACAGGTTGGTGATCGCTTCACCCACTGCCATGCGTGCCGAGGCGGCGGCATCCAGCAACGCCAGCGGGGTGCGTTCACCGAGCGACATCGCCTCGCCCACCACGCCGTCGAAACCGGTCAGGGTGATCGCCACGTCTGCTACCGGCACCTGCCAGGGGCCGATCATCTGTTCGCGCGCGGTCAGGCCACCGACACTGCGGTCACCGATGGTGACCAGGAAGTTCTTGGCCGCCACGGTCGGGTGCGCCAGCACGCGCAGGCCGGCTTCATGCAGGTCCAGCCCGCTGGTCTTCAGCGCCGGCCAGCGCGGCGCCGGCGGATGGTTGGTATCGCGGTGCATCTTCGGCGGCTTGCCGAACAGCACGTCCATCGGCAGGTCGATCGGCGCGTCGGCCGGGGTCGCGCCCGGCGTGGCGCCGTAGGCCACCACCAGGTGCTGTTCGGTGGTCGCCACGCCAACGGCCGCGAACGGGCAGCGCTCACGCGCGCACAGCGCGGCGAATTCGGCCAGCCGTTCCTGGGCCACGCCCAGCACGTAGCGTTCCTGTGATTCGTTGCACCACAGCTGCATCGGCGACAGCGACGGATCATCGGTGGGCACCTTGCCCAGGTCGATCACCCCGCCCACGCCGGAATCGTGCAGCAGCTCCGGAATGGCGTTGGACAGGCCACCGGCACCGACGTCGTGGAAGAATTTGATCGGATTGTCCACGCCCATGCCGACGCAGCGGTCGATCACTTCCTGGCATCGACGTTCCATTTCCGGGTTGTCGCGCTGCACGCTGGCGAAATCGAGGTCTTCGGCACTTTCACCGGAGGCCACCGACGACGCCGCGCCACCGCCCAGGCCGATCAGCATCGCCGGGCCACCCAGCACGATCACCGCATCGCCCGCCTGCAGCGGAATCTTGTCGACCTGCACGCGGTCGATCGCACCGAGGCCGCCGGCGAGCATGATCGGCTTGTCGTAGGCGCGGGTGATGCCGCCTTCGGCCAGCTCGAAGGTACGGAAATAGCCCAGCAGGTTCGGCCGGCCGAATTCGTTGTTGAATGCGGCACCGCCGAGCGGGCCATCGAGCATGATGTCCAGCGCCGGGGCCATGCGCGGGTTCAGCGCGCGCGGCGCTTCCCACGGCTGCGGCAGGGTCGGGATGCGCAGGTGCGACACCGAGAAACCGGTCAGGCCGGCCTTCGGCTTGCCGCCACGACCGGTCGCGCCTTCGTCGCGGATTTCACCGCCGGCACCGGTCGCCGCGCCCGGGAACGGTGCGATGGCGGTGGGGTGGTTGTGCGTTTCCACCTTGATCTGGAAGGCGCTGGGCACGACCGCTTCGCTGCGGTACTCCCCGCTGGCCGGATCCGGGCGGTAACGCGCGGCCGCATGGCCTTCGATCACCGCGGCGTTGTCGCTGTACGCGCTGAGCGTGTGCTGCGGGGTCTGCTGGTGGGTGTTCTTGATCATCCGGAACAACGAACGATCCTGTTCCTGGCCGTCGATGGTCCAGCTGGCGTTGAAGATCTTGTGCCGGCAGTGTTCGGAGTTCGCCTGTGCGAACATCATCAGCTCCACGTCCGACGGTTTGCGGCCGAGCTGGCCGAAGCGCTCGCGCAGGTAGTCGATTTCATCCTGGGCCATGGCCAGCCCGAGGCGCTGGTTGGCGCCTTCCAGGTCGTCCAGCGCCACGCGTTCCAGCGCGCCGCGCGCCGGCGTGGAGAACAGCGTGCTGCCCTGCTCCACGGTATCCAGCACCGATTGCGTCATCGGGTCATGCAGCACCTTCACCAGCGCCTGCTGCGCGGCCGGATCGGTTGGCCAGCCCAGCACATCGATGCGCAGGCCACGTTCGACCCGGCTGACCGGCTGGCCCGCACCGCGCACCAGTTCGGTGGCCTTGCTGGACCATGGCGACAGCGTACCCAGGCGCGGCACAACGAAGCGCTGGATGGCGCCTTCGGCCACGGGCTCGGCCCGTTCGCGCGCTTCCAGGATCCGGCACAGGGTGGCGGCATCGGCCGTGCCCTTTCCGTCGGGCTGGATGAAGTACACCTGCCAGGCTCCGCTGATGCGCAGATCGGCGGCAATGGACTGCAGGCGGGATTCGAGACGTTCGCGGCGGAACGCCGACAGGGCGGGCGCGCCCTCGAGGACCATCATGTCCGGGGAACCGTGGTTGGGAAACGGGCCCGATAGTGTACCGGAAGCGGCGTGGCGGGCCCCGATGGCCGATAACTGGAGGCCGCCGCGCGGACCACGCGCAAAGGTGATCGTCCCCCGGCCCGACGAGCACGCTGCCATGCTTTCTGCTTCCGCGACCCTTCTGTCCACTACGCCAGGGCACCTGTCCTCGACCGCCCTGATTCGCCAGGGCCTGCGCCAGATCCGCGCGGCCGGGCTGGATCGCGGCCCTGCGCCCCGGCATATCGTCAACACCGGCCCAGGCCGGATCGCCGCGCATCGGCCAGACCCGGGCGGCCTGGCTGCCGTGCGTGAAAACGCGATGCGATTCTGGCGCCAGCAGGAGAACCCGCTCAGCCTGCTGGGCAGCGCGCCGAAGCCGAAGCCTTTGCCAGTGCGGCCGCTGTACGCAAGCCTGCCGCTGCCGCCCGCGCGGGTGTTCGCGCTGGCGCGGACGGGTCCGTGGAGCGCCCCTGCGCAGCCTGCCCCACCCCGAGTGGTCGGTGCGATCCTGAAGCGCCATGAACCCGGGCGGGCGCTGGAGGACCGGCTCGCCTCCCTGCCCGGCCCGCTGCACCGCGATCCTCGCCATCCGTTGGGCCTGATCAGCCTGCACGGCGTGCCACTGCTGGAGCGCAACATCTGCCAGGGCGACCGTCCGTGGCCCAGCCGCACCAGCACCAGCGTCGTGCATGGCACGGTTGCACGGGCAATCGCCTTGAAACAGGCGCGGGACCGCAGCAACGAGGGCGCGCCGTGGCGATCGACGACGGCGCCCCCCTGCGCGCATGACACCAGACCCGACTCGCCCGACAGTGGCCTGTCGATAGGGTCCGGCGATGAGGAGCTGCGCTCCGACGAAGCGCTCTGCGCACAGGCCGCCGCCTGTGGGCGCCAGATCGCCGCACGGCGCCAAGAGTGCCCGGACATGGCCCGCCTGGAGGACCTGCTGCGGGGACTGATCCCCACGCCATCGGCGCGCTGCCCGCATCCACCGCACCACTACCCCACCCGACCGCAGAAGCGCGAGCTGCATCCGTACGGCATTCATCGGGCGCTGATCGGCCTGCGCCGTTGAAGGGGGCGGTGGCCTGCGCGATTTCTGGCGGCGAGGCGGCGCTGCAGGTTCCACCCTCACCGTCCTTCCCACCGTGAGACAGCAGCATGATCGGCACTCTGTATTCAGCCCCCAACTTCGTCACGCGCACCGCCGCGAGCCTGCCCCGTCCCTGCCCGGGCAACCCGAGTGGATGGTTGCTGGGACGCATCGGCAACATCGCCACCCTGCCGCGCCAGCCCCAGCGGATCGAAAATTACCGCGCCGCTACACAGGCGTGGATGCCGCGCGCAGTGTCCCCGTTCGCAGGGACCCCGCAGGCGTCCACGACCGGACAGCGCAGGCTGTGCAGCTTCACCGGATTGCTGCTTGGCAACTCGGGCAGGTTCAATCCGGCGGATGTCGCTGCGCACCTCGGCAAGACGTCTCACCGGGCGCTCTGCGTGACTACGCCCGTGATGGTGGTCAGCGTCGCGGCGAGCCCGGCCGGGACGGCTGACCGCCCTGCATCGCCAGTGACCGCATCGCAGCCACCGCGTATCGCACCACCGGCCCTCGGCGATGCGCCGAATGCTGCCCCGACGACTGCTGGCGCAGCGTCTCCGCCCCCCCCAGCGCAGTCGCCGCGTGTCGAGCCGTCGATCAGCGGCGACTCGGTCTTGAGCCAGATTGCCGCAATCAGGAAGCAGTGGCAGGACGGCATGTTCGCCAGGCCCACCGGCGCGCTCCAGCCGCGGGGCTTTTCAGCGGAGCAGATCCAGGCCGAGATAAAGGCCGCGCGCAACGTCACCCTTTGAAGTGGACCACCGGCGGCGCACCTGCATGCGCGCCGCCGGCTACCCCGTTCTGCAGGAAAGCGCCATGCCAGCAACTTCAGTCGCCTCTCCGGTCCTCTACGCAACTGCGTCGCCCATGCACAGGGCGACCCCGTGTGTCACCCGGGCGGGCCGCCGCCCCATGCCACTGACGAACATGCGCAACGCGGAACCGGCTCCCTGCCGCTTCGCCCGCACCGGCGTTGCGCCTCCCCGCCCGGCAGATGGCAACCTGCACGCCCAGCCGCAGCACCTCGCAGCGGCAGTGCGCGATGCGCAGCATGGCCCGCTGTTGGTGGCCCCGCCGGATAGGCTGTGCAGGGCCACGTTTGACCGCCTTATCGGTGAAAGCGGTCTTTCGCTCAGACTGCTGTCCTGCCAAGCACTGAAGGACCTGCGGCAAGCGCTGCTCGCGGCTGCCGATGCTGATCGGACGCTGACAGCGGGAGAGAAATCCAGCCTGATCGCCGGACTGAACCTTGAGCTGCTCCAGCGTCCGCGCACCTGGAACGAGGGCATCGGTGACCTGCAGCCGCTCATCGTCAACGTGGCCGGATGGCCGCAGGGACGCGCCCTGCGCATCGTGGATACCGACCATGACGCGATCCATCTGTATCGCCCCGGCGAGCCCGAACAATGGCATCGCGGCAACGGGCCGGAGCTGCCGCCACCCGAGGACGACGAGATCATCCTGCTGCGGCATGGCAACCACTTCAGCCTGATCCGCCGCGACCAGGATCCGGTCATCGAGGACGTTCCCGCCAACGGCGACTGCTTCTTCAGCTGCATTTCCTCGGCCCTGCAGGCCGAAGACCGCGCCACCTCGAACCTTGACCTGCGCAGGCAGCTGGCCGACCTGATCTGGAGCAGCCCGGAGCTGCTGCTGGTGGCCAGTGCGCATGACGGCGCGCTGGCGCCCGCGCGTCCACTCCAACCCGCGCCCGTTGACGACTCGGTGGATGCCGCTGCGGTCGCCAGTCCGCAGACGCTCACCGCCGACCTGTCGACCGTTGCCCTGGACAGTTACCGCGCGGGGATGGCGTCGTACCTGGCCGGAGATGTCTTTGCACCGGACAGGCTTCAGCAGTTGCACGAGGCGCTGGTCGAGGGGGCCATGACAGTGCTGGGTGACAGCATGAGCGACCTGCCGTTGCCCCAGTTGGATGCCATCCGTTCGCAACTGGACGCGGCGTTTGAAGAATTCCGGGAGCAGAACAGGGAGGCGTTGGAGGCGATGCAGCGCAAAATTACCCGTTCGATCAAGCAGGCGCGCTCGTCCTAAGTGGAACGTATCGAGAACGTGCTGGCTGCGGGAGAGGGTGCTGCCAGAACTTGAACAAGCACGCCGCGAGCGCGGAGACCGACGGCGACGTTACTGTAGTCCGAAGTCAGGCCGCGGCGTCGGGGTCTTCTGGCGCGAGGGCAAAAAGCGCACTGGCGCACGGTTTCACATCCGATTAGATGACAACGTTGTCGTAACCGCCGCGCAGCACGCCGACGGTAGCATCCGGCCCCCTCAGTCGCCTGGCTCGGCGGCCACCGGTCCCGCGTCACGTGCGGCGCCACCCCGGCCCGTACGACAACCTGATTCGATCGGAGACACATCATGCATGACCCGATTGCACGCAGTGCCGCTCGTTCCGTCCGCCTTGCCCGTCATCGTCCTGCGTGGCTGCTGGCCCTGGCCATCAGTGGCGCCCTGCCCGCGTTGGCGCAGGCCGCCAACTGCAGCGGCGTGGCCCAGTGGGACCAGGCCAGGATCTACCGCGCCGGCGATACCCTGCAGAAAGGCGGAGTCCTTTACCAGGCAAAACAGGACATCTGGAACGCACAGCCGGACCATCCCGCTGGCGCTCCGTATTACACCAACCTGGGCGCCTGCGACGGCAGCGGCAGCAACCAGCCGCCGGTGGTCAGCCTGACCTCGCCGTCGAACGGCGCCACCTTCAGCGCCGGCAGCACGGTCACCGTCAGCGCCAACGCCAGCGATGCCGACGGCAGCATCAGCAAGGTCGAATTCTTCCGGGGTGGCAGCTCGATCGGCATCGACACCAGCGCGCCGTACAGCGCCAGCTGGGCCAATGCCAGCGCCGGCACGCATACCCTGCGCGCGGTGGCCACCGACAACAGCAACGCCACCGCCAGTACCGCCACCATCACCATCACCGTCAACGCCGCCGGTGGCGATACCACCGCGCCCAGCGTACCCGCCGGGCTTGCGGTGGGTACGCGCACGGCCAACAGCATCGCGCTGAGCTGGAATGCGGCCAGCGACAACGCCGGCGGCAGTGGCCTGGCCGGCTACGACGTGTACCGCAACGGCGCGCTGGTGGGTTCGCCATCGGCCACCGCCTATGTCGATGGCGGCCTGTCGCCGTCCACGACCTACAGCTACCGCGTGCGTGCGCGGGACAACGCCGGCAACGCCTCCGCCCAAGGCAGTACGGTCAGTGCCGCCACGCTTGCCGGCGGCGGTGATGGCACCGGCAAACGGGTCATCGGTTACTTCACCCAGTGGGGCATCTATGGCCGCAATTATCGGGTGAAGAACATCGACAGCAGCGGCTCTGCGGCCGGCTTGACCCATATCAACTACGCCTTCGGCAACGTGCGCAACAATCGTTGCGAGGTCGGCATCACCCAGCCATCGGATCCCAACACCGGCGCCGGCGGTGACGCGTACGCGGATTACAGCAAGTCCTTCGCGGCCGGTGAAAGTGTCAGCGGCAGCGCCGACAGCTGGAACCAGCCGCTGCGTGGCAACTGGAACCAGCTCAAGCAGCTGAAGGCCAAGCATCCCGGCCTGAAGGCACTGATATCGCTGGGCGGCTGGACCTGGTCGCGCGGCTTCTCCAGCGCCGCCCGCCCGGAGAACCGCCAGGCGTTCGTGGCGTCCTGCATCGATGCCTACATCCGCGGCAACCTGCCGGTCACCGATGGCGCAGGCGGACCCGGTGCGGCACTGGGCGTGTTCGACGGCATCGACATCGACTGGGAGTATCCGGTTGCCTGCGGCATCGCCTGCGGTGCACCGGAGGACAATGCCAACTTCACCGCGCTGCTGGCCGAGTTCCGCCGCCAGCTGGATGCGGTGCGCCCCGGGCTGCTGCTGACGGTGGCGGTCGGCGCCGGCATCGACAAGATCCGGGTCACCAATCCCGCCGCCTATCATCCGTACCTGGATTACATCAACGTGATGACCTACGACTTCCACGGCGCGTGGGACCCGCGGACCAACCATCACTCGGCGCTGTTCAATACCGCCGCCGACCCGTCCACCGGCGATCAGCTGCTGTACAACAGCAATGACGCCATCGAGGCGTTCCTCGCACGCGGCGTGCCGGCCTCGAAGTTGAACCTCGGCATCGGCTTCTACGGGCGCGGCTGGAACGGCGTGGGCGGCGGCAACAACGGCATGTACCAGACCGCCTCCGGTGCGGCGCCCGGCACCTATGAAGCCGGCATCGAAGACTGGAAGGTGCTGAAGAACCTGGGCTGGCCGACCTACACCGACGCCACCGCCGGCGCCACGTGGGCCTACAACGGCAACACCCTGTGGAGCTACGACACCCCCGCCAACGTGACCCGCAAGATGGGCTACGTCAAAGCGCAGGGCCTGGGTGGCGCGTTCTTCTGGGAGTTCAGTGGCGATGATGCGCAGGGCACGCTGTCACGCAGCATCAGTGATGGCCTGAAGTAAGCCCGGGACGGCTCTCCGCGCTCAGCGCGGAGAGCCGTCGTTGGCTCGATGGGCAGCTCAGTTCTGCCGCGCTGGAACCGAAGGCGGCGCACTGGCGGAGCGTGACAGCGCGGCACTGTCCAGGCGTCCATACGGCGTTGCCGGTGCCAGACAGAAAACGCGTGCAGGCGACAGCGGCCAGTTGCCGGATGACGCCTTGTTGGCCGACGGCGCCTTCAGGAATACGGCGTCGTCCTCTGCTCCCAGCGGCCAGGTTGCCGAGTCGTTGCTGTCGATGGACACCTGGCGGATGAGCTCCCGCCCACCGGCGCGCGTGGTGGCTCCGTCGTTGCTGGCCGCCGTCGTGGGGGCCGGCTGCGGTGGCCGGTTGCCGACGAAAGTGGGCGCAACGGAAATCGGGTGACCGCCTGCAGGCAGGGGCCGCGTGTCGAGCCTGGTCACCGTCTGGACGAGGGCAACAGGGGAAGAAGCAGGAATCATGGGCAGGTATCCGGCAAGGGGACCCTTACAATGCGCGACTGCGGCGGCGTCGACTTGCAGTTTTGCGGCACTGCGCCGCCGTTCACGGCGCCGGATGGCCCGGCGCCATGACCGATGTCCGCATCAGCGCGCGCGGCGGTCCAGTGCGGCCTTCAGCTGCGCCGGCGGCAGGTAGCCACCCAGCTGGGTGCCGTCTTCGGCGAAGATCGCCGGCGTACCATTCACGCCCAGCTGCTGGCCCAGTGCGTACTGCATGGCCACCGGGTTGGTGCAGTTCTTCGCTGGCACCGGGCTGCCCTGCTTGGCGGCGGTGAGCGCCTTGCGTCGGTCACTGGCGCACCAGACCGAGATCATGTCGGTGTAATCCTTGCTGCCCAGGCCCATGCGCGGGAAGGCCAGGTATTCCACCGTGATGCCGTTGCGGTTGAGCTCGGCAACATCCTGATGCAGCTTGCGGCAGTAACCGCACTCGATGTCGGTGAACACACTGATCGTGTGCTTGGCATTGGGCGCGGCGAACACGATGCGGTCACCGTGGTTGGCCTTCTCCAGCAGGCCGCGGCGATACGCCAGCAGGCCTTCGCTGTTGACCAGTGCCTTGGCCTGGATGTCATAGGGCTGGGACTGCATCAGGTACTTGCCATCATCGGACACGTACAGCACCTGGCCGGATACGACCACTTCACGGAAGCCCGGGAACGGCGCCGCACCGATGTAGTCGGGCTTGAAGTTGGGATCCAGCTGGGTCAATGCGGCACGGACACTCTGTTCGGCACCACCGCGTGGCGACGCGGCGGGGGCCGTCGTCGTTTTCGCGGCCGGCGGCGCGGGCTGCGCGCACGCACTGAGGCTGAGCATGCCGAACAGTGCGGCAGTAAGAACTCGGAACATCGGGGGCCCGCGGGATCATGAGGAAAGCAGATTCTCGCACAGCAGGGCTGAGCGTCGTGCGATGGGCTGCCGGTGTCGCAATCGCCCGAGCGATTGATGGAAGCTTTGATGAAACGCCTGCTGCAAGCTCGTTGCAAAACAATACGGGGCGCCTCCATGCAGATCCTCAGCCAGCTCGGATTGATGTTCCGGGCGACCGTTCTCAACCAGCTTGCCGCCAAGGTCAGGCTGGCCAGTTCGCACTATTCTCCCTCCCGGTTCAGCGCTGCATTGACGGGCATCGACAATCGAGAGCAACAGCTCGCCGACCGCTTCAGCCAAGGGCGCCTGAGCGTTGGCCAGCTGTACCACCAGGCCCGTCGGCTTGCCGACCAGGACGTGCTGCTCAATACGCGGCTGGGTCCTGAAAGTGATTGCGATGGGGCGGTCGCACGCCAGCCGGTAGCCACCGCATCAGCATTCCGGAGCGTCCTGGTCCGCGCCTATTGCGCGGCAGCCGACTCCAAGAAGCAGGAGCTGGGCGCCCTGCTGGCACCGGCCATGGTTCGTACGCGGGCGCGCTGCATGCTGGCTGACGCGGTGTGGAAGGGCCATATCACCGGTTCCACCGAACTGCTGGCCCAGGTCCGCCGGCAGGCGCACCTGGAAGCCGTCGACGCGGCGTGCCCGCTGGACCAGATGGATCAGGTGGAACGCCGAGCGGCACGCGACATCCTGTCCTTCATCGCATCCCAGCAACCGGACGGGCCGGTTGAAGCCTGGCAGCCCGTCCGCACGCTGCTGCAGGACCTCTCCACCGGGTTGCCATTGGCCACGTCGGCCCCTGACCCTGCGCTGCAGATACCGCCATCCTGGCTGCGGCTGGCCAACGGCGTGTGGGGCGCCCCCTGGCCCTGGCCCACGTATGAGCACTTCCGCGCCGAGGTCGCCGCCGCCGTGGAGGACGTAGTGGATCCGAGCGTTCGAGGGCTCGCGCAGGGCGACCAGCGTTGTCAGCGCACGTTCGAGCTGCTGGAGTACATCAGGCAGCGCGTCCCGAGGACCAGCGGACCTTTTGATCACCCATCACGTCCCCTGTGGGAGAACCAATCCGATCGCCTGGAGCGGGAGGTCGCAGCCGAGCTGGTCACGCGCCGGGCCGAAGGGGTCGCCCTGCATCGCAACGATTCGAGCGACGCCTGACCGATCAGCCGCGCGGATGGTGCCTGGCGTGCAGCTTCTGAAGGTGCTCGCGCGCCACCAGCGTGTAGATCTGGGTTGTGGACAGCGAGCTGTGGCCAAGCAGCATCTGCAGCGCGCGCAGGTCGGCCCCGCGGTTGAGCAGATGGGTCGCGAAGCTGTGCCGCAGTGCGTGGGGACTGATCCGCGCGATGTCGATACCCGCCACCAGCGCATAGCGCTTGACCAGGTGCCAGAACGCCTGCCGGCTGGGCGGGCGCAGGCTCGGTTCAATGAACAATGGCACCTGGCCGCCGGCGTCGGCGGGCACGCTGCGCTTGTTCGCCAACTGCGGCCGGGCTTGCTGCAGGTAACGCTCCAGCCAGTGCTGCGACTCTTCACCCAGCGGCACCAGGCGCTCCTTGCTGCCCTTGCCGGTTACGCGCAGCACGCCCTGGCGCAGGTTCACCGCGGTGGCCGGCAGGCCCACCAGTTCGCTGACGCGCAGGCCGGCGGCGTACATCAGTTCCAGCATCGCGCGGTCGCGCAGGCCCAGCGCCGTATCCACGTCGGGGGCCGCCAGCAGCGCATCGATCTGGCTTTCCGCCAGTGCCTTGGGCAGCAGCCGTGGCAGTTTCGGCGGGTCCAGCAGCGCGGTCGGGTCATCGCTGCGGGCACCACGGCGTACGCTGTCGGCGAAGAACGCGCGCAGGGCCGACAGCAGGCGGGCGTTGCTGCGCGGAGACCAGCCGTGGCGGGTACGCCAAGCCAGATAGTCGAACAACCCGGCGCGATCGACGCCGGCAAGGCCGCCGACCTGTCCACTGCGCCAGCGCGCCAGCCCTTCGAGGTCGCGCCGGTAGCTGTCCACGCTGGCCCGTGCCAGGCCGTGTTCGGCCCAGGCCGCATCCAGGAACCGGGTGATCGCCACCGAATCGGCGGCATCCAGTTCGGGTAGCGCCTGGACCAGCTGGCGGCGTTCTGCGGGTGTGGAAGCAACGGACATGCGGGCAGGATACGCGGCGCGCAGCACACCCCACCAGCATTGCGTATGCTTCCCCGCATGGCTGATCCGCATGATGCCCCCGCCGCCCCTGCTGCTACCGCGGTGCGCCCTGCCGCGCTGCTTGGCTGGCGCCTGCTCGCCTTGCTGTACGACCTGTTCCCGGCGCTTGCGTTGTGGATGCTGGCCGGATCCCTGTTCGTCATCGCGTTCACCGTCACCGGCCATGCCACGCACGAAAACATCGCCCCTTTCAGCCGCTGGCAGTGGGCGCTGTGGGCGTGCTGCTGGGTGCTGACCGGACTGTACGCCACCTGGAGCTGGCGCCGCGGCGGCCAGACCCTGGGCATGCGGCCGTGGCGGATCGCGGTCACCGGCGATGATGCGCAGGCACCGTCACTGCGCGCGTTGTGGGCACGCTATGCGGTTGCCAGTGTGTCCCTGGGCCTGGCCGGACTGGGCTTCTGGTGGGCCTTGGTCGACCGCGACCGGCTGACCTGGCACGACCGCGCCAGCGGCACGCGGATGATCCGCCGGCCCAGGCGCTGAGGTCCGGCGGCGTGGCTGAACCAACGCCGCACTGTCATCAAGCCGTCATCGATCCACGATAGATCGCAGGGCGGCACGCTGCGTAGCCTGTGCGGCCAATCCGTTCGATGCCGTGATGATGATGCGCCTGCTGCTGGCCTGCGCGTGCCTGTGGCTGGCCGCCTGTTCTCCTACTGCTTCCACCTCGCTGAGCGAACGCCTGGTGTCTCCGGGCGGCGCCTCGCCGTTGCTTGACCAGGCCCATATCGCAGCCACCATCGCCACCCTGCCGAACCGGAGTGGCTACGTCACCAGCCGCGAACACGTGCGCCTGTTCTGGCGTGCTTTCGATGCCGGCGATCATGGCCTGCGCTACCGCTATGCGCGCCCGCGCCATGAAGGCGGTGAGCCGCTGGACATGGACCTTCGACTGGAGCCGCCGCGGCCGTTCCATGCGCAGGCGCCGCGCGGCACCGTGGTGGTGCTGCACGGCTGGATGATGAGTGGCGATGCAATGCTGCCGTGGTCGCTGCAGCTGGCCCAGTCCGGCTATCGCGTCATCACCATCGACCTGCGCAACCATGGTCACTCGGGCGGTGGCCCGGCGGGGTATGGAACGGTGGAATCGGACGAGGTGATCGAGGTGATCCGTGCCTTGCGTGCCCGCGGTGAGGTGCAGGGTCCGTTGTATCTGTTCGGGGTGTCCTACGGCGCGGCGACCGCGCT
This sequence comes from Stenotrophomonas chelatiphaga, assembly GCF_001431535.1. GTDB lineage: Bacteria > Pseudomonadota > Gammaproteobacteria > Xanthomonadales > Xanthomonadaceae > Stenotrophomonas > Stenotrophomonas chelatiphaga. Next base: position 37,263 of record NZ_LDJK01000037.1, read on the forward strand.
GTTCGCCGCCGAAAAACTGGGGGACGACGTACAGGGTGTCGTGGCGATGGAGTCCTTCGCCAACGCCGGCGATGCGATCCGCAGCATGATCCCGCACCTGCTGGCCAGCCAGCCGCGTGGCTGGAAGGCACAGGCCGTGGCGGCGTATGCCCGCTGGCGGTATGCCGACCAGGACATGGACGCGGTGATCGCCGCAGCCAACCGGCGGCTGGGGGTGGACCTGGACCAGGTGGACGTCGGCCGTGCGGTCGCCGCCAGCCGCGCCTGCGTGCTGTTGCTGCACGGTGACCAGGACCAGCATATCCGCGTGGACCAGGGGCGGCGGCTGGCGCAGGCGAGTCCGCGTGCGCATTACATCGAAATGCGCGGCGAAGATCACATCACCCTGCCGATGCGGATCGATCTGCTGGGTGGCGTGGTGGACGACTGGATGTCGCGTGATGTGTCTGCCCCGGACGGCCTGTGCCCTGCGCCGCGGACGCCGGTCGAGGCGAATTTCATGGCGCTTGCCGGCGGCGTGGGTGGGTCGAACGGGTGAGACCCCCTCGCGGGTTTCGGTTGTTGGGCGGCTTCTGGGGTGGGCCGGGCGGTGGGGCTGGGTCGAACGGGTGAGACC
>NZ_LDJK01000038.1 GCF_001431535.1 Stenotrophomonas chelatiphaga
TGCTTCGTCAACACCTTTTTTCAAGGCCGTTTCGCCGTAGCGAAGCGTTGTTGACTCTGCTGCTTCGACGTCCGGCCCGAAGGCGTTTCGTCGTTGCGAGCCGCCTATTATGCCGGACTTTTTCAGTCCGTCAACACCTTCGTTCGAATAAATCGTTCGGCGGTGGTGGCGTGCTGTTTCCGCTGATTTCCGTAGAAATCTTTGCGTTGCAGCGAGGGAGCGAATTGTAGAGATCCTGCAGGATTCGTCAACACCTTTTTTCACTTTGATGACAGCGCGTGTGCTGCGCATGCTTCTGCATGTACCGCGAATGCAGCGCTGCAGGGTATCGGCTTCGGCGCTGCGCTGCCGTGCGCGCGTTGCGCACACGGCAGCGCAGCAGGTATCAATGCACGGTACCCGTCCGGATCAACACTTCAATGGAAGCAGTCCCCGCACGCGCATGGTGGCGCGACCTCTCCCTGCCCGCCGTGGTCGCCGGCTTCATTACCGTGCTGGTGGGTTTCGCCAGTTCCGCGGTGATCGTGTTCCAGGCCGCGCAGGCCGTCGGTGCGGACCAGCAGGAGATCGCCTCGTGGATGTGGGCATTGGGACTGGGCATGGGCGTGACCTGCATCGGTCTGTCGCTGCGTTACCGGATCCCGGTCGTGACCGCATGGTCGACCCCGGGTGCGGCGATGCTGGTGGTGGGTGCGGGCGGGGTCAGCCTGCCCGAGGCGATCGGTGCCTTCCTGCTGGCGGCCGTGCTGGGTGCGGTGCTCGGTTTCTCGGGGGTGTTCGCCAGGCTGATGCAGCGCGTCCCGATGGCATTGGCCGCCGGCATGCTGGCGGGCGTGCTGCTGCGCTTCGGCCTGGAGGTCTTCGTGTCCATGCAGACACAGCTGGTGATGGCACTGGCGATGTTCGGCAGCTGGTTGCTGGCACGGCGCCTGCTGCCGCGCTATGCGGTGATCGCCACGCTGTTGGTGGGCATCGCGGTGGCGCTTGGCAGCGGACAGCTGCACCTGCAGGGCATCGAGCTGCAGCTGGCCCTGCCCGTGTGGACCACGCCACGGCTGAGCTGGGCGGCGGTGGCCAGCGTTGCCCTGCCCTTGTTCGTAGTGACGATGGCCTCACAGAACATTCCCGGGGTGGCGGTGATCCGCGCATCTGGTTACCAGGCACCGGTGTCGCCGTTGATCGGCTGGATCGGGGTGGTCAACGCGGTACTGGCGCCGTTCGGCGCCTTCGCGCTGAACCTCGCGGCGATCACCGCCGCCATCTGCATGGGCCGCGAGGCACACGAGGATCCGGCCCGCCGCTACACCGCCGCCATGGCCGCGGGCGCGTTCTACATCGTGGTCGGGGTATTCGGCGCCACGGTGGCGGCGCTGTTCGCTGCTTTCCCCAAGGAGCTGATCGCCTGCGTGGCCGGCATCGCGTTGTTCGGCACCATCGGCAACAGCCTGGCCACGGCGCTGGCGGTGGAGCGTGACCGCGAGGCCGCGCTGGTGACCTTCCTGGTTACGGCGTCCGGCATGTCGCTGTGGGGTATCGGCTCGGCGTTCTGGGGACTGGTGGCCGGCGGGGTGACCTTGCTGGTGCTGCGGCCGCGGGCGATGACGTAGGCCGGGCTGCCACCCATGACGGCGGCAGCGGGTCGGGGCTGCGCGGATCGACCGCGCAGGCCTGTTACAGCGGCTGCACCGACAGGGTCTGCTGCAATACGTGGCGGCCGCCGGCCGGGATGGTCACCACGTCCGGCCCCGCGTTGGCCGCCTCCAGGCAGACGTAGTCGCGCCAGCCATCGCCGACGTCGGCCATTTTCGCTGCTGCCTCCGCGCCCGGGTTCCACGCCACCAGCGAGCGGCTGCCCTGGGTTTCCAGGGTGATGCGGCGCTTCAACACCGGGTCGTGCAGCACGTAGCGGCCCCCGGCCTGCGTATAGATGCGGTCACTGCGGCCGGGATCGCGCGGATCGCGCAGGTTCCATGGCCCCTGCTGGCGGCGGGCCTGGGCGTAGTTCTCGTACTTGTCCAGGTAGTCCAGCCCATCCACCCCCTCCACGTCCACGCGGCCGGCATCACCGACGTGGAAATAGTTGTGCAGCGCCTGGCTGATCGTCGCCGGCGCGGTGCCGGCGTTGTCGGTGATGAGCCGCTGGGTCAGGGTCGCCCCGACCACCACCACCATCTGCAGCCGCAGCGACAGGTCGTCCAGCACCGGCGGCGCGAGGGTGAGCTCGATGCTGCCGTCGGCCAGCGCGCGCGCCTGCTTCAACTCCCACGGCAGGGTGCGCACGAAGCCGTGCGCGGGCACGTCATTGGACTGCCCTTGGCGCCCGAAGTACGGCCAACACACCGGGCTGCCGCCACGGATCGGCGTCGGCAGCTCGGCGCGCCGGGGCGACAACCACATCACGTCCTTGCCGCCCTTGGGCACGAAGGACAGCAGCTGGCCGCCGAACACACTGATCGCAGCGCTGCCCTGCGGGGTCTGGATGAGCCACGCATCGAGCCCCTGGAACTGGCCACTGGTCACGCCCTGGATCTGTTGCACCTTGGAAGCACTCCGCACCGCTGGCGACTGCACCAGCGTGTTGTAGTTGGAAGGAAGGGTGAAGCGGCTGGCGGCCGGCACCGCAGCCGTGGGGGGTTCGGCCTGCAGCGCCTGCAGGATGCGGCGACCGGCGCGCCCGTCCAGCGGCGTCCAGCCCAGGCGCTGCTGCTCGGCCTGGATGGCGCGGCGGCTGGCGGTGCCGATCATGCCGTCGACCTGGCCGATGTCATGCCCGCGCGCGGCCAGCAGCGCCTGCAGCTGGCGGCGCTCGCGGCGACCCAGGCCCGGATCATCGGTGGGCCATGCTGTTGCCAGCCCGGCACCGCCGCGCAGCCGGTCGGCCAGCGTGGCGATGGCCAGCGCGTAGCTTTCTGCCGCGTTGTAGCTGTAGATCGCGTCGTAGTTGCGGAACACCAGCAACGCCGGCCCGGTGTTCCCGGCCGGCAGCAGCAGCGCCGCGCGCGCATCGGCAGGCAGCCCGGGCACGGCGATCGCGTCGCCCTGCAGGGAGGTCACGCCCAGCGCTTTCCAGTCCGCCAGCGCGCGGCGCTGGGTGCGCCCGGCCTGTGCGGCGGCGAAGCCGGCGGGGACACGGACTTCCATGCCCCACGGCTCTCCGCTGCGCCAGCCGGCACGCTTGAGGTAGTTGGCCGTGGACGCCAGCGCGTCCGGGATGCTGCCCACCAGGTCGCGGCGGCCGTCGCCATCGCCATCCACCGCAATGCGTGCATAGGTGCTCGGCATGAACTGGGTATGCCCGAATGCACCGGCCCAGGACCCCACCAGCCCCTCGCCGCGCAGGTCGCCCTGGTCCACCAGCTTCAACAGGGACAGCAGTTCACCGCGGAAGAACGACTGCCGGCGGCCCGCGCAGGACAGCGTGGACAGCGACTGCAGCAGCGGGCGCTTGCCGAACACGCGCCCGTAATCACTTTCCACGCCCCACACCGCCACGATGGTGGCCGGGTCCACGCCGTATTCGGCGGACACCTGCTGCAGCAGGGCGCGATGCTGGGCCAGCATGGCGCGACCATCGTCCACGCGCTGTTCGTCGACCAGCGCGGCCAGGTAATCCCAGATCGGCGTGCTGAACTCCGGCTGGGCATCCAGCAGCTCCAGCACAGACGGGTCAGGCTGCACGCCGGCCATCAGGGCGCTGAAGCGTTCGGCCCGGATTCCCTGCCTGGCTGCACTGGCCTGCAGGGTCGACAGGCAGGACGCGAAGGCCGGATCGACCTGCTGCGCGGACGCCAGTGGGCTGGCCATCAGGGTGGCCAGCAACATCAGGGAGCGCGTGGTCATGGTCATCCTCCGTGCCGCCATGGCCCCTGCATCATAGCGGCAGCGGGACGATCAACGGCGGCGCAGCAGGCGCAGGCCGAAGCCGGGTTGCGGCGCGGCCGTGTCCCAGCGCCCGATGATCTGCAGCCCCGAGGCATCCAGCAACTGCTGGAAGCTGGCTTCGGTGTACTTGTGGCTGTACTCCACCTGGATCGCATCGCCTGCGGCGAAGTGGAAGCGATGTCCGCCGACGGTGACGTCCTGGTCGCGGTCACTGACCAGCTGGGTTTCGATGCGCAGGCGCGGCACGCTGTAGCGCGCACGATGGTGGAAGGCCTGCAGGTCGAAATCGCTGCCGACCTGCTGGTTGAGGCGCTTGAGCAGGTTGAGGGTGAACGCGGCGGTGACCCCGGCGGCATCGTTGTAGGCCGCTTCCAGCGTCGCGGTGTCCTTGTGCAGGTCCACGCCGATCAGCGCCAGGCCGTCTTCGCCCATGGTCTGGCGCATCGCACGCAGCAGCGCTACCGCCTCGTCATGTTCGAAATTGCCCAAGGTGGAGCCGGGGAAGAACAGAAGACGGCGTGCGGCCTGTTCTTCCGGTTCAGGCACCTGCACCGGCTGGGTGAAGTCGGCGCAGACCGGCAGCATTTCGATGTCCGGCTGGGCCGGCGCCAGATGGTCGATGCTCGACAGCAGGGCCGCGCGCGAGATCTCGATCGGGGTATAGGCCACCGGCGCATCGAGCGCTTCCAGCAGCAGCGCGGTCTTGCGCCCGCTGCCGCTACCCAGTTCGACCACGTGTACGCGCGGTCCGACGCGTTCGGCGATATCCGGCAGCGACTGTTCCAGCAGGGCCAGCTCGGTCCGGGTCGGGTAGTACTCGGGGGTGCGGGTGATCTGCTCGAACAGGGCCGACCCGGCGGCGTCGTAGAAATATTTGGAGGGCAGCCGCGGCGGCGTGGCGGACAGGCCGGCGATGGCGTCGGACAGCACCCGTTCGCGGCTGGGGGTCAGGTCGGTCAGCGCCTGCCGCGCCGCGTGTACGGTACTCATGGGACGATGCTCATCAGAACGCCTTTGCCAGGCGCACGCCGGAGAACTGCCAGCGTGCGGAGGGGTCGAAGAAATTGCGGTAGCTGGCACGCACGTGGCCGCGCGGAGTGGCGCAGCTGCCGCCGCGCAGGATCCACTGGCCACACATGAACTTGCCGTTGTATTCGCCGAGACTGCCCGGGAAGGTGCTGAAGCCGGGATACGGACCGTAGGCGCTGCTGGTCCATTCCCAGACATCGCCGTGCAGCTGCTGCAGGCCATCCGCTGCGCGCGGCGCGGACGGGTGCAGGCGATCATCGTCGACGAAATGGCCGTCAGCGGCGTGCTGGCTGGCGGCCGCTTCCCACTCGAATTCGGTCGGCAGGCGTGCACCGGCCCAGCGGGCGTAGGCGTCGGCTTCGTAATAGCTGATATGGCAGACCGGCGCGTGCGGATCCAGCGCACGCCAGCCGCCGAGGGTGTATTCGCGCTCCAGCGCGTCATCCCAGTACAACGGATGGTGCCACTGCTGGGCCTGGTTCAATGACCAGCCCTCGCTCATCCACAGCTGCACCTGCTGGTAGCCGCCATCGGCGATGAAGGCGGCGAACTCGGCATTGCTGGCCGGACGGCTGGCCAGTGCGTGGGCGGGCACCAGCACGCGATGGCGCGGCGATTCGTTGTCATAGGCGAACTCGGCATCGGCAGGCCACGCCGGGGCACCGATCCACGCGATGCGCTCCGGGCTGTCGATCCACTGCAGCGGCGTGGCGGCGCCGGCCTGCGTGGCCAGGTCATCACGGTAGGCTGGCTGCAGCGGGTTGCTCCACAGCGCATGCTTGATGTCGGTCAGCAGCAGCTCCTGGTGCTGTTGTTCGTGCTGCAGGCCGAGTTGCAGGTGGTCCAGCGTTTCATCGGTCAGCGCGCGGTCCTGCAACAGGCGCAGCACCTGCCCGTCGATACGTTCGCGGTAGTCGTACACCTGTTCCAGGCTGGGCCGCGACAGCAGGCCACGCTGCGGCCGCGCGTGCGCCGGGCCGATGGTTTCGTAGTAGCTGTTGAACAGGAAGTTCCAGTCGGGCTGCAATGGCTGGTGACCCGGCTGCGCGCCCAGCACGAAGCGTTCGAAGAACCACGTGGTGTGCGCCAGGTGCCATTTGGTAGGGCTGGCGTCGGCCATGCTCTGCACCATGGCGTCTTCGGCGCTGAGCGGGGCGGCAAGCGCCACGCTGCGTTGGCGCACGTGGACATAGAAGTCGGCCAGGGCAGTGTGGCGGGACGGGATCAGGGGAGCGGAGGCGAGCAGGCTGTTCACGACAGGAAGCTTGGGTCAGCTGCGGTGAGGACCACGTCATCGGCCCGCCATGGTGCCGTGTTCGCCGGCCCCCGCCCGGCTACAGCGCGTCGAGGTAGAACCAGTTCCCGCCGATGCGCTGGAAGCGGCTGTGCTCGGTCATCCTGACCGCACTGCCGCCGCCGATGCGGTAGCGCGCGGTAAAGCGCACCTGCGCGCGGTCGCCGTCCTGCTGGTGCTCCTGCACGGTCAGGCCCAGCCATTGGGTGCGCTGGCCGGGGGCATCGTCCAGGGACAGCTCCGCTGGGCGGGTATCGGGGTGCCAGCTGGACAGCAGGTAGTCGGCACGCTGCAGCACATAGGCGCTGTAGCGCGAGCGCATCAGCTGTGCGGCATCGGCCGCCGGTTCGCCGGCATGGCAGCGGCCGCAGCAATCGGCGTAGGGCTTGCCGAGGTCGCAGGGGCAGGTATCGGGGACGGTCTGGGTCATGCCCGCTATTTTTGCATGGCCGGCGCGCCGCGCAACGGCGGGCCACGGCGGCGTGGGCGTATCCTGTCGGCCCCCCATTGCAGGCCTGATCCGTGCTGGACATGATCCCCCCCGAACTCTGGTGGCTGGTGGCCATCGCCTTCATTGCCGGCCTGGTCGATGCGGCGGTCGGCGGCGGCGGACTGGTGCAGTTGCCGGGCCTGTTCACGGTACTGCCGCAGCACTCCCCTGCCCTGCTGTTCGGCACCAACAAGTTCAGTTCGGCCTTCGGGACCGGGGCGGCGGCCTGGCGCTATGCGCGCAACGTGCGCTTCCCGTGGCGACCGGTGCTGTTCGCGGCCGCCACCGCCTTCGTGTTTTCTTTCCTGGGCGCGACCGCGGTGAGCCTGCTGCCCAAGGATGCAGTGCGTCCGCTGGTGCTGGTGCTGCTGGTGGCGATGCTGGGCTACACGCTGTGGAAGAAGGACTTCGGCGCGCTGCACCGGCCGCGCGAGGTGGGCCGCCGCGAGCTGGTGATCGCGCTGGCGATCGGTGCGGCGATCGGCTTCTACGACGGCTTCTTCGGGCCGGGCACGGGCAGCTTCCTGATCTTCCTGTTCGTGCGCTTCTTCGGGCTGGATTTCCTGCGCGCGTCGGCGGCGTCGAAGGTGGTCAACCTGTCGACCAACTTCGCCGCGCTGTCGTTCTTCGTGCCGACCGGCAACGTGCTGCTGCTGTTCGCCGTGCCGATGGCGGTGGCCAACATCGTGGGCTCGGTGGTCGGCACGCGGCTGGCGTTGCGCGGCGGCACGCCGTTGATCCGCAAGCTGTTCGTGGGGCTGGTGGTGGTGCTGATCGCGCGGATGGGCTGGGATACGTTCGCCTGATGCTTCGCGCATGGCGCGACGTTGTCTGCTGTCATGCGGGGCAGGCGGTGCCCTGCACAGCGCCCCACCCGCCGCTCTCCCCGGTACCGCGCGCACGCATACCGGGGAGAGCGGGAGCCGGCCCGGCCATCAGGCGTCCGCGGGCTCGGGTTCGTTGGCCTGCTGGCGGCTGCGTTCGGGCAGCTTGAGGCGCTTGCCCTCTTCGTCGTATTCGATCAGCAGGACACCGGAATCGTGGCGGCCGCTGATTTCCACGAAGCAGGCGCCGCCGATGAACGGCTCCAGCGTCATCACCGATTTCAGCGGGGTGGCGACCACCATCTGGAAACCGAAGTTGTCGAAGATGTTCATCGCCAGCGCGGTGAACTCGTTGTCGGCCTTGTCGAAGGCTTCGTCGAGGACCACCGCGGCGTAGCTGGGCAGCTGGCCATCGGCGCCACCGAGCTGGTAACGCAGGGCGGCGGCCAAGCAGGTGGTGGCGAGCTTCTGGCGCTGGCCACCGGACTTGCCGGCACCGCTGCGGTAGATCTCCACCTGCTGGCGGGTGGCGGCATCCAGTTCCACGCCGATGAACTCCACGTGCATGCGCACGTCCAGCACCAGTTCGCGCCAGCGCTTGTCCTCGCCTTCGGACGAGCCCAGCCGGGTGACCAGCTGGCGCAGCACGGCGAACTGCGCTTCGGCCAGTTCGCGCTGTTCGGTCTGCTGCTGGGACAGCACGTCGCGCAGGTGCTGGTGGAACTCCAGTACTTCCGGCAGGCGGCGGTCGCTGAGCTCGATGGTCAGCAGGGTGCCGCGGTTGAACGGCACCTGTTCCAGGCTGGCGTTGACCTCGTCCAGGCGCTGGCCGATCGACTTGCGCGCTTCGGCGCTGTGCCGCTGCAGGGCCAGCAGGTTGTTCTTGCTCTGGTTCTGCAGCAGGTCGAAGAAGCGCTCTTCATGCTGCGGCAGGCCGTCGCGTTCCAGCCGTTCCAGCCTGGCCAGGAAATCATCGGCCGAGGCCACCGATACGGTGAAGTCGCCGGACTCTTCCGGCCAGCCCTGCACGAAGCGGCGGAAGCAGCCCAGCAGCTGGTTCTCGACCCGGTTGACGTCCTGCTGCGAGGACGACAGGGATTCGTTCAGCGCGTTGCTGACCTGGCGCATGTGCGCTTCCAGGGTTTCCAGGCTGAGCGCGCCGAACGCTTCCAGGCGTTCCTGCAGGCCGGCTTCCTGGGTGCTGCCCAGGGCCGGCAGCACCAGCGCACGGCTCTGCTGGCGGGCACGGTCCAGGCGGTCACGTTCCTTGACCAGCTGGCCACGCTCCACGCGGGTGTCTTCGTAGGTGCGTCGTGCCTGCTCGATGTCCGAGCGCGCCGCGTCGATCTGGCGGGCCAGTTTTTCCAGGTCCGCATTGCCTTCGCGCAGGTCGAGCAGGGTCGCTTCGATGTCGGCCAGGCGCTGCTGCGGGGTGGCGATGTCGATCTCGTCCCAGCTGATGCCGGCCAACTGGTGGCACGCCAGCCGGCGCTCGTTGTCGAGGTCGCGCTGGGCGCGCAGGCGCGCGACGTCTTCGTCGCAGCCGGCGATCCGCTTCGCCAGCTCCTGCGCTTCTTTCTCGTACACGGCCAGCTTGTCGCGGTTGTTGAAGCCCAACAGCCAGCGGCGGCGATCGGTCACCGCGCTGCGGTCATCCTTCTCGAAGCGGTCGCCGGGATGCTTGACCTGGCCTTCGCGGGTGATGCCGCGGTCGACGTTGCGCAGCTGGCGCGCGTCCACGCACTCGTAGTCGAAGCGCTTGCCCAGCTCGCGCCGCAGCCAGCCTTCGAACACGTGGTCGCGCAGTTCCAGCTTGTGCAGCAGCGAACGCGGCGACGGGTCACGCGCGAACGCTTCGTCGTTGCGACGCACGCGGTAGTAGGTGAAGCGCATGCCGAGGTGAGTGCGGTTCACCCAGTCAGCGACCTCGTTGTAGTGCTTGTCGTCGACCAGCAGCGACTGCGCGAAACCGAACAGCACGCGTTCGATCGCGCCCTGCCACGGCAGGTCATCCTCGCGCACCTGGATCAGCTCGCCGACGAACGGCAGCGCCGCTTCGGGCAGGCCGGTTTCTTCCACCAGCCGCGCGCGCAGCTTCTGCAACGGCGCGGGGATGCTGGAGGTGTTGCGCTGCATGGCGTCCAGCTCGGCACGCACGTCGCCGAAGCGGCGCTCGTCATCGCGCCGGCCGCCCAGCCGCTCGCTGATCGCATCATCCAGCGCCGACGAAGCGCGCTTGCGGTCCAGCAGCTCAGTCGACGCCTGTTCCACCAGTGCGGCGAAGCCGTGTGCATCCTCCGGTAGCGCCAGCTGCAGCTGTGCGGCGGCATCGCGGGCCTGCGCCTGCTTGGCCTGGCGACGATCGCGCTCGGCTTCGGCACGACCCTGTTCGCGTTCCAGTTCCTCGATCCGCTCACCGCCCTGCTGGCGCCGCTGCAGCTCCAGTTCGCCCAGCTTGGCGGTGTGGTTGTCGAGCGCGGCGCGGCGCTGGGATTCCTCGCCCAGCAGGCCACGGTCGCGGGTGTCGAGTTCGCGCAGGCGCGCATCGATCAACTGCTGGCGGCGCGACTCGCGGAAACTGTCGATGCCCAGTTTCAGCACTTCATCGTCGCTGCGACGGCGCTTGATCTGCTTCAGTTCGGTGTAGTGCTCGCGTGCCGGCAGCAGGGTTTCCACCTGGCGGCGTGCGGTGACCACCGCCTGGTGCGCACCATCCAGTTCGGCGAAGTCGTTGACCAGCCGCTCGGCGGCATCGAAGGTCTTCGGCGTATCCAGCATGAAGTCGCGCAGGAAGACATTCAGGTCGCCCAGGTTCTTGGCCGACTGGGTCTTGTGCAGCAGGCGCAGCGCCATCTCGTTTTCGATGCCGAGCAGGTGGCGGAAGCGCTCGGCGTAGCCGGCGAAGCTGTCGAAGTGGTGCACGTCGGCCAGCTTCTGCTTCAGCTTGCGCAGGTCCAGGTCGAAGCCACCGAGGTCCCGGGCGATGTCGAACGGGCGTTCGGCCACCATGTAATGCTTGCGCACGTCACCGGCAGTGGCGCCGTTGCCGGCGATCCAGAACAGCCGCACCAGGCTGACCACGCGGCCATCGCCGGCGCGGTATTCCAGCACCAGCGCGGTCCAGGTGGCGCCCTTGCGCAGGTACTGGGTGGCGATCTCGCCGGTGCCGCGATCCTGCTGGTCGGCCCAGGCACCGCGCACGTAGGACACCAGGTTGCGGTCGCGGCCACTGCGCTCGGCTTCGCGCGCAGCGGCGTTGAAGTCGACGATGGCCGGCGGCACCAGCAGCGCGGACATCGCATCGAGCAGGGTCGACTTGCCCGAACCGGAGCGGCCCACGAACAGGAAGCCGCGCTCAGCGATTGGCACTTCGGTCAGGCCGTTGAAGGTGCCCCAGTTGTGTACCTGCAGGCGGCGCATGCGGAACTGCTGCGTGCGCGGGTCGGGCAGGCCTTCGGTGAACAGGGCGGGAGTGTGCTTGGAAATGGCCATGGCGTGCTCGCTCGGATCAGGCTTCGGCAGCCGGGGTTTCGCGCAGCTGGCGGTACACCGCCGACAGCGCGGAGACATCTTCGGCAGAGAACAGCAGCTTCAATGCGGGAGAGACTTCGTGGCGGTCTTCCTGGCCCGCCAGGCGGGTCAGGATGTGGTTGTCCTTCATCTTCTGCACGGCACTGGCCACGCGGCGGTTGAAGCCGGCACGGTCGGTGGACAGGTTCTTCTCGTACACCGCCAGCGCTTCGGCCATCTCTGCATCGGCGACCACCGCGCGGTTGCCGCGCGCATCGGCTTCGCCCAGCTGCTGGCGCAGGTACAGCAGCAGCACCGAGTCGATGAAGGTCAGCGGCGAGGTACGCAGCAGCACCGGCGAATCCAGGTCTTCGGTATCGGCCTGACGGGTGAAGGCCACGCCGCTCTCGCGGTCCAGCACCAGTTCCAGGAACAGGTCGGACAGGGAGGTGCGGATGGCGGCTTCGTTGCGCAGCAGCGCCGGCCACAGCTTGGCGTGGCGCTGCTGGTCGATGCTCGGCCCGATCAGCAGCTGGCACAGCGCGCGGCGCGCGTCCTGCGGCAGCCGACCGGTATCGCCCAGGTACAGCACGTCGTTGTTGCGGCGGGGCAACGGGGTGACCACCACCGGCTCGGCGTCGAAGGCATCCTCGCCCTCGCCCAGGCGGGAGGATTCGATCGGATCTTCATTCCAGCTCATGGCGTTTCTCCTGGGTGAACCAAACCAGCGGGATGCGGGCGCGCCGCCATTGGCCATCGCCACCGCGCCAGTGGGCCAGCTCCTGCTCGCCCTCCACCACGGTGCCGAAGCGCGTGCCCAGCGACAGGTAGCCGATCACGCTGCCCAGGCCCTGCGGCGCTTCGCGCTGCGACAAGGCCTGGGAAATGCTCAGCTTCGGCTGCATGCCGAGCAGGTCATGCAGATCGCGGCGCAGGGTACGGAAATCGATTTCGGACGAGGCCACCAGGTCGCCGACGCTTTCCAGGCTGATCGCGGCGGCATCGTTGCGCTGCACGCTGCCATCGACCTGCGCGCTGCGCGGATCGTGCAGCTTCCACTGCGACCACGATCGCAGCCGGCTGGTGGTCAGCTGCAGGTCGCGTCCGATCGAACGTTGGGCCGGGAAGTCATCGCGCAGGGCCAGTGCCTCGCCCTGCGCCTGCTTCAGCAGCTGGTTGAGGCGGCGTTGTTCCAAGTAGCCGCGGCTCTGCACGAACCCGCGCAGGCTGCGGGCGAAGTGCTGCAGCACGTCGTGAACCTGGCCGCCGCGTTCCAGCATGGTGCCGGTGAAGCCGCGCAGGAACGCGCGTTCGTTGCGGTCCAGGCGCCGCGCGAAGCCACGCGCCAGCACCGATTCCAGCGCGGCGTCCAGCTGCGCACTCTGTTCGGCGTCGTTGAGCAGCCGCCAGAACGCCTGGAAGCTGCGGCCGGCGTCGCTCTCGCCGATCACGTCCACGCCTTCGAACAACTTGGACAGCACGTCGCCGCGCTCACCTTCATCGTCGATGATGCGTTCGCGGAATTCACGGTTCAGGCGTTCGAAGTCGTCGCGTACGCGGCGGAAATCTTCGGTCAGTTCGTCGGCCAGGCCGATGATCTGGCGGGCGCGTTCCAGCGCGCGCTTGCCATCCAGCGCGGCCACGCGGCCTTCGCCGACGCGGGCGATTTCCGCATCGATGCGGTCACGCTCGTCGCGCAGCGCGGACAGCCGCGCATCCGGGTCCGCTTCGGTCTGCGCCGCGAGCTGGGACAGCTGGTTGATGACCAGCGCCAAGCGGCTTTCGGTAGCGGCGACGCGGCTCTGTTCCAGGCTGTCGGCAAAGCGGATCGCCTGCAACGCCTGGGTGGACAGTTCGTACTGTTCCTGGTCGGCGCCTTCGGGAAGGCGTCGTTCCAGCCAGCCCTGGGCCAGCCAGTGCGCCACGTAGGCCTGCGCGGTGCGCGGCAGCTCACGCGACAGCTCTTCGCCGTTGAGCTGGTCCAGCGCGCGCTGCAGGCGCTCGTGCAGCACCGGCGCAGCCAGCGTGCGTTCGCCGTCCATCAGCAGGGCCTGCAGCAGGCCGATGATCTCCGGCGCATGGTCGGCGGCGAGCAGCTTCCATTGCGGTTGTTCGCGCAGGTGGCGGTAACGGATGATGCGTTCGCGATGCTTCATGCAGCGAGGGAATCCGGATAGGCGGGCAGCGGCGGACGGGCACGCAGCGGGAACGGCACCGGCCACGCAGGCCGGCGCCGCACAGGCAAGGCGATCAGCGCTTGCCGCCGACTTCGATGAAACGCAGGAACTCGGCGCGGGTGCGGGCATCTTCGCGGAAGCTGCCCAGCATCTTCGAGGTGACCATGCTGACGCCGCGCTTGTGGATGCCGCGGGTGGTCATGCATTCGTGGGCCCCTTCGACCACCACGCCCACGCCGATCGGCTGCAGCACGTCCTGGATGCACTGGGCGATCTGCGCGGTCATCTTTTCCTGCACCTGGAAGCGGCGCGCATAGGCTTCCACCACGCGGGCCAGCTTGCTGATGCCCACCACCTTGCCAGCCGGCAGGTAGCCGACGTGCACGCGGCCGATGATCGGCGCCATGTGGTGTTCGCAGTGGCTTTCGTACTCGATGTCGCGCAGCACGATCAGCTCGTCATAGCCGGCGACCTCTTCGAAGGTGCGCTCCATGTAGGCGCGCGGGTCATCGCGGTAGCCGCTGAACCAGTCGCCATAGGCCTCGGCGACCCGGCGCGGGGTGTCCAGCAGGCCCTCGCGGGTCGGGTCTTCACCGGCCCAGCGCAGCAGGGTGCGCACGGCCTCTTCGGCCTGCGTCTGGGAAACATCGCCCTGCGGCGCCTTGGAATTGTTGTCGTTGCTCATTGCGAACTGCATCCCGGAGGGGTCGAGCATGGTAGCCGACCAAGGGGGGAATCGTCCCCTGCCCGAGGCCCCGGCATTCACGCCGGGGGCGGGGGCCACACGTCGGGGGTATTGATAGGAATGAAATTAGTAGTATCCTATCTATCTGCCATGAACACTTCCCTCGACGAACGTACCCGGCTGCAGATGCAGCTCAGCTCCGGCCTGCTCCATTCAGGGCGGCAGTGGCAGCGCCTGGCCGATAGCGCGCTGGGCAGCTATGGCATTTCCACTGCCTGCACCATGCCGCTGCTGATGATCGGCCGCTCCGGCGGGGGCATCCGCCAGGTCACCCTGGCCCAGCAGCTGGGGCTGGAAGGCCCGTCGCTGGTGCGCCTGCTGGACAAGCTGTCAGCCAGTGGGCTGGTGCGCCGCGAATGCGATGCCAGCGACCGCCGCGCCAACCTGCTGTGGCTGACCGACGAAGGCCAGGCACTGGTCAGCAAGCTGGAACAGCAGCTGATCGGCCTGCGCGAAGAAGTCTTCGGCGAGCTGTCCATGGACGAGCTGCGCGCGGTGCTGAAGGTGTGGCAGCTGCTGTCCGCCGCGGTCGATCGCATTACCTGAGCGTTGTTGTCCCGGGGGATACCGCTGCCGTGCAGACGCCAGCGGCGTTCGCCCGTTGCTGTTGCTGTTGCGGTTCCCTCCCCCGTTCCGAAGCCAGATCCCTGCCGATGCCCGGTGAATTCAGTCTCCATGGTGTGTTCGTCCCGACCCTGCTCGGGCTGATGCTGCTCGCCTATGTGCTCAACAGCGGCCTGCGCGTGCTGCTGCAGCGCAGTGGCGCCTATCGGCTGGTCTGGCACCCCGCCCTCTTCAACCTGGCCCTGTACGGCATCGTGCTCGGTGGGTTGTTCCACCTCCTGCGTTGGATGCAATCGTGAAAAAGATCGTCAACAAAGCCCTTCCGCCGGTGCTGACCGTGCTGGCGGTGATCGTCGCCCTGCTGGTGCTGCGCCAGCTGTGGGTCTATTACATGGACGAGCCCTGGACCCGCGATGCGCACATCGGCGCCGACGTGGTGCAGGTCGCGCCCGATGTTTCCGGACTGGTCGAGGCGGTGGACGTGGGCGACAACCAGGCGGTGAAGAAGGGCGCGCTGCTGTTCGTGGTCGACCGCGCGCGCTACCGGATCGCGCTGGAGCTGGCACGCGCGTCGCTGGCCGAACGGCAGGCCACGGTGGCCCAGCTGCGCCGCGAGATCTCCCGCGATCGCAGCCTGCAGGACCTGGTGGCCGGCGAGGATGCGGAAGTGCGGCGGGCCAAGCTGCAGGCCGCGCAGGCAGCCCAGGCCACCGCGCAGGCGGCGGTCGACCTGGCTGTACTGAACCTGGCACGGACCGAGGTGCGGGCCCCGGCCGATGGGCAGATCAACGACCGCACCGTCCGCGTGGGTGACTACGTGACCGCCGGCAAGCCGGTGCTGGCCCTGCTGGACACCACCTCGTTCCGCGTGGACGGCTACTTCGAGGAAACCCGCCTGCGCGGCGTGGCTCCCGGCCAGCCGGTGGACATCCGCCTGATGGGCGAGGACGTGGCGCTGCAGGGCCACGTGGAAAGCATCGCCGCCGGCATCGAAGACCGTTACCGCACCGATGGCAGCAGCCTGCTGCCCAACGTCACCCCGGCCTTCGACTGGGTGCGGCTGGCGCAGCGGATCCCGGTGCGGATCCGCATCGACCAGGTACCCGCTGGCGTGCAGCTGATCTCCGGCCGTACCGCCACGGTGACCGTGGACATCCACGGCACTGCCGCGCACAAGGCCGGTGTCGCGCCGGCACGGGCGGGCCTGTGAACCTGCGCACGCCCCTGCACGGCCTGCCCAGGCTGGCGCTGGTGGCCACCCTGGCCGGGCTGGCCGCCTGCCGCACCGTCGGCCCGGACTACGCCGTGCCGGAAGGGTCCGCGTTCAATCGCCCTGCGGCGAACAGTGCGTTCATCGACACCGGCAACGCGCAGGTCGCGGCCAGTGCCGAACTGCCCGCCCGCTGGTGGTCGCTGTACCAGGATCCGGTGCTGGATGGCCTGGTTGAACACGCGCTGCGCGACAACCTGGAATTGAAGGCAGCCGATGCCCACCTGCGCCGCGCCGCGGCCATGTACGAACAGGCGCTGGACGCCGGTGGCTTCGACTACGAGGCCGAGGCCGGGGTCAGCCGGGCGCAGCTTTCGGCCGAATCGTTCCTGCTGGAGCACGAACTGCCGCCGATCAACCTGGCCGACGGCAAGTTCGCGGTGAGTTATCAATTCGACCTGTTCGGCAAGCTCAAGCGGGGGGCCGAAGCGGCGCATGCCGATGAGCAGTCGGTGGCCGCAGCGCGCGATATCGCGCGCATCAGCGTCGTTGCCGAGGTGGCCGACAACTATCTGGAAATCTGCCACGCCAACCACGAGCTGCACGTCGCCACCCACTCGCTGCAGCTGCAGCAGCGTGGCCGCGAGGTGACCCAGCGGTTGATCGCCGCCGGTCGCGGCACCGCGCCGGAACTGGCACGCGCCAACGCCCAGGTGGCGATGCTCGAAGCCGCGCTGCCGCCGCTGCAGGCCAAGCGCCAGGCCGCTGCCTATTCGCTCGCCGCGCTGCTCGGGCAGACCCCCGGCCAGCTGCCGGCCGGCGTGGGGGACTGCAGCCACGCGCCGGCGCTGCAGCAGCCGCTGCCGATCGGCGATGGCCGCGCGCTGCTGGCGCGTCGACCGGACGTGCGCCAGGCCGAACGCAGGCTGGCTGCGGCCACCGCACGCATCGGCGTGGCCACCGCGGAACTGTATCCGGACATCCGGCTGGGGGCCTCGGTCGGGGCGGCCGGCCTGCTGGCCGACTTCGGTGAGCCGTTGACCCAGCAGTGGTCGTTCGGCCCGCTGATCTCCTGGACGCTGCCCTCGTCGGGCACCCGTTCGCGCATCCGCGCCACCGAAGCCGGTGCCGATGCAGCACTGGCCGAATTCGACCAGACCGTGCTGCAGGCGCTGCGCGAGACCCAGACCGCGCTGGACCGGTATGCCCAGGACCTGCGCCGCCTGCAGTCGCTGCAGGTGGCCCAGCAGCAGGCCACGCTGGCGGCCGAACAGAACCGCCGGCTGTACCAGGGCGGCCGCACGCCGTACCTGTCCAGCCTGGATGCCGACCGCAGCCTGGCCACCGCCGACGCCACCCTGGCCGATGCGCAGGCGCAGGTGTCGCGTGACCAGATCCATCTGTTCCTGGCGCTGGGGGGTGGCTGGGACGCTCCGGCCGCTGCCGCTGCCGCTGCCGTTCCCGCGGCGGCGAGGTAAGCGCGATGCACGTGCTGCTGGACCGGCAAGGCTGGATGTTCTCGATCAAGACCTACCTGGCCTCGATCACCGCGCTGTACATCGGCCTGGCCGGGAATCTGTCGCGGCCGTACTGGGCGATGGCCACGGTCTACATCGTCAGCCAGCCACTGCTCGGCCCGACCCGGGCCAAGGGCGTGTACCGCATCCTCGGCACGTTGCTGGCTGGTGCGGCCACCCTGCTGATGCTGCCGCACCTGGTGGAAACGCCGCTGCTGCTCAGCGCGGCGATGTCGCTGTGGCTGGCCGGCTGCCTGTTCATGGCACTGCTCAACCGCGGCCCGCGCGGCTATGCGTTCCTGCTGGCCGGCTATACCACCGCCTTCATCGGCTTCCCGGCGGTGACCTCGCCGGAGCTGATCTTCGATACCGTGGTGGCCCGCAGCGAGGAAATCATCCTCGGCACGGTGGTGGCGGTGCTGTTCGCCGCGCTGGTGTTCCCGGCATCGGTGCGGCCGATGCTGACCGGCCGCATCGGCAACTGGATGGGTGATGCGGCGCACTGGTGCCGGCAGATCCTGGAAGGCGGCCGCGCGCATGCACCGCGCAACCGGCTGGCCGCCGACCTGGTGCAGTTCGAGGCGCTGATCGAGTTCCTGCGCCGCGACGATCCGCGCCATGCCGGCGCGGCGGTGTCGATGCAGCAGCTGCGCGAACGCATGCTGTTGCTGCTGCCGGTACTGTCCTCCATCGCCGACCGGCTGGGCGCACTGCGCCGCCACGGCGACGGCCTGCCCGACGGCCTGGAATCGCTGGTGGAGGACATCCGCCAGTGGCTGGAAGCCCCCACCGAAAGCCCCACGCATGACCAGCTGCGCGCCCGCATCAGCGCATTGAAGCCGCAGGTGGACGGTGACCTGCAGCACCTGCAGCTGGCCTCGCTGCTGCTGCGGCTGGAAGAACTGGTGGACCTGTGGGCGGACTGCCGTGCGCTGCACCAGGCCATCGAGCAGGGCAGCGCACCGCAGGATGCCAGCCACTACCGCATCAACACCGGCAGCGTGGCCGAGAGCCGCCACGTGGATTACGGCATGGCGCTGTTCTCCGCGCTCAGCGCAGGCATCGCCCTGATGAGCTACTGCGTGCTGTGGATCGGGCTGGGCTGGGAAGGCGGCGGCAACGGGGCGATGATGGCCGCGGTCGCAGCGGCGTTCTTCGCCGCGCAGGACGACCCGGCCCCCAGCATGATGTCGTTCCTGGTGTGGGCGGTGGTGGCCAGTGTGGTCGCCGGCATCTACCTGTTCGGCATTTTCCCGGCCGTGCATGACTTCGGCCTGCTGGTGCTGCTGCTGGCGGTGGTGTTCCTGCCGCTGGGCGTGCTGCTGCACCACCCGAAGACGATGCTGTTCGCGCTGCCGTTGACGGTGAACCTGGTGGCGCTGCTGAGCGTGCAGAACACCTACAGCGCCAACATCCAGAGCTTCGTCAATTCAGCGGTGGCGATGTTCATCGGGATTGGGTTTGCCGTGGTGATGACCCGCCTGTTCCGTTCGGTGGGGGCCGAATGGACCGCGCGGCGACTGGTGCGGCAGGGCTGGACCACGCTGGCCGAAGCGGCCGAAGGGCGTGGCCAGCAGGATCGCGAGCGCTTCGCCGCGCGCATGCTGGACCTGTTGGGACTGCTGGCGCCGCGCCTGGCGGCGACGCCGGAGGGCAGCGACATCGCGTCGGTGGACATGCTGACCGAAGCCCGCGTGGGACTGAACATCCTGCAGCTGCGGCGCGCCCGGCTGGAACTGCCCGAACGCAGCCGCGAAGCGGTGGAACGGATCCTTGCCGAGATCGCCGCGCATTACCGCCGCCAGGCGGCCGCGCGGCGCCCCCTGCCCGGTGATGAGGCGCTGCGCGGGCGTCTGGATGCCTCGCTGTCGCGGGTGGGGGGCGTTGCCGCCTGCAAGGCGCGCGACGAGGCGCTGATGGGCCTGGTGGGCCTGCGCTTCGCGCTGTTCCCGGACGCGGAAGGCTGACATTCGCTGCTGTTGGTAGCGACGGCCCGCAGGGTGCCGGTCAGGACGACCGGCATGGCCACGCTCGGCGGAATGCATCCGTTGCGCTTCGCCTCTGCCGGAAACGCGCCGCTGCGCTCGCCGAGCGTGGCTCGGCGCTACCGTTCACAGGCGGTTTCCGCGTCCAATGACCGGCCGTTTCCCCATGCGATGTCCGCCCGCCACCCGGCCAGTCATCCCGCCGCAAGCGGCGGCGCGCTACCCTGCGCGTCCGCGCTTGCTGCGCACCTTCAACAGGAACATCCCGATGAGCTACGACATGATGGTCTTCGATGCCAGCGTGGCGCCGCGCGAAGCGACCGCCTTCATTGCCTGGTACGAGAAGCAGACCGACTGGAACGAGGATCATGACCATGATGATCCGAAGGTCGCCGCGCCGGCCCTGCAGGCCTGGTTCGCCGAGATCGCCGAACACTTCCCGCCGATGAACGGCCCGCTGTCCGACGATGAAGACGACCGCGATGAGGTGACCGACTACAGCATCGCCGCCCATGTCATCTACGGTTCGTTCGCCGATGACGTGGCCGAGCGTGCGCATGAGATGGTGCAGGTGCTGGCCTTCCAGCATGGCCTGGGCTTCTTCGATGCCAGCAGCGATGAAGCCGCCATCGTGTACCCGGACGGCACCGTGCTGGTGCTGGAATAAGCGATGCCTGATGTAGCGCCGGGCCATGCCCGGCGTGCATCAGGGCGTTACAGCAACAGTTCGCCCTGCACTGCCTGGGCGCCCAGCCGCCATGCCAGCCCGGACAACCGGCTGGCGTGGCGCTGCAGAGCCTTCTCCAGCACCTCCGCCGACCCCGCAAGCTGCAACCGCGTCCGCGCCCGGGTCAGCCCGGTGTACACCAGTTCGCGCGACAACACCCGGCTGTCATGCCGCGGCAACTGCAGCCACACTTCGTCGAATTCCGACCCCTGTGCCTTGTGCACGGTCATCGCGAACGCGCTTTCGTGGGCCGGCAGGGCCGCCGGATGGAACGCACGGGGATGGGCCATGTCATCACCCGGGAACCAGGCCGCGATGCCGCCGCCGGCGTCGCGCAGGCAGATGCCTACGTCGCCGTTGAACAGGCGGTGCCGATAGCTGTTTTCGGTCACCAGCAGCAGCCTGCCGTGGAAGTAACCGGCGTTTGCACCGGCCAACAGGGTTTCGATGCGATGGTTCAGCCCGCGTGCGCCCTGCGGCCCTTCGCGCAGCGCGGTCAGCACCCGCAGGCGGCCGGCCTGGGCCAGCGCGGTGGCCGGATCGCCACTGTCGGCAAGCGCGCGCCACTGCGCCAGCAGGTGCTCACGCTGCTCCTGCAGCGGATCCAGCAGGCCTTCGTGGAAGCTGACGCCGGCCAGCGTGCCTTGCCGCAGCAGCGTCAGCGCCGTCGCACTGTCGCCCTCGCGTACGGCCGTGGCCAAGGGGGCGAGGTCCAGCGCATCGCTCTGTCGATAGCCGCGCTGCAACTGCACCCGGCGGCCGGCAAACGGACTGGGCGGTGCTTCCGGCCGCAACGTGGCCGCAGCCAGCAACGGCTGCAGCGCGCGTGCATCGTCATGGCGGGTGCCCTCGCCATCGCCGCTGGCGCGCAGGATGGCGCTGAGCACATCGCCTGCCTCCACCGACGGCAACTGGTCCGGATCGCCCAGCAGGATCAGCCGGGTGCCGGAGGCGATGGCCTCCACCAGCTTGGCCATCAGCGGCAGGTCGATCATCGACGCTTCGTCGACCACCACCACATCGAACGGCAGCGGGTTGTCGGCATGGTGGCGGAAGCGCGGGGAATCCGGGATCACGCCGAGCAGCCGGTGCAGGGTGGTGCCACTGCTGGGCAGGGCCGCGCACAGCTCAGGCGCCAGGCCTTCGGCCTGCAGACGCTGCAGCGCCAGGCGCAGGCTTTCGGCCATGCGTTCGGCGGCGCGCCCGGTCGGTGCGGCCAGCGCCACGCGCGGTGCCGGTTGGCCCGCCTGCACGGCCTGCGCGACCAGCAGCAGCAACAGCCGCGCGATGGTGGTGGTCTTGCCGGTACCCGGTCCGCCGGTCACCAGGGCCAACGGGTGACGCAGGCTCACCGCCGCAGCGCGCGCCTGGTGGTCGACACGGGCGGCCGCCTGCGGGAACAGTTCCGCGAACAGCGGCGCGATCGCCTCCATCGCCACGCTCGGCAACGGCTGCCGGCCGATGCGCTGCAGCCCTTCGGCCAGCTGCCGTTCGTATTCGCGGTAGCGGCGCAGATAGACCAGGCCGTTTTCCAGCACCAGCGGCGCATCGACGCTGACCGCATCGGCCTGCTCCGGGCGTGCCACCCACGGCGAGTCGTGCAGTTGCTGCAGCCACTGGCCCGGGCTCGGCCAGCTGAAGCTGCCTTCCACCAGCCGCTGCGGCTGCCCCGGATCGAAGCCGGCGTGCCCCTGCGACACCGCCAGCGAGGCCAGTGCGGCGGCGACCAGGATCGAAGGCGGGGTTTCCGGCCGCAGCCGCCCGAGGCTGAGCGCCAGCGCATGGTCCAGCGTGCGCAGCTGGCCGGCGGCTTTCAGTTCCACCAGCAGGCTCATGACACGCCCCCCACCACGCGGGCGACCAGCGCCGCCTGGGCGGTGTCACCACCGGCGAACAGGGCGTCCAGCGCATCCACCAGTGCGGGCTCGAAACGCGCTGCATGCACGCCTTCGCCGTCCACGCCCAGCCCGCGGCAGAACAGGTAGCGGATGCCGCCCATGTCGCGCGCGTAGTCGTAGCGGCTGCCCAGCCGGAAACGCAGCCAACGGTGCAGGGCAACGGTGTAGATCAAGGCCTGCAGGTCGTATTCGCTGTGGCGCATGGCCACGCGCAGCAGGTCCGCGGTGTAGCCCGGCAAGCGGTTGGATTTGTAGTCGAGCACGTACCAGCGGCCCTCGCGCACGTAGGTCAGGTCGATCTTGCCGGTCATCAGCCCTTCCAGCTGGCGGCGCAGGCCGAAGCCGCGGCGCGCCGGCACGATGCCGAAACGGTGCAGCAGCTGCAGCAGCGCTGGCACCGCAGTGGGCTGCATGGCGAAGTGGAACTCGATTTCCGCGCGGCGCTGGGCCGCGGGCAGGTCGTGCAGGGCCCCGCCCTCCGGCAGCGGCACGGTCAGCGTGTGGCCGACCAACGGCACCAGGACCTCGACGCCGTCGTCCAGGTCGGCATCGGCGTAGCCTTCTTCGCGCAGCGCCTTGCGCAGTACCGCGGCCTGGCCTTCCGGTGCCTGCTGGCCCGGTTGCCAGCCGCCCCAGGCGGCGAAGTCGGTGTTCTCCAGCGCGTCGTGCAGCACGTTGCCGAAGCGACTGCCCATGAAGCGCGGATCCACCGCGACGCTGTCCGCTTCACTGCCGGCCGGCAGCGCCGGTTCCAGCGGCAGGTCGGCACCGGCCGGTTCGTCGGCGGCGGGCGCAGGCACTTCGGTGGCGGCGGCATCGATGTCCTGGCCGGCATCGGCGTTGGCCAGCTGGGTGAAGCTGTACACCCACCAGTCGTGTGGCACCCGCCGTTCGATCAACCGCACCGGCGGCAGCTCGCCTTCGTCTTCCAGCGCCAGCTGCGCAGGGCGTGGTGCCAGCGGGCGCTCATCGACGCGGATGTCGGCATGCGCCGCCAACGCCGTCAGCTCGCCCAGCATCGGCGCCAGCCGGGTCTTCGCCAGTCCGGCCAGGTCGCCAACGGCGATCCACAGCGCGTGCTCGGCGCGGGTCAGGCCCACGTACAGCAGGCGCGCATCTTCGGCGCGCTGCTCCTGGTCGCGCAGTGCGGTGGCCGCGTCCCAGGCTGCGTCCTTGTCCAGCTTCCAGTGCAGTTCGCGGCGATCCTGCGCATGCACGGTGCAGTTGCTGGCGGTGTTCGGCGCACCGCCGTCGATACCGACGAACGGCAGGTAGACCAGCGGGTATTCCAGGCCCTTGCTCTTGTGCAGGGTGATGATCTGTACCCGGCGCGCGTCCGATTCCAGCCGCAGCAGCTGCTGTTCGTCGTTCTGGTCGGCATGCGCCATCTGGCCCTGCAGCCAGTCCAGCAGGCCGTGCATGCCCAGCGCCTGGGCCGAGGCCTCCTGCAGCAGCTCGCCCAGCTGCAGGTAGTTGGTCAACCGGCGTTCGCCGTCCAGCAGCGCCAGCAGGCGTTCGGCCTGGCCGGCGCAGGCATCGGCGATCACCGCGAACGGTCCGCCGCGGGTCCAGCGTTCGCGCCACTGCAGCAGCTGCGCCTGGTAGCCGCGCTGCACATCGCCGTCGCGTTCCATGCCGGCGATCGCCGCTGCGTCCTGGCCCAGCAGCACCGTCGCCAGTGCCGCGCGCAGGCGTCCTTCATCGGCCGGTTGCAGCAGGGCCATCAGCAGCGCGCGCAGGTCCTGCGCTTCGCTGGTGGCGAACAGGCTCTGCTTGCCCGCGGCAACGGCGGGAATACCGGCTGCAGCCAGCCCGCGCTGCACCAGCGTGGCTTCGCGGTGCGAACGCACCAGCACCGCGATGTCGCCCGGCTGTACCGGGCGACCGCGCAGTTCGGCGCGGCCGGCTCGTGCGTCCACCAGCACCTGGTGGATGTCGGCCACGCAGGCGGCGCAGGCCACCTCGCGCGAGGGATCGGCATTGAACGGGCGCCCGCCTTCATTGCGCAGTACGCGCAGGGTCAGGCCTGGCGCCGGCTGGCCATCGCGCAGGTAGTCCGCATCGCCGCGCACGCCACCGGCGGCCACCGGTTCGAAGGGAATGCCCTCGTCCAGGAAGGCGGTGGGACCGGCGTTTTCGTACAGCGACTGCAACGCACGCAGCACGCCCGGGCGCGAACGGAAATTGCGGTCCAGCGCCGGTGCGACCTGCGCCCCGCGCTTGGCCTTGAGGTAGGTATGGATGTCACCGCCGCGGAACCCGTAGATCGCCTGCTTCGGATCGCCGATCAGGAACAGCGCCGGCGCCAGCCCGGCCTCGCGCGTTGCTTCGCTGTCGCCGAACACGGTATGGAAGATCCCCCACTGGCGATCATCGGTGTCCTGGAATTCGTCGACCAGCGCGATGCGGTACTGGCTGCGCAGCTGCCGCACCAGGGTGTCGCGGTGCGGACCGTCGAGCGCGTTGGCCACCCCGTCGATCAGGTCGTCATAGGTCTGCACGCGACGCACGCGCTTGAGCGCATCCAGCCGCTGGCGGGCTTGCGCACGCATGTCGTGCAGGAAATTGACCGCGCGGCCACGCAGCCAGTCCAGCCGCGCCTGCCGGGCCTGCAGGTAGTCCTGCAGCGCCGGCTGCAGCGGCGACCCGGGCGTGCGGCCGGCATGCGCCTTGTTGGTCTTGTTTTCCAGTGCGGCTGGCAGCAGCGCAGGCAGGCGTTCGCTGTCGAGCACCGTGGCCGGCCCGTCATGCAGCGCCCAGTCGCGCAGCTGCGAACACAGCGGCTGCAGCCATCCCAGTTTGTAGGAGGCGCCGTTGAGCCACTTGGCGTCCACCGCTTCGCACAGTGCGCCGAAGAAGGCATCACCGTGATCGCGGATGGACTGGCCCAGCGCATCGGCGGCGTGTTGCAGCCGCGGTATCGGATCCTCACCTACCACGCCTGCCGGGGGCAGCAGCGGCAACGGCTTCAACAGGTCAGGCAGGTCACCGGCCAGGGCCTCGGGGGTCTTCCACAGCCAGGTCAGCGCATCGATCGCGGTCGCATCACTGGCATGCACGCGCCACAGGTCGGCGGCCAGTTCTTCCAGCAGCGCACGGTCACTGGCCAGCAGCTCCGGCGGATCGAAGGTATGTCCGCTTTCCAGCGCATGTTCGCGCAGCACGCGGGTGCAGAAGCCGTGGATGGTGAAGATCGCGGCGAGGTCGATCTCATCGGCGGCGACCTGCAGCCGGCGCTGCAGCGCAGCGGCGCTTTCCGTGCCGGCCTGCAGGTGCCGCTGCAGCACCCAGCGGGTCAGCAGCACGTCGGGGGTATCGCCATCGGCCGGCGCGCGATCCACCAGCTGCGCAGCCAGCGCCAAGCGCTCGCGGATGCGCTTGCGCAGCTCCTGGGTAGCCGCGTCGGTGAAGGTCACCGCCAGCACCTGGCCGATGCGCAGGCCCTGCTCCACCACCAGCCGGGTGAACAGCGTGGCCAGGGTGAACGTCTTGCCGGTGCCGGCGCTGGCTTCGATCAGCTGCACCCCGTGCAGCGGCAGCGCCAGGTACGGATCAGCCTGCAGCGTGTCCATGTCGTTGCTCATTGCCCGCCCTCCTCGCGCAGCGCGCGGCCTTCGCGCACCGCGCTGAACACCACGCGGCTGATGTGCAGCAGGTCGGCGAAGCTGGCGTCGTCCTTGAACGGATCCAGCCCGCGCAGCGCAAGCTGGATCGCCTCGCCCTGCGCTTCGCCCCAGCTGCGGTCAGAACCGTGCCAGCGCTTGGCGGCTTCATTGAACTGCTTTTCCGCAGGCGTCGTATGCAGGGTCCAGCCGGTATAGGGACCGAACGGCAGCGGCTCGCGCAGGCCGCGCGCGCGCAGCTGCAGCAGGCTGCGCAGGGCATCGCGGGCCTGCGCGGCTGGCAGCGCGGGCAGCAGGTGCGGACCTACGCCGTTCTCGCCTTCATCGTGGAACTGCACCAGCGGCAGTGCATCGCCGGCGGCATTGGCCAGCAGCCAGTCCAGCCCATGGCGGATCGCCGCATTACCGTTCAGGCTGCCGGTGCGCAGGCGCACCAGGCCCGCCGGGTGGCGGTCAGCGACCCGGCCATGCAGGCGCACACCGTCGATGTCCACTTCATAGCGGCGGCTTTCCAGTGGTGTATCGCCCAGCCACTCGCGCAGGGCCAGCGCATACGGACGCGACTGTGCCTGCAGCGCATCGAAACCGCGTTCGCCCAGTGCACCGGACGGCAGCAGCGCGCGTGCGCGCAGCCGCGGGTACAACGGCGCGTCATCCTCGCGCAGCGTGGCCTGCACCACGGCCAGCTGCACGCTGCGCGCCTCAGCGCTGCGTTCGGACAACACCAGCGGCTCCACGTCGTCGGTTTCCTGCATCTCCCCGGGCAGGCGCAGGCCCAGCGACAGCGACAGGAACTGGCCGGCGGGATCGACCAGGAAGCGGCGCAGTTCATCCAGCGACAGCCGCGATTCCACCGTTTCGGGGTCCGCAGCCGGCGCGGGCAGCGGCGCGCTGATCCAGGCCGGCAGCTGGCCACGGGCACCGCCCACGGTGGCTGCGGCGGGATGCCATTGGCGGCGATAGCTGAAACGCCGTGGGTCGCCGCCACCGAATGCCGCCGGCGAGAACGGCTGCAAGGCATGCCGCACCACGAACTGCTTGGCCGCTTCACGTGGATCGACGTGGTACTGCATCGCCGCGTCGATCAGTTCGCTGACCAGCACCGAGGGCTCGCGCACGCTGCCATCGCGGGGGTCCGCGCCGAGGTAGCTCAGGTAGAACGCATCCTGCGCGGCGGCGAACAACTGCAGGAACAGGAAGCGGTCATCCTCGCGCAGCGAACGGTCACCCGGGCGACGGCGCGCGCTGTCCAGTTCGGCGGTGAGCTGGTTGAGCCCGGCCGCCGGGTCACGGCGCGGGAAGTCGCCATCGTTGAGGCCCAGCACGCAGATCACCCGGAACGGCAGCAGGCGCATCGGCACCATGCGACCGAAGCTGATGCCACCGGTCAGCAGCGGCGCGCGCGTATCGGCCTCGGCCAGCGCGCCGGCGAAATGCGAGCGGATCACCTCGGCCGGTACACGGCCGTCGAATCCGGCCTTGTCCGCGTCTTCGGCGAACTGGTTGATCAGCCGCCGCAGGCGCTCCAGCGCACGCTGGCTGTTCGGTGACGACGGCGGAGTCGGCAGCAGCGCGTCGAGCAGTGCCAGCAGGCGTTGCCGCCATTGTGCCGGGGTCAACGTTTCACCCAGCCGCTGCTGGTACACCGCCAGCACCCGCAACAGGCGCAGCAGGCGGTCCAACGCATCCAGCGCACTGCCTTCCAGTTCCGGCCACGGGGCCACGCCGGCGATGTCATGCTCGCTGCCACTGGCATGGCCGAGCAGCAGCCGGTCCAGCGCGAACTGCCAGGTGAAGGCATCGTCGGCCGGCGCCTGGTGCTGGCGACGGTGGTCGGCGCTGAGCCCCCAGCGCGCGCCCGCCGCCTGCAGCCAGTCGTGCAGGCGATCGAAGGCGGCCGCATCCAGTCCGGCGGCTTCAGCCAGCGGGGCACTGGCCAGCAGGTCCAGCACTTCATTCAAGCCGAAGCGCGACACCGGCAGGCCCAGCAGGTGCACGAACACATCGGCCAGCGGCTCGCCGGCCAGCGGGCTGGTATCGGCCAGCGCGTAGGGAATGTGGTCTTCGCCGCCGCTGCGCCCGCCGAACACCGCCTCCAGGTACGGCACGTAGGGATCGATGTCCGGTGCCAGCACGGCGATGTCCCGCGCCTGCAGCGGCGGGTCGAAGCGCGGATCCTGCAGCAGGCCGCGCAGCTGGTCGTGCAGCACCTGCAGTTCGCGCAGGCGGGTATGGCAGGCATGTACCTGCAGGCTGGGGTCGTCCAGCCGCAGCGCCGGCAACGGCGGGCCCGACGGCAGGCCGCGGCGGTGGAACAGGTCGCGCTGCAGCCGGTGCAGCAGGCTGTCGGACAGGCCGCCCTGCTCCATCGGCGGGCGCACGTCGTCCTCCGGATCATCGTAGGCGCCGATCTCGCCGGACGGATGCACCACTTCGTAGCTGCCCAGCACCGCCATGAAATCGCGGCCGGCCGCGCCCCAGGCCTCCAGCAGGCGGTTCTCGCCGGCCGCTTCGCCGAACGGATCCGGCGCGCCACTGCGCAGCTTCTCGCCCAGCGTCTGCAGGTCGCCCCAGTAGGCCTGCACCGGCGTGGGCAGGTAGAAATGCAGTTCGCCCACGCGCGCCTGGGTGGCCATCACCCGCAGCACGTCGGGCGAGATGTTCAGCGTGGCGAAGGCGGACAGGCGCAGTGGCAGGCCTTGCGGCAACGGTTTGCCGGCGCCTTCGAACTGTTCCAGGTAGGCCTGGATGCGGCGCGCGCGGTAGCCGCGTCCCTGCGCGATGGCGCGCCACAGGATCGCCTGCGGATCCTGCGGATCGGCCCCGGCGTCCCAGCGCAGCAGCCAGTCGCGGCGCCAGGCCTGGTATTTCTCGAACACGCTGGCCAGCTCGCCGGCCAGCGCCCAGGGCTTCAGCGGGTCGCCGCCGGACAGGTAGCTGTGCAGCGCGCGCATCGGCGGCTGCGCCATCAACTGCGCGTCGCCCAGTGCGGCATACAGGCGCCAATGCAGGGCCGCTGCGTCCAGGTCCTCGGCTTCGCCGGGGACGTTGGCGTTCAACGCACGCGCCACGAACTCACCCGGGGTCAGGAACTCCAGGTTGGCCGCCACGCCGTATTCGGCCGCCAGGGTGGACTGCAGCCAGCGCCGCATCGCCACCTGCGGGATCAGCACCACTTCCGGGTCCAGCAGCGGCTGGCCGGGCAGCGGCACGCGCACGTGCCGGGCCAGCAACGCGGCCAGCACGTCCAGCGAGTTGGAATGGTAAAGACGGAAATCGCTGGAGGGGTCGCTCATTGCGTACAGTTTGCCGCAGCGGCGTGGTAAATGAATGCTGGACGCATATGGCCTGCCGTTCACCGCCCGTGGATTGTTCCGCCAGGCCGCTTCGACTGTCCCGGGGCGGCTGCGCGCGTGCCACAACCACGCATGCGACAATACTGGACGGTCCAGTACGCTTATGTTCAGCGCCGCGCCCTGATCCTTCAACGTTGGAAAATTGTTAAATGGTGCCCATGCAGGCCTCCACGACTCCTCTGGTGCAGTTGACCAACGTCCGCATCGAGCGCGGCGGACGCACGATCCTGCGCGATGTGTCGCTGCAGGTACCGCAGGGCAGCATCACCGCCGTGCTCGGTCCGTCCGGCAGCGGCAAGTCGACCCTGCTGGCCGCGCTGACCGGTGAACTGCGTCCGGTGCAGGGCGAAGTGACCCTGTTCGGCAAGCCGATCCCGACCGGCAACCGCGAGCTGCTGGAAATGCGCAAGAGCGTCGGCGTGCTGCTGCAGGGCAATGGCCTGCTGACCGACCTCACCGTGGGCGAGAACGTGGCGTTGCCGCTGCGCGCGCATACCCGGCTGCCGGTGGCCGTGCGCGAGCGCCTGGTGCAGATGAAGCTGCATGCGGTGGGCCTGCTGTCGGCCGGTGATGCCTGGCCGCGTGAACTGTCCGGCGGCATGGCACGCCGCGTCGCGCTGGCCCGCGCGCTGGCACTGGATCCGCCGCTGATGATCTACGACGAGCCGCTGACCGGGCTGGACCCGATCGCCTCCGGGGTCATCATGAGCCTGATCCAGCGCCTCAACCACAGCCTGGGCCTGACCAGCATCATCGTCAGCCACCACGTGCACGAGACCCTGCCGATCTGCGACCAGGTGATTGCCATCGCCAACGGTGGCGTGGTCTTCCAGGGCAGCCCCGCCGCGCTGGAAGCCAGCCAGGATCCGTTGCTGCAGCAGTTCCTGCACGGCCGCCCGGATGGCCCGATCCCGTTCGACGCCGCGCCCCGTGCGAGGACTGCCTGATGCCCTTCGTTGCCGCCACCCGCTCACTGGGCCGCGCCGGTCTGTTTTCGCTGACCGTGCTGCGCGGTTCGCTGCCAACCGCTGATTTCCTGGCCGAACTGACCCGCGAGATCTACAAGATCGGCGCGCGCTCGCTGCCGATCATCGCCGTCGGCGGGGCCTTCGTGGGCCTGGTGCTGACCCTGCAGGGCTACCGCACACTGACCACCTTCGGCGCCGCCGATGCGCTGTCCACGTTGCTGGGCCTGTCGCTGTACCGCGAACTGGCGCCGGTGCTGACCGCACTGCTGTTCATCGGTCGCGCGGGCAGCTCGATCGCCGCCGAACTGGGCCTGATGCGCGCCACCGACCAGATCAAGGCGCTGGAGCTGATGGCCATCGACCCGATCGCCAAGGCCGTGGCCCCGCGCTTCTGGGCGGCGGTACTGACCGTGCCGCTGCTCACCGGGGTGTTCTGCTCGCTGGCGATCTCGGCCAGTTACTTCGAAGCGGTGCACCTGCTGGGCCTGGACAACGGCGTGTTCTGGTCGGCGCTGCGCAACAGCGTGGACTTCTGGAACGACTTCGGCGTGGCGATGCTGAAATCGGCCATCTTCGGCGGAACCGCAGCCTTGGTGGCCTCCTACGTGGGCTTCCACGCCGAGCCGACCATCGAAGGCACCTCCGTCGCCACCACCCGTGCGGTGGTCAATGCGTCGCTTCTGGTGCTGATGTTCAACTTCGTGCTGTCGGCCATGCTGTTCCAGTAACTGTAGTCCTTCCTGGTTCCGGCGCCTGGCAGCGCGGGAACGACCTGAACCTCCCGCCCCGTCTATGCCGGGGCACCTGTCAAAAATGGTGAAATGAACATGGCCATCCGCGGTCCCAGACTGGAATTTTCCGTCGGCGCCTTCCTGCTGCTGGCACTGGCCTCGCTGTTGGTACTGGCGGTCGCTTCGACCAACCAGCGCTGGGGCCTGGGCGGTGGCGGCTACGAGCTGAAGGCCCGTTTCTCGCAGATCGGCCAGCTGCGCAAGCAGGCACCGGTGAAGATCGGCGGGGTCAACGTCGGCCAGGTGGCGGCCATCGACCTGGATCCGGTCAAGTTCGACTCCATCGTCACCATCAAGATGGACGGCAAGTTCAAGGACCTGCCGGCCGACACCTCCGCCGGCATCTTCACCAGCGGTTTGCTCGGCGAGAGCTATATCGGCCTGCAACCGGGCGGCGATCCGGACGTGCTGAAGGCCGGTGATGAAATCGCGTTCACCCAGCCAGCGGTAGACCTGATCCAGCTGGTCGGCAAATACATGTTCAGTGGTGGCGGCGCCGGTGGCGACGCAGCACCGTCCAACGAATCCCACGACGGCGCGCCCGCGCCCGCTACGGAAACCCAACCATGAAAATGAAACTGCTCCCGCTCCTCCTCGCTTCGGCCCTGCTGGCCACCACCCCGCTGCTGGCAACGGCGCAGGCACCTGCCGCCACCGCCGCCACCCAGGGCCAGGCCGGCAAGACCGTGATTGATGCCAGCACGCGCATCATGACCACCCTGCAGCAGCGCAAGGCCGAGTTCAGCAAGGACCCGACCGCGCTGCGCAACTTCATCAACAGCGAGCTCAACCGCACCTTCGACCGCGATTACGCGGCACGCCTGGTGCTGGGCGCGCATTCGCGCGGTGCGTCCGATGCCGACATCAAGCTGTTCGCCGATGCAATGGCCGACAACCTGATGCAGCGCTACGGTTCGGCCCTGCTGAACATCCAGGGCAGGCCGAGCTTCCGCCTGAAGGGCGAGAGCGCGCTGCCGGGCAACCGCGGCGTGCGCGTGGCCACCGAACTGGTGCGCTCGGGCGACCAGCCGACCCCGGTCGAGTACCTGATGCGCAACACCGATGGCCAGTGGAAGATCTTCGATGTCAACATCGAAGGCATCTCCTACGTGCAGACCTTCCGCAACCAGTTCGACGCCCCGCTGCGCCAGAAGGGCATCAAGCAGGTCGCCACCGAGCTGCGCAGTGGCAGCATGCAGGCCGGAACCCCGGGCAATGGCAAGTAACAGCGCCCAGGCCCGGCTGGACCAGGGCACCCTGCACCTGTCCGGCGTGCTGGACCGCAGCGCGGTGATCGCGTTGTGGCCGCAGCTGCAGGCGCTGGGCAACGGCGCGCAGGCGCTGGACCTGAGCGGGGTGCCGCGCGTGGACAGCGCCGGCGTGGCCCTGCTGGCCGAACTGGCCGCGCGTGCGCGGCAGCAGGGACGGACGCTGGCCATCACTGGCTCGCCGGACGGCCTGACCGAACTGGAGGCCGCCTACCGGCTGTCTGCAGACCTTGATTTCAATGCCCCTTCTGCCGCGAGCTGACATGAACGTCGTACGCATACTCCCCCTGTTCGTCCTGGCCGCCACGCTCAGCGCGTGTGCGGCCAAACCGGCCCGTGACAGCGCCCCCAGCGCCGGCACCGTGGTGCCTGCAACGGAAGCGCCGGTCGCCGACGCGCCGCTGGCCGCCACCGCGGCGGACGATGCGGTCGTCACCTCCGAAGCCGCTCCGGTGGCCGCGCCGGCAACGCCGCCGGCCGCCGTGGATGCCGATGGTGATGGCACGCCCGATGCCACCGAGGACGACTTCGCCGCGCTGTACGGCAGCGATGGGGTCAGCGGCGGATCCACGGCCGTCTACGATCCGTGGGAACCGCTCAACCGCCGCGTGCATCGCTTCAACGTGGTGGTGGACAACGCCGTAGCGCGTCCGCTGGCCACGGCCTACACCAACGTGGTGCCGCGCTTTGCCCGCACCGGCGTGAGCAATTTCTTCAGCAACATCCGTTCGCCGGTCACCATCGTCAACCAGTTCCTGCAGGGCCGTCCGGACGATGCCTGGGACACCATGGGCCGCTTCCTGATGAACAGCACGCTGGGTGTCGGCGGCCTGTTCGATCCGGCCAGCAAGGCGATGATCGCCAACCGCAAGGAAGACTTCGGCCAGACGCTCGGTGCGTGGGGCTGGCGTCCGTCGCGCTACGTGGAACTGCCGTTCTTCGGCCCGCGTACGGTGCGCGATGTGTTCGGCCTGGCCGGTGACATCCCGCTGTCGCCGATCCGCCAGATCGAAGAAGACAAGGTGCGCATCGGCCTGCAGGGCCTGCAGCTGGTGGACGCCCGTTCGCAGCTGCTGGCCGCCGATGACATCCGTTCCAGCGCGGTGGACGAATACGCCCTGGTGCGTGATGCGTGGCTGCAGCGCCGCAACTACCAGATCGAGAACGACCTGCGTGGCAAGCATGCGCGCGGCAAGGACGACCTGGATTCGCCGATTCCGGTGGATGCGATGCCGATGCCGCAGTGGGGCAACTGACGGTCGTTGCAGCGAACGGCTGAGCCCCTCGTGGTGGGTCGCTGGGGGCGATTGAGTACTGCGATTGGGCCGGGCGATGGGGTTGGTCGGGGGACGGCAATAGCCGCGTCCTGCGGGCCTCGTGTCGCGCCATCCGTGGCGCTCCACGCCCCCGCCCAACCCCACCGCCCGGCCCTGTGACATAGCGCGCGCGCCGCCACGTAAAAGATAAAATAAAAGCGGAATGTTTCCGGAACGGGGTCAGAGTCCTTTCGCTGCGCGAAAGGACTCTGACCCCTTCTTTTTTTCTCTCTTCTACGTGGCGGGAGGGGTTGGTGGGGGCGTGGAGCGCCATGGATGGCGCGACACGAGGCCCGCATGGATGCGGTATTTGCCGTCCCCCACCAACCCCATCGCCCGGCCCTGTGACATAGCGCGCGCGCCGCCACGTAAAAGATAAAATAAAAGCGGAATGTTTCCGGAACGGGGTCAGAGTCCTTTCGCTGCGCGAAAGGACTCTGACCCCTTCTTTTTTTCTCTCTTCTACGCGGGGGGAGGGGTTGGAGGGGGCGTGGAGCGCCATGGATGGCGCGACACGAGGCCCCGATGGATGCGGCAGTGTCTCTTATACCACTCTGGCGCTGCCGACGACCAATTCGGTGTAAGTTACGGTAGACCACGTGAGCA